>JBHLPW010000114.1:0-6861 GCA_048939015.1 Promethearchaeota archaeon
AAAATTCATGCTATTTCTTAAATAACAGATAAATAAATTCAAAATCCCAAACTATTAATTTTAGCATTTCAAATCTATTATTAGAAGTAATATTTTTGGTGGTATAATTATAAACATCGTATTTGTGGCCCCCTTTTTTAATGAAAAACCAAATAGAAAATCAAGTTTAATTTTATTGGTACAAGAGTTATCGAAGTATGTCGATGTAACTATTATATCATCAAAAGTAGAAGGCACGAGAAAAAAAGAAATCATAAATCCAAATTTACGTATTTTTAGATTTAAACCTACTATCTATTTACCAAAATTGCCTTATACTCTTGATTTTCTACTTATTAAAAGAATACTTAAAATCTGTAGAAAACAGAAATGCAATATAATTATTGGATATAGTCTTCAATTTTTTTCTTGTTTTTCAGCAGTTATTGCAGCTAAATTATATAAAATCCCCTTTATTTGTCGAATTGTTGGTGCCAGTAATACTACTAATAAAAATGGGATTGAAATTCTCTCAAAAATATATGATAAAACCTTTGCAAAAATAACATTAAGACTATCTGATAAAATATTAGTTCAGACAAAAAGTTTAATATCTAGACCACTAGAATTAGGCGCTTCTTTATCAAAGATCTGTATCGTTGAAGATGGAATAGATTTCCTTAGATTCTCAGGAATTACAGACTTAGATTCTCTTAAAGAAGATTTAAAAATTGAGAAATCGAAAATTATAATTACTTTTATCAGTAGAATTTTTGAATTAAAGGGAATTGAGGATTTAATAGTTGTTTCAAAACAAATTCTAAATGAGTATGATAATGTAATATTTCTTATTGCGGGAAGAGGTTCCTTAGAAAAAAAACTTGAACAGGAAGCTAATGGCACAGAAAATCTCATATATCTTGGCTATAGAAAAGACGTCCCTAATCTTCTTGCGATCAGTGATATATATATCCTACCCTCTTATAGTGAAGGTTTATCTCCCGCGATTTTAGAAGCTATGGCAAGTGGTTTACCAGTAGTTACCACAAACGTAGGCTCAAATCCAGATATTAATATAAACGGTAAAGAGGGGCATTTAATAAATCCGGGCGACCAAGTCAATCTAAAAAACACTATTATTAATCTAATTCAAAATGAAAATATAAGAAAGGAAATGGGTGCGATAAATAAAGAAAACATTCAAAACAATTTTGATTTAAAAAAAACAGGTTTAAAATTTTTAAGAGAAATTGAAAAACTTCTTGTGTCATAAAAAAGGTTTGTTGTTTAATTATATGAATTGTAAAAAATGAAGCATCGAAATATTATACTGGGAATTGATGGGATACCTTTTGAATTAATGGATTCATTATCAGATAAAGGTATAATGCCTAATTTTAAAGAACTTAAAAACTCTTTTTATTTCAAAGAGATGAAGTCATCAATCCCTCATATCTCATCTGTTTCATGGAGTTCGATTATAACCGGTAAAAATCCTGGAGAACATGGAATCTTTGGATTTAGTGATTTGATAGAGGGAACATATAGCCTTAATTATCCAAATTTTAACGCTTTAAAAAGTAAAACCTTTTGGCAGCAACAAAATGAAAAAAAACATGTTATTATCAATGTTCCGGCTACATATCCTGCAAAAAATCTTAATGGCGTTCATATAGCTGGATTTGTGGCTTTGGATCTGGAAAAGGCGGTATACCCAAAAACCTGTATTCCTAGTTTAAAAAAATTAGATTATGTAATCGACATAGATTCAAGTCTAGCTCATAAGCAATCTAACGATATTTTGTTTGATGAACTTATGAAAGTTTTAGAAATTAGGAAGAATACTTATCAGTTTTTTTGGAATAAATTAAATTGGGATAATTTTATGATTGTAATTACAAGTACTGATAGGTTTGGACATTTCTTATGGAACACATATTCAGATTCTAATAATAAGTTGCATTCAAGGGCGTTACATTTCTTTCAAAAAATAGATGATTTTATTGGAGATATGAAGGATAAATTAAAAGAAAATGATAATTTTATAATATTATCTGATCATGGAATGGAAGAAACAAAACAAAATATGAATTTAAATACATATCTTGAACAAGAAGGTTTTCTCAAACTTTCAGATAAACATAAGAATTATAATCGTATCGCAAGAAGCACAAAAGCGTTTGTGTTAGATCCAGGACGTGTCTATCTTAATAAAAAAGGGATTTATCCTAATGGTTCTGTATCTAAATCAGAAGAAAACGCTATAATCGAAGATTTAAAAAATACTTTTTATGATTTAACATTTCAAAACCAAAAAGTAATTAGAAAAGTCTATGAAAAAAAAGAAATATATAGTGGAGATAATATTGATAAAGCACCTGATTTGGTAATAGTAGAAAATTCTGGATTCAACCCAAAAGGAGGAATTGGAAAAGAAAGAATTTTTGAAGAAGACAAGCTGTCAGGAATGCACAATGATAGCGCTTTTATTTTAGTTAATAAAGAAATTAGTATAAGAACACCATCAGTTCAAGATGTAGTAGGTTTATTGGGAGGAAATTAGAAATGGAAAACATGCATAATGCAGATAAAACTTGTTGGAACTGTCCTGCAGCTAAATTGATGGGTAATGTGGATTTTAGAGCGTGTGGTCAAGCCCGTGAATTTAAGGGTGGTTCAGATGATGAAGAAGAAATTGTAATAGAATGTCGAAGACGACCTGAACTTGGATATTTTGAGCCAAATATCACTTTTGAACAATGTCCAGAATGGATTGCTTCAGAATACGGATATATGCTAAAAAATATGAAAGTTATGATCTTAGGCATCGATGGATACTTGGGTTGGACTTTAGCTTTAAAATTAGGTAAACTTAGATTCCAAATAAGCGGTCTTGATAATTATACTCGTCGTGATTGTGTAATGGAAAAAGGTGCACATACTATTGTACCAATAGAAAGAATGACTCAAAGACTAAGAGTAGCTCGGGAGAATTTGGGGATAAATATTAATTTCCGTAAGATTAACCTCCTTGATGCTCCAAAAGTTAGAGAATTTATTGAAGAAGTTAAACCAGAATCGATTGTTCATTATGGTGAAATTCCAAGTGCTCCATACAGCATGGCTGATTCTGAACATGCAGTTAAGGTACAAGAAAACAATGTAATAGGAACTCTTAAGCTCTTATGGATCATAAAAGATGTTGTTCCCGAATCTTGTTTGATTAAATTGGGAACTATGGGGGAGTATGGTTCTCCATTAACTGGAAGACCTCTCTTTGAAGGCTTATTTCCTGCTGATGCATTGATCAAATGGGATGAACGTGAATGGAGTTTGGGAGGGGAAACCACTCCCAGAGATCCAGTTAGTTTTTACCATGCAAGTAAGGTACAAGACACTTTCAATGTTTTAGAAGCCTGCAAATATTGGTGGTTACGTTCTTATGATGTGATGCAAGGGGTTATTTATGGAGTATTTACTGAAGAATTAGCTGTAGACAATAGATTAAGGACTAGATATGATATTGATGAATGGTTTGGTACTGTAATAAATAGGTTTGTAGCGCAAGCAGTATCAGGTATTCCATTAACAATTTATGGACAAGGCGAACAAATTAGAGGTTTTATTGCCTTAAACGATGCAATGCAATGTATGATTAGATTAATTGTTTCTCCACCAGAACCAGGTCAATACGATGTAGTCAATCAAGTTTCGGGATTATATAAAATTAGTGATCTAGCAGAAGCTGTTGCTAAGGTCGGCAATAATAAATTTAATTTGAATGTATTGATACAAAGAATTGAAAATCCTCGCGTAGAAGCAGATAACCATCCACTTGAAGTAGTTTCAAAAAAACTACCACGCTTTTTTGGATTTACACCTCAAATAGATTTAGAGGAGGAGATAGAGAGAATGATTGAAGTATTACAAGAGGAGGAGATTAAAAAACGTATCGATTTGAAGAAACATACAATTCTCCCCGTCACTACATGGCAAGGAGAAAAAAGAGAAATGAAAGAATTAGAAAAGTATGAACCTGGGACAAAAGAATCAAAAGGTTATAAACCAATATTTGATACATAATGAAGGAAGTTACGGATAAAAATTTTGAACAAGAAATACTAAATTCAGAAGTCCCCGTTTTAATTGAATTTTGGGCATCTTGGTGCGTTCCATGTAAAACAATGGAATATTTACTTAAGGAATTAGATAAAGAGTATGATGGGAAAATAAAAATTGCTAAATTAAATATTGACAGACAAAGAAAAACCCCAAAAAAATATATTTTAACTGGTGTTCCTACTTTTATTACTTTTTCAGAAGGCAATTTGAAAGAAATGGTTGTAGGGGCTCAAACAAAAAAGAAATTAATTCTTATGATTGAAAAATTACTAAAATGATTACAAACCTTATATCATTTTAATAGCATGTTATAAACAATAGGTACTTCTGTCCAATATACAAAAATGAATATTTTTAGCTTATTTAACCATCATATTTTTATATGTAAAAATAATCTTATAAAGTAATCAAGAAAGGCAAAAGAATTTAAAGTATTGTAATAATAAGTAAGATTAGATCACTAAATTTATTTTACCTATGAGAGGGTACCAATTGAATGCTGAGGAAAGTATAGAGAAGACTGAAAACCTTTGTCTGTATATTGATTCACAAAAGAGAGAAAAATTAAAATCTCTTTTAATCTCTGTAATAATACCCTTATATAATGAAGAAAATACAATTAGAAATGTTATAGAACGGATACCTAATCATCAAAGATACGAAATAATAATAGTAGATGACGGTTCAACCGATAATGGTGTTGAAAAAGTTAGACAAATCAAAAATAGAGAAATAAAAATTATTAAACATGAAACTAATAAAGGATATGGAGCTGCAATTTTGTCTGGTCTCAAGTATGCAACAGGTAATATTGTTGTTACCTTAGATTCAGATGGACAACACAATCCAGAAGAAATTCCAACTTTAATTAGTCCTATTCTTAAGAAGCAAGCAGATATAACGGTTGGCTCTAGATATTTAGGTAAATCTAATTACAAAGTCCCTCTTTATACTCGTATCGGAGAATATTTTATAAGTACAAGTTTAAGATTTTTATTCAGGCAAAAAGTATGCAATAACCAAAGTGGTTTTCGAGGTTTTAGTTCTAATAGTTTAAAAATATTTAGAAATATGAAACATATTACATTTGGTTTTTGCACTGAGACATTATTTGAAGCAGCTTATAATAGATTAAGAATATCTGAAATTCCAGTTAATATTAATGTTCGAAAATATGGAAAATCTCACATTAGAATATTTAAAATTCTTATTGCGATTTCCTCCTGTATTTTAACTTATTTAGTGAAGCGTTTCAGGCTAAATAGATTTATTTCAGATCAAAACTTCGCCAAATTGAAACGTGAAATTACTCTTTTAATTAGAAAATTTACATGAAATTTTTATCAGAATAATCACTAAATGATTTGTCCTTTTTTCAATACATTTTTAAAGCTAAAAAAGTTAAAAAACCATATTTCATTCTTAATAAAAAATAATTTTAACTATATGAGTAAATATAAATGAATATACTTGTAACAGGCGGTTTAGGTACTATTGGGCAGGCGCTAGTAAAAGAGTTAAGGAAAAGAGGATTTAATGTATGGTTATGTGATAAATATCATCACCACGATTCAAATTATATTAAATGTGATGTTGGGGAATACAGACAAGTTGAACAACTTTTCAAAAAAGAAAGCTTTGATCTCGTTTATCATTTAGCAGCAGAGTTTGGAAGAATGAATGGAGAGCATTTTTATGAAACTCTATGGAAATCAAATGTTATAGGAACCAAAAACATAGTTAGTCTACAAGAAAAAAAAAAGTTTAAACTAATATTCAGTAGTAGTTCAGAAATATATGGAGATTATCAAGATACTATGACTGAGGATGTGCCATTAAAATATCCAATCAGACAGTTAAACGATTATGCTATTACAAAATGGGTTAATGAACAACAAATAATGAATTCAGAAGAATTACATAATACAGAAACTGTTAGGATTAGGCTTTTTAATACTTATGGACCTGGAGAATATTATTCTAATTATCGAAGTGTTATTTGTTTATTTATTTATAGAGCCCTCCATAATATGCCCTATACAGTATTTTTAAATCATCACAGAAGTTCGACTTATATTGATGATACTATACGAACTATATCTAATTTGACAGATAAATTTCATCCAGGAGAAGTATATAATATTTCAGGAGATGAGTATCATAATATTGAAACACTCTCAAAAATGATTCTAGAATATTTAGATAAAGATGATAGTTTAGTGGAATACATTAACGAAGACTTCCATAATGTTCATAACAAAAAGGCTGATAATTCAAAAGCAAAAAAAGATTTAGGACATAAAATTAGTATGACTTTAAAAGAAGGAATACAAAAAACAATAGATTGGCAAAAAAAAATCTATATCACAAAAGCATAAATTGAACGAAATTTATTAATAAAAATTTATCATTTAAAAATAATTTATGACATTAAAGTATTATTTTTAACTAAACATGTTGTGACTTCTTAACTAAGTTTTAATATTATTAAAAACATGCATTTATAGTAATATCCTTTTATTTATATAAAAATAATTAATCAAAAAATAAAATCGGTTTTTGATTGTTATGGATAGATACTATTTATTATCAATAATTGAATAAAATATCTTTAAAAAAACAACTTAAGGATTATCCAATTGCTTTTTGATAAACTTTTTTTTAAACATTGTTTGATAAAATACTAAACAAATTCATAGATCAATCTAAAAAATAAAGCTCTAAGTGATAATTCTTTTTGTTTTATATTTTTAAAATCTA
>JBHLPW010000006.1:0-113712 GCA_048939015.1 Promethearchaeota archaeon
TTTAACACAAAAGTCACAAGAATATATTACACTATTTAGTCACAGTAAAAAATGGATTTCCATTATTTATTATATAAAAACATTTGGTTTCCTCACGGATTAAATATATACAATTCATAAAATGATTGTATTAAAATTAGTATTCATAAATAAGTTAATTAAAATGATTCTATATGGAAACTGAAAAATTATATAAAACTATGCATGGGATTTTTCAACCAACAGAACAACCTCATTTCATAGATGTCTCAAAATTGCTTACTCCATTTACGAATATTGGTGGAATTGAGAGACAACCACTTATATATGATGGAATTGAAAAAATACCTTTTAATGAAAGACATCCCACGTATCAAGAAATCTTTGTTGACGAGTTTTTAACATATAGTAATATTCCACTTGGAAATCATTTAAAAGAATTAGTTGTTCAATAAATTAAATATCAGTAGAGCAAAACATCTTCTCTTTCTTGAAAAAATCGCTCTCTTTTTATATGTTCATGAAGATAATCTATAAAAGAGACATAAATTGAATTGTTTGTAGATTCACAATCTATTGAAAAGAAGGTAGAAGAACTTTTAGACCATATTCTCAAACATGGAAGTTCTTTTGATAGAAAGGAATTTCAACGAGGAAAGTTTTCTTTATTATCGAAGCTTGTAACAGAATTATTTAAAAGTAAAAATTCAAGAATTAGTTTTAATAATATTTCAAGTTTAATAATTTTAATTTTAAACATTTGTAATGAGAAATTTGGATTGGATAATTATCCTCGTGGAGATAATAATTCTCTTAAAACTTTCAATCCAAGATATAAGCATATTTTGAAAGATGAATTTCTATGAGTTAAATTCCACACTTGGGATTTATTACTAAATTTGTCGGGTCTTTTAATTTAAAAGACTAAAATTTCATTGTAAAGTTAATAAGAAGTCAATGTGAGATGAAAGATGGGATTAGAGGTAATAAATAGCAAAATTCAAATTATTAGAAATGAAATTGATGTTTTAGAGGAATCTTATAATGTGTCTAATCTAATAATCCCTTTTTCAATTATATTTAATAAAGATACTCCACTTGATATTTATTCTGGGAAGGAAAAGATACCTTTTAAGGAAAAAGTTTCAGAATTTCAAGAAATCCTAATATCGGAATTTGGAATAACTAATAAAGACTAAGTTTAGGGATTTATATATAATTTTCCGACTTTTAACTTAGAATGGATATACAAATTTTATATATATAGAGGTATAAAATATAATCCATACATTTAGAATTCAATAAAAAATGAGTAATTATGAAAAAATTGAACAAAGTCTATGAGAAAATACACGCAAGTTATTTTGGAATTTTTGGAGTGGTTATTTTTCTTATTGGTCTAATCCCTGCTATCGCAGTCCACAATAATTTCAGCTTTTTAACTACTTTTGTTAGTGATTTAGCCGTACCTGGATGGAATGACTTAGCTATTTGGTTTAGTATCTTTTGGTTCATCACGGGGATTTTTATGATATTATTTATATTGGGATTTACTCTGTTTTTACAAGAGAAAGGTTCCTCTAAAAAAAGTACTAATATCACTTGTGTTTTAGGTGTTGTTTCTGCTATAGGGATCTTAATGTTAGCTTTATTTAATACAAGAGATGCGGATTTCTTACATGGTATTGCACAATACGTTTTTTTCTTCCCTGGGATCTTATACTTATTCAGTTATGCATATCTTGAACATAAACTTTCAGAATTTCCACTTTGGCAAGCTCTATTTAATGTTATTGTAGCATTTTTCTTTATACTATACTTGATACTTTTCATTGTTAATAGAATAGATGAGACATTACTAGTTGAAGCTAAGGTCGTAGCGGAGTGGTTATTTCTATTTTCAAACATGTTGTGGTTCGTTGAAACAGGTATATTTATCCTTAGAAAGTAATAAATCCCCATTTTTTTATTTTTTCTTTAAATTTTACGTAAAGGTAAAATCGTATTTGGAAAAAGAAAAACATTTTGACACATTGGACAAGCATTATATTTTTGAAGCCAATTTGAAACACATCCTGAATGGTACATACTTTCACAATATGAACATTTGATTGTTTTATGGGTACTAGGATCGACAATTTTATGACAAATTGTACATTGAACTTTTTTTATTCTCTTTTTCTCATCTCGTTTTAATTTTTTGCCACAAAAAGTACAGAAATTTGGCATTCCCTTACTTGATCTAACCAATTTCTTTCCACAATAAGGACAATAATTATAAACTCTTTCTGGCATAATTTTTGCATTAATCTATTATTGATTTTATTTCTAATTAATTATAAATTGAAACTATAGAAAAATGATCTTTAGACCATTTTTTAATTGCAGAAGACGATATGATTTCTATTTATGTTTTTGGATAAATTCTTTTAGCGCTCTAGTATATTCCTCTCTAAAAGAGAAAATATTATTATGCCCTGCTCCTTCAATTAAAACTAATTTTTTTTCAACACCTTCTGGAAGGCTATTATATATCAATTTTCCTTCGTCAAATGGAATAATCCAATCTTGAACACCATGAATAACTAATGTTGGCTTTTTAAATCTTAATATTCTTATATCATTTGAGAAATCTCTTAGTGCTTCTGGAGTAATACCAGGTCCACTTACTCTAAAAAGTCTCGTCATCATATTGTATACACTTGCGAATCCACTTTCAAAAATAATGCCTTTTAAACTATCCGGATTATTCGCTCCAATCTCAGAAGCACAAACACTGCCAAGGGAGCGTCCCAATAGAAATAATGAATCCCTCATTCCATTTTCATTTATCCATTTATAGAATTTATTATATATGGGAAAGGCATCAGAAATGAGACTACTATATATAGGTTCTCCAGTACTAAATCCATATCCCCGAAAATCTACTACAGCTAAATTGACTCCGCAATCGAAAAAGAAATCTAGAAAATATTGATAATCTGCTGCAATTTCACCATTTCCATGAAATAATAAAATAGTTGGAAGTGTAGCATCATTCAAATAGAGAAAACCTCCAATAATAATGTTTTTATTTAGTTCAAATTTTAGCACTTTAACATTTGGTCCCAATTTAGCAGGTATTGGTAATTTACGAGGATAAAAAACAATATTAGAAATTGCTGGATTATCAATAAAAGATTTCTTCACCATAATTGAAAACCTCTTGTATGCTTTTAAAAGATTCCTTAATGACTTATAATCTTTTGGTGTTTCTTTTTGACAAAAATGAAAATCCTTAAATAAAATTAAAATAAGAATTTAATTACAGGAAATCCAATCCTAAAAATTTAAAAGAGGTAATAATGAACTATGGGTGTTTTAATGGTTACTACATGGTATCCTAGCCATAAAGGCATGGATGTTGGCAAGATGTATTTAAAGCAACCAAGAGAGGTACCATTTGTAACAAAATGGCGTGTATTTAATACTCCCGGAGGAAACAATGGTATGAAACAATACCATTTAATATATACTGAAAGAGGAAAATTAGAAGATGCAGCCATGGAACTATGGAAGTATTTTACTCCATTTATTATGCAAATAGAGGGTTATAATATAACAGTTGAAATCCTAATTGGAGTATCAGATACCTATAGATTAGCAGGACTGAAATGGGAATAGATTCTTAATTAATTTATATTTTTTTTTTTACTTTTCTCTTGATTAACAGTATTAAGAAGCAGTTAACTACACAAAAGAGAATAACAAATGTAGTAATTGAAAAACTAATTATTGGTCTTGGACCATAACTACCAATTGGACATATTTCATATCCTGCATTAATCCAAGATGAAATCCCCCCAATCATATTATATATCTTATTAAATCCCGCATCTACAAGAATTTGGCTGGCTGTTGCACTTCTTCCTCCCGATTGACAATAAACGATGATTTCCGTGTCATTATATAACTCTAATTCATTAATCCTAGTTGTTAAATCTTCAAGAGGGATAAGATTAGCATTGCAAATATGATATGTATCAAATTCTGCATCTGTTCTAACATCCAAAACCATAAGATTCGGATATGCGCTAGTATTAGCTATCATATCATATGCTTCATTGACAGAAATATTGGTATATGTCTGAGCTTTTACATTAGGGATTGTTTTCTGAATAGATAATGGAAGAAAAATAACAAGAATTAGCAGAATTACTTTATGTAGATACCTATGGTTAGATTTCATAAGAATTACTTTTTATTTTGATTTTCCTTGAGCAGCAACAGCTTCAATTGCTTTAGAAATTTCTTCAGCATCTCCTAGATAATAGTGAGTGATTGGTTTCATCTTATCATCTAACTCGTATATTAAGGGGACTCCCGTAGGTATATTCAGTTTAACCACCTCTTCGTCTGGCATATTATCAAGATATTTAACTAGCGCCCTTAAGCTGTTTCCATGGGCTGAAATCAGGACACTTTTACCAGATTTTATAGTAGGGATAATTGTTTCATGCCAATAAGGTAATACCCTTGCAACTGTGTCTTTCAAACATTCAGTTAAGGGAAGTTCATCAGCAGTTAAATCTTTATATTTTGTCTCATTTCCAGGATATCTAGGATCACTTGTTTTGAGAGGAGGGGGTGGAACATCATAACTTCTTCTCCAAATAAGCACTTGATCTTCTCCAACCTCTTTTGCCATTTCAGATTTTGAATATCCTTGTAAGGCACCATAATGTCTTTCATTTAATCGCCAAGATCTATATACCGGAATCCACATTAAGTCCATCTCATCCAATACAATCCAAAGAGTTCGAATTCCTCTCTTCAATACTGATGTATAGGCGATATCAAAAGTATACCGTCCTTCCATTAATAGTTTAGCTGCTTCTATAGCTTCTTGCTCTCCTTTTTCTGAAAGATCCACATCAGTCCAGCCAGTAAACTTATTTTCCTTATTCCATGTGCTTTCTCCATGTCTTAATAGTACAACTTTATACATTTTAATCACATTTTGAACTTGTTTTTAAAGTATTACTTTAATATTTCAAAACTTAATATATAAATTCTTTCTCTAAGAAAAGAATAAAAAAAAAAAGTAAAATTAGAATTGCCAATTCTCTTTTATTATACCGATGATTAATCTAAACTTGCTGATCTTTCTAAATCCTGTAATTTTCTTTGTTTTTCATCATGTAGAATAAGTACGTCTTTCTGTAACTTCTGCCAATATTCTCCTTTTATTGGATATAATTGTAATATAAGAGCTGCTAATATCAATGCTATACCAGGTATTAATCCAATAAAAAGTCTTATTGCGAAAATAGCTGCTGGAGGTTGTGGAAGAACTGGATCTTCACCGAGACCATGTGGGATAAAATTTGCTAAATCTAATAATGCAGCAGGAATTACTATTGCAAGACTTTGTGCTGGTTTAGTAAAAAAAGCATTCATGCCAAAAAATGCAGCTTCTCTTCTTACTCCTGTTTTTAATTCATCTTCATCTGATACTTGAGCAAATAATACATTGGTAAATATTAAGGGACCTACAAAACCGAGTGCAGCAATAGCTAATGTAAGGTAAACTAATTCATTAACCCCTAATCCAGTTACAATAAACAGTAAAATCAAACCAGAACCACCGATTAACAGTAGAAACTGATCACTTCTAACTACTCCCCATTTTTTTATTAATTTTGGAGTAATCCATATACCTGCAAGGAGGGGTATAAAGACAAATAATAATAAAATCATTGTAGACTGCTGTACAATATAATCCGCTAAATAAAAGAGAGACCCAACAATTAGTGATTGGATTAAAATACCCATAAAATTAGCAGCAGTTACGACAAGAAATGATTTACTTTTGACTGTGACTTTAAAAGCATCTATGAATCCTAAAGGTTCTCCAACTTTACTGAATTCAGGTCTCTCTGTGAATTTAAATGACGTGTAAAGGACTAATGCAGCCCCGAAGATTCCAACCAAAACCATAGACATCAGAAGTAAGAATCTAGATTGATTTCGGAATAAATCAGGGATAATGAAACCAAATATTGTACCGATCATACTTAGGAATTGCCACCACATATTAAGACTATTTCTTTCTTGTTCATCTTCAGTAAGTTCAGGTAAAAGAGCAGAGTACACGAGAAAAATAATCGTATAAGCAGTATCATAAAGACATGTAGTTATCACCATCCACCAGAATACATTCCAATTTCCAGCAGTCGGTTCTGGGGCAAACCAAACTAACACGAAAGTTAATGCTAAAAAGGGAGCAGTATATCTTATGAAAGGAATTCTCCTTCCTTTTTTAGCTTTTGATTTATCTGAATAAAAACCGAAGAGTGGATCATTTAACATGTTAACTATAACATAGATGATTTGGATATAATAGATGATCGCAGCATTTTCTACTAGACCTAAATAATCTACATAAAAAATAGGTAGTAGTGATGCATAAATCCCTTGAATAACCGCTCCACCTAAACTAGCTAATCCCCATTGTACTTTTCGTGTTGTAGAAAACTTAGGTGGTGTTCTATCAACTGACATTTTAAATCAATTTATTTTTTTTATATTGATTGAATTTTTATTAATAAAGATATTTCAACCATATTCTTTATTAAAATTTACATAAAAAGATTCAAATTTACCTAAATGTTATCTCATTTTTGATTTGAAAACTGGTTAATATCAAATTCAATTCTTTCACCAGTATCCACAAGCCTTCTCATTGGTTGCTTCTTACTATCTACTATTGCTTTTTGAGTGGGTTCGTATTTTTGAGCGGGATTTCCAACATAAATCCAATCAGGATCCAAAATCTGATTTATGTGTGTTACAGTCCATACTCCTAAAGTTGCTCCTTTTCCTACAATGGTCCCTGGAGATACAATTGAATATGCACCTAGGACAACATGATCTCCAATTACTACTTTTTTTATTAATAGATAATCTGTATTTTCAATTCTAACAATTATACTTGATAAAATTTGAGCACCTTGCCCAATCATGATATTATTTCCATATTCAATAAATTCTACATCACTCCAGCCATCAAACATTGTACTTTTTAAATCTGTTTTGATGTCACACATTTTAAAGGCAAAATTATTTGCCCAAGGGAAACAAAAATTATTCCAAATCCAAAAGATATATTTTTTTACAGATACTCTAAGACAAAAATAAGAATAGTCTCTATCCCCTCTCTCAATTTTAAAAAGCCCTTCACAAGGACGGTGAATTAGTTTTAATATAACTAATATTAATTTTGCAAGTAGCAAACTAATAAGAAGATATGCACCCCACCATGCTAAAACATCTATAAAAAAGAAAATAAATCTCCAATGAAAAAAGTTTGAATCCATGGCAAAACTAAAGAAGGTTAAAATCATTACTGTTGGCATAACGAGAGAAAAAGCATGCAAAAAAAGAAAAAGCAAATTTGAAGTAAGGCTCCATTTAAAACCATTAGTGGTTATAGGGATACGTTTGGTCTCCCTAAATTTATCCTTTCCAGACTCCTTTGTGAAAGTTTCATTCTCCATTCAAGTCACCACCGATAAGTTTATTTATTTCTTCCTTTGTTAGTTTTTTTGCAGGAAACTTACCATAAATCCCATTGTTACCTAATTTATCATATTTTACTGTTGCGCAGATAGGTAAAACTGTGGAGTTATCGCCCATTTGTAACCCTGGCATTGCTCCATTTGATAGACTAAAGACACAATTATTTCCAATGTCTGCTCCAAAAAAAGTTAAATTTTCCTCCCCATATACCCCATCGACTAAATGGTTACTAATATGTGCAGCTGTTCCAAGGTAACAATTTTTGCCGAAATTAATATGGCTATGAAAAAAGCTTTCTTCAAAGACTGTTCCCCTTCCCACCTTATTTGAGCCTATAAATCTTAATTCCCAATTGAGAAGCCATGGAAATGGAGAACGACTAAAAGCAAAGATTGGGTATTTAAATAAGAATGATCTAAAATGATAATAATCCAGAGCCTTTGAAGTTTCATCTAAATTACGATCAAAAACTCCTTGATTGGGACCTCTCTCATCCGCCATCTTATAAAACCAACGAGTAAATAGTGCTACAAAGAATAAATGTAGTAGATATATGCTAATGAGAATTATTGGTGTTGATGTTAAAAGTACTATAAATTTTAAATTTAAAAGCATATTAAATGAGAAAGTAATTGAAAATAACTGTGGTATTAATAATCCAAAGAGAAATACGAAAAATAAAAATCCTGGCAACATAAATGAAACACCAATAATCATCCACCCACATATAAGATAAAAATGAAATGGAACAGACAGTTCTTTTGAATGAGTTCTTAAATTCTCTTCATTATATTCTCCAAATTTATTTTTTTCAAAAATAAAATCTTTAAAAATGCTTTCTTCCTTGAGTAATTCTCCCTTCTGCATTTTTCTAGCTGGATATCCACGGTAAATGGTATTACTTTCTAATTTTTGATTTGTTGTTGTTGCAGATAACACATCTAGAATTGTATTATTCTCAATAATTGTTCCAGGTAATACAACTGAATGAGCACTGATAATAACATTATCTTTTATGATCACTTTTTTCAAAATTAACTTGTCTTGGATAATCATATTAGAAACTATTAAGCTTCCTTGCCCAACTTTTACATTTTTTCCCAATTCAATAAATTCACAATCAATCCATCCCTCATTCAATGAATCGGAGAATGAACATTTAACGCCAAGAATCTTTAAGATAAGTATTTCAAACATAGGTAAATACAATTGTCGTGCTAACCAAGTTGGCCATTTTCTCACAATAGCCCTCAAACTCCAATAACAATAATCCTTATCGTTTTTACTTCTTAAAAAAACTCCTTCTTTAGGTTTATGCATAATATTTATAAATATTAAGAAAATTTTGGCTACGATCCCAGAACTTATTATTAATAGGATAATCCCTACAAATAATACAAATGGGAAAAGTATATAGAACATCAGATTAAGTACTGGAAAAAATTGCCAAAAAAACCATAACCATAATATCGAAGGTTGAGCGCTTATTATCATTGTTAAAAAATATACAATCAAATACCTTTTCTTCACTAATGTATTTGTAGTTCTTGGGCCAACTCTAAATGATGATGGAACTGAAATTTTAAAATCACATCAATTTAGCTACTTTTCAAGTAAATTATGAAGAATTTAGCTATCTTTTTTTATATAAAAGAATAATTTTGTATTAACTTTATATTTTTATCCATTCAAAAGAATGAGTTGGTCTATTTAGTATCATTAATCCGTTTCAAATAAGGTAAATTAGGGAATCCTTTTTAAAAGAAATTTGATATTCTAATTACATCAATCCAAAAATAATTAAATAAAAACAAAAGGAAATGCGAAGTAACTAGAGGTAATATGAAATGAGTGAAACTTTTTTTTGGTGGACGAAAGAGCAATTGGATCTTCATGAAAAAGTAAAGGAATTTGTTGAAAATCATGTTGAAGAAGCCGAGTATTATTATTGGAAGAAAAAATTTCCCTGGCCATTAGTAAAAAAAGTCGCTAAGGAAGGATATTTTGGAGCTGGAATTCCTAAAGAATATGGAGGATTAGAACTAGGAGCAACAGGAGCTTGTATTGCAGGTGAACAGTTGGGACGACTCTATTCAGTTGGACAAGTATTCACTGTAAGTCTCTTGGCAGGATTAGAACAAATTTTAAGATATGCCTCAGAAGAACAAAAACATAAGTGGCTTCCGAAAATAGCTAAAGGTGAAGAGTTGGGTGCAATTTGTATAACCGAACCATTTGCAGGTTCTGATGCTGCAAATGTTTACACTACAGCCGAAAAGGAAGGAGATGAATGGATTATTAACGGTAAAAAGAGATTTATAACTGGTGCTGGCGTGGCAGATAGATATTTTATTTATGCTAAAACAAGTGATGATCCTGCTGTTCGCAAACAATCTGGTCATTTGACTTCATTTATTGTTGAAAAAGGGACTCCAGGTTTTACGTTAGAAAAAATTAATCCATTAATTGGAATCGAAAATGTTCCAAATGGATATTTAGATTTCAATAATGTAAGAATTTCTGATGAGAACCGTATAGGAGCAGTAGGAAAAGGTTGGAATGTAATGATGGTAGGATTAAATTATGAAAGATTGATTGGATCTACTGCCTTATTAGGAATGTTCGATGACACTATTAGGTTACTCTTTCATCATACTAAAAGGAGAGTCCAATTTAATAGAACAACAAACCAATTTCCTGGGATTCAAAATGGGATTGCTGAAATTATAACTAAATTTCAAATAGTGAGAACATTTGTCTATTACTGTGCTAAACTAATTGATGAGGGAAAAGAACCCATGATTGAAGCTTCAATTGCAAAGTTGGTAATCACGGAGTTTGGAAGAGATTGTGCGCTGAAAGCTATTCAAATGTTGGGAGGTGATGGTTTAACAAGGTTTTATCCCACAGAGCGCTTTTTGCGGGATGCAAAAATAGGTGAGATAGTCGGAGGGACTAATGAAGTTCAGAAAATGATAATTTATAGATTTAGTGCCATGCTTCCTGGATCTAATGTTAATGTAAGATTAAGATGGAATGACGAAATTAACGCCCCATTAATATCAAAGAAAGACTCTAGATTCAAAGGTCTTGAATTAAATGAAGAAAATATTCTAAAAGTAATTGCACATGATTTTAAAGTCAATCCTGGCTTATATATGACCCCCGATGATGTGAGGGAAGATATTGGAGGAGGAAGTCGTTCTACTATTAGAAAAATTTTCGAAACCTTAGAAAATCAAAAATTAATAGTAATCCATAGAGATAGACAAAAAAAGATAGCATTAGTAAAAGCCACTTACAAAGGTTTACAAAAAGCGTTTCCAAAAGAATACTATAAATGGTTTCCTGAATGGTATGATGATTCAGATAAATTTTAGATAATGAAATAATTAAAATCTTTTTTTTTCAGTTTTCTTTAATTTAAAAAATTGATTAAAATTCAATACTTATTCTATTTCAAAATCTTCAATTAAATCAATTTTTTTATTTAAATCAATGGTTATAGCATTCAATTTCACTTCCTCCCCTATACTATCCTCTTCATCAATCATAACAAAATAAAATGTTTCTCCTCCTGTATCATACCCGACTTCCATTTCTCCACAATCCTCGGGTAATAAAACCTTAATGTTTTCAGGAGCATTTTCTTTTAAGATTTCAAAAATTGTATCTTCGATCTCCTTCTGACCTTTTCTTATTTTTTTAATAGTCTCGAAATCAAAGTTTCCCATTGATTCTTGAGCTTTAGAATTCAATTCATTCCATTTTTGGAACATTTCTTTCAAATTTTGTTCTGACATAAAATTGCATTATTATTAACTAAAATAAAATTTCTTATTTTCAGAAAAACAAATATTAAGAAATTTTGCTGTAATATCTTATAATCGTATAAAAAAAAGAAGGTAAAATGATGGATCTTCAACTTCCAAAACCAATCTTAAAAGGACACAAAAGTTTAGAAGAATGTATCTATATACGAGAAAGTGTTAGAAGTTATAGTGATAAAAGAATTGAGATAGAGAAGATATCACAAATATTATGGGCGTCTCAAGGGAAAAAGGGGACTAAAAGGACTGTTCCATCTGCAGGGGCCACATATCCTCTAGAAATTTATATTACTATAAAAAATACGGGATATTTCTACTATAATTATGTAAAGCATGAGTTAGAATTAATCACAGATAGAGACATAACTAAGCAACTTGCTCAAGCTTCATGGGACCAATATTTTATTTATGAAGCATATCTTAACATTATAATTTGTGCTATTTATGGAAGGACAACCCAAAGATATGGTCAAAGAGGTGTAAGATATGTTTATATCGAAGTTGGACATTGTGCTCAAAATATTCATTTAGAAGCTGTAGCATTAGGGTTGTGTTCAGTACCTATTGGAGCATTTGATGATAACGCTGTTAAAAGAGTATTAGATCTTAAAAAACAAGTTGAACCTCTATATATTATTCCGATTGGTTATCCAAAATGAGTTAAATGCTTTAATAATCTCCTTGAGAATCAAATTCTGCTTTATCTATAGAAAAATACATCATTTTAGATAATTTGTCTTTATGAGTCATTTGACCTAGATATTTCATTCCTACTCTTTCAGCAACTTTCCACCCTCGTGAGTTTGTTGGATGGATAAATAACAAAATTCTTGCGAAATTTAATTCTTTAAATGCATATTCAAAAAGCTTCTTCATCGCTTCAATTGCATAACCATTACCACGATACAGGGGTAGTATAGTATAGAAACATTCTGCTCTATAATCATCTTCAGAAGGTAATAATCCACATAATCCAATATAATTACCACTTTCTTTATTAAAGATAATTAATGCAATTATAGGAGTATTAGAATTATAAGATTCAATAATAGACATAAATAAATCATTTGCATTCATTTCTGTTCTTCCATTCGAGATGAATTTTAAGTTTTTAATTACGTCAGTATCATCTATCATTTTTGTAAAAGCCTCAAAATCATTTTGATTTATTAGCTTAAGAATAAGTCTTCTTGTGATTAGTTTCTGAGTTAAATTCATATGAATATTTATAGAAATAATTTATATGATAATAAGTTTTAAAGTCCATTTATTTTAGTGTTAAAGATTGTGACATCGTCACGATTTTTACTCTTTATAAAATCTTATATATTTCTTTGATAATTTAAATTATTAATAATAGATACCATTTTTTTTAGAAAAATGCAGCGGATAAAGAGTGTCGATATAATAAGAGGTATATCTATTTGGATTATGGTATATGGGCATATGCTACAGTTCTGGATAAGACCTGAAGATATTTGGCTTAAATATTGGTTGTTTGCATTTCTTGCTCCTATTGGTGCTACAGGCTTCCTCTTTATCTCAGGAGTTAGTGCAACATTAGCTTATAAGAACAATCTACAAACACAGAAATTGCAAATAAAAACTATGAGAAATGCTTATCTATTAAGGGCGCTTTTTATATTAGCAATTGCACTTTTTTTCAACTTTGGTGTTGCCATGGTATTTGGTGGGGGTGATATCACGGATATATGGAGTTGGAATGCCTTACAAACCATAGCAATATCACTTATATTAGCATGGCCATTTCTAAAAACTTCCAAAATAATTAGGTTATGTCTGGGTTCATTAGCAATTATTTTGAATCAAGTCTTATTAACATTACTTTCACCCTTTAATGGGCAGTTTAATTTTTATGGGATTACATATCATGTATTATTTAATCCTATAGATACATATGTTCTCTTAAACTATTATGGTATTGTACTAATTGGTTCTGTCATGGGAGATTATATTTTTGACTTAAGAAATGTTGATAATCAGATAAAAAAAGATTTTTTATTAACAAATAGAGCAATACTTTATTCTTTCTTTATCGGTATATCGATATTGATTTTTGGAATTGTATTCTTATTCCCTAGTTTTATAATTTTTAACTCTATATCGTCCGTCCTATATGCATTAGGCATAATAATAACTCTGTTAGCGGTACTTATTGTGATTGAAATATTAGAGCTCATTAAAACAAAACAGAGTCATAGATTTTTCTACTTCTATTCATATTACTCATTTACTCTTTTTCTAGGACATAATGTTCTACTTTTAATTTTCTTACAGCAATTAAATGCATACTTTACTATCTGGGCTGCTGTAGTAGCATTTAATATTATCTTAGGGTGGGGGCTTAAAATTATGCACGATAAATTAGGAATCCGAGCTTCGTTGAAGGCAGGAATTAGTATATTAAGTGGATTTCTAGCGTTGAAGATTGAAAAAAGAAATATACTGAATATAGTGGAAGTTAATAAAGGATGAAATTCCTAATGAAGAAACATCTAGACATTTTAAAATATAAAATATATATTCTTAAGTTACATTAATTATATCTTTCTTACTAAATTACTAGAAATTTGAATTGCTTTAATGTCTTATAACGAAAATCTCATAAAAATCCGGATAAAAAACAGTTTGATTTATAATATTATAATTTTCTTGATTTTCGTATTTTGGTATTTTTACTCTTCATTTTATAATGTTTTAATTCTACTCTTGATATGTTTAACTATTCTAATAGTTATATTCATTAAATTTGTTACTGAACTGAGATCGGGGTTTACTCTAAAAGATAAGGTTTTGTATATATTACTTTTTTTCATACCTTTTGCTTTAATTGGTAATACCATCTTATTTTATAACACGTCTATAACATTTTTTATTCCATTTAATAAGTTAGTTGGTATGACGCATCATCATAATATCTTTTTATTTCTGCTCTATTTTTCGATAATCTTATTAAAACTAATTGGGATTAAGGTTTATTTCTCAAAAAATGTCAGGATTCTTGAGGAAGGAGGAGGAGATGAAATATTTCAATTTTTTACTAAGGACATTTCATATAAGAAAATATTACTTATGTTAATTCTATTTCCACTTGTAGCTTTTATTGAAGAATTGATTTATCGAACACTTCTAATTAGTGTTTTAACCTATTATTTAAATTGGAACTTTACTTTAAGTATTTTTTTTATTTCAGTTATATTTGGATTAGTTCACTATTCTTCATCCCAAAATTGGGGTCATGTAATTTCTACACTTATATCTTCCGTTATATATTCGCTTGCGTTAGTCCAATTAGGTATCTTGTATCCTTGGATCTTTCATTTAGCAACTAATTTATTCGTTCTCTTATTCTATTATCAATTAAAAAAGAATTTTAAAGATGAAGAATAGTATTAATTTTAATTTGTGATTTTTTTATTCGATTACATTTACTAATAGCAAGGGCCATCCATTATTTCCATTATATATATCAAGATCATTTTCAGGTTGAGTATTATTGAATATATCAGTTGCTTTAGTAAATATCTTAAATATTCCTGAATTATTAAATACTACTGATATTTTCCAAAATACCCACACGTGATCCAAATCTAGACTTTTTATAATAGGTGCTTGAGTCCAATTTGTAATTCCATCAATCATATATTCAATTTTAGCAATTCTTGTACCTCCAAATGCAGCTCCTCCAATTTCGAGTGTTTCAGCTACTTTTACTTCTATACCAGCTTTGGGGAAAAAAATGGTAGAGTCAACAGCCATAGGTGGAGAAGTATCCCACCCTCTATCATCCCAATAATCTTCAAGTGGTCTATCAATTACTTCTATTTCTATTACCCACGCTGGTTGTTTTGCACCATATGAGCCAGGAGTTACAATTCTGAGGGGAAATCCTTGAACAGGAGGTAATATTTCACCATTCATAAAGAGAACTCCTATTGTTCCATTATCTCGAATTTGATCAAGCGTTTGAGAGACGTAATATCCGTCTGCAGCTAAATACCTTACTCCTGTTGCATTTTCTTTTAATCCAAGCGAAATTAGTAAATCATATATTAAAAATCCTTTCCATACAGCAGTAGATAGAAGAGGTCCTTTTGGAGGATTACCAATGCATTCTGTTGTTAATGTTCTCTCTGTAAGATTTAATTTTAAGAGTTCATTTAGAGTAAAGTTTTTTGGATTGTCTATTTGTCCCCAAATCAATAAGTTATATGAATCTGCATTAATCTCTGGAATATCTCCTATCCTTATAGTAAAATATTCATCATTTTTTGTTATAAAATCTGGAAATGCATCAAGATTATCTGAAGAATTTTGACTATTTATAACAAATCCAATTATAACTGATGTTCCAAACAAAATTAGAATTACAAATAAAATTAAAAAAAATTTTTTATTTAAAAATCGTTCTATAAGCTTCAAATCATTATATTTAGAACAAGCTTAAATTTTAAGATTATTTGTTAAGATTGTAAACTATTTAATTTATATATTGGAAAAAAATTAGCAATATCACAATTAATCGAAATAATCTGATTATTATTTAGTACTGTTGATAAACTTTTAAAACCCTTGTTTAAAAGTATTCTTATGAGTAAAAAAATATTAATCCTAACAGGAGACTATGTTGATGATTATGAATTAATGGTACCGTATTCTGTTCTCAAAATGTTTGAATGTGATGTTAAAGTTATTTGTCCTGGAAGAGGAAAGGGAGAATTTATTAAAACCGCTATCCACTATATTTCTATTGATGACTGGGACTTAGCATTAAATGGGAAACCAATTACTTATTCAGAATCACTTGGACATCCTTATAGACTAATGGATGATTTTGATTGGGAAAATGTGGAAAAGGAAGTTGAAAGTTATGATGGCCTTATTATTCCCGGTGGACGGGCTCCAGAATACTTATCCTCTATCCCTGAAGTTCATAAATTAGTTTTTCATTTTATGGAGACTAATAAACCTATTGGAGCAATTTGCCATGGACCTCAAGTGTTAGCACATAGTGATGCTGCTTTTAAGAAGGTTAATTATTTGAATGGTAAAAAGATTTATCCCTACCCATCAGTCGCTTTAGCCTGTTCATTACAAGGTGCAATAATAGAGGATGAATATCCAGGAAACATTGCATATACTCAAGATAATTTAGTAACAGCTCCATCTTGGGATGCATTACCAGAATTTATGAAACAATTTATTAAGCTTCTTGACCTAAATACATTACCCCCATAGACTAAAAAAAATGAAAATAGAATTTCGAGAAGCTAAAAGCATTATAACAAAGAGTAATATCCCTTCAATTGATTATGTTATTAATCCATATACTGGATGTCAGCATGGATGTATTTATTGTTATGCGGAATTTATGATTAGATTTACAGGACATAAAGGGGAGAAATGGAGTCAGTTTTTAGATATAAAAACTTTTGATGTAGATAAAATCAAACCACAGCGTTATGATGGAAAGCGATTATTATTCAGTTCAGTTACTGATCCTTATATACCACTTGAATTAAAATATCAAAATACAAGAAGAATTCTGGAAAAACTCGTTAGTACAACCGCTCATGTTTCAATATTAACAAAGTCGAAATTTGTTGTAAGAGACATTGATTTATTTAAAAAATTTGATGATTTAGAAGTTGGAATTTCAATTAGTAGCCTAGATGAAAATTTTGCTAAATTAGTTGAAAAAGGTGCTTCCCGTCCTCTTGAAAGATTAGATGCTTTAAAAGAGATTCATGAAAATGGAATAAAAACATATACTTTTATTTCTCCTTTTTTCCCAAATATAACAAATTACAAAGATATTGTTGAAACGTCAATAGATTATACAGATTCTTATATGTTTGAGAATTTAAATTTTAGACCTCATAATATTCCAAGAATTCTAAGAATAATTGAAGACTATTATCCTGAATTATTACATATTTATCAGAAGTTTAGAATGGACAATAGTCAATGGGAAAAGATAGAATCTGAAATAGATACTTACTGTAATGATTTGAATCTTGATTATAGCATAGAATTTCACCATGGTGGATTTTCAAAAAGTTAAAACTCTATTTATCTTTATTACACTCATTAAATAACTTTTAGTCAAATGCCTAGTGGAGTAATTAGTCATCAAGCACCTGGATTGGCATTAAAGATAAAATATCCTAGAAAGTTTGATGGAACTGCTCTTTGTATCAGTACATTTGTCCCTGATTTAAATGTATTAGTTGACCCCTTTTTACCATTTTCATTTAGAGATTTTACTCATAGTTTATTAGGATTATTAATTTATACGATACCTTTAACGATATTATTAACAATTATCTTCGGCAGAATTATTAGTCCATACATAGCTAGCATTGCGAAGAGAGACAACTTAATATATAAACCCTTGAAATATTTTGGTGTTGATGAATGGGATAATTTAAAGAATAAAAAATACAATAAGAGATTTTTTATAGTCGCATGTTATTCTGCACTTATTGGAGGGTTAACCCATCTTTTGCTTGATCTCCCCGCTCACGAATATGTAGAAATATTTTTTCCAATAATATTTCAAAATCCCGATTTCCTATTATACTCTATTGTAGATTTTGGCCCGATATCTATTGGTTCAATGCAGTTTGACCGTAATTTAACTATTTATCAACTAATATGGATTATTGAAACATTAATTACATTCATATTAGCCTTGTACCTTCTGAGATTTATTAAAAAGCATAATTTAATTAGCAAATGGTATGAAGAAACATAATATAAGTATAATACAAGATATTATTCTGAAAATACTTGTCCTAACCCAACTATTAGATAGCCCTTCTCGTTTTTAGTATAATTGCGATCTCCCCCTAACATATTAGTTTCGGGATCTCTTATCGCATTTAGTATGTACTGGTCTACTAAACCGCGTGATCACAAGTTAGATCATTTGTGGATCAAACAGATTGAATCAGAGGGAAAAATGAAAAAAAAATTGGCTCTATGAGCCGTTATTAGATTAAAAAATAGTATGACGTAATGATATCCGAAGACTGCTGCTCCCCGCCACTATAGAAAGTTAATTCCCATTGAAATTCATTCCAACCTTGTGGAAATCCTGATTCAAGAAGTGTATAAGGTGGGATTATTAAATAGAACAGGTGGTACCACATTGGCTCCCCATACGGATTTTCTTCCACGAAAAACGAAATAGTCCCATTGAAGTAAACCTCAATTCCGTAAAACCATAGTTGGCAGGTATATGGAGGACCATAAATATCTTGAACTCTTTCTGAAAATGCGTGTCCCATTCCAACCATTAAATACGTCGTTTTATTATTGTATACCGTTCGACCGGCGCCTAATCTATTAAAATCAGGATAAAACCACGCATCTAGTAATTCGTCTTCTAAAGGCGTAGTAATTTCCCAACCATTTTCATCCATGAATGGATATGCATCATACCTTTCTTCTGGCCATGGTGATTCGCCGATCCCATCTCCGTCGCTATCCGTACCTGTGTAATCAGACCAGTAATTACCTTCTAAGATATAGATATTGTACCAGTTATTAAGTCCTGGAGATAAGTCAAATACTTGCATGTCGTTATCTACAATGTTGTTCTGATATATCATATTAACATAACATTCTCGATGCATGAATATTCCGTGAGTGTTATATTTGATGTCGTTCCTGAACGCGTCGTTATTACTTACATAGGAGAAGTAGATACCGCCCCAATTATATACAAGTTCGTTTTTGTAGATTATGTTGTTTTCTGCCCCGTTCAAGAGTGCAATACCCGCCCATATGTTTTCGCTACAGAAATTATCCATTATAATGTTTCCACTCGATTCTAAAACCACAATTCCTGAATCGAGATTTCTACTGCAGTCATTATCCGTTATTGTATTATAGTGTGAGTAATCTTTTATGAAAATGCCTTGCTCGCCGTTATCGTTGCATGTATTATCGGTTATACTGTTTCCTTCTGAGTATTGTACCGAAATACCTGATAATCCGTTTCCCGAGAAATCGTTTTGATCAATAACATTGTAATTCGCACTAAAAATCAATATAATACCGTTCTCGTAATTATTAGTACAAGTATTTTCTTTTATTCTGTTATATGTGGCATCTTCTTGGATAACAATTCCCTCTCCGTTTTCAATACAGTCATTTTCGGTTACTTCGTTATTATTTGACCACCTAATGACAATACCCCATGGGCCCCCAGTACACAAATTCTGTGTTATTAAATTATCATTAGAGTATTTAAGATAAATAGCTGGTCCTTCATTTTCTCTACAGTAATTTTCAGATATAAAGTTTCCATTTGAATTTTCCACCAAGATGCCGTTGGTATTTCGCCGGATTGTGTTTCTAATAATTTTATTGTGATTTACATTATTCATATAAATACCATTAGTGTTTCTTGTGACTACATTTTCATAAATAAGGTTGTCTTCCGCACCATAATAAAACCAATCAACAATTGTTATACCATTTTGATCATTTCTTCTACAGAAATTCTCAGTTATATAATTACCAGAAGATGATCCCACCACAATCCCTGCCACAGAATTTCTTGAACAAACATTCTTGCTAACAGTATTATAGTTTGAATTTAACCAAACCATAATACCCCATGAATTATCTGTACAATAATTTCTGGTTATGATATTATCACCAGATTCTTCAAGATATATACCAGGTCCTGCGTTTCCATAACAAAGATTTTGAGTTACTTCATTGTTATATGAATATAGTAAGGCGATTCCACTACCTTGTTCGGAATCCGGCCATCCATTATTAAACATTAGATTATTAATGATAACACCATTGGATGTAGCGACTAGTACAAGCCCCGCATTTCGTTCTCCAGGTGGTGGTTTAGTATTGTAAAACCAACAATTTTTTATGATAAAGAATGCAGTAGAATACATAATCATCATACAAAAAGTTGATTCCTCCCCATTAATTACTACATTCTTTATCATGTATGGATCTTCCTCAGTACCAGAACCCCTACACCACGGTTTTTTTGCCGCTTCCGCCCAAGTAATGCTGCTTTCTAATCCTGACATCCCTGCATCATCTATAATAATAGGATCAAAGTGATGAGATTTTCTTCTTGGTCTACATCCTACTACAGCTGCTACAGGAAATGTAATCGTAAGTGTAATCAAAATTACCAAAAGACTTACTTTAATAGCTTTTCTTTGAATTTTTTTTCCACCTTTTTTTTAAAGATTTCTTGATCATTATTGATCAAAATTTAGATATTCCAAATAATATTAAAAAGATTATGTAGAATATTACCAATAAATTAAGAAAGATTAGTAGTAAATATTATATTTTAGTGGTAATAATTTACAGATTACTAGCAAATTCAAACGAGCTTACTACTTTTATTCTAATCCATTCATAAGAAGTACTGATTAGTTTTTAGCAGTTAAATTGAATAAATCTAACTATTTTCTTTTAATTTTAATACATTGTTGATAATCGTATAAAAAAAGTAAATATATATAAAGAATTTTAACCATTTAGGATCTGAGCTATAGGTATTTTTCTAATTAAGGAGAAAGTTAATAATATTGAAGGTGAGAGTTTTTTTGACTTCCTTAAATGTGAAATTAGAAGAGTCTGAAAAAAAATATAGAGATTTATTTAATAATAACCCATATGCAATTTGGCTTGTAGATCTACATGGTAAAATTATTGACTGCAATAAAACCATGGATAAATTCATGTCAGTATTTAAACATACTGATTTAATAGGAAAATCTTTTAATGATGTACTTAAAATGTTTTCTCGTGAAGGAGATCCAAGGTTTGAAAATTTAGAACAAATATTCAAAGACAGATTTAAGATTTTAGTTAAAAACGGGCGTTTAGAGCCTATAGAATTTGAGATATCTAGAGGTGATGGTAAGACATATTGGATAACTTTAGAAAGTGCTTTCGTAACAATTGGAAATGAACAACTCATTCAGCTTTTTATTAAAGATATTACAGAAAGAAAATTGGCAGAAATCGAATTAAAAAAATTAAGGAAGGATTTAGAAACTCGAGTAAAAGAAAGAACTATCAAATTGGAAAATTCAGAAAAGAGATATAAGACAGTATATAGTAGAGCAGAATCATATAAAGGATTATTTACACATGATATTTCAAATATTCTGCACACAATTGGAAATTCGATAGAATTAAGCCAAATTCTTTTAGAAGAGGGTTCAGGTGAAAACGAGATAATTGAAAACCATGAAGTTATTATCCAACAAATTAAACGAGGGAAAGATCTTGTAAATAACATTAGAAAACTCTCTGAAATTGAAGAATTTGAAATACCATTAACCCCTACGGAAATAAATGAGAAATTGAATAGTGCTATTCAATTTGTTCGTGTAAGCTTTCAAGAACGAGAAGTTAGTTTTAATCTAAAAAGTAATGAAAATGAAATTTATGTAAAAGCAAACGAATTAATACTAGATGTTTTTGAGAATATTCTTATTAATGCTACTCGTTATAATAAAAATTATTGTGTTGAAATTGAAATTGATATATCAAAATGGTTAGAGAATGACAAGGCATATATTAAATTAGAATTTAAAGATAATGGAATTGGTATTGATGATACTCGAAAAAATTTAATATTCAAAAAAGAGAATAACAAAAATGCAGGATCTAAAGGGATGGGGCTTGGACTTTCGCTTGTTGCAAAAATTTTAGATTTATATGAGGGTAAAATCTGGATTGAAGATAGAATTAAGGGTGATTATACTCAAGGAAGTAATTTTGTTCTATTAATACCAGAAGCAGAATAATTACTCAATCAAAATTAAACTAATAATATAGTTAATTATGAAAGAAGAAAATCCTAAAAATAAAAAATCAAAAAAGGATGTAAAATGGTATACTTATGTAGATTCAGAACTAGACCATAAATTAAAAGAATTCATGGAGGAGCACAGTCTTAAAAAGCAAGCACAAATAATAAGAGATTGTGTAAATTACTACATAGATTATGTAAAATATGTTATGCAAAAACCCTTTGAGAAAAGAGAATATGATAACATATACATCAACAATTATATTAAAGAAGCCATTGATCTTCATGAGATTAATAAGACGCTCTATGAAGAGCTAAAACAGAAACTTTCACCCCTTAAAGTATCAATTCTCATGTTGAATAATCTTTTAGAGGATCCAGATAAATTAAAAGAAGGTATAGAGAATATAAAACTCGCTTTACAACAATTAGAAGACTCAATAAAAAGACGTTTTGAGGAGCCAAAAATAATTAGGCATCTTAAAAAATTCGATATTTTATATATTGAAGATAATGAATTAGAACGAAAAACAATTGAGACTTATTTCAAAAGAAAGAAGGGTTTAGATGTTAAAGCAATAGAAACTTCTGAAGAGGGACTCGAAATTTTAAAGGATTTTACTCCCAGAGCATTTTTGATAGATATAGATTTAAAAACAAGCAATATCAATGGAGATAGATTATGTCAGATTTTGAAATCTAATGCTCAATACAAGTCAATTCCAACAATTTTAATATCTGCTCTTGTTTCGGAAAATGAAAAAAAGGACATATTAAAATCTACTGGTGCTGATGATATAATTATTAAACCTATTGATAAATTGGCTGATTTAGACATTTTACTTGAATATCTCAAATAGAATATACTTCTTTTTTATGATACTTTGATTAGTTCTAATATCAAATAGAGCAGACTTTCTTTAGGAAAGCTTTTAAAGGATTAAAAAGTTTTAAGAAAAGAGAAACTATGTTAGACACAAATTCAAATTCTCAAATAGTAAGTCCTACAATATTAAAACTTCAGGAAGAAATTAAAACAAATAAGATAGAAGCAATTTTGAAGTTTTGGGAAAAGATTGAAAACATTGGTACTCCACTCTTTGAAACTATTGAAGAAGATAGTAAATATGAAATCATTACTTTTGTTTTTAGGAAAGATGAAGAGGTGGAAAATGTTGTTTGTAATAGTTTCTTTGTTAAAGAAAATATAAAAGAGGGTTTGCTCGAAACAATAAAAGATACAAATATTTATTACAAATCATATAAAATTCTTAAAGGTATAAGAGACACATATTGTTTAAGTAAAAATAATCCATTAGAACCAAAAGATCCTTCTGAAAATACTTTTAAACATGTAGATTTGATATTTCATGATCCATTAAACTCCAAAAAGTCCTTCTTGAAAGTAGATGGAATTAGTATTCCAATTAATAATTTTGAATCCCCTGATGCTCCTCCTCAACCTTATTATGGTGAGCGTGTTGATATAGATCATGGAGAAATACAAGAATATATATCTTATAGTGAAATTTTAGATATCAAACGAAAGATATTAGTTTATACACCCCCTAATTATTTAAAAACGCATTCTCCTTATCATTTTCTTTTATTATTTGATGGTTTTTTATTTGAAGAGGATGCTAAAGTTTCTTCCACTTTAGATAATCTCATTGCTGATGAAAAGATTCCTCCCCTGGTAGCAATTATGGTCGAGAATTTCATTCCGACGAATACAACTATAAGATCTTACGAATTACCTCCTAATCCCAGATTCAAGGACTATATAATAAAAGAATTATTACCTTGGGTGCTTGAAAATTTTAACATTACTAAGAATCCGTCTCATTCTGTTATTGCCGGAGCTAGTTATGGAGCTATTGCGTCTACTTATATAGCATTTAAGCACCCAGATATCTTTGGCAATGTATTATCAATGTCTGGAGCTTATTCTTGGTATCCTGGTGATGAAAATTGGAAAAAAACTGTAAAAAATCTTGAACAGTTCGAGCGGTGGTGGACAATTGAGGATGAAGAAGATCCAAGATGGCTCGCTCGTCAGTTTAATCAAAACGCAAAATTACCGTTAAAATTTTACATTGATGTAGGAGTACTTGAGGTTGATGACCCCACAGGATTATATCAATCTAATCGTCATTTCTATACAATATTACAATCTAAGGGATATGCTGTTTATTATACTGAATTTCTTGGAGGACACGATTTTGTTTGTTGGAGAAGTTCAATAGCAGATGGACTTATTTATCTTATAGGAAAAGGAATGTGAGTTAATCATGAGTCTCAACTTAAAAGTAAATAGAAAACAGGATATTATCGCTTATTTGTTATTAATACTAACTATGGTGATTTGGGGAGGTACATGGCCATTAGGTCGATGGTTGGTATCTGTAGAAGTAGGAGGAGCAACAATTCCTCCATTTATGATTGCTGCAATTCGTTATTTCTTAGCGATAATTTGCTTTTTTATCATTCTTAAAGTTAAAGAAGGAACTTTAAATTGGCAGTTTGCTAAAGAAAACTGGAAAATTTTAGTAGTTATGGGACTGTTGTCTGTAACCATATATCAATCAGGTTATCTCTTAGGTGAAATATTTACAGCGGCAAGCGACGCCAGTATAGTGGTTGCTACAAATGCCTTTTGGGTTGTAATTCTTTCGAGTATTTTTCTAAAAACGGAGAGTTTTACTTGGAAAAAAGGTATTGGAACACTACTGGCATTCATAGCAGTTATCATTGTTGTAGGGTTTTCTCCAAACGTAGATGTCTTGAATCGCATTCTTGGAGATGTTTTAATATTAGCAGCGGCATTTGCTTATGCGACATACACAGTTATTTCACGCTATTTTTTGAATAAATTTAAAAATGAACCAGAGAATTATCAACCAAGCTCTATTTGGATAATGACATGGGTATCTTTTTTTGGATTCTTAACAACTACTCCGATAGCTTTAATTATCAGTCCAGAGTTTCTTAATCCGCTAGAATATATTTCAATTCCTCCACGAGTATGGATAGGAATTGCATACTTAGCATTTTTATCAACAGTGGGTGCATATACTTTTTATTTAGAGGGTGTAAAACGTTTGGATGCTAGTAGAGCAGCAATTTTTCAAGCTTTAGTTCCTTTATTCGGTGTTCTATTTTCTGCAATATTCCTTTTTGAAAACTTTGATATTTTGATTTATCCAATTTCTTTATTACTAGTCATTTTAGGAATAACTCTTGTGAATCTTAAAAAAAGCAAGAAACAAGAGTAACAACTACTTTTTAAAATAAAAAAAAAAAATTAAAACATAAAAAAATAAATAATAATTATGACAGAAGCTACTCAAGAAATGGGGAATTGCGAAGATTGCGGGTTAGAAATCAATCTAGCTGATGCATGGAGAGTAGATGAGAAATATTATTGCCAAAATTGCTTCGAGAAATTGAACCTCTAACTTAAACGCTTTAAATTATATTACTTTTTATTATCCTTTTATCTCTTGAAAATCTCGAAAGTTTAGCTTATTTTGAGATAGAAATTTAATAAAAAATATTATGTTTAAATTTATTTTATCTTATTTTTAGTTAATAGATAATACTTCAAAAGAGAAAATTTCAAACTTCAATTATTTCAAATTAATTCTTTTTCACTTCAATAAAACATTAACTATATGTTTTTATATCTAAATTTTTTTATACCAAATAGAAAATGAATGAAAATAAAGATTATTATAGTCTTTTGGAAATTAAAAAAGACGCTTCAGAAAAGGATATTAAAATAGCGTATAGGAAATTAGCTAAAAAATATCATCCTGATCTTAATAAAAATGATCCTCGCGCAAAAGAGAAATTTATAGAAATAAAGGAAGCCTATGACACATTGAAAGATCCGGTTAAACGTAAAACCTATGACCAATTAAAAAATAACCCCCAAACTTTCGATTGGAGTGATCTTTTTAGAACTACAGATTATAGAACATTTAGAGAGATTCTGAGGGAAATTTATAGAAATAGTAATCCTTATTATAAACCTCCTCCTGAGGGTATGTATATCTAATATCTTAAGATTTTACTATAACTCAATTTTTCGATTGAGTTTGAATGAAATCTATAATTAAGTTATAATAGAGTTTAAAATTTTTGACAGGAAAGGAGTGATTTGAATTTGGTGCAATAGCAAGAGCAGAATTTGGAATTAAGTGATGGATTTCCAAAGCTTCTTCTATAGGTGTCACATCATGATCTCCATGAACAATTAGGACTGGTAAACTAATAATTTTTACTTCTTCATTAGGAAATTCTTCCGGATTCAACCACACTTTTGAAATTTCTAGAACAAATGTTTTCCAGTAATCAGGTCCATAAATGGCTGAAAACCTATCTTTAATGATTGGGAGAAAATCTTTCAAAGTTTCTTCCATTTTTTCGAAATTTACATCACCCATTTTTTCAAAACCCAAACTATTTAATTCTTTTATATATTCTTCTGATATTTTAATTAATACTCCCGACACCACAATGGCTTTTATCAGATCAGGATGGTGTATAGCAAGTTCAAGTGCAATCTGTCCACCATCACTATGACCACATATAATTGGTTTTTCTAATTTCAATGTTTTGATTAATCCGATAATGTCATCTGCCATTAATTTATAACTGAAATTATTAGTTGGGTTATCAGATTTCCCATGCCCTCGACAATCGGGAGCAATAACATGAAAATTTTTAGAAAGCTTGGGAATTTAATTTTCCCAATTCGAGCTTGCGGTACTAACTCCTCCATGAAGTAAAATAATAGGATAACCTTTCCCCTGCTCAAGATAATACATCTTTATTCCATTTGTTAATACATAACTCTCTTTTAAATCATTTTCTGTAATAATTAATCACGAAAATAATGAATTTCAATTATTCATTTAAAATAAATGATATTTTTAAATACTTTGGATTTCTTTTTCTCAAGATTAAATTTAACATTTATAAAAAGTTATTAAATTGATTTAATTTACAACAAATAACGTATTTTATTAATAAAAAACAATGAGTAAGGAGAGATTGTATTGACAGTTAATATTTACCACGAAAAAGACGCAGATATTTCAATTTTAAAAGATTCTGTAATAAGCGTAATTGGATATGGAAATCAGGGTAGATCGCAAGCATTAAACATGCGAGATTCTGGTCTAAATATAATTGTAGGGAATGTGGAAGATAATTATAAAAAGAATGCAATTAAAGATGGTTTTGAAGCATTAAGTATTGAAGATGCGGTAAAAAAGAGTGATATTTCATTTATATTAATCCCAGATGAAATCATGAAGGAAGTATTCGCAAAGATTATTAAGCCTAATTTGAAACAGGGAGATGCTATTATCTTTGCAAGTGGTTATAATGTGGGGTTCAATTTATTAGATCTTCCAGATGATATTGATGTTTTAATGATAGCGCCTCGAATGATCGGAGTGGGTGTACGTGAAACTTTTCTAACTGGTGAAGGCTTCTTTAGTTTCATTGCTGTAGAGCAAGATTATACAGGTAAAGCCATGAATATACTATTAGCATTATCCAAAGCAGTAGGTACTCTCAAGAAAGGAGCAATAAAAATGTCATGCAAAGATGAAGCGGTTCTAGATTTATTCAATGAACAAGCATTCGGACCTGCTTTTGGTAGAATTCTCCTTACATCTATAAATACCCTCGTCGATGCGGGTTACCCTCCTGAGGCCGTCTTAATAGAAATGTATATGAGTGGGGAGATGAGCTATACTTATCAAAAGATGGCTAAAATCGGGTTAGTAAAGCAAACTTATTTTCATTCCCACACTAGCCAATATGGTTCAATGAGTAGAGGGATAAGGTATATGAAACTTCCTATACGCCCTATTATGGAGCGAACTCTGAAGGAAATCGAATCAGGAGAATTTACAAAAGAATGGGAAAAAAAATCGAGTAAAGCTAAGTTTAAACTTATCAGATTCTTTGCCACTAAACAAAGAATAAATAGATTAGAAAAGCAAGTACGGAAAAATCTTAAAATCAAGGAATATGATATTTATGAAGAAGAACCTCCTACGGAAGAGGAGATGAAAGAACTGGAGAAAATTTCTGATGAAATAAAACAATTTGAAGAACTCTATAAATAATTCTAATTTTAAAAAAAAAAGAAAGAAATTATTATTTATATTATTCTGGAGTAGCTCTTTTTTTTATGAAGATATATACACCAGCGATCACCACAATTCCCGCGACTATAGACACAACAACTATAACTATGATTATAGTTGGATCCAATCCACCAGGGGGAATTTCTTTAGTTATCGTTATTTCTTCAAATGATAGATTTCCCAAGGTATCATTAGCATAGAATGTAATAGTTATTAAGCCTTCGGATAATACTGCCCAAGCTGCTTGGTTAATACTAGTGTTTGTAGTAATAGTATAGTTGGTTAAACCTCCATCGAGAGAATACCAGATTGAGTCTAGATGAATGTCCGTAACTGTTATTAGGAAAGCGGGCGCACTAACTCCAAATTCACTTCCGGGAGCAGGTGAATTAATAACAATAATTGGTCCTGTAGCATCTTTTTCAATACTGACTTCAGCAGACCCAATATTTCCTGGTTTATCAGAAGCATAAAAGGTTAAAGTGATAATACCATCAGATATAGCATCCCACACGAGTTGATCGATATTTCCAGTGAACTCGGTAAAGGTATAATTATGAAAACCACCATCAAAACTATACCACATCTCAAATAAATAAGCATCTGTTATGGTTACACTGAAAGTTGGTGCTTCCTTGCCAAATAAATCATTGTGATCGGGTGAATCGATAGTAACAGATGGTTCTTCATCATCAGCTATAGGAAAATGATCTATGCTTCCTGCAGAACCGCTTATATTATATTGGATATCCACAATTCCATATGGGGGGGTGGTATCCGGACTAGTATGATTATCCCAGTAGTTACCAATTGTAGTACTATTCCATTGGTTATTAGTTCCATCATCAATGGCATGTTTCACATTATTTCGAAAGAAATTCAAATAGAATGAGTTATAGCTCCCTGAGGTTAGTTCTATACCAATATTATTATTATCTAAGACATTTTCAGTAAAGTAATTATAATCACAACTTTCTGCGAAGTATATACCAGAATCTCCGTTATTTTGTATTTTATTATCTATAATTGTGTTATTTTCACATCCTGATTCTAATTCTATACCATAATAAATATTATTGGTAATTGTATTTTCCAAAATGGTGTTATTATAACAATTCAAGAAAAGAGACATCCCATATTCATTATTATTTACGATATTGTTGGAGATTAAATTGAAACTCGAACCTTCCTCTATACCTATTCCTTGATAGTTATAATTAACGACATTATCTAATACTTCATTGTAGTTAGAGTCATCACCAAGTATTATTCCATATTCGTTATAATATATAATATTGTGGGATATAACATTATTATTGCAGGTTAAATCGAAGTCTATTCCCTTTTCATCATTATTATTTATCTCGTTTTCTGAGATTATATTATAATCACAATCCTCTAAGTATATTCCATCATACTCATTGTTATTTATTATATTCTTGGTGATAATATTATTATCACATTCATAATAGATATACATTCCACAGTCGGTATTGTTGTTTATAGTGTTTTCTGCGATAATATTATTCTCACAATCAGTGTCAAGATATATCCCTTCATAGTTGTTGTTAAAATAGTTTCCAGTGATATTTATGTAATCACCCTCATACACATATAACCCCGCAAAATTATCATTGTTTTCAAAAATATTTCTAAAAATAACATGGTTATTGCTATATTCTAAATATATTCCTTGATCGTTGTTAGAAAAATTATTATCAATTATTCGGGAATTATTTACGTTTTCAAAGCGAATACCTTCAGCTGAATTATATATTATGCAATTTCTAATGATAAAGTAAACATTCGAATTCCATATTTCAATACCATTATCAATCGTGAAACCATTCATTTTAAGATTTTCAATAATATATGGATCTTGTTCTGTTCCTGATCCAGAGCACCATGGTTGGCTTTTTGCCCATGTCCAATTATTTGCACCTATACCCGTAGCAAGACCATCAATAAATATTGGAGTTTGTACCATTGGTGATGTACAATCATTATTTATTATAATATTTCCAACACAGTCCTTCTCATAAATGCACCAATCATTATTATACAGTGTATTTTCTGAAACATTATTATAATCACTACTTTCAAGAGCAATACCTAAATCATTTCTATTTATCATGTTTTTCTCAATATTATTATTATCACAATTATACCGTATATACATCCCAATTAGCGTATTATCCTCTACAGTATTTCCTATGATTTTATTCCAATTGGAGTATGTAAACAAATATATCCCGAACTGTTTATTATCATTTACAACGTTTCCTGTAATATTGTTATAATTACTATAGTAATATACACGTATACCCGACAGTGTATTACCATTTGCAATATTTCCCGTGACATTATTGTAATTACAATTATCATAGATATAAATTCCAATGTTTTGCTCTATACTTTCACCCATATTACAAGCTGTATTGTTTAAAATGACATTATGGTCGCAATGATCATCCAAATATATGCCCCAATCGCGATTATTATTGAAAGTATTATTGAAGATGTAGTTATAATCACAATCATTGGTCAATTGTATCCCTTCTTGTTGCAGGAAAAAAGCAGAAGTCTCACTTCCATTATTGTTAATAATTTTGTTATTATCGCAGTTATTACTTAAATAAATAGAGAAAGTTCCAGCATCACTAAAATTATTATTTATTATATTAGTACCATTGATATTATTATTTAGCCAAATTCCATAAAAATAACATTGAGTAGCAATGTTATTCTTGACTGTAATGTTATATGATGAATCTCCAATTAAAATTCCAGAACGTTGATTTATTTGAAAATGATTTCTTTCTATCGTAATATTATGGCATCTATTATACAAGAAAAGACCTGCTCCATTAAAACCGCCGTTAGTACACGTGTTATTAAAAATGATTCCTTTTGAACTATTTATGAGTTTAATTCCTCCCGCAAAATCAGGGTATAATCCCGCACCATTAGCGTTCAATATTGTGCAATTTCTTATGATAAAATAGTCATTTTTAGAATTATTAATTAGAATTCCACTTCCAGTCCCTAAACAGTCAATCGTAACATTTTCGATGATATAAGGATTATCCCATGATCCATCACCAGAACACCAACTTTTGGCAGAAGCGGTCGCTGACCAATTACCTGGAATACTCCCGTCAATATGAATAAAAAATTCATTATAACCTTTTGAACTTTCTAAATCATTCAGCGCTTTATTTTGTCCGCTGCCGAAATTGAAATAGTTATTGAAATATATTGGTAAAAGCAGACCAATGATTAATAAGCTAGCCAATTTTTTTGTTTTGAATTTCATTTTTCCTAATCTAAAGTGTTATTAGAATATGTATTGGTAAGATACCCTCTTATATAATGATATAGGATATAACTTTCTCCAAATAAATTAATTCAAAACTTATTGTTTTTTTACTTTAAGGATTAAGCAAATAAAATATGGTTATCTAATTATACTACTATAAAAAAAAGAAATAATTTAGATAATATTTATTCAGTAGATGTCCGTTTCTTCATGAAAATGTAGATGCCAGCAATTACCGCAACGGCTCCAACAATAGATACAACAACTATAATTGTAATAGTCGTAGGATCTATACCACCAGTAGGAATTTCTTTTGTTATCGTTACCTCTTCAAAAGAGAGATTTCCTAATGTATCATTTGCATAAAAAGTAATGGTTACTGAACCCTCAGATAATACCGCCCACGCTGCCTGGTTAATGGTAGCATTCGTAGTAATTGTATAATTTGTTTCACCGCCATCAAGAGAATACCAGATCGCATCTAAGTTGTCATCTGTTACCTTAATAATGAAAGCAGGGGCTGTAACGCCGAACTCAGCTCCAGAAGAAGGAGAATCGATTACGATAATTGGTCCTGCTGTATCTTTGAAAATTGTCACGACAGCAGTACCAATATTTCCGGGTTTATCGGATGCATGAAACATAAGAGTAATAATTCCATCAGATGTAGCATCCCAAGTAGATTGATCGATAGATCCACTAGATCCTGTAAATGTATAGTTATGCATCCCTCCATCAAGTGAGTACCACATTTCGTGAAGATAGGTGTCTGTTATAGTCACATCGTATGCCGGAGCTTCAGTTCCGAATACATCGCTTGAGCTAGGGGAATTAACCATGATAGATGGTTCTACATCGTCTGCAATTGGTAATAAATCCTTACTCCCTGATGACCCGCTAATATTGTAGGAGATATCGACAATTCCATCCTGTGGACTAACATCTGGACCTGTATGATTATCCCAATAATTACCAATAGTAGTACTATTCCACAAGTTTCCAGTTCCCTCATCATATGCATGTTTTCCATTTCTCAAATAGAAATTTTTAAACATTAAGTTAAAATCGTTCAATCCTAGTATATTCATTCCTATGGCGTTATTAAGTATGATATTTTCAGTAATTTCTTGGTAATCAGAATCTTGTTCAAAATAAATCCCATTCGAACCGCTATTACAGATGGTATTACCAGTGATGCTATTGTTATTAGCATCATAGAGATACAATCCAACCTCGTTATCATTTATAGTGTTTCCTGATATGGTATTATAATTAGACGTTTCTGTCAAACGTATCCCAATCTGAGAGTTATTGCTAGCTTGATTTCCTGAAATTGTGTTATTTAAACTTTGTTCTAATGTTATTCCATAAAAATCATTATTAAAAATATTGTTCTCTACAATAGTATTGAAATCGCTATAATATAGTTCTATTCCAATATCATTATCATAAAAAACATTATTTCTGATAAAATTATTATCGCATCCATCTTCCAAGAAAATTCCGTTATTATTACCACTACCTGTATTTTCATCAATTTTATTATCCTCACTGAAATTTAAATATACTACTGCAACAACATTTCCATCTCCTGTATTTCCTGAAATAGTATTATTATGTGAGTAATCGAGTTCAATGCCGTTGCTTGTGTTATCGTTCAAAATATTATTTGTGACTGTATTATTATTGCTATACCATATCAGTATTCCATTGTCGTTATTATTATTGGCTTTGTTTTCATAGATCTCATTAAAATCGCTATTGCTTAATTGTATCCCATTCGAATTACTATAAAAAGTGTTGTTATAGATGAAGTTATTGTCACTTAGTGATAAGCCAACCCCATATTCGGAATTATATACGGTATTATCATATATTTCAATGGATTCGCTTTGGGAAATATAAATTGCGCCCATAGTACCATAAATTGTATTTTTAGTAAGAATAATATCCTCACATTGAGTTAACTCGATACCTATAGGCATACCATGAATAAGATTATCATTTATTAATCCATTAGTTACATTCACTAAACTTATAGCTGATTCAAAGCCAATTGAAATGAATCCATCCCAAAAAAATGTACAATTTTCAATTATAAAATATATATCTTCTGAATTTTGTATATCAATTCCATCAAAGATTGAATCTATTCCTAATGTGTGCCCTTGAATTATATAAGGATTTTGTAATGTTCCTAAACCGGTGCACCACTCTTGGTTTTCTGCCCATTCCCAATTATTCCAGCTTCCAGGAAGATTATCAATTGTTATATTTTCATATGTGCCTGAAATTTTAATATTTGTACCTATCTCAGTTTGTATAGAAATTTTAGCCTCAAAATAACCTATTGGAACAATCATGAAGCAAATTGCCATAATCAAAATCAATTCAATTATGACGATCTTCATTTTTCGTAGATTTAGTTTCATTCTTATAACCTAAATTTAAAAGTATGTAAGCAGATATGCTTCGTTTAATTTAAATGTTGTTGGATTAATGGACTTTTAAGTAAAGACAAATTTGTACATGGAAAAAGGAAAGTGAAAAAGCTCAGTCCAAGATAAGATTTAAATAAAAGTAGATTTCATTGATAGAAAATTTAAAAATAATTTAATTTTTAATTTTATATCGGGCATTCCCATCCATTATGGCTCTATTCAGGATCAAATCGTTTACCTGCATACCAGCAAGTAATGTTGCGAAAACACTATGGATGAATTTTGGTTGGAATAATCCTTTAATTGGCGTTCTCATTTTTAAACGAGTTCGTCCAAAGTTATCAGGATAAGGTGCCATATCATATATAGCTCCTGAAGGTGAACCTGAGTAACGCGCATACGTTGCTGGCGTAGAGATATCCACAACTTTAATATGCTTTCTTAATTCTGGGATTAAATATTTTTCTGTTTTCTCAATGAAGAAATCCGCCCATCTTTGTTTTTTTTCATTATATTTCTCTGGATTATTTTCTCTCAATTCCGTCCAATCTTCAATCCCCATCGGTACTATTCTCAGAGCAATATTAGGTTTGCCACCGGTGGTTAGAGAAGGGCAGATTACCCCCAGTCGGAATTTATCATCCGAATATCCTATTATACCCTTTTCCATGTCATCAAATAATCGATCATAGATATCTCCTCCTGTTGTTATTACACTATATCCACAATCTAACCCTAATGCACTTAAATCGATTTGATTGTCAAGCCCTATACTAACATTCATAGAAGAGGTTGACATCTTAACTGATTCAACTTTTTCTGCATATTTTTTATCCAAATTTCGGATGACTTCTAAATCAACCATCTCCTTCATAGCAACATTGGGATCCACCGTGGTAACTACTATATCGGAATATATTTCTTTACCATCCTTAAGTCGCACTCCTTTAGCTACTCCATTTTCTACAAGAATTTTATCAACTTTAGTATTAAGCATTAATTCTCCTCCTAACTGAAGATATTTTTCTTCAAACTTCTTTGGAAACTCAATAAATCCCCCTTTAGGACGGAATGCTCCATCTAATAATGAATTCATGGCAGATATTGGAACTGGTGCAGAAACCCTGTCAGCAGGTAATCCACTAAATTCAGCAAAAATGGTAAAAATCTCGATAACATCAGGTTCAGTAATATTGAACTGAGAAAAATACTCACTGAACGTCTTTGAACCGTTTTTCACGATTTTTTTACAAGTGAATAACATCTTAAGAATTTCTGTAAATTTAGGTTCCAATTTTAACTTAAATAATTCTAAGTACATCGCTCTTGAGTAATCTAAAAAGTTTTCAATCTCAGCAGCATTATTCGGATATTTTTCCATCAAACTTTGCTTAAAATTTTCAAACCCTGATGGTAATTCAATCGTTTTCACTTCATTGGTTTTAGTATTTACTAAAAATATTCTCATGTAATAGCCTTTATATTCCCTAAGATCGATATCAACTTTAAAGAAGTCTAATAACTCAGAAATATTAGGGATCATTTGACACGTATCGAAAATATAACCTTGTCGTTCATAAGAGGTTACATAACCACCTGTTTTCGGCTCTTTTTCTATAATTAGAACAGGTTCTTTTTTCACGTCATGATACATAGCCCATGTCAAACCAGCACTTAAACCGGTAATCCCTCCACCAATTACTATTAATGATTTCTTATCTTTATCAACATTCACAGCCATATTTCACACCTATATTAATATTAAAATATATTGTGTTATCCTTCTATAAAAGTGTTGTCAGTTTTGTATAGTGAAATTAGTTAGAGAAAAAGCTTTAGATTTCATATTGATATCTCTAAAATTTGTTTTTATATTATTTGTTAGGATAAACATGTATAGAATACGATAGATCTATTTCTGTTATGATATTATTTTTAAATTATTCTAAGGATTCACTTAAATACTATTATTTTCTTTATTATAATGGAAAAGGGGGTGTATTATGTTGAATCAAACCAAATTTAATAAGATTGATAATGAAAGTTTGGAACGAATTTGGAAAATTCGTGATTACATCCTGGAACTCGAGGATGTAAAAGATGAAATGATTGAATTTATAGGCTCTGATGTTGATATTGATAATGGAACGAGCAATATTTGGGTTTCAGACGCAAAGGAATTCTATTTTAATACAGTGACCGCGTGGGAAATGCTCCACTTTACTGTGAGGGGAATGAAAAACCATATAGATGATTCTAAAGGTTTTTTATATCGCGCAAAATCTAAACTAGCACAATCAATTAGTGAATTAAAAATATTTGAGGAAGAAAAAAAACTCACTAAATTGATAATGAAAGCAGAAAAAGCTTTTGAAAAATGTTGGGATGCTTTTCAAAGCGAGTATAAGTTAATGGAACCAGAGATAAGGATAAAAGGGCCTATTCCACGAGTAATAAAAAAAGCCAATGATGAATACCAGCTTCCATGTTTTATTTGTGGTGAAATTGCCGTCGATTATAAAATAGGTATTGGTCAATTTGATAAAGAAAAAAAACTCCTGTATAGAGGGATTATTTGTGGTACTTCGCTTAATAAAAGATTAGCTGATAATTTGTTTAAGATTTTAGAAAATGAAGATATAGCTGGAGCTCATGAATTTATGAGGAAATACCATTCATATGAAGGCATTGATGCATACTGTCCAGAGTGCGATAAAATTTATTGTTGGAACCACTACAAATTAGAAGAAGAATGGGAAGAGGGTTTTTATGATTGTACTTATGGAGAGTGCCCAGAAGGGCATAAAAGAATGATAGATGATTAAGTAATCTTCTTTTCATAAAATTTTTTTTTAATTAAATATAACCTAATTTTTTTTGAATCTCTTTTAACATCTGGAACATAAACCGATTAAGAACTTGTCTAGAGGGCCACTCCTCTTCACTCCGAAGATCAAACCAACCTACTTCTGATATCTCATACACTTCATTAGCTTCTGGTTCTGGTTCATATCCAGGCTTTGCATTATTTGTTAGTGGTTTACATAAATAAGTCTTATATGAACAGTAAACGGTATTAGATTGTCCAGCTCTATCTAATAGTAAACGCTCAACGACTATATCGAGATTTGTTTCTTCTTTTATCTCCCTCTTTACACATTCCTCTTCAGTTTCTCCTTCTTCTCGTCCTCCACCAGGTAACAACCAATATTCAAGTCCATCTTTAAAGTGTCTATGCTTAATCAATAATATTTGGTCATCAAGGATTACAGCACCTTGATAACGAGTAGTACGACTCATTATAAATCTACATAAATCTAATAATTAATTTATATTTAATCATATTATATTGCTTTTAATAATCACGCATATTGATTTAATTAAAAAAGTAAGAGTATTGATAAAATTTAATAATTTAAATTTAATATTACTTCATATTATATTATGTCTGACTCATCTAAAGCGGAATCGGCAAATAAAATAAAAGCAGAGTATAACAAGAAATTGAAAAATTTAGAAGCTCAAATAGCAAGATTACATTCAGAATTAAAAAAAATTGATAGTGTCTTTACTCACGAACCTAAAAGAGTAGATCATCTGAATCTTTCTCAAGCAAAGGTAAAAAGAGCAGAATTAAACTCAATGATTAGCCAGTTAAGAAAAGAATTAAAAAAAATCAGTAAAGAAAAAGTTAAAAAACTAAAAAATTTGAAGTAATATTAGCTTAGTCAATAAGTCTTTTTCTGTTGGTTTTCTAAGCTAAGGTAATTATACTACCTAAATTAGCTTTTTCTTCTTCCTGCGGTAAATGATGAAAAATGGCAACCCAATCAATAATAAAGAGCTTGATATACTGCCCATTATAATTCCGATATACAACCTAATCAATGGCCCATTGTAAACAATTTCGTCTTGCTCATAAGCAATATAATTTGGAAAGAAATTTCGAAGTAAAATTACTTTTATGACCACGAGGAAAATTCCAGTTATTGTTAAAACTAACCCAAACATGTATTTCTTTCTTATGAAATACTATCCTATTAATTGATCAAGGTCTCGCTCTAATTCATTCAATTTGATCTTATTAATATTTAAATTAAGTTTATATGGATGCTATTATTGTATAGGCAACAAGTTATAAAAAAGTTTTATTAGAATAATTCAAATCCTACTTTTTTCTTTTCTTCCTTAACGTTATATTAAGTATAAATAGGAGTTTATACTACCATAATATTAACGATTTTCACACAAATCACACAAAAGATGAAAAATTAACCACAGGAAAAATGTAGTAAATGATATTACATGAAAACATTGATAAAACTAAAGTATTAAAACTAAGTATAGTATTTGTACTAGTAATTTTAATACTAGGCAACTTACCTACATTTAATTCTCAACTTGATAGGAACCACAAAACGCACTCTAACATCAGAGTGGCATCAGTAAACACTGAGATGGAGTTATTTTTAAATGGTGTGGCAAAAAATGATGGGGATTCTATTCAAGCTGAGATTGATGATCTCATTAATGTCACCGTATATTATAGAGATAATATTACAAAAGAACACATCCCTAATGCGACAGTAGAATTGGTGGGATGGGGGTTTTTAAATGAAACTAATAATCAATATTATAACATTATGATAAATGCTGCTGATTTAAATCAAGGAGTAAATATCTTGACAATCTATGCTCAAAAAAGTGATTATGACCCCCAATCTATTCAGTTTTTAGTTATAATTGTTGAGAGAGCCACAAATCTACAATTATTCTTGAATGGTGAGGATAAAACCCTTGATCCTACTTTTAGTCTTACAATTGGCCAAATTCTGAATATAACTGTAAAATATACTGATAATCAAACTGGGAATCATATTACTACAGGAATCATTCAAATTATTGGAGAAGGAAGTACCTATAATTTGACTAGAAATGATATTTTGGAACAATATTCTATAATTCTCGATACTAAAGATTTGGGTATCGGAGTTAAATTATTTTCGATTGTAGCACACGCTAATAATTATCAGATTAAAACAATTGAACTAAGAATCACAGTAAGTCGAATTATTGCAGAGATAAGAACCTTATCAGGAGTTGCTCAAATTGAGGCTGAAATTGGGGATGAAGTATTACTACAAATAGTATTAAATGATAAAAGTTTTGGTGGTAATATAACTGGAGCGATTGTTACATATATCTGGGCTTATGGTCAAGGAGAACTTGAAGATCCTGATAATAACGGAATCTATGAGGTTCTTTTGGAGAATGTACGGGAAGGTTTCCACATTATAACGATAATTGCTTTTGCAGGGGAAGATTATGATTTTGAACCATATGAATTAACTTTGATAGTAATTACCCCTTCTTCATTCACGCTTATTTCCGATGCAACCATTCCGGATACCGATGGTTCATTTATCCTCATGTGGAATAATTCCATTGGAGCAGATAATTATTCAGTATATCAATACGATAAGTATATTACAGAAATTAATGAAAGTGTAATCTCTTTAGCAAATGAAATTACCAATCTTACACTTCCTCTGAGTAATTATACAACAGGTACTTATTATTTTATAATTATTGCTTATAATAAGGGGAGGAATACTCTATCCAACTGTATTGAGATCAACGTATCGCTTCCTCTTCCAGGTTATTTTATGTTATGGTCTAATGCAGACATTCCAGATACCGATGGCTTATTTATCCTCATGTGGAATAGTTCCAATGGAGCGGTTTATTATTCAGTATATCAATATGATAGATATATCACAGAAATTAATGGGAGTTTAACCCCTCTAACAGAAGAGATCACCAATTTAAGTATATTTTTAAATAACTATTTGAGTGGAACTTATTATTTTATTGTTGTTGCACATGGTGATTACGGAGATACACTTTCAAATTGTATTCTAGTTTCTGTGTTAAGGATAAAAAATGTTCCTCAAATTTCAGGTTACAACTTATTCTTCGTAATTGTAATGTTAAGTGTTATTCTATTGATAGGGTTTAAAAAAAAGATAAAATAAAATATTAAACTTAATAAGTATTCTATTTAGAAAATTATCTCTCTTGTAAAAAGAGATTAAATCTCATATTACCAGTAAAAAGAATTATCTTCTATAAAAAAGGAGAATCAAGTTCTTATACAATAAGAACGAATAAAATCCCTTAATTTTTATTCTGGTATAATAATCGAGTGATCTTCTTTAATGCGATCTAAAACAATCTCAGTTTTAACTTCCTCAACTCCAGGAAGGTTGCGAAGTGTTTCTATAAGACCCATGGAGTCTGAATGATCTAGACATTTTGCCATAATGAACAAGGGATATTCTCCAGTGACCACATAAGCATATTTGATTTTTTCCATCTTTTCAATCTCGTTTTTAACATCCTCTAAGGGATTTGTTGCATTTACTCTCAGTGATCCTATTACTTTTATAAATATCTACCACAAATTTATACTATATTGATAATTCTTAAATCCAAAAAAAAGAATAAGATTTAAATTAGAATTTATTCTGGAGTTCCTCGTTTTTTCATAAAGATATAGATACCAGCGATTACTGCGACTCCTCCGACTATAGACATAACGACTATAACTATAATAATGGTTGGATCTATTCCACCAGCAGGGATACTTTTAGTAATTGTTACTTCTTCAAACGTGAGATTTCCTAACGTATCATTCGCATAAAACGTAATGGTTATTGAACCTTCAGATAAAGCAGCCCATGCTGCTTGATCAATAGTACTATTCGTAGTAATATCAAATGTTGTTAAACCTCCATCAAGAGAATACCATATTGAGTCCAAGTGGTCATCTGTAACTGTAATTACGAAATCGGGGGCAGTAGTACCAAATTCGCTTCCAGCAGAAGGTGAATTGATTGTAATAGTTGGAGCTTGAGTGTCTTTTTCTATGCTTAACTCAGCAGATCCAATATTTCCTATTAGATCTGAAGCATAAACTGTGAAAGTAATACTACCGTCAGATATAGCATCCCACACAGATTGATCAATAGTTCCAGTAAATTCGGTAAATATGTAGTTATGTAATCCTCCATCTAGAGAATACCACGTTTCAACCAAATATACATCAGTTATTATAACATCGTAGCTTGGCGCATTGCTTTCAAATAAATCATCATCATTTGGCGAATTAATCGTTATCTGGGGGGCACCGTCTTCTGCTATGGGTAAATAATCTATACTTCCAGCAGAACCACCGATATAGATATAGGGATCATCGACAATTCCATCTTGTGGGGGATCATCTGGACTAGTCCAATTATCCCAGTAATTACCAATTGACGTGCTATTCCAAGTGTTATCAGTTCCATCATCAATCGCATGTATTCCATTTTCCAGAAAGAAATTTTTATAAATTGAGTTGTTATCACACCCTGAAGCAATGTGTATTCCCTGAGTATTATTATAGAAGATATTATCAATGATGTCACTGTAATCGCAATTATTTTCTAGATAAATCCCGTCTTCTTCATTGTAATTTGCGGTGTTTCCCGTGATGTTAGTGTATTGGGATTGATGTAAATATATCCCATACCAAGTATTATAGTTAGCGGTGTTATCCGAGATCGTGTTATCATCGCAATTAGAAGCTAAATGTATTCCTCTTAAATTTTTATTTACGGTGTTTCCCGAGAGGGTGTTATTATCGCAATCAAGATATAATGCTATCCCATAATAATTGGTATTTTCACTTGCGGTGTTTTCCGAGAGGATGTTATTATCGCAATTATTTTCTAGATATATCCCGTCTTCTTCATTGTAATTTGCGGTGTTTCCCGTGATGTTAGTGTAATGGGATTGATGTAAATATATCCCGAACTGAGTATTATTGTTTGCGGTATTTCCTGAGATCGTGTTATCATCGCAATAATCTGAATGTATTCCTCTTAAATTTTTGTTTACGGTGTTTCCCGAGAGGGTGTTATTATCGCAATCATGATATAATTCTATCCCATAATAATTAGTATTTTCACTTGCGGTGTTTCCCGAGATGGTGTTATCATCGCAGTTGGTTTCTAAACGGATTCCGTCATCTTCATTGTAGTTTGCAGTGTTATCCGAGATCGTGTTATTATTGCAATTAGTAGATAACCATATCCCATGATCGTCATTGTAGTTTGCGATGTTTCCCATGATGTTAGTGTAATTGGAGTGACTTAAATATATCCCGAAATGAGTATTATCGTTTGCGGTGTTTCCCGAGATCGTGTTATCATCGCAATAATTTAAAGTTATCCCATACCCAGTATTATCGTTTGCGGTGTTTCCCGAGAGGGTGTTTCTAGAGCAATAAGAATCTAAAGTTATTCCATAATTGTTGAGGCTTGCGTTATTTTCCGAGATGGTGTTATCATCGCAGTTGGTATCTAAATATATACCTGTATCATCATTATTATTTGCGGTGTTTCCCGAGAGGGTGTTATTACTGCAATCAGTAGATAACCATATCCCAATATTGTTGAGGCTTGCGTTGTTTCCCGCGATTATATTATCTTGACCACCGTTCAAATATATTCCAAAATAATTGTTATATATTTGATTATCTATTATTTGTCCATTAGTCACATTATCTAATCTAAGCCCTCCGAAGCCACCTAGCAGCATATCTTTTAATGTACAATTCCTGACGGCAAAATATTTTCTTGAATTGGATATCATCAGGCAATCACCTAGCCCTGGTGAGAGAAAAGTTGAATCTTTTATCACATAGGGGTATTCCTTTGTACCGTCCCCTTCAGTGCACCAAGGTTGAGTTCTTGCCCATGCCCAATTGCCAAAGTTTGATCCATTAAACGGAAGGGTATCATCAATCCATATCCCAATATAAGTACCTGAAGTCTTTGGATTCTCAATGATAGGTTGATAATTACTACTTAAATTAAAGTTAAAATTAATAATTAAAGGAAAAACAAGCCCAATTATTAATAAAATCACTAACTTTTTTATATTGGATTTCAAATTGTTGTACCTAAATTTTGTTTAGATATGTATTGTTAATGTAAACCAATATATAACGATATATGTTTTCTTTTTATCAATACTCTTTGTGGATAAAAAAAATATAATATGATTCAATCATTTTGCAACATTTTTTTAAGATTTTCTTTTCGAAATCCACTAAAAAGTGTAAAAAAAAAGTAAAAAGAAAGAAATTTTGACACTAATGTTCGAATTTGATCGTTGACATCTTTAATTTATTTGTGTTTAATTTTAAAAATCAAAAACACTTTTAGATTTGATTAACTACTCAGGAATAATAATCGAGTGATCTTCTTTTATTCGGTCTAAGACAATCTCTGTCTTGACTTCCTCAACTCCAGGAAGGTTGCGAAGTGTTTCTATAAGACCCATGGAGTCTGAATGATCTAGACATTTAGCCATTATGAACAAGGGATATTCTCCAGTGACCACATAAGCATACTTGATTTTTTCCATCTTTTCAATCTCGTTTTTAACATCCTCTAAGGGATTTGTTGCATTTACTCTCAGTGATGCCATTACCATTTCACGATATCCCAATTGGCGACAATCAATCAACGCAACATACTTTTTAATCAATTCTTTCTCAAGTCGTTGAATACGTGCTCTTATCGCAGTAGCACTCTTATTAGTTTGGTGAGCAATTTCTCGGATAGTTATTTTTGCATCTTCCTGCAACAATTCGAGAATTTGTCTGTCTATATCATCTATAGTTCCATTTGTTATAACCATTAGAATAAACCTTTTTTTCCATATAGTAGCAATTTATAATTTATTAGTTTTTTATTAGTTTCTAACTCTCAAATAAAAAAGATTTTTCTTTACTTTTCTATAAGAATTACAAGCTTATAATTTTTTTCACTACAATTTTATATTTCTATAGTTTTGTTTGTTTAATAAATCATATGTTTATAGAAAAAAAAACTATAGTTTATATATCACTTTGTATTTTTTATCTATAACTGATATTGTTCATAATTAAATGAAATATCAAGTGAAAAAAAAATAAATAAAAAAACTAAAAAAAGTGAAAAAAATGGCTGTTAAAACACTTGATTATACTGGATTGAAATGTCCGATGCCAGTGTTGAAAACTAAAAAGGAATTAAGAAGTTTGGTTTCTGGAGATGTAATAGAAGTTATCGCTGATGATGTCGGCGCCAAAAAAGATATTCCAGCTCTTCTTAACAAGATTGGTGACGAATTAGTAGAGCTTCGAGAAGATAATGGAAATTTAACTTTTGTCATTAAAAAAGCGTAAAATACGTTATACGGAGTATGGATATTAATATGTCTAAATATGTTTTCTTTATTAGCACAGAGCCTTATAAATATCAAGCAGTAGATTCTCTGATAGAAATAGGTAAAGCTGCAATAAAAAAGGGGCATGAAATTACGGGTATATTTTTCTTTGGAACTGGTGTCTATAATCTTAAAAAGGATATTAGTTGCGGAAGTACTCTAAGAAACATTCCTGAAAAAATTGAGAAATTTTCTAAAGAGAATAATATTCGCGTTGCTGGATGTAGTACATGGGTAAGTATAACAGGGCTGAAAGAACCAGAATTCATTGAAGGAGCATCTGAAGAAGGTTTAGGGGACTTTTCAAATTGGGCGATTGGGGCTGATAAACTAATAGTATTTGGAGCAGGAGGTTAGGTATTATGGTAGAATCTGTGGTAATAATAAGTGATCAATCTCCTATTGGACGAAATTCTGCTGTTGAAGTTATTAGAATTGGTTCAGGATTCACTGCACTTGGAGAATTCATTGATTGTAAAATTGTATTTATGGGGGATGCTGTGTATCTATTCAATAAAAATTGCGATCCTGAGGTGGTAGGAATGGATTCTTTAGCAGAAGTATTAGAAATGGCTGATTTATCAGATTTAGAAGTAAATATTATTGAATCTGCTTTACAAGATGCGGGATTAACAAAAGAAGATATGATTGACTATGAAAATTTGAAATTCATTGGATACGATGAACTAACAGATTTGATTGCTAATGCAGATGTGTCTTTTAGATATTAGAGGAGGTTAGAAAAAGATGTCAGAAAATCTTGATATGATATATTTGTTTGGATATAGCGGATTAACAGGAAGTCAATTAGAGAGATTATTACCTATTTTAAAAAGTCAAATTAAAAAGAACACAAAACTTGGATTAGTTTTAATTCATGATGGCGTTATCGGGATTACAACAAAGGGAAAGATGCCAAAAGAACTGGAAGAAATTCTCAGTTTAGATGTTGAATTATTTGCTATGAAATCAGATATGAAAGCACGTGGTATTGCTCCTGAATATGTACATGACAAAATTAAAGCAATAGATTATGATGACCTTATAGATGTCATTGATACTACACCAAAAGTGATATCTTGGATGTAGGAGGACAAGAAAACAAAATTCAAAAAATTTTTTTGAAAAATCCTGGGTTAAACCAGAAAAATTAAACTATATATAACAAAAAAAAGGAAATTTCCAAAAAAAAACAAAAAAGTGGTAAATATGGCTGAAGATGCTGAAACAATAAACTTTATTGTAAAGGATAAGTCATTTGAGAAGTTTGCGATGATGGCTATCCTTGGTTCAACTGGTGACGCAATGGATATGAAAATGAATTTTTTCTTTACCTTTTGGGGTTTGAACTTATTAACCAAAAAGTTTAAACCTAAAGTTGCTGGAATGCCTACTCCTATGAAAGGTATGGGAGCAAAAATTTTCACAAAAAGGATGAAAAAGTTTGGAATTGAAGATCCATGGGCTTTAATTAAAGATGGTGTTGAAAACGGTAATTTAAAATTATATCCATGTCAAATGACAATGGATTTAATGGGTATTAAAGCTGAAGATATAATTGATTTCGCAGAACCACCGGTTGGAGCAGCTTCATTCTTAGAAATGAGCAATGGAGGCAGAATAGTCTCATTATAAATTAAATTTTAATAAATTTTTTTTTTATTTTTTAACAAAAAAAGTGATGATAATGTCTGATGTAAAAGAAGAACACCGTGAATTTAAAACGGATGATGATTTTGATCAAGAATTTTTTAAAAGTATAGAGAGAAGATCAAATATCTGGCAGTGCATCCAATGTGGTACATGCACAGCGAGCTGTGAAAGTGGAAGATGGACTGCTTTAAAAACTCGTTCAATTGTAAGAAAAGTGGTATTAGGAGACCTTTCAGTGCTAAGGGACCCTGATATTTGGTTATGTACAACATGTTATCAATGTTATGAGCGATGTCCACGTGATGTAAGACCTACTGATGTAATTATGGAGTTAAGAAATTACGCTACTAAATTAGGTAATATTTCTCCTAACCATAGAGCGGTTGTAGGTTATTTAAAGAATTTTGGACATGCTGTACCAATTAATGATGAAGTAAGAAAAAGAAGAGTCGATTTAGGACTAGAAGAATTACCTCCTACTGCGTTTAAATTTAAGCAAGAGGGGGATGATAAAGATTTAAAGAATATTGAAGAATATATGTTTAATTTACCTCCAGTTAAGGAGGATAAAAAAGAAAAGGAGGAGGCATAAAATTGGTTAAAGAAAACACATTTGCGTTCTTTTTAGGGTGTATAATGCCTAATCGATATCCTGCGATCGAGAAATCAACGAAATTTGTCATGGATAAATTAGGATATGAACTCTTAGATATGGAAAGAGCAACTTGTTGTCCTGCTCCAGGAGTTTTCCGTTCTTTCAATAAATTTGATTGGATGGTGGCAGCTGCAAGAAATCTTTGTATTGCTGAAAAATTAGATGCTGATATTTTAACAGTTTGTAATGGCTGTTTTGGCACACTTCAAGAAGTAAATAAACACCTTAAAGAAAACGAAGAACATCGTGAAATGGTAAACGAAAAACTCAAATTACTGGGAGACTATGAATTTAAAGGAACGATTAATGTACGCCATGTAGCTGAAGTTTTGGGTTATGAAATTGGACCATGGGGAATTGAAGATCATATTGTTAGAAAATTAAATCTTAAAGCGGCGATTCATTATGGGTGTCATTTCTTAAAGCCTACCAGAATTAGGGAAATTGAAAGTTCTGAAGGTCCAACAATAATTGAAGATTTTATTGAAGTATTAGGAGTTGAATCGGTACGATTTAAAGAACAGCTTACATGCTGTGGTGCAGGTGGAGGGGTAAAAGCATATTCTGGTGATGCAAGTATGACAATTTTCGGTGAGAAAATGAAAAACATCGATGAAGTAAAACCAGATATAATCTTAGATATCTGTCCATTTTGTCATTTACAATTTGAAACAGGCCAAGATTATTTAAATAAAAACAAAGGCTGTAATTATGATTATCCTGTAATTCATATCTCACAACTCGTTGCCTATTGTATGGGAATGGATCAAGAATTTATTGGTCTTCAATATCAGTTAATGGGACAGGAGTTTATATTTGGAGGAGAAGAATTAAATAAAGAGGAGGAGGTTGCTTAAATGACAGTAAAAGATGAAAAAGTAACCGATTCAAGTAATATTAGTGATAATGAAAAAGAAGAAGAACCTAAAATAGGCGTTTTTATATGTCATTGTGGTCATAATATCGCAGGGACAGTTGATGTGGCTAAAGTCGCAGATTATGCTAAAAATTTGCCTAATGTGGTTAAAGCGGAGCATTATATGTTTATGTGTTCTAAACCAGGAGTTCAAATGCTCAAAGATTCTATTGAAGAATTAGGAGTTAATCGTAGTGTAGTAGCCAGTTGCTCGAAAAACCAACATGGCAGAACTTTTGCTAAAGCAATTGAAGAGATGGGACTTAATAAGCACAGACATCAACAAGTAAATATTAGAGAATTTAATAGTTGGGTACATCAGAAAGAGAAAGATAAAGCAACCAATAAAGCAATGAAGTTAGTGGAAGCTGGAGTAAATAGGGCAAGGAAACTAGAGGATGTTGAAACTCGAAGAGTCCCAACTACTAAAGCCGCGTTAGTTATTGGTGCTGGAATTGCTGGACTTCGTGCTTCTTATGATCTAGCCGAATTAGGGATACCAGTTTATTTAATTGAGAGACTTTCAACTATCGGAGGGCATATGACTCAATTAAATAAGACATTTCCAACACTTGAGTGTCCACAGTGTTCAATAAGTCCTTTGACTAATGGAGTTGCAAATCACCCACTTGTTGAGCTTTATACAAACGCTCAGATAAAAAACGTACAAGGATCGATGGGTAATTTTGAAGTTGAGGTTGAAATAAAACCTCGATACGTTAAAGATAATTGTACATCTTGTGGTGAATGTGCTGCTCATTGTCCTGTGGAAGTCCCTAGTGAATGGGACAGTGGAATGTCAATGAGAAACGCAATTTATAAAGCTTATCCGCAAGCAATTCCCGCTACGTATGTGAGAGACAAGAAAAATTGTATTGAATGTAATACGTGTGTTAATGTTTGTCCCGTTCAGGCTGTAGATTTTTCAATGCAAGCAGAAACTAAAACTTTTAAAGTTGGTTCTATTGTTGTTGCTGCAGGTTATGATGAGTATGACCCATCAGAAATAGAACCATACCATTATGGTCAAGAAGGATTTGAAGATGTTATAACTCAACTCAAATTAGAAAGGATGTTAGCTCCAGGTTCTCTTACTAACAGTCAAGTACTTCGTCCTTCTGATGGTAAAATCCCCAAAAGTGTCGTAATGATACAATGTGTAGGAAGTAGAAATGATCAAGTAGGAAATCAATATTGTACAGGAGTTTGTTGTAAATTTGCAATTAAGAATGCTCGAATTGTAAAAGAAATGTATCCAGATACAGATGTTACAATTTGCTATATTGATGTGAGAACTCCTGGTTTAAACTTTGAAGAATTATATAAATCTGCACAAGAAGTGGGTGTAAGATTCATTAGAGGACGTCCATCAGAGATCCTAAGAGATCCTGTGTCTGGAGAATTAAAGGTAATTGTTGAAGATACATTAAGTCAAACTCCTTTAAAACTAAAAGCAGATATGGTAGTATTATCAGCAGCGATGGTACCTCCCGAAGGTATCGGTCCATTAGGATCAAAGTTACAGGTTCTACGCTCAAAAGAAGGATTTTTAAAAGAATTCCATATTAAAATGAATCCGACTTTAAGCAGTAAAGGAGGAATATTTTTAGCGGGAGCAATTCAAGGTCCTAAAGATATTTCTGAAAGTGTTGCTCAAGCAGGTAATGCTGCAGCTATAGCTGCTGCTCCATTAGTTAAGGGCTATATTGAAAAGGAAATGTTAATTCCTTCAGTAGATTTTGAATTATGCGTAAGATGTAGTTTATGTAAAACTGTATGTGCTCCAGCAGCGATAGAAATAAATGATGATGGAACGCCTATGATTAATGAAGTTGCTTGTAAATCATGTGGTATGTGCATGCCTGTATGTCCTACGGGAGCAATTCAATTATTAAATTTTAGTGATGATCAATTGTTAGATGAAATAATCGCAATATCAGGAGGAGGTGCTGTATGCGAAAATGAGTGAATGTGAATATATTGAACCAGAAGTACTTGAAAAGATGGAAAATATTGTAGTTTTTATGTGTAATGAATGTGGACAAGGTTCAGCAAACACAGCAGGAGTGGCTCGAATGGCATATAATCCAGCAATTCGAATAGTTCGAGTCCAATGTACAGGTCAAGTTGGTCCTATTCAGATTATGGATGCTTTAAGTAACGGAGCGGATTCTGTTGCGTGTGTTGGTTGTTGTTTAGGAGCTTGTCATTTCTTTAATGGCAATATTTTATCCATGCATAGAATAAAATTAATGAAAAAGTTATTTAAGGAGTTAGGTTATAGTGATCAGTTTGTTAATCAATATACTTCGAGAGCTGCTGAAGGAGAAACGGCAGTCGGAGATTTTGAAGATATTGTGGAGCGATTAGCAACTGCAATTAGAGAGGAGGGGACTTTCAAAGATGGATGTTAGAGTATTTCAGTTTAATGGATGTAATAAATGCTTTAATGAGACGATACTTTTAAAAGGAGAATCCAAATATAAAGTAGAATTTATACAAGATCCTCAAAACTGGAAAGAACAAAAGACTGAGGTATCAATTATCACTGGATTTTTACTACCAGAGAATAAAGAAATTTTAAATAAGATTAAAGCAAATTCAGAAAAAGTAATTGCATATGGAAATTGTACTACAACAGGAGGGATTTTTGCTCTTGCTAATCAAAAAAGTCATGATGTAACTCCATTAAAAAACATAATCGAAGATTCAATTAATATTAATGGATGTTTAGGGGAAATTGAGGAATTAAAGCTAGAGATTGAAGATAATGATCTCCCAAAATTAAAGAATCTATGTATAGTATGTGGAAGACGGAAAACATGTGATTACTTAGACGATGTAAAACGTCAAATTGAATTAGGAGATACTGAGACATGTTTTAATGATCTTGGGTATCTTTGTAATGGTTTTATATCAAAAGAATGCAAAGAACGATGTATTGATTATAATGCCCCATGTAGAGGTTGTAAACCAATTATAGAACGTTCTGGAATCAGAATGTTAGGAATGTTTGGAACTCTTATGGGAAATATTGAAGTAGCGACTGAACACTCTGAAAAGGGAGCAACTGATAAATTAGCAGATAGGGATGATGATATAACGGAAAGATTGCCAGATATAGTAGGAAATTTCTTTAGATTTACTTTACCAACATCAGGATTACCAAAAGGCAGAATTCCTTCAAATGGTAATATTTTAGATGACGTTTTTACTGGAAGACTTATTGAAGAATTACCTTTGATTTCAGGATTATTAGGAGGAGATCATTCAATCTCACTAACATTAAAAATAATTGAAACTTACGAGGAAGCAAATGAAATTGAAGTAAGCGAAAAAACAAAAAATTATCGAAGTCAATTGCTAAAATTGGAAGATCAACTCCAAAAGGCGATTCAAAGTAAAGATCTGGAAGAATATAAGAAAATTACTGAAGAAATTCGTAAAATTGCGGGAAATATGAATTTATCTAATTTAACTTATGGAGGATTCAGGTCTCAAATTGATGATAATGATGATTTTGAAGAATATAAAGCCCACGTTTTTGAAGTGGTCGAAGGAACATATAAAAATGGTTCTGTTGAATTTACAATTGATCCAGTTGGCATTGTAAAACAAATTAAAATTAAAGAGGGATATGCATGAGTTTTGAATTATTAAGAGAAGAAATAGTGGATGCTGGTCTTTGTCAAGGATGTGGTTTATGTGCTGGTTCATGTAAACATATTGAAATGGATCTAAGGCGTCCAACTTTAAAAGATTATTGTATATTGGAAAGAGATGGAAAAGATTGTGGCAAATGCTATCAAAATTGTCCTCAAGTAATCCAGAAAAAATTTAAAGAAAAGCAGCCTCTTGCGATTTACTCATTAAGAAGTAAAGACCCAGCTATTTTGAATAAAGCTTCAAGTGGAGGCTTTGTAACTACTTTTGCTAAAGAATTGTTGGAGAATGAATCTCTTAAAGAAATAGTAATGGTTCAAGAAGAAGACGAGAAACCTACAGCTGAAATAGTTTCTGATCCTAATGACGTAGTTCAAAAGGCTGGGGTTATTTATGGTAGGTCTGGAGTACTGCAGAAATTAGTAGAACTTACCGGTGAAACATTTGAGCCGATTGGCATAGTTGGTGTACCCTGTGAAATGCGTGGTGCTGCTGAACTTGAAGAAGATATGAATCGAGAAATTTTAAAAATTGGATTGTTTTGTAGTTCCCAAATGAGAACTGAACAAACAGACAAGGGTTTAGTATGTTCTCCATGTTGTAATGGTTGTCCCTCTGGGGTCAATGCTCAAGGATATATATCATTGATACGTCAAGGAAAGTATCAAGATGCTGTTGATTTAATTAGAGAAAGTAATCCCCTTCCGTCTATATGTGGAAGAATTTGTACAAATGAGTGCGAGCATGGTTGTACTCTAATTGGAGACGACCATCCTGTCGCGATTCGTGAATTAAAGAAATTTGTTACTGAATGGGAAATTGAAAGAGCTAAAAACACTTCAAAACAAAAAGCTAAATTACCCAAAAATGCTAAAAAAGTAGCAATTATAGGATCTGGACCAGCAGGATTAACAGCGGCATATTATTTAAGGAGAATGGGTTATGCACCAACAATTTTTGAGAAGACAGATCAAACAGGAGGAATGCTAAGATTTGGTGTACCGCAGTTTCGATTACCTAATTATGTATTAGATTATGATGTAGGTAGGATCGTAGATTCTGGAGTTAAGGTTGTACTTAATAAGCCTTTAGGGCCTGAAATGTCTATTGATGATTTAAAGAATGATGGATTTGAAGCCATATTTATTGCAACTGGACAATATAAACCCCGTACCTTACACTTAGAAGGAGAAGATTTACCAAATGTGCATGTAGCAATTCATTTTCTTATGGATAGAAAGTATCGATACTGGGAAAATAAAGAAGAATTTAAAGGCAAAACTTTAGGAATAATCGGAGGTGGACCAGTCGCAGTTGATGTTGCACAAACAGCTCTTAGATTAGGTGCAGATAAAGTTCACCTTGTAGATATAATGTCAAAAGAACAACTCGAATTAGTACTACGAGAAATACCTGAAAATGAAATGGAATTTATGGAATATCACTTTACGACCTCAACTTCTAAAATCACTCAGAATAAAGATATAAAATTAGTTCTAAATTCTTATAAGATTGAATGGGGTAAACCTGATAAAAGTGGGAGGAAACCATTAATTAAAATTGAAGAATCCGATTATCAGATACCAGTAGATTCCATTGTAATTGCAGTTGGTCAAGCAGTAGATTTTGAACAAATAGATGCTGCTACCAATAATATATTGGAAAAAGAACGAAATAGAATCAAAGTAAACGAGGTTACATTTGAAACAAATATACCTGGTGTTTTTGCTGGTGGAGATATAATCAGTAATTCTAAGGCTGTAGCCATTGCTGCTATAGCTCATGGAAAAGAAGCGGCAATTTCAATAGACAGATACTTAAAGGGAGAGAACTTAATGGAAGGAAGATACAAGATAAAGAATTCCTTTTTCACTGGACCTAAAAAACCTCCAAAAGACTATTCCTTGAAACCAGATACTTTAGAAGAAGCAACTGAAGAAATTAATTGGAGTTTTGAGGAAATTGATCAAATGTTCAATGAAGATATGGCTTTACAGGAGGCTAGAAGATGTCTAAGTTGTAATCACTTCTGTTCTCATTGTCAAGATTTCCCTGCAATATATTCAGATCTGACAGCGGGTGAAGTAGGATCACAAGAAGGCTATACTACAGTGGTAGTTTGGACAGAAAGAGGAAAAAATTTTGTTGAAGAAGCGATTAAAAAGGGATTATTCGAACAAGGAAAAGTCGATGATGAAGCATTGAAAAATGCTATAAATCTAAAATCAAAACGTGAATTGATGAATTTTGAAAAAACCCCAAGACAACAAGTATTAAACTATGTATCACTTCAAGGACCTAGTACTATTACAGATATCGTAAACCGAACAGGTCTTGAACCTAAAAAAGCAAGATATGAAGCGCTCCGATTAGTTCAATTAATGCAATTAGAGATGAAAGCTGAACCTGATATGGAGGAGCCAATATTTTCTATTATATGTGATTAAATAATAAATAAATTTAATAAATACCAAGAGGTAAAGATAATGAAATACGATATGGAATTAAACGTCTGCGGGTTAGTATGTCCTGTCCCAGCTTTAAAAACTAAAAAACAGCTCATGAAAATGAGACCTGGCACAGTTTTAAAAGTTATAACAGACTATAAACCTGCTAGTGAATCTGTTCCCCGTGATTTAGCAAAACAAACTAAGCATAAACACTTAGGAACGGAATTTCTCGAAGACGATGAACAATGGTATATCTATTTTGAAGCTGTAAAATAACTAGATACTTCTTTTTTTATTCTTTTTTTTTTAGTTTTATTTGATTAGTAGGTCGAATCTAAAATTTATCCAAGAGTCCATTTATAGTTCTAGATTGTAAACTATAAATGAATTGCATTCTGATTATAATTTAATAAAATTACTAAACAAAACATATAAAGAAATATGCAGGAAGTAGAAAATATATATCAAGATGCTTATTACAGAACAAAAAACTTCAAAGGGTTATTCATTCACGATATTTCAAATTTATTTCAGATAATCAGCAATTCTATTGAGTTTTGTGAATCAATGTTAAAAAATGAAGTAAAAACAGATGAAATTTTAGAGTTTTTTTATATGATTGCGAAACAGATAGACCGTGGTAAGAAATTGATTAGAAATGTTAGAAATCTTTCAGAAATGGAAGAATATGAAATGCCTTTAGTACCTGTTGAAATATTTTCTACTTTGGAGAATGTTTTTAGTTTTACTTATGCAAGTTTTCCTAAAAAGGAAATTGAAATTAATATGTACCCTAATCATGGAAACCTTTATATTATGGCAAATGAGCTACTGAGTGAAGTATTTGAAAATATAATTATAAATTCTATTTATTACAACAGAAATAGAGTTGTTAAAATTGAAGTTGTAGCTTCTATCATTGAAATTCATCATAAGAATTATGTAAAGATCGAGTTTAAGGATAATGGTATTGGTATCGATAATAATCGAAAACAGGTGATATTTCAAGAAACTCATCTAAAGAACAAGCAATCTAATGGTATGGGAATTGGTCTATCATTGGTTGCTAGAGTAATTGAATTATACGGTGGAGAAATTAGGGTAAAAGATCATATAGAGGGAGATTCCACGAAAGGGAGCAATTTCATAATCTTGATTCCATTAATTAAAAAAAAAAAAGAAGGTAATGTGTAATGACAATTAGTTATCAAAATACAAAACCACTAAAATTGAAGAAAAATATTAAATGGTATACTTATGTAGATTCTTCTCTTGACTTAAAACTAAAAGTCTTTATGGAAGAATATCGCTTGAATAACCAAGCGAGAATTATAAGAGATTTTGTAAATCATTGCATTGATTATTTCGAAGCAATGTTTAAGAAGAAATCTTATAATGATCCTCAGGTCTATGATGAGAAAGAACTTGATAATTTAATAAAAAAAGCAATTACAACATATGAAAATGGTAATAATTTTCATGGAGAATTAAAGCAAAAACTTTCACCGCTTAAATTATCACTGTTAATGCTTAATAACTATATCGAAGAAAAAAATATGCTCAAAGAGGGCATTCAAAATGCAATAGACGCCTTAAACGAGTTAGAGATTTCTGTAAAACGACATTTTGAGGAACCTAGTATTGTAAGGTTTATAAAAAAAATAGATCTCTTATATGTTGAAGACAATGAATTGGAACGGAAAACCATAGAGCATTTTTTTAGAGCAAATGAAGTAAATATTAAATCCGTAGAAACTTCTGACGAGGCTTTATACATTCTTAAGAGCTTAACTCCTAAAGTCATATTACTTGATATTAATTTAAAGACTAGTAATATAAATGGAGATCGCCTTTGCCAGATGTTAAAATCAAGTTCTCAGTACAATTCAATTCCAATAGTATTAATATCAGCTGTTTTCTTCAATAATACCAAAGAACAAATTTTAACTGAAACAGGAGCCGATGAAGTCATTTTTAAACCTATTGACAGATTAAAAGATTTAAACGTTCTATTTAAATACTTTAAAGAAAAATATTGAAAACCTAAAAAATAACTTGTTTTTTTTACATTTTTTTAAATTAACTAATTTTAAGACGAAATCTATAGAAGGATACTATTGAAAATTATTATTAAATTTAAAACACTATAAATATCTAACACTCATTAATTATGAGAAGGGATAAATAAGTGAGAATAACTGTCTTAAATGGAAGTCCTAAAGGGATTGAAAGCACTACAATGCAATATATTTTATATATCCAGAAGAAATTTCCTCAGCATGAACTCAAAATCTTAAATATTGGTCAACAAATCAAAAAACTTGAAAAGAATGAAGAGAAATTTCGAGAATTTATTGAAGATGTTAAGAATTCTGAGGGGATTATCTGGGCTACTCCCTTATACGTAATGCTTGTACCATATCAATATAAGAGATTCATTGAATTAATTTGGGAAAGAAATGTAGAGGGAATTTTTAAAGATAAATATGCTGCTGTGTTAACTACATCAATTCATTTCTATGACCACACAGCTGTAAATTATATGAATGCCATTTGTGATGATTTGGAAATGAGATTTGTTGGATTTTTTTCACCAGATATGTTTGATCTTATGATTCCAGATAAGAGAAGGCAACTAGTATTATTTGCGGAGAATTTCTTTCATACTATTGAAAAAAGACTCCCAACCTCAAGAAAGAATCCCTCAATTAAACCTCAACAATTCGAATACCTTCCTAATTTGGATATAAAAGATGAAGAAAAAATAGAAGTTGAAGATAAGAAAATCTTGATTCTTTCAGATTCCACAGATGGGAATACAAATTTAGGGAAGATGATTGAGAGATTTAAAAATTGTTTTAGAGATAATATCAAAATAATTAATATTTATGATATTGATATTAAAGGGGGTTGTTTAGGTTGTATACAATGTGGATATGATAATAATTGTGTATATAAAGATAAGGATGAGTTCACTGAGTTCTGGAAATCAATCCCAGAATATGACATTATTATTTTTGCAGGAAATATTGTAGATAGATATTTAACATCAAGATGGAAATTAGTTTTGGATAGGTCTTTCTTTATGGGACATATACCTACATTAGATAAAAAACAGTTTGGTTTTATTATTTCTGGTCCATTAGGTCAGATCTCTAATTTAAGAGAAATCTTTGAAGCATATATAGAGATTCAAGATAGTAATTTAGTTGATATAATCACAGATGAATATCAAAATTCTGCTGAAATTGATCTATTACTACTTAATTTAGCTAAGAAATCGATTCAATTTTCAAAATCTGAGTATATTAAACCTCATACATTCCTCACTGAAGGTGGGATGAAAATATTTCGTGATGCAGTTTTTGGAAGGATGAGATTTGTTTTTCAAGCAGATCATAGATATTATGAAAAGCATGGATTATATGATTTCCCCCAAAACGATAAGTTTGCAAAAAAAATGAATGATAAATTCATGCCTTTAACTCAAAATGAGAAGTTTAGAAAAACATTCTATTCTGTATTAAAAACTGAAATGATAAAACCTCTAAAACGTGTTATTGAAAATCCAGATAAATAATAGTCATTCTTGGATATATGGAATTATTAAAAAATAATTTTGAAGAAATCAAAAAAACCAATGATCCAGAAATAATAAATGATTTCTTAATAAATTTAAGTAAAGATCCAGATAAAGGGTATCTTAGGTATGTAGAATACTTCAAGAATAATTTAGATCCACGAATTTTTGAAAAAGTTAAGCTAAATATGATTTATTTGTTAGGAGAGATTGGTAAATTAACCAATATAGAAAAAAAGTTCATAAATTTATTAAAGGATACATATTACTCATCAGATCGATGGATTAGAAATGAGATAATTCAAGCGATTGGAAAAATTTCGACTAATTTAGATATAACAGAAGATATTATTAATTTATTGGGATACGCGGTAAATGATGACTATTTTCCGATTAAAGTTAATGCTCTTCAAGTAATTCTAAATTTAAATGAACTTCCTGCTATATTAAGCAAAAATATTTTTCAAGCATTAAGTGTAAAAAATACTGAGTTAGAATCACTCTGTATAAAGATATTAGACAAATTTATACCTGATTATAATCAATTGTTTTTTGCTCTTAACTTTCAAGATAATTACAAAATTTTAAAAAAACACGCTATTAGAGCTTTATTATTAACATATTTCAGGTCAGTACTGAATTTAGAATCATTTCGGCAAAAAATCTCTAACTCAAATTGGGAAAATGAATATATAGAAAATTTCCTTAAAGAAATAGATATATATGAAAAAATTATTATGAAAAAATTATGACGAGGTTTAATTATTCATAATTTTTAAGTATATCTTCTAAATCTTCATAAGATAATAAAATGTCATTAAAGATTTTTATTAAAAACTTTATAATTTCTCTAGGATTACCTTTTGTTTGATTAAATATAGATTTCAAAATATTTTCATTTAAAGGATAAAGTGAATCAGAAAAATCCTTATTATAGTCAAGAGAATTAATATGAGCAAAAAAAAACTCTAAATTCTTCTTATAAAACTGAAAAAGATCTTCTTCAACGAAATTTGATAAAACTATTGGTTTTTTTACAAGATTTAGAAGATTACTATTTTTACGTTCAATCTCACTTATGATCTCTTTATAAAATTCCATCGACTTCAATGTGATGATGATTCTAAGACCATCAATTTTAGTTAATTTTAAGATTTTATCTAAGATTTTCTCTGCTCTCCTTTTATCAGGTGATTGTCTAGTTCCATAAAGCCAGCTTCGATCGAATACTTCTTCTTCCTCTTCTCCTTCTTCCTCGATTTGTATAGGACTTATCATTGAAACAATTTTTTCAAAATCATCAATAAATAAAACACTATTGACCATGGCATTTTCAACTAATACCTTAAGCATTGTATATGAATTATTCCTTTCTCTTAAGTCATGCTTTAGATTTAATCTTGAAAGATCTCTTATATCGATTACTTCGCCTAAAAACCATCTTTCCACATCCATTTTTTTATATGGATCTAATTGATGTGTTGTAATAGCAGTTATGATATCAGTTATCGCTTTTTTGTTTTCGAATTTTTGAGCCCACTTCTCAAATGCTTTATTTTTAACTTTTTCAATATCTCCTATATGAAAAAAACCAAATTTTCTTTCTAATGCGCCCCATTCATTACAAAGTCTTCTTGCTATATTTCTTAATACTTCTATACCCATATTCTCTATAAATTCTGCATAAGTATTGTTATAAAATTTCTTTATAACATTCTCTAGAGATATATAAACAATATTATAATAGTATAATTCATGTTTTAATGCCCAATATAAATGTGTTTTTCCAGTTCCTACATCTCCAATAATAGGTAAGATGAAATTCTCTTCTTTTTCAGTAATATTGATGATATTTTGAATAAAATCTTGCCTTGAATGCACTAATCCAATATCTTCTTCAATTTCTCCTGTAGAAACAAATTTTTTAAAAGGAGATCCCGTAAATCTTAAAAGATTTAACAATTTTTGTTCTTTATTTTCAAAAAGAAGCATTTTAAATCAGATTATTATCAAATTTTTAATTCCTCTATTCCTAATACTGCAATATATTCAACTACTTTATCATCAACGTTAACTATTGGTTCATAACTTATATTTAGATCTTCATTTTCATCCCTTCCCACAATTAAACAATCATAGAAAACAGGATTACCATTATCATCAATTACAACTCTGTCAGCAACAATGATACCATTTCTTATCATCGAGATTGGATTTTTGAGTATTTCTCCTTTAAAAAAATCTAAATGATTAACACCATATTTGGGATCATTCACTATAAGCGCAGCAGTGTGTAGTAAGTTTATAGTAAATGGAAAATCATTTGAGAATTGCCCCTGATCATATTGTTCCATCGTGTCTTCTGGTATTAAAACTGAATATTCCAACGGAATTTCGTCTAAATCCCATTTAAAATCAACTTTTCTTGAAAATGCATTTAATTTTTTTCCTTTCTCTTCAAACCCAGTAATTAGGCCTTCAGATATACTAATTCCTTCAGAATCTGAAATTTCAATATTATCTGAAAAGATGATTTTATCTTGATATTTAGATATAATCGATCCTTTAAACTTTCCATTAATTTTAACTTCTTTTAAAGAATCAAATAATACTAAACTGTCTACATCATTCATGGTAACTAAATTTTCATCAATATTTTAGAGTCTTCCTTTCCGTGTATTTCAAGGTAATATCATTAATATTATATATATAATCTTTCCATATAATTTTAGATACAGTATAATACTTGCATCAGTATATTTAGCAAAATGGGTTCTTCCATCCTTTCTCCACAAATTTCAGAACTTTCAAGATTAGATTTATTAAATAGATCAAGTCAGTTCATTTTTTCAACTGGTCTAAATGATGGAACATCAAAATTATGCCAAGCAAACATGAAGTATGGTCTAGCTATGTTCCATCTTATTCAAGAAAAGTATGGATTTGAACCTAAAGCAACTTTTATTTCTTCTCCTGATGAAACTATCTCGAGAAATAAGTTTAGATGGAATTCTGGTTTGGGATATGGAGGAAGATTGAATTGGGGTGATGGGAAAGAAAAATTGGTCTTTCTAAATACTAAACCTAATTGTTGTGGAATTTTAGTCGGTGGTTTAGAAGAATTACCTGATCCTTATGACCTGATAAAAAAAATTGACACTATTAAATCAAAAGAACTTTATCATGATGAAGTCTTAATTGATTGGGATTATGGAATCTCTAATCATTTTATTAATTGCTTTGAATTAAAGAATCTCTCTGATATCGAACTTCCACCTTATATTTTTCTTATTCATGGGTCAGCTCCAGAATATAGAAGTGATAAATATGGTATTGGACTGTATATTGATAAATCAGAAGCATTACAAGATGTCGCAATCGAAGAGAAATGTAAATTAGGCACACAATATATATTATTGGATTCTGATGCTAAAGATTATCTTAAATTCAGCAAAGAAGCTTTAGAGTTTTCGAGTGTAAAAAGAGAGATAATAGCTAAGAATCTTTTCGATTATGGATATGAAATTATATGTAATCAACCTCATCAGTTTTTAAAAGATTTTAATAATATGTATCTAGGAAGTAACTGTACTGACCTTAAATGTGATTTAATTACTTCAGAAATATTTCCTACCACTCTTAGAGCAGATATTGCAGCATATCTATTCAGAGGTAAAACTAATTTTTCTGAGACAACTCTTAGAAATCAAAAACTTTTAGAAAGAGCAGAAAACCTAGAGTTATTAGAATTATTAAAGAATGCTTGTATTCTTCCACATGGAGGAGGATATGAGTTTACAGACGTTGAAGACGTTTTAGATATATTAGAATATAAGAATCAAAGATATTTTGTTACTTCGTTGAAGACTAATATCAGTAGATTAAAAATAGTAAGAAACGTGAGTGAGTTACAATTTGGTTACCGAGGCCGTGATATCATCCTTAAAACTATTCAATTGGATCTTGGAGATATTATAGCTCGCTTAAATCCATTGTTTTCCTTGAAACTTTAATTCATTCTATTCTTGCTCCTAAAGGAAGATCTTTATCAGGTACTAAAACAGATACATTATCACCCTCAACAGCAGCAAGAAGCATACCTTCACTTAATATTCCTCTCAATTTACGAGGTTCTAAATTCGTTAAAACTATGATTTTTTTTCCTTTTAGATCTTCTGCTTTATAATACTCTGCTAATCCAGCAACCAAAGTTCTTTTTTCAGATCCCAAATCAATTAAAAGCTTATAAAGTTTATTTGCTTTAGGAACTTTTTCTACTTTTTCAACTAAAGCTACTCGAATATCTAATTTTTTAAATTCGTCATAAGATACCAAATCTTTCTCACCTTCTTTTTTAGTTCCTTCTTTTATTTTTTTATAATTTTCTTTAATTTCATCAATATCTAATTTTTGAAATAGAGGTTCCGGTTTCTTAATTGCTTGTCCTGCTTTCAAAGAATTTTCATTAATACTATCCCATGCTAATTCTGATAATTTTGGACAACTTAAATATGATAAAATCTTTTCTGAGGTTTCTGGGATGAATGGACTTAGTAATATTGCCAAGGCATATGATGCTTGAGCACACAAATTAAAAACATATCCTGCCGCAGCTTTATTTTTCTTAATCAAGTGCCATGGTGCTTTTTCATTTAAATAAACATTACCATCCCTTCCAAAATTCACAATTTCTCTCAATGCTTTTCTAATTTCAAATCTTTGCAATAAATCTCCTACTATCACAGAAATAGAGTTTATTTTTAATACAAAAGCTTTATCTACTTCATCTGGCTCAACCTTTCCAGGTATTTTATTATTAAATTGCCTATTGATAAAAGTCATAGAGCGATGAATAAAATTACCAATTACATCATTTAACATCTTATTAGTATTCTCAAATTCAGACCATAAGAATGATGTATCACTTGTTTCAGGTCTATTATATAATAGATTAAAACGCCAATAGTCTAATGGAGCTAGCTTCAAAGCTTCATCAATCCATATCCCTATTCTTCTTGATTTTGAGAATTTTTGATTCTCATACATTAACCATTCTGTAGATGATACATTATATGGTAATACAAGTTCTTGACCCTTTTCCTTGTTGTCATTATAAGCTAATAATAATCCTGGAAATACAATTAAATGAAAAATAATATTATCTTTTCCAATAAAATAGACTGTTTTTGTATTAGGATCGTTCCAAAAGTATTCAAATTTGGTTGGATCATTAATCAAATTTACAGCCCATTCCTTTACAGCCGTTATATAGCCAATTACAGCTTCAAACCACACATAAATAGTTTTATCCTCAGCGTTCTCGAATGGTGCGGGAATTCCCCACTTTAGATCTCGTGTGATTGCTCTTTCAGGTAGTCCCTCTGCAATACTATTCAAACACATTTGCCGCGCATTAACGGGTATAATTTCATTTTGTTCAATTAACTTTTCTAATCGATCTTGCAATTTCGGAAGATCTAAATACCAGTGTTTGGTTTTTTTAACGGTAGGAGTATGTCCACACACCGCACATTTAGGGTTAATTAGTTCTAAAGGAGTTAGTAATTTCTGACATTTATCACATTGATCTCCTCTTGCATCTTCAAAATTGCAATGCGGGCATGTTCCTTCCACAAACCTATCAGGAAGAAATAAATTATCCTTTTTACAATAAAGTGACTCAATCTCTTTTTCTAAGATATACCCATTTTTCTGTATATCTAAATACATTTTCTGTACAAATTCAATATGGGTAGGATTATGAGTTATCGTATAGTTGTCAAAAGAAATTTGCCATTTCTCATGCAAATCTTTGATAATCTTATGATATTTAAAGGCTAAATCTTCAGCAGAAACTTGTAATTTTTTAGCTTCTATAGATACTGGGGTTCCATGAGAGTCAGAACCTGAGACAAACACTACTTCTTCTCCTTTCATTCTCAAGAATCTTGCGAATACATCTGCTGAAAGTGTACTGCCAATTAAATTACCTAAATGTGGAGTAGCATTCACATAGGGCCACGCTGAAGTTACAACCCATTTATTTCTTTTTTGAGTATCTAATTTAATCAACCTCATAAATTGAATTTAATAATAAAAAGAATGCCATGCTTAAATAATTTAAACATCTATGATTAAATAATTGGTTATTTTAAGATAATTTTTGCTCCGCAATATCTACATGCTTTAATTTCCTTATACATCTTTTGAAAACATGGTTCGTGATAATAAGATTTACAATTTTCACATTGATATACTTTAAAATCTCCTAAAAAGATATTATGGCAATAAGAACAAGATGCATCGATTTCATCAATCTTTTCATCTGGGATTAGTGAGAATTCTGTCTCAAAGATTTCATCTTCTTCTATGATCTTTATCTCTGATAGTTCCTCTGTTTTTTCCTTAACAAGCTTTAATGCAGCTCTAGGAAGCTCTAAAAGGAAGAAACAAAAAGGGCATCGAAATACATTTTCTTTATATTCCGTCTTTTTAGCCCACATTGCAGCACATGATAAATGCATTGCTCTATCACAACTAGGACAGTAACGTCCCTCACTGAAAAAATCAGCTCCAGTAACTACAGCTTTAATAGAATGACATATCTGACATTTTTGTTGCCCTCTACTGGATCCTCCCATCATCAACCGAATATCTAACAAAGTCGGTCTTCTTAACGGAAGTGCAATTTCACTGACTAAAGGGGCAATATCTTTTTTTTTCTCTGGAGAGAAGTAATCTGTACTCCCCCTCATATCCTTTTTTGAAGCAAATTCTTTACCCGCAAAAATTAATGCTTTTGAATTATTAAAATACCCATAATCTCCTCCCGTTTTTTGTGTTATTCTCTTTAAAGAGAATTCTTCATAATCTTGTTTTCCACCTAATTGACAAGCATCGATGAATACTCCTAATCCCTTAGCAATTTCTACCATCTTTGATAATTTATTGACATCAATATTTAATTTATTATCTGTAATTATAAAAATACGAGGTATTTTACCACCGATTTTTCGCATTTCCTCAACAAGAATTTGTAGAGCGAATGCAATGCCTTCATGTAAAAATCCTTGACCTGAAATTTGCACTTTTTTTAAAGATTCGATTAGCTTATGTTCTTCAAATGCAAAATCTATTAACTTTTTGGTGGTATTTCCAAAGGTGATTATAGAAATTCGATCTTTCATATCAATTGATAATTTTGATTTAATAAAATTCTTTGCAGCTTCTATTTGCACCTTCAATCTACTTGGTTTAAAGTCTTTTCTCAGCATTGACCTAGAAGCATCTAAAAGCATAACGGTATCTTCTATTTTTAAATCGGGCAAAGTGTCTAAAAAGTTTTCTATTAATTGAAGTTTAATAAAATAATATTAGTAGAATCTTATAAATTTCTATCAATTTAAAATAACTGATAGTTATTTTAGAAAATTATACGCAAATAATGTATAGACTTTTATAGTATCAACAAAATCTTGAATTTTAATTGATTCATCTATAGCATGTGCCGAGAACGCTTCTCCGGGTCCAAAGATAATAGTTTGAGGGCAAAAATTACTATTCCGGAGATATCTAGAATCGGCAGTCCCTATTCCAAGTATATAAGCTGGTTTTCCTCCAAAAATTCTTACTAAAATATCCACAAAATCTTTTAGTTCTTGAGAATTTTCCCAATTTTCCCAATATGAAGCTTCACTATATCGATATATTTCAATATAAACAAAAATTTCTCGAGGATTTCCTCTAGGTTCATTTTTTACTTCATAACCTAAATCTTTAGTAATCACTTTTTTTAAAGCGTCAAGAATCATATCAACTTTTTGGCCTGGTAATAATCTAAAATCTATAATTGCTTCACAGCGATCAGGTATCACATTTTCTTTGAAGCCCCCATTAATGATAGTAAAACTTTTACTAAACTGTGTCATTGAATTAAAAATAAATTGAAGAACCTCTTGTTCATTAAAAATTCTTTCAAATTGTTCTTTACTTGGAAATAAATTACCAAAAATTTCTTTATATCGTTCATAAGAAATTGGTGGCTTTATTTTTGGCATATATTTATCCATTTTATCCAAGTTTACAATAATTTCACTCATCATATTGATAGAATTCTTTGCCATAGAAGGCATCATCGAATGACCCATAATCCCACTTGTTATAACTTTTAGATGTAGATGCCCTTTTTCACCAACAGAAATTCCTTTACCTATAGGTTGCATCCCGGTCATTTCCCCAACAACTGCAAAATCACATTTAATAGATTTTAATAGATTCTCTAAACTCCATTTTGCCCCTAATTTTCCTCCTGTTTCTTCATCTGCTACAGCATTAAGGATTAGATTTCCAGATAGGTTTAAGTCCATTTTTTTTAAAATCTTTAAACTTATTACCATTGCTGATAATCCAGATTTCATATCCACCGCACCTCTTCCAAAAATCTTTTGATTTTTCTTACCACCCTTAATAATGCCAGATAATGGAGGAAATTTCCAATCTTCCTCATTTCCAGGAGGAACAACATCCATATGTCCGTTATATAAGAGATTTCTTCCATTAAAATTATCTTTTAAGTAGGCTATTAAATTAGCTCGATTATCGCCAAAGGGATAAATTTCTGTTTTAATTCCAGAATCACTTAGGAATTCTTCAATTACAAGTGCTACATTTTTTTCATTACCAGGAGGATTATAAGATTCTGCTTGAATCATTTTTTGTAAGAAACTGATATACTCATCTTTATTCTGTTCAATTTCATTTATTATTTGATCTTCGCTCATCTCTTAATTCCTGAAACTTTTTAACTTATTTAGATATATAGAAGGTTTTGGAGTTTTATAATATTTTGTCATTTTAACTTTAACCTAAATAAAATTAATAAATTTAGCAAATTTTAATACTTTTAAATTATTTTATTATCAAAAATTAGATATTTCGGTAATTTTCTTGATTCGACGTAAAAAAGAGATAAAGCGAATTTTCTTTTCCGCGCTTTTCATTATTACAATTTGCTTAGCAAATGTGCAGATCTTAAATAATTTTAATACTCTTCAAGGTGGAGAGGTAAATAATATTGTTGATGAAAATTTATTAAATGATGCTCTTAAGAGTTCTAATTCTAATTTAGATGATAATATTACAGGTTTTGGAGTAAATCAAGACGTTAGAATATATGCAAATAATGTTTCAGAAAATCTATTGAATAATGAAGGGTTTTTCGAAATTCCCTCTGTTGCTTCTGAGGATATGTTTCTTACATATGGTAATTTTAATTTTACCTTTCAAAATAATTTCACAACAGATTATACAATAGAAAATAATAGTGCTCTTTATGCCGAAAATTTTATTGAGTTTGGTTATGATACAGGATATTTTACTATGAATTTCAAAAATGGTTCAATGACAGGTGATTACACTGATTTATGGGATAATAATAATGGAACCTCTATTGAATTAAGTAGTGATCCCAGTGGGTTATTAAATTTTACTATGACCGCAAATTATACAGACACAACCTACACTTCTGGAGTGATAAATGGGAATGTTGAATTTAACCGTACTAAAATTTTAGCTCTAATTTCATCTTTAGTTTTTACCATTCAGAATAGTGAAGATGTAAACTTGACTGTACGGATAAAGAATTATTCGGATTCAACTTGGAAAGAACTAATATCTGTTCTCCCGATAAATGGTAGTTTAGGTATTCAGGAATTAAAGGATCATTTTATTAATGAAAATTTGAATTTTATTGATCTTAATAATGTGTGTGAAATTGAATTTGTTTTAGAAAGAGGAGATTCATTTAGCACTCTTTTCCATGAATATAAATTACAATCAGTATATGCCTTCGATCTTCCAATAACAAATCAATCATATGTTGCCTTAGAATTTGATTTGAAAGGAAAAAAATCAACTGTTAATGGGTTTTATGCATGGATAAGAACACTCAATCTTACAGCAGCTGCTTCAACTCAAATAAATATAAGTTTATATAGAGCAAATAGAACTTTGATAAGATCTGAAGTTAATTTACAGAATGTTGATTTAGGTCCAAAATATAATGAAATGATAGATTCAATAGTGGTAAATACATATATAGAAGATGGTCTTTCCTATTTTGAATTCAATAGGGCTAATACTACCAATTTGAACCTTTATAATTATTTCATAATCATAAAAACTAATAATCCACAAGAAGTTTACAGTTTAGTTACAATTCCTCATTTTACATATGGAGATAGTGAAACTGAACATCAATTAAAAATTACAACTAATGATGGATTAAATTGGAGAAATGCTAAAAAAATTATTACAACGACTAATCTACCATATACATCTGGTCAATTAGACGCAAGCTCATTTAAGTTAAATGTAACACGAGGATATATGCCTTCAGATTTCATTGTTAATAATAACCAAACTTTACGGATTCAAGATATTCCGTTAGAAGATTTAGAGGATAAGTCATTTCCTTATAATGAAAGTTCATATTTGACATGGGGAATTGGTCAATGGAAGCATAATTTCTCAACCATCATTGAAGATGATACATTTAATAATTTTCGAGTTGATGTTAATTGGAACAAGACAATAATCAAAGGATTCATGTTCAATGTTTCCGATTATTCTGTAATAGGATACTGGGTTGAAAATGCTTCAGCTACTTATTCTGTATATTATGATGATAATCCTAATTGGTTGTTTAAATATGATTTTAATGCCTCTAGCATATTATTCAATAATTGGGATTTTGTTGAATTATGGTATGTTTTTCAAGATTATTTTATAGCATATAATGTTACTAACCCAGATAATGAGAAAATTCTTACCTATAAACCAGCCCAAACAATTTTAGAGGGAGATCCAGGTAAAAATAAAGTAGTTGTTGATGGAAGTTTATTAACGCTAAACGGAGTGTATACACTTAATTTAAGTTCATTTAATTTTATCCATGATATGAATAGTTACATCAATTATAAAGGGAGATTATGGGAATCTAATGGTTTTATGTATGGAGATAATATATCAATGAGTTTAGATATAAAAGATCATAAAGATAATGCTCCTAAAAGCGGTGAAGTGAATTCCATTCTATTCTATCCAAATGGCTCAAAATTTCGTGAATTAAATTGGACAAATGGTTATATTGATGATAATATTTTAAGATATGATTTCAATAACAGGACTATTTTAAATTTAACAAATGCTCTTACAGTTTTTGGAGAATACCATTTAGGTTTCTTTTGGTTTAATGGCTCTGCGATTGGGTGTAAAAAGATACCTATTTATATTGATACTTATGATGTTGTTTTGTATAATTGTGAATATTATCCACAAATAGATACAAATGTTCTTGATGGTGAAATTAAAAATAAAGTTTTTCGAAATTACACCATATTCGTTGCTTCTATTAACGAAACTACGGGAATTTCCATACCAAACTTTTACCCTATAAATAATACAGGAATAGACACAACATATTCTCGTAAAATAGGAGATCAAGACTTACCAGTTTTATTGTCTTCATTTAAACAAAGTGAAAATATTTTAAATCCAAATGAAACTGTCGATATAAGTGTCTCACTTCAAAACTTACATACATTTCTTCCCGTGAATGTAAAAATTGATGTAAAATTAGTATCATATATTAATAAAGATTGGATTATAGCTGAAAATACATCTAATACAATTTCACTAAATTTTTCAGGTCATAAGAACGATAATCGAGAATTTGATGTAAAATTATCAATTCCAGATTTGGATGTTAGTAGTAATACTTGGGAAGGTGTTAATGCACCAGTTAGATTAGGAGGCGTAAAAACATTAATAACTATCTATATTGATGATTTTGAGGCTGGAGAATATGAGAGTCCAGATTATTCATTATTGAGTAATAAAACCTCTAATGATTTTGAAGGTTATATTCTTGGTTTGAGGGTTGCTGATGAAACATCAAGTAGATCAATCTTATATGATTTTGATAGAGAGGAATGCATCTATTATCCTAAAAATTCCACATTTTTGGTTAATATCATTGATCGAAATTATGTAAGTAGCTATCATCAATTTTTCGATGAATTTTCCTTAACTCTAAATAGCCGATTTACAGATATTCTCATTACTCCTAATAATCCTATTAAAGGCACGAGTTTTAATTTGAGCTCTGTTTTAACTACAGAGTTTGGGGAGGAATTATCTGGAAAAAATGTATCTTGCCATTATTATGAACAAAATGTATGGGTTGATGCCGGTTTTGACGTCACAGATTCAAATGGATTTACTACGTTTTTAATTAATACAGAATTAATTGATTTTACGGAAAATTTATTACTTAAGTTATCTTGGGATGGTGATACAGTTAATGGCGTTGAAAAGAATGTGTCAGTTCCAGTTGTACATCAAATAAATAATCTTTCTATATCAATTATATCAACTAAAGCACAAATAATCCGAAATAGAGCGGCAACATTTACGATTAATCTTTTAAATATTGGTAATTCGGATTTAAAAGTGACAGATATCACAATTGAGATTTCTCAGCATTTCTCTTATTCTCTTGTTGAAATAGATTATTTAAAATTAGATTGGCTGACCGCAGGAGAATCTACTAGTTTTATTTTAGAAGTTCAAGTAGGTAGTACTAATAATTTTGAAATTGAAATTTCAATTACCGCACAAAATGTAATAACTAATAATTCTTTTAATGTTACCAACGATGCATTATATCATACCTTTGATCCACCAATCACAGATTATTTTGTCGAATTCTTTATACTTATAATTGGAGCAATTATTGTATTAGTATGGTTAACAGCAATTATCTATTCCAGAAGAATAAAAAGAAAAATTGAAACACCAATTGAAGAACCCGTTAGAAAGAAGCCAAGAAGGGAAAAATATGTTCCAGTTTCTGAATTGAAAAAACCAGCTCCTGTCAAACAAATAACAAAGAAGAAAGAAACACCAAAAACAGATGAATCCGAAAAAGTGGATTTAGATTCTCTTTTGGAACAGAGAGGATTAGCAGACAAAAAGAAAAAACCGAAAGAGTAAATTCTTTTAATTAACTTTTTTCTTGTTTTTAAAAAAAAGAGAATAGAAATTTATAAATTGGATATTGATATTAAATTTCGCTTCAATAACGCAAGAGAACTCCTTCCATCTAAACCTGCTAAACCAATTAATACAGTCTTCTCAGATCCTACCAAAACTGCAAATCCATTTTCTAATTCAATAGTTGTTGTTTTTAATCCTCCTTTACCAATATCTTTCCCTAAATTATTTGAATCCTTAATAATGGTGGCACACGCTTTAGCGATTTTAGCATGATCCATATCTGTAATTGTCTGACCTATCAATACTTTACCATTAGCATCAGCTGCGATTAATCCTTCAGTTTCTGGCACGATATCCATGAGTTCTGCCATTTTTTGTTCTAAAACTTTTTTATCAACCATATAACTTTAACTCCTAATGAAATAATTTTAATAGAATAGAATTCTGAAATTGATGAAGAAATTTTCTTAAATAAATCTATAGATTAAATATATAGTTTAAGGAATTTAAATGTATCAAATAATTAAAAAAGGAAAAGTAGAAAAAATTACATTTAATAACTTTTATTTTAAAATGATTAAAATCAGGTTTTCTTCCAAAGCTACCATTGTTTCACCTTTACTAGTCTCTAGCCTTATGAAGTTAAGCTCTCCTTCTTGTAATGCGTCCACCACCTGCCTCCCTTTCCCAATAAGTGAAGTTACATAAGCAGCAACAGACTCACTGAGCTCAATATCTAAGTTTGAATCAATTGGCAAACCGCTGGAATCGCAAATAATAACACCGCGAATTCCCTCCCTTTCTTCGAAACGCCGAATTATGGCTTTAACTTCCGCACGATTTATAATGATTCATTACACCTTTAAGAAATATGTTCTAAATTTTTAATATTATAATAGATTTAAGGTTTTTAAAAATTTAGATTACTTTTCAATAATTTATTATTTTTACGGAAGTAGATCTAAATATCACTATCTTCTAAGAAATAATTCTTAAACATATTTGATTTTCTTTCTTCACCAACAGAAGTGATACCCATATGCCCTGGACATATAATAAAATTATCTGTAATTTCAGAATGATACATAATTTTGGTTTTAATACTTGAGAACAATAGATTTGAATCACCTCCTCTAAGGTCAGACCGACCAATACTTCTACGGAAAATTAAATCACCAGTAAATATAACCCCTTCAATCTTCTGACCCTCATATTCTTTAGGTTCTTTTGAATAATAAGATAACGCTCCTGGAGAGTGTCCTGGTGTTTCAAGAACATTAAGAGTAATTTCTCCAATCTGGATAGAATCTCCCTCTGTGAGCCATTTGTCAGCTTTCTTTTGAGTATATATTCCAGAGTCATATTCTTTTTTACAGTACATGAGAGGCATTTCAAAATGGCGCAAAATTTTCCCGAGTTTTAATGTATGATCATAATGACCATGTGTGAGCAACAAACCAATTGGTTTTACATTCATTTCTTCAATAACATTAATGATTGTTTCAGGTTCCCCACCAACATCAATTAGAACTACTTCTTTTGTTATACTTGAACCAAAAATATATGAGTTCGTTCCAAGAGGTCCTACAATTAGTCTTTTTAAAATCAAAAGAATTGCATCTCATAGAATATTAGAGGTCGAAAAAAAAAATAATGAAATTATTTTTTTACCATGTTGTTGATTTCATTTAATTTCTCGTAGACTTCTAAACCCTTCTTTGTAAGTTTAATATTTTTTACCTTACTTGTATTCGTAATTTCTATGAGTCCTTTCTTGATTAATTCATCTTTTACCCTAAAGAATGAATTATAGTATGAAAATTTATTCAACTCGTTATAAAACGTATGTTTATCCGTCTGATAGTCCTTCTGGTTTATCAAAACATGTAGTGTGTCCTTAAATCCCTTCTTTTTCAACAATCCAATTAAATCTTCGAATATCAAGTTCCCATACCTAATTAAAATGTTTAAAAATATTGTACTAATTTGTAATGGGAAATTAAAAACCATTATTAAACCTTATGATTAATTTTTTTGTTGTAATTTTTTTCAGAATAACTCAATCGATCCAAAAAAGTGGTGATATAATTTTCGGGGAAATCATTTTTTTTTTGAACAATGTTTATAAAAAGTAAAATTCCTCAGTTTTAAGAGCTCAAATAGAGAATATTGATTGATGGGAAAATGATGGGAAAAGTTTAAATAGATAGAATATTAATATATTAATAATGAATAAAGGATTAGATGAACAAATCAATAGAGGTGATTGTCTAAACTTAAATATAAGTTCAATAATTATTAAAAGTATTGAGGAAAGTGATAGGACAATTAACCAAATCCCTAAATTGAACTTTTACCAGATAAAAGAGAAAATTTTAGAAAGTTTTATTAAAATCATGAAGTAATTTGAATTGAGAATCCATTACATATAATTCTCAATAAAATTCAAAAATATTTAATTTTTTTTTATATCTCAAATCGATAATTTCTTAATTCTTTATTTTTTTTATAATAGTATTATTGAATCTGATATAACAATTTTAGGACATATTGCTTTAGATATAAATCAAATTGATGGTCTAAGCACAAATTCTTTAGGTGGTGCCCCGTACTATGGAGGTATTGCGGGAAGTTCTATGGGTCTTAAAATTACAGTCATTACTCGATTAAGGAAACAAGATTTCTCGATATTAAGTAATTTTAAGAAATATGGGATTAGATATTATGCTTATCCTTCTGAACAAACTTCTGGATTAAAAAACATTTATTCTTCAAGTAATATGGAATTTAGAACATATGAACCTCTTGGATTTGCTGGAATGTTTAAAAAGGAAGAGATTCCAGAAATTAATACAAAATATTTTGTCATAGGTCCAATTGTTGCTGGGGAGATCGATCTAGATTTATTAAACTATTTGTATGGGAAATATCCAGATCTCTGTTTGGACATCCAAGGTTTTATTAGAGTGAGAGATGAAAGTGGAGTTTTTTACTGTGATCTCTCAGAAAATAACAAGAAGGAAATTCTAGGAAAAGTAAAGGTATTAAAATTGGATCAGAAAGAAGCTGAGGTTCTAACTCATCAGGATGATATTGAAAAAGCAGCTAAAGAAGTAGCTATGTATGGTCCAAGTGAAATTCTTATTACCCATGAAAAAGGAATTTCTCTATATACCTCCCAAAAGTTATATTATTTTCCATGGAAGAATAAAAAATCTGAGGGTCGAACAGGAAGGGGAGATACTGCATTTATTAGTTATTTAGGTTCAAGATTAACTAAAAATCCTGAAAATTCGCTAAGATTTGCAGCCGCTCTTACTTCCCTTAAGCTTGAAACCCCAGGACCTTTCACGTTACCATTAAATCAAGTTGAAGAATTAATTAAGAGGGAGTATTGATGAGATTTGGTGGAATAATTGATATCTCAACCAAGGATATACCGCATAGGTCATCTATGGTTATTTTTACAGTTGGCTGTAATTTAAGTTGTGGATTTTGTCATAATAAACATTTACTAAATAAAGATGTGGGACGTGATATTAGTATATCTGAATTAATTGAAAATGTGAAATGCAATCCATTAGTCAGTGGAGTCAGTATAAGTGGAGGAGAACCCACACTTCAGGATGATTTGTTAGAATTATGTAAAGAAATAAGAAAACTTGGAAGGTATTTAAGTATCGATACCAATGGAACAAATCCAAAAGTTTTGAGACAACTAATTCCTTATATTAATCGTGTTGCTTTAGATTTAAAAGGTCCATTAAAAGCTCAAAGACTAAGACAAATCACAGGGAAGGCAATTTCTCCAACCTTAATAGAAGATACTATTAATCTTGTAAATTATATTAATGAAATTGATTTTGAAATACGAACAACATATGTTGGAAATCTAATGACGCCTCAGGATATACATAAAATTATAAATTTCCTCAAAAAAGTCCATTTTAGAGGTGAATTTGTATTACAACAATACCAATATTCTGATCATGTAGGAGAAAAATATAAAGAGATTTATTATATACCAGAACACATAGAATTACTAAAAATTCTTAATCCATACAAAACATCTGAACTACCTTTTAAGATATTTATACGGGATAATGTGGTTGGTTCTTGTAATATTGATGAGCTAGGCTTTAATGATTTTTAGCTACATTTATTCACACTTTCTAGTGTTTATTTTAATGGATATTTCGGTGTTCGTTTCTCAAAGAAAGCACTAGAAGCCTCTTTTAAATCCTTTGAAAAGAAACTTATAACAATCGAACTATTTTCAAATTGTAATATATTATTCAAACTTGGAGAATCTAACGATAGATTAAGAACTTCTTTTGTCATTCGTAATCCTAAAGGACTTTTGGATAATAATTCTTCAGCTAATTTAAATGCCTCTGGCATTAAATCTTCTTTCTGTACGACTTTAAGAATAAATCCAGATTTTTCAGCTTCTTGTCCAGAAACCGCTCTACCACTGTAGATTATTTCAGCAGCTCTCGAAAGGTTAATAAGACGTGGCAGGAAGTAACTACTTCCCATATCCGCTCCGGTTAATCCAATATTAATGGAAGCGTTAATAAAACTAACATCTTCAGTTGCAATTCTAATGTCAGAAGCCAATGCAAATCCCAGTCCACCTCCCACTACAGATCCATGAAGAGCAGCTATAATTGGTTGTGGAATTTTTCTCATTTTCATAATAAGTTTAGTAATATAGTTTTGATGATAATAAGATTTTTTGAGCGGTTCCGGTACGTCTAAAAAATAAAATTTATCATATCCTTCCGGATTTTTTTTCGAATTCATAATTAAGCCTTCTTGTAAATCAGTTCCTGCTGAAAATGCTCTTCCCTCACCTTTCAGAATTAACACCCTGCATTCTAAATTCACCATTAACTCATCTAATACTTGATGAATTTCTTCTTCCATTTGAAACGAAATGGCATTTAGCCTTTCAGGTCTGTTTAATGAAAGAATTGCAATCCCATTTTCTCTAATTTCAAACTTTATAGTTTTATACTGCATATTTTTTCAATTTTTCATTTGTTTATGATTTGGGATATTGAGGTTTTCTCTTTTCAAAAAAAGCGTTAATGCCTTCCAAAATATCTGTAGATGTCGAGCAAAGCATTTGTGTACGGTTTTCTATCTGCATTATTGTATCAAGACTAGGTGAATCAAGTGTTATATTTAGAGCTTCTTTTGTCATTCTAAGACCTAATGGACTTTTAGAAAGCAAATTTTCCGCAATTTCAAATGCTGCTTCTAAGAGTTTCATATCATCTCCTTTTATTACTTTCAGGACAAGTCCTATCCTTTCAGCTTCTTCAGCATCTACAAAACGACCGGTATATAATATTTCAGCAGCTCGTGACATACCTATTAATCGAGGTAAATGATAACTACTTGCTAAATCAGAACCAGAGAATCCAATATTAATAAAAGAATTGGCTAATTTTGCATTTTCTCCAGCAATTCTTATATCTGCTGCCAAGCATAAAGTAAAACCTGCTCCAGTTGCAGGACCTTGAATAACTGCTATAATAGGTTGACTAATTTTTCTCATTTTAACGACTAAATGACTAGCCCTAGCTTGAGCGTAAATTTTCGCTTTAATCGTATCTTTTTCTGGAGCATTCATGAAGAAGAACTTTTTCTTGAGCGCCTCTGGTTTCTTTTTTGATTGAAGGACCGTAGATTCCTTTAAATCTAATCCTGCACAGAAACCTCTTCCCGCGGCTTTTAGAATAAGTACTCTACAATCCAAATTCACCATCAGTTCATCAAAAATTGAGTGCAAATCTTCGATCATCTGAAAATTTAAAGCATTCAATTTATCAGGACGATTAAGAGTTAATATTCCGATCCCATTATCTCTTAATTCGAATTTAATAGTTTCAAAGTTCATATTTTATAACACTATCTTATTCATACTTTAATTGTATATGTAATAAACTAAATTTCAATTATCTTATTGAATCATTAATTATAAATAGTTATTAGCTTTCAAAATATTTTAAATAATCTTATAAAATCACAATCGGCTACCTAAGTGTCAATGAAAAGAACCTTAAAACTAAAAAATCAATTACTGTCATGTAAATATGAATTATGTATAGAGCGTATGAAATATTTTACGGAGATCTATAACAGATATCCTGATAATCCAGAAATAATAAAAAGAGCGAAAGCCATAGCATATACTCTAGAAAACATGACAATTTTCATCAGAGATGATGAGTTTTTAGTTGGGAATGAAACAAGTAAAAATTTAGGTGAAAAAATTTGTCTTGACTTGTATTCTTATGATGATACATTTGATGATCATACTGGCATAAAGCAATATGAAAAAAGGAAACTGCAACCGTTTTTTATGGAAGAAAGGACTATTAATGATTTATTAGAGATAATCCCTTTTTGGAAAGGTAGAGCTTTGTATAGTGATATTATCAACCAAAAAGCTTTAGATGAAAATTTAATTACAGGAATGGATAGAATTGCTTCAGCCGCACCAAATATTGCAATAGCAAATGGGACTAATGAAGGTCATATATGCATTGGATATGATAAACTCCTAAAATTAGGGTATAATGGAATTATTAAAGAAGCAGAATCATATCAATTAAAATTAGAAACCAATGATCCTGAATTTAAAAATAAATATAATTTTTACGAAGCTGTAAAGATATGCTATCATGCAGCCATTCAATTTTCAAGGAGATTTTCTGAGCTTGCATTTAAAATGGCGTTAAATGGAAAAAATAAGCAGAGAAAGAAAGAACTTGAAATCATTGGAGCCATGATGGAGAAATTTACTGAGAGTACACCTGATTCATTTTATGAAGCTGTTCAACTCATACATTTTACACAAAATATCATAAATATAATTTATCAAAGAAGTGTAGTTGCATTAGGTCGGTTAGATCAAATACTTTGGCCATATTATAAAAAAGATTTTGAAACTAACAAGATTACAAGAGCTTCTGCATTAGAATTAATTGAAGAACTAAATTTGAAATTAACTTGGAATGTAACATTATTACCATCAGACTATTCAACTGTCTCAAATGCGCTTGGATTAAATACACAAACAATAACTATTTCAGGCGTAGATAAAGAAGGAAAAGATATTACGAATGAAATTTCCTATTTATTTCTTGAAGCATATAAGAATTTAAAATCTCTAACTACAGATCTCTCCATAAGAGTTCATAATAACACCCCAGATAAATTCCTAAAAGAAGCATTAAAAGTATTTCAATCAACTTCTGGAATTGCTTTTTATAACGATGAAATAATTATTCCTGCTATGGAGGGTGCAGGATATTCCAGAGAAGATGCAAATAATTATGCAATAATAGGATGCGTAGAACCTGCAAGCCAAGGAAATACGTTTGCAGCAACGGGTCGAATATTTATTAATTTACCTGGTGTTCTTGAACTTGCATTAAATAATGGATTTTGTAATTTAACAAATCAAATAAGTGGATTAGAAACTGGAGATCCTATTAACTTTACTACTTATGAGATTTTTTACCAAGCTTTCATTCACCAATTACGCTATAATATTGAGAAATCGGTAAAAATTGCTAAAATAGGAGATAAGGATACAATGAAGTTTTTTCCACAACCATTTGTTTCTGCTATTATTAAAGGTTGCATGGAGAATGGCAAGGATTACACTGCTGGTGGAGCGATATATAATTTTTCTTCTATAACGGCTTATGGATTTGCTACTCTAGTTGATTCAATATACAATATAAAAAAATTAGTCTATGAAGAGAAAATGATGAATTTATCTGAACTTGTACAAATATTAAATTCAAATTTCACTGGACAAAAAGAATTCAGACAGCGATTAATACATAAATATAATAAATGGGGAAATGATAAAGAAGATATTGATCAGCTTGCAAAGGAATTGTGGGATGTGTTCTGTTCTGAAGTAGTTAATCATAAGTGTATTCGAAATGGTCGATATAATCCAGGAGCTTATTCTATGGGCATCCATGTAATAGAGGGTTTTTTTACTAAAGCCTCTGCAGATGGAAGAAGATCAATGCAACCCTTATCTAACAGTCTTTCCCCTGTAAATCACATGGAAAAAAATGGTTTAACTGCTACATTAAATTCAATTTCAAATCTAGATTATAGTTTAAGTATTAATGGAGTTGCTGTAAATATTAGAATCCATCCTCAGAATCTTTCAAGTGAAGAAAATATAAATAAATTGTGTTATCTTTTAAAAGGTTATTTTGATAAAGGAGGGATGCAACTACAACCAAATGTGGTCTCAACAGAAACTTTAAGAGATGCTCAGAAACATCCAAAAAAGTATCCTGATTTGATTGTAAAAGTAGGAGGATATAATGCAACCTTTATCGACCTCGGGACTCCAATTCAAGATGATATAATTAGTAGATTAGAACATGATTTTTAAATTCAAAAAAAAAAATTCAAACAAACATTCTTCCAGGAAAAAGTACCTTTCCTATCTTTTTATTTTTTTAATAGCCAAGTTCTTGTAGTTTAACTTTATTTTCTAGAACTTTTTCTTGAGTGAGAGGATAAAGTTTCCAAAAAATAAGTGTACCTATTAAAAGGACCAACATAGGAATAATTCCGCACAGAAGACGAATACCCCCAATAACTAAATCTACATTTGCTCCAGATGCAACTAAAGCGTCATAATCTTCGAGTCCAGCATTAAAACCAGTAAGAGTAAATACAAATGTAATTAATACTTCATCAATAAAAGCTGTCATTAGGCTTAAAACCGCCCAAGTCCCAACGAGTATACCTTTCTGGTTTTTTCCAGTACGCACAACAAAATCATCTTGTATGTTCGAAAACATTACGGGTTTTCCAATTGTCCATACACACCCATTACCAAAGCCCACCAAAAATGATATAATCATTAAATCAATAAATGTTTGGAAAAAAGTTAATGGTACAATAACTCCACATAATATAAAGCTTCCGATAAGATATGTTTTCTTATTGTTATTCATTCTCTTTAGCAATTTGATCCATACCGGAACAGAAATTAATGATCCAAGAAGAAATATTGCGAAAATTAATGTCATTGCATCAGGATCATTGAAACGCAAAATAAACGTTGTTAAATACGTTACCATAGTTACTATTATTGTTGTAGCCACAAGAAAGGCGACGTACGCAGCATAAAAAGCCATAAAACTTTTATGTTTAATAACTTGTCGTAGGCCCTTAAACACATTCAAAGGTTTATATTCTCTTGAGTAGTAGCGATCAATAATTATTTTATCTTCGCGGGCTCCAGAGATAAATATAAACCCAAATATAATAGTTATTAATGCTAAAATCGCTGCCATAACTATGTACGATAACTTTGTGGGTCCAAAAAACAGAAGAAGTGGTGGAAGCATCAGTGCAAGTACTGATGCGACCATATCAAAGAATCCCCAAGATCCTGCATATTTCCTTCTTTCTGTTTCGGTTCGAAATTTGTCAGCACGAAGTATTGATACATGAATATCTACAAGTGTGATAAATAAATCATATAAGAACAGGGAGAACCAAAGCCATAACATTACTGGTAAAGGATTCGATGGATCTAATTTTGGAGGAGCAAAGATCATGATTAAAGATAAAGAATGTGGAATAAATCCAATTGCTATCCATGGAAAGCGTCGACCCCATTTTCTTGTCCACTTAAAATTCCGGTCAGTTAGCCACCCAATTAAAGGGTCGTTAAGACCACCCCAAACAGTATTTATAGCAATAACCGTCAATATCCAAATAGGAGCAAGACCTATTACTGTGTGATAATAAAAAAACATGAAAACATCCATTGTTACTGGTGGGATCGTCCAGAGGATATTGTATGAACCAAAAGATACATAAGTCCAAAAAGAATGCCTTGAAGTATCTTCATTTTGAGACAAAAAAATCACCAATTTGACCATAATTTTAAATTAAAAGCCAAGTTTTTTTAGCTTAGCTTTATTTTCTAGAACCTTTTCTTGAGTGAGAGGATAAAATTTCCAAAAGACTAGTGTACCTGCTAAGAGAACCAACATAGGGATAACTCCCAAAAGTAGACGAATACCCCAAATAACCAAATTTACATTTGCACCAGATGCAACTAAAGCTGTATAATTCTTAAGTCCAGCATTAAAGCCCGTGAGAGTGAATACCAATGTAATTAATGCCTCGTCAATAAAAGAGGTTAAGAGTCCTAAGATTTCCCAAGTACCAACAAGTATACCTTTCTGATTTTTCCCAGTACGTACAACAAAATCATCTTGTGTATTCGAATACAAAACTGGTATTCCAATTGTCAACACACACCCAGTACCGAATCCAGTTAAAAACGCAATTATCATTAAGTCAATATATGTTTGGAAAAAAGTGAGGGGGAGAATAAAACAACATAATACAAAGCTTCCAATAAGATATGTTTTTTTATTGTTATTCAATTTTTTTAAAATTTTGAGCCATATTGGAATAGAAATTAATGTTCCTAAGAGGAGTACTGCATAAATTAATGTCATCACATCTGGATTATCAGACCGCATAACAAACGTTATTGTATAAGATACCATGGCTATTATTATTGTTGTAGAACATAAAAAGGCAATATATGCTGCATAGAGAGCAGTAAAACTTTTCTGTTTAAGAACTAACCTAAGGCCCTTAAACACTTTAAGTGGTTTATAATCTCTTGAATAGTAGCGATCAATAATAGTTTTGTCCTCCCGAGCTCCAGGGAGAAATGTAATGCCAAATATAATCGTTATTAAAGATAAAATTGATGCCATAACGGTATATGATAATCTTGTGGGGCCAAAAAAAAGAAGAAGTGGTGGGAGCATCATTCCAATTACTGTAGCAGTCATTTCAAAGACACCCCAAGATCCTGAAAATTTCCTTCTTTCTAGTTCAGTTCGAAATTTATCTGCACGAAGTATTGCTACATGGACATTTACAAGTGTGATAAATAAATCATATAAGAAAAAAGAGAGTATAAGCCATAACATTATTGGTAAAGGATTTGTTGGATCTGCTTGTGGAGCACTAAAAATCATGATTAAAGCTAAGGACTGTGGGATAAATCCGATTGCTATCCATGGAAAGCGTCGACCCCACTTTTTTGTCCACTTAAAATTTCGATCAGTTAACCATCCAATCAATGGGTCATTAAAACTATCCCAAATAGTATTTATAAAAACACAAAGCAATATCCATATTGGCGCAAGACCTATTACTGTATGATAATAGAAAAACATGAAAACATCCATTGTTGATACTGGAATTGTCCAAAGGATATTGTATGTACCGAAAGATACATAAGTCCAAAAAGAATGCCTTGAAGTTTGAGTTTCTTCAATAACAGACATAAAAACCACCAACACTAGATTTCTAGAAATTAAAACAATTTCTTTTAATGCATTTTTATAATTTAATTTTCTATTTTAAACATTCTCTTTTTTTTAAAAAGTGAAGTTTTAACTTTTAAGAAAATCGTGTGAGCCAAAATTGAATTGGATTGAGGTAATTATTTCAAAAATGTTATTTATATTAATGGTTTTAATGCTTTTTCTTTAGATTTATCATCTTTAAAAGGATCCCTGAATTGCATATCGTAAAGATGTTTATAGAATCCTCCTTTTTCAATTAAATCTTGATGTGAACCTTGTTCAATAATTTTACCCTTATCCAAAACGATAATACGATCTGAATTAATAATTGTCGACAGTCTATGTGCTATCGAAACAGAGGTCTTTCCCTTTAACAATGTTTCTAAAGCTTCTTGGATTAAAAGCTCACTGTAAGGATCAATTGAAGAGGTAGCTTCATCAAAAATTAGAATCGGAGGATTTGAAATTAATGCTCTTGCAAAAGCAATTAGCTGTCGTTGACCTTCAGATAATCTACTTCCTCGTTCTCCAACAATAGTATCATAACCATTATTTAGACCCATTATTAATTCATGAATATTAATCTTTTTAGCAACTTCGAATATTTCCTCATCGGTTGCGGATAATTTACCATATTTAATATTATCTTTAATGGTTCCTGTAAAGAGGAAATTATCTTGAAGTACAATTCCTAAATTTTCTCTAAGATTTTTAATTTTTATATCTTTCAAATCAGTTTTGTCAATTTCTATCTTCCCACTAGTAGGATCGTAAAACCTACATAACATTTTAATGAATGTACTTTTTCCCGCACCTGTATATCCCACTACTGCTAATCTTTCTTTTTCCTTTATAGCTAAGTTAATATTATTTATAACAGGTAAATTCTCTTTATATGAAAAATTGACATTATTATAATCAATTTCTCCAATAATTCCATCAATTTCTATAGCGTCGCCTTTTTCTTTTATTAAAATATCTTCATCCAATAACTTTATTATTCGGGCGCCAGCTGCTAGAGAATCTTGTAGAACTGTACCAAAATTAATAAGAGAATACAATTGTTCAAAAAATGTGAATATATAAAAGAAAAAGGCAACTAAAATTCCTTGAGTGAGTAGTCCCTGGCGTATTAATACTCCCGAAACAAAGAAGACAATGACAAATGACACTGCAATAAAAACGAATACTATTCCAGGTACAACTGCTGTTAACTTAGCTGCTTTCATTGTCATATGTCTTTCTAATTTTGTAGCAACGTTAAATTCTCTAAAATTATTTTCTTCAACTGTAAATGATTGAATTACTTTCATTCCCATAATAGATTCATCCAAAATGCTAGTTACATTAGAAACACTTTCTCTTAACGGTTTGAAATATTTTCTAGCTATTCTAAAAATAATTAGAGCAATAACAATAAGTATTGGTAAAATCATAAATAATACTAAAGTTAAAATGGGACTAAGTACTATCATAAAAAAGACTGACCCAAAAACTAAGAAAGCATTACCTATTGCAACTAACAATCCCGATTGAATTAATTCTTGGATTGTATTTACATCTGCAGTAAGATAATTTATCTCTTTTCCAGTTGTCATTTTAGTACTTTCATGATAATCCAATCCTAATTTTTGAAATTTCTCAAATAAATCATGCCGTAAATTATGCATAGTTATAATTGCTAGTTTCTGAATGATAAAATCTTGGATAATTCTAAATACTACTCCAGCTATGGTCGCAATGAAAAAAATCGTTCCGAGTAAAATTATGATATCTATATTACCTTCTGTCGCTCCAATTCCTCCTCCTAATCCATCATCCACTAGTGATTTAAAGACTAAAGGTGACAACCAACCAATGATTACATTTAAAATTAAGAGGATAACTAATGGAATAACTAATCGTTTTTTTCCAGCACCTACGTGTTGAATTAATTTCTTTAATATAATGAAGGATCTAATTTTTCTTGTATCAATTGTATCAGAGTTTTCCTGTTTTTTCTTTCTTTTCATACCCATTGTGCTTTCTCCTCAATTTTTAAACTTAAATATAATTTTTTATATATTCCTTCATCCTGATCCATCAATTCTTCATGTGAGCCTATCTGGGAAATTTCACCATCTTTTAAAACAATTATCCTATCAGCATTTCTCACACTGGATAACCTTTGAGTTATCAAAAAAGTAGTTGAATCTTTAAAAATTTTTTTGAAATGTTTTTGGATTCTATATTCTGTATCTACATCTACAGAGCTAGTTGCATCATCTAAAATTAGAATTTTGGGCTTTATAGCAAGCGCTCGCGCAATTGTTATTCTTTGCTTTTGACCTCCTGATAATGTTGTTCCTCCTTCACTTATTCTGGTTTCGTATTTTTGTGGTAATTCCTCTTCAATAAAATTATGAATATCGGAGACCATAGCTACTTTTTTGATATCTTCTAAATCAATCTTTCTATTTCCAAATCCAATGTTTTCTCTTATAGAACGATAAAATAAAAAGCATTCCTGGGAAACATAACCAATCTGGCTTCTTAAAGATTTAAATGTAACATCTCCAATATCAATATCATCTATTAAGATTTGTCCTTTAGAAATTTCATGAAATCTTGGAATTAGTTTAACTAGAGATGATTTCCCTGAACCTGTAGCGCCGAGTATAGCGATATTTTCGCCAGGTTTTACCTTTAAGTTGATATTTTTTAAAACATAATGGTTGCCATCATCATTGTAACTAAAATAAACATTTTTAAATTCAATATTCCCTTTAATCGAAGGTAATTCTATAGCATCTTCCTTCTCTTTAACATCAATTTTAGAATTTAATATTTGAGTAATTCTTTCACATGTTTCTGTAATTTGAGGCATATTACCCAAAAATCTTGAAATAAAGTATAAAGGATCTATCGTAAAATTCAATACAATTACAAAAGCAAATAAGTCACCAAACGTTAGGTTTCCATTAAGAACAAATATACTTCCTAATAGTATTACTATTAAAAAAGCTATGTTATCGATAAGATAGATTATGGGATCAAAAATAGATTGCAATTTGATCATACCCATTGAATCTTTCCTATAAGCTTTATTTTCTTTTTTGAATTTCTTCATTTCATATGGTTCTCTTGCAAAAGATTTAACAACTGTAATTCCTTGCCAGTTTTCTTGGATTGTCCGTGTTAAATCTGAATATAGTTCTCTGGACTTTTTAAATAAAGATCTCATTTTTTTTCTGAAGATTATTAATGAGTAAAACAAAACGGGTGAAACTATTAAAATAAATAATGATAACTCTAAATTGATAATACTTAGGATTAGGAAACTAAATCCTAAAGTTGCAGCTTCTCTAACAAAAGATTGTAAATTATTTCCAAAGAATTCTTTAAGAAGATTGACATCACTAGTTGTTCGAGATATTAGATCTCCCGTTTTATGTTTATCAAACCATTTAAAGCTCATTAATTGAAGAGTCATAAATAGATCGTCCCGTAAATTAAAAATTATATTTGCCCCGATCCATCTATTGACATAAATACGGAAACCATAAAGGATTCCTACAATTGACTGAATAAGAATGATATTAATAAAGACTGGAAACATATTGTCAATTGGGATAGCAGGATCCATCAAAATATCTAAACTTAGCCCTAAGTATAAGGGAAATGTTAGAAATAAAAGGGATTGGAAAAGGCCTACTATTAGATCGCTGATAAAAATCCATTTATAATCCCAAAGATAAGATAATATTTGCCTAAAACTAGTTTTATATTTACTTTCTAAAAATTTCCTTCTTTTTTTTAAGAAAAGATTTCTATAATTGGGTTTCATATAGAATTATTATTCATCTTTATAAAATAATTTTTATCACATCTGAATGTGAAATTAAATTTTAAAAATAACCTGATAAATATTGCCAAATTGCTTTTATTGTAGTATTAGTATCAGATATATACCGTATAGGTGTAAATATTGTGGTATGGTTTTTTGTAATAAACATAGGCTTCCAGAAAACCATGCTTGTCCTTTCGATCTAAGATCAAAAGATTTTATTCTTGAATCTTTAAAAGATCCACTCTATCAAGATGCACTAGATTATATGAATAAAGAATTAACTGTAGCAAAAATATATGACTATGTTACTGATAAGCAGATGACTAAATCAGAAGCTATAGATCTATTAACATATTTTTTAGAAGTTAGTGATAATGTAGAAATTAAAAAAACGGCGGTTATGGCATTTAAAGTGTTAGAGCTTAAAGATAAAAAAGCATTTAAAGCTCTTGAAACTTACTTACTTTCAGAAGAAGATTCCAATATAAAAAAAGTTATAGCAAAAATAATGGTCCAAATATTTCCAAAAAAGAGTAGGGAGTTGTTGAATTGGATCAAAATGCATGAAAAAGATTTTCAATAAAAAGCTTGAAAATTATCGATCTTTTTACAAACTTGTACTATAACTATTTAAGTAATCTAATTTTGCTTAAACTTTATAATATATAATTTATGTTGAATTATAACTAAATTCATAATTTTTATATTAAAAATACGAAAAGTTGAGATTCGATGGGTTTTATAAAAACAATAGGAAAACCATTTCTCATCTTAATACTTATCTATGTAATAATCATCCCAGTTACGATAATTCAAGTAGTTTTTCTTGGTGAACAAGGTGGTAGAGTTCCTTTATTAGGTCTTTCCAATAATATGCATGGACTAGTATTTTATTTTATTGTACCATTGGTTTTTCCATTAGCAACTGTCCTTCTTTTTTCTCGATTTATCACACCAGGTTTTCTTAAAGTTAAAGGGTTTATCTATAGACGTCATAAAAATGCCTATCTTAATCTGCCCTTTAATGTTTTCTTTATTAAAAAATTTCTTAAGAGGGGAATTTATGTTTTTCTCTTAACACTTGGATTATTAGCTGTATTATTACCAATTATAGAACCTCATGCTGATGTATTAATTAATGAAGAATTTCTAGCTGGTTATATAGCGGAAGGTTTAAATCTATCTTATTTATTGCCAGTAGTAATGGTTGTGTCAGGTATGATTTTACCAATTGTTATCGGATTATGGTCAATAGGGTGGATTTTAGAAGATTCTGGATTAATTCATTATAGTCTTAAAGGAAGACTTGATCAACTATTTGAAATTGAACCTGTTCATCTAAGATATAACAGTTATTTAAAAGGGTATGCCGGTATCTCATCGATAATTTTATTGATAAAACTATTTCTTGAATTTGCTAGCCAAGGTGCTATAAGGAGAGTAGATGCTATAATGGTGTTGTTGATTCCACTTTTCAATATATTACATACAATTCCCCCATATTTATTATATGGCTTAGTAACAAGAAATTATAAAAATCTTATTAAAGGTTTACCTGAAGCTAAAATTATCTCTGAAGATCAATTGCTTTTAAAAAAGGAAGAAGAATAAAATCTAAACTATTTTTATTTCTATTTTTATTTTTGTTTTAAAGCTCTTTCATACTCAATTCTATTTCTTCTTTTTTGATATAATTATTTTCATTATTAATACGCACATGAGCAATCCGCCAAATTATTAGAGTAATTATCATCCCTAATACAGAACAAATTAGAAACAATGGAGTTACTCCAATCATGACAGATAGAGGTCCAGTTATAATAGGGGCAATTGGAGATATTGCTGATGAGATCGCCCAATCAAGGGAAGACAATCTTCCCATTTTATCTGCGGGAACTTTTTTCTGCATTATAGTTAAATAAATTGTATTTACGATGGGTAGCGCAAAACCTGTAATTCCAAGTACAATACTAATCATAATAAATACTCGAAATGGAGTTAACGCAACTAGGCCAACATTCATTATTAAAATGAATTCAAGTCCACAGTAGATAGGAAGGGCATGCTTCCATTCTTTCTTAATAGATGTAATTAATGCGCCTAAAACCGTGCCACCGTTCATAAATGCGATAACAAATGCTAAATTAGAAACATCTCCCAGATGGTTATATCTGATGAAATATGGTAGTAATATACTAAATGGTCGTAATAAAAAGTTGAGGAACATTGATATTAAAAGCATCATAAAAATAATTGGAATTGATTTTAATGTACGGTATCCAAGTTTAAAATCTTCTATAAATGACTTTTTTTCAACTGATTTATCTTTACTGTTAATCCTAGGTATTTTAATTACCAGTAAAGGAATAAATGCAATAATAAATGTAATTGGATCAATCCACAGTATTGATTTAAGTGGTAAAAATGAAAACATCATTGCACCTATTACAGGTCCAATGATCTCAATGAAACTTCTAAAGAAAAAATTAATTCCATTTATTCTACTTAATCTTTCCTTTTGCACCATTGTAGGAACAATGGCTCCTACAGTAGGAATATGAAAACCTTGTAAGATTCCCAATACACCCATTATACCAACAATTAATATGGGATTTTCTCCTCCAAGATTGAAGATAACAATTACAAGCAGCATTACAAATGCTTGGAGGGAATCCACAATCATAATAATGCCTTTTCGATTCCATTTATCAATTATTACTCCAGATAAAGCCACCACAATTGTCATGGGTAAAATGTAAAGAAAACTGGCTAAAGAAAGAAGCATTGTGCTTCCAGTTGTATCTGTTATCCACCAAATTATCGCAAATTGTGAAATTGATGATCCTAAAACAGAAAAGAGTTGCCCGATCCAAAATACAATATAATTCCTAAAGGTTTGTTTATTTGCTAATTCTTCTGTTATGTCTCTCACCTAACCTAATTAATTGAAAAAAAAAAAATTAGAGTGTAATTTTATCTACCTTTCCGTTAATTTCCTCAAGAGCACTTTTACTATCAATATCTACTTTTCTTATACCTGTAAAGCTCCAAAAACTAATAGTTATTATTACTCCAAGGAATCCACAATAGAAAAATAGTGATGGAATACCTAGTAATAAAGCTAATGGTCCTGCTGCTAATGCGCCAATTGGTGAGATTGCTGAAGATAAAGCATGGTCAATTGAAGTAACTCTCCCTAATTTATCAGAGGGTACCGTAGTTTGTAAGAAGGTTTGGTATAGCGAGTTAATAATTGGTAAATTGAATCCGAGAAGAGCACCACCCATTCCCAAAATGTAATAGTTCCCTATGGGTGCTAAGGCTAATATCATATATCCAATAAGTGCAAAAACAGCACTAATAAAAATTACTCTTAGTTTATTTCCCCAATTCTTCTTAATTGATGTTACTAATGCACCAATAATCATTCCTCCAGTAAAAACCATTTCAGCTAAAGCTAAATACCCCGCGTTTCCTCCATGAACATTTAGGATAAATAAAGACATTAACGCATTGACAGGTTGGATCAAGAAGTTTAGTAGCATTGATAATATAACCAGAATAACCAATCCCGGAATAATTTTTAATGTTTTAAACCCTAACTTAAAATCTTTTACAAATGAACTCTTTTTGATATGTTCTTCGTCATTATTGATCTGTTTTACTGAAGGTATGGATATTAGCAATAAAGGTATTAATGCAATAAAAAAAGTAATAATGTCTGTCCAAAAGATCATATAAACTGACAGAAATATTAAGAATAAAGCTCCTAAAAACGGTGATAAAAGTTGCACTACTCCCGTAAATAAAAAGTTTATCCCATTTATGCGTGATAATTTATCCTTGGGAACCATAGTAGGTATGATTGCATTAACAGTAGGTACATGGAATGCTTGAAAAATGCTACGTAGACTAATAAAAATATAGACTATCACTATGTTGGTTATTCCAAATTGAAAGAAGAGTATTAAAGCAAATGTAGCCAACGCTTGTAATGAATCTACAGTTATTATTAACATCTTTCGATTCACTCTGTCTGCAAAAACACCTGCTAAAGGCATACAAATTGTCATCATTATTATATATAAAAACGATGCAAAAGCACTTATCATAGGATTATCGTAAACATCAGCAATCCAAAACGTTATTACAAAGAATACTACCATTGAACCGAGCAAAGAAAACAATTGACCGCTCCAAAAAAATAAATACCTTTTAAATGTTTCATTATTCACATTTTCTTCCATTTTTATCCCCTAATTTCCTATTTTTATTTTTTATTTTATTTTTTTTTTTATTATTCTTTTTTCTATTCTCCTCTTACTGTAATTAAAATAAAAAAGAAAAAAAATTAAATTGAAATATTTTCTATTTTTCCATTAATTTCTTTAAGTGTTGATTCACTATCAAAATCAACTTTTCGAATGCCCGTAAAACTCCAGAATCCAATTGTAGATGCAATACCAATAACACTACATAAGATAAATAGACCTTGAAGTCCAAATAGGAGTGCTAATGGTCCTGATAGTATTGAGCCAATGGGTGATATAGCTGAAGAAAGTGCATGATCAATTGACCCTACTCTGCCAAGTTTATCTGGTGGAACCGCAGTTTGCATATATGTCTGAGCTAGAGAATTAACTATAGGCAAATTGAATCCTAGAACTATGCCACCTACAGCGAGTATATAATACTGCCCTGGAGGTGCTAGTGCAAATATTAAATATCCTACCATTGCGATTCCAAGAGCTATAAATATGGTTTTAATTTTATTATTCCAATTCTTTTTCACTGATGTAAACAACGCACCTGAGATTAAGCCAGCTGTAAATGTCATTTGAGCTAATGCTAAATGTCCTGCTACTCCGCCATGAAAGTTTAAAATAAAAAGAGCCATTTGTGAATCAAGTGGTCGTATCAAGAAATTTAAAATCATTGCAAGAATAAGTAGAGTGATTACGCCTGGAATTAATTTTAATGTTTTAATTCCTAATCTAAATTCCTTTATAAAAGAACTCTTCTCAGCTTCATCATCAGAGTGGTTAATTTGATTGACAGAGGGTATTGAAATCATTAATAGAGGTACCAGAGCTATGAAAAATGTGATAACATCTGCCCAGAGAATTAGGTTTACTGTTAAAAAAGCCCATAATGTCGCTCCGATAGCTGGTGCAAACATTTGTACTACGCCAGTAAAAAGAAAGGTAACTCCATTGATACGAGATAATTTTTCTTTTGGAACCATCGTTGGAATAATTGCATTGACAGTAGGTGCATGGAACGCTTGACAAACACTACGTAAACTAAGAAAGATATATACAATCCAAATATTTGCTAGCCCGAATTGGAAAAATAATATCAATCCAAATGTCACAAATGCTTGTGATGAATCTGCGACAATAATTAATAACTTCCGATTAACTCTATCTGCAACGACTCCGGCTATAGGCATACTAATGGTCAACACTATTATATATAGAAATGATGCAAAAGCACTTATCATAGGATTATTGTATACAGCCGCAATCCAAAACATTAATACAAAAAAGACCACCATCGATCCAAGCAAAGAGAACAATTGCCCTATCCAAAAGAACATATAGTGCCTAAAAGTTTCTCTATTCGCTAATTCTTCCATTTTTTTCCCCTAATTCATAATTTTTTATTGTTTTTTTTCATTTATTTTAATTACAAATTTTTTTTTTAATTATTCTTAATTATTTTATTTTTTTAAAAGGTGGAAAAAGTTTCCTTTTTCATTATTTTAGATTTTCCATTTCCCTTCTTCATAGATAACTTTGTCATCAACGAAAATTTTGGACCCGGGAAGAGTCATGTCTTTTAAAATATCCCAATGAATTCCAGAATCATTTTTTGAGCCTGCTTCCTTAATTCCGGAACCAAGAGCACAATGAATCGTTCCTCCCATTTTTTCATCGAAGAGCATGTTTTTTGTGAATTTATTAATACCATAATTTGTACCAATTGCAAATTCACCTAATATATCGGCATTTTCAATTTTTAATATCTCTTGAAGTAATTCTTCACCCTTATCTGCGGATGCTTTTATTACCTTTCCATCCTTGAATTCCAAATAGATATTTTCGATTTCTTTCCCTTGGAATATACCTGGATATGTGAACTGAATATGCCCATTAACAGAATCTTCTATAGGAGCACTTAAAACTTCACCATCAGGTAAGTTTTCATGACCACATTCATTTACCCAGAGTCTACCCTTAACTGACATTGTTAAATCAGTATTTTCTCCAATCACCTGGATTTTTTCAACATCCTTTAATTTCTCACATATGGCGTCTTGTTCTTTTTCGACTTTTAACCATTCCTTTACAGGATCTTCTTTATCCAAGTGCATAGCTTTCATTATAAATTCAGTATAAGAAAATAAATCCATACTTGCCTCTTGGGCAAGTGCATGACATGGGAATGGTAATAGAAGATATTTTAATTCTTTTGAACCTATTCTCTTCATTAAAATATCCCATACCTCCCTATTAGCTGGTGATCCTTGAGCTTTTGCCACCAATTTAGGATCAACCAAACTCAATTTCCGAGTGTTATAATCTGCACCAATTACAATATAAGCATCAAATTCTTCAATTATCTTCTTTTGAACCGGATCTACATATGTCAATTGTTCTTCAGAAGCATACTTATATCTTAATTCTTGGATTCCTTCGATCCCTACCACAAGAAGAGGATGCCCTCCCGCTTTTATTGTCTCTACAAATAAAGCTTGAAACAACTCCTGAGCTAATGTAGGACCCGCTATGAAGACTCTATCACCCTTCTGGATATTCACAGCATAATTGATTGCCAATTTAGCAAACTTTTCATAAATCGCATTAATCATTTTTTATAAATTCCTCCTTTTACTTTACTTTTTTACTTAATTCATTAATTTTTGAAATTTTTTATTTCGTATCTCTTTTTTTATTATTTGTTTTAAATCTTCCATTTTCCTTCTTCATAAATTACTTTATTATCGGCTATAACTTTAGAGCCGGGTACTTTCATATCTTTCAATATATCCCAGTGAACAGAAGAGATATTTTTAGAACCAGCATCTTCAAAACCAAGCCCTAAGGCACAATGTAATGTGCCACCGAGTTTCTCATCAAATAACATATTTTTTGTAAAATTTGTAACCCCATAATTCGTCCCTATCGCAAATTCTCCAATTCTATTAGCATTCTCTACTTTTAATATCTCTTGAAGAATATCTTCTCCCTTAGTTGCTGTTGCTTTAATTACTTCTCCATCTTTGAACTCCAAATAGATATTTTCTACTTCTTTTCCTGTGTATATGCCAGGATATGTAAATCTAATATGACCGTTAACAGAATCCTCAATTGGACTTGTATAAATTTCACCATCAGGTAAATTTGTCTTACCACAGCAATTTATCCATTTTCTTCCTTCTACTGACAATGATAAGTCTGTATCTTCTCCAATAACTTGGATCTCTTTAAACAGATTTAATTTTGCAATGATCAAATCTTGAGTTTTCTGCATGTGTCGCCATTCCTCGACAGGATCTTCCCTATCTAAAAATAAACTCTTTTTCACAAATTCAGCATATGAAAATAGATCCATATTTGCTTCTTGGGCTAAAGCATTGCAAGGATAAGGAATTACAATCCATTTTAATTCACCAGTTGAAGTTCTCTGCTCTTGAATCGCTCTTAACTCTTTCCTTCTAGGAGCACTCATAAATATTGATAATTTTTTTGAATCAATATTACTATATTTACGGGTATTATAATCCGCTCTTATTTCAATTAGACGATTATAATCAGTAAAAATTAACTCCTGAGATTTATCAACATATTTCAACTGTTCATCAGACGCAAATTTATAGAATGCCTCTCGTATCCCTTCTATACCAGGTACTATTAAGACATGAGCCCCAGCTTTAATTATTTCAATATTTAATGCTTGAAATAATTCCACCGCAAATGCAGGCCCAGTTATGAAAACAGTATGCCCCTTTTCTATCTCAAGTGAATAATGTACCACTATTTTTGCCAACTTCTCATATATCGGATTAATCATTTTTGTTCTCTCTCTTATTTCATTTTATCTATTAATTCATGTAATTTAGCTATAACATCCTCTAAAGTGCTTGTGAATTTAAATACACCTTCTTCAAGAGTACCCTCAATGCCATCTGCAACCATCTCGTATACCATGTTTTCAGCCTCTTCGTCTGATTTGTCTATGGCTTGAGCTAATTTATCAATGGGTATACTATTATGGAGCTTAATTAGCCCTGTCACCCTTTTCTTTATCTTTTCCTTTCTATCAGTATCTATTGTAATTTGAACTCTATGCTTTGGTTTCCCTTCCTTTTTATCAAAGTGTTTTTCAAACTTCCCTTCAAATTCTCTTTCTATTTTTTCACCTAACTCTTCTATCCCAGAATCTTTTACTGCTTGTTCTATACCTTCTCCCATTTTTTCCAAATTTCGACCTAAATGTTCCAATTTTGCGATGTCTCCAATATTGTTTTTTACAAATTTCATTGATTTTCGAACTAATTCTGATACCGAAGCACCTAATCCTTCTGCCCAATCCCTCCATTCATCACTCATTTCAGGATCGACAGAAATATTTATGCGTGCAGCCTTCTTTTTCGCTTTTTCCACCTTCTTCCAAATTTTATTTTCAAATTTTGCCTCATGGTTTTCAATTTTCCTCTTTACTCGTTCTAATTTCTCTCTTGCATTTTCAATATGATCTCTTGCATCTGCTCCGTAATTTTCTAATTCTTCTTTAACATTTCCAACTTCTTCCAATAACTCTTCTCGTTCTTCCATTAACTCTTCTAAGTCCTCTCTTAAGTCATCCTTTATATCATCAGCTTCATCTTTTAAATCTTCAATTACATCTTTTAAATCATCATGTAAATCGTCTAATTCAAACATAAGTTCATCTTTAAGGTCATTTAATTCAAATCTCACCTTACTTTTCTCTAGATCCTTTTCATTATCTTCCTTCTCATTCCATCCTTCATCATGCGACATTTATTTTCCTCCAATTTTTTTAAATTTATTAATAATAATCGCTTTAATTTTATATTCTATTTTTACAAATCCCTTTCTGTTATATGAATAGGCTCATTAGCCAAAGTGGCTTTATCATGAACCTCAATATTTTCAACATAATAAACCATTCCTTTAATTTCGGTTCCTTTTCCAATTATAACTGTACGGCCTCTTACATCACCTTCTACAAGCGTTCTGGCAAGATCAACATGATTTTTCGCGAAAATGCTTCCATTGATTATACTCAAATGTTTATATATGTTTCTACCCATTCTTGGTTCTCGCCCTAAAACAATATCAGACCCAGACACATCTCCATGAATCGTCGATGACCCTGAAATTTTAATTAACCTTTGAGATGATAAGTCACCATTAATACGTGCAGAACCTGAAATGTTAATTCCCTCAGGAGCTTCAACTTTGCCTCCCGCTCTTAGAGATCCCGAGTTTACTAGGGTTCCTTTAACTGATATTTCACCTCCAATTGACATTGAACCAGAAGATTTAGCTTTACCATCCCCATAAAGAGATCCTCCAAGTCTGAAGGATCCTGAACTGGAAACATCACCATGAACAGTTAAACTTCCTTCACCTCTCAATGAACCAGAAGAATGAAATCCATAACATTCAAAATCTCCCTTTAATTTAGCGGAACCCGACACATGAAGATTATCTTCAATTTTTCCCGCCGAAAGGGTTCCTGATCCAGAAATTTTCATTTTTTTATTCTACCTCTTCTTTTTGTTTTTTTATTATTATAATTATATCATTATTTTATCTTTCCAACTGGTGCCAAATACAGAGCAATTTCGTTCTCTCCATCCACACCAATAAATTTATCAAGTTTATCTTGATTATATGCAACAATAGCACACGTTCCAGCACTTATTGCTTCACATGCAAGATAAAGGTTTTGACAGATATGGCCAACCCCCATTAATATATCTTTCAGGGAATCTTCTCCGTATCGATACTCTAATCTATATGGTCTCACAGCCCAGATAAAAACCACTGCTGCTGTTCCTATAAATGCTTGACCATGACAAACATCCACAATCTTCTCAGATAAATTTGGATTATTAGTAATTTCAATCAATAATTTATGTTCTATCGCTAAATAACGATACAACCCCGGCTCTAAACCTTCGATGTTTTTAACCAATAAATATGTCTCGTAGGGATGCATCGCACCACCAGAAGGAACAGTTCTTTTTGTGAGCATGCCCCCTCGAACGAGTTCCTTTACTCCCTGTGTTGCCCAAAGTAGAAATGATATTTCCTCCAATGTTAATTTTGCATCAAGATATTTTCGACGACTTTCTCGATTATTTATTGCTTGAAATAAGGAAATATCATCTACTTTGAGATCGTCATGTGGTATTAAGTCAATCAGTCTTGCATCCTCGGTATAAGGTTTTTGAATCGGAGGGACCGGTAATCCCTTCATCTGATCTGTCTCATCTTCCAACACCAGATTTTTAAGATATTTACGATATGTCATACTTTAATTCCCCTTTTTCCTTTTAATTAAAAATATAATCTTGGATGATATTCAGTATCAAATTTGGCTTTAAGAGCCTTATAATACTCATATCCAGTTTTTTCTTTTCTTTTCATTTTTATTTCCTCCAAATTTTTTCAATTTTGATTGGTTTTAAATTTTGATTAATTTTCTTGATTACTTTTTTCTTTTCGTGAACTTGATTTTTTTAAAAAATAAAAAAAAATAAAAAATTTTAATTATAGATTATACCTGCTTGAACCTTAGCTTCAGCAATTTTAAAGCCGTCATAATTATTTTTCATTTTTTTTTCCACCTTTTTTTTATTGGGTTTAAATTTTGATTAATTTTTTTTGATTATTTTTTTCTTTTCGTGAACGTGATTTTTTTAAAAATAAAAAAAATAAAAAATTTTAATTATAGATTTTACAAATTCCCTCACTTAGGGCATCAACCTTGGCTTTAAAAATTTTAAAACCTTCATAACAATTTTCCATTTTTTTTTCCACCATTTTTTTATTTTTTTTGTTGTGTATTTTTTTAATTTTTTTTGTGTTCTCTAATACACAATTATACACACTCATATATAAAGGTTTCGGTCACAAAAATGTGAAAAAATCCCTAAAATAGGATTAGAAAGGCTCAGATATGTTTGAGGGCAGTGTGTAGAAGAAAAATGCAACTAGTGTGTATTGAAAAAATTGAAAAATTTTTTTAAAAAGTTTTAAAAGATCTTCTAGTATCATATTATTTTATTGGGTGGATATTCTTTCACTTTTCTAAAATCTCTGAACAATACTCCGGTTATCAAAAGTGTAATAAATGCCATAACAAAAAGCCCCCCTACAAATCCCCAATTGATTGAGTTATAAGTTGTAAAAAATGTAAGAAAAAGAGTTCTACTTGAGTTAGAGTTAATTTTTGAACAAGTCTATCTGTATGCTTATATCTGAAGTTATAAATGAGAAAATATAAAAAAAGAAAAAAGAATGTTAAAAATTTTTTAGTTAATAATTATTTTTGTTTCTAATAAACCACAGCAGAAGATATAGAATTCAGCCAATTACTTAGATCCCCTATATTCCAAATAATATGTAAATAGGGCCATTCATAATTTTTTCCTGCATATACATAAGCATGACTGTTGCAACTAAGCTTTAGAGAATTTGCTTTATTATCAAAGTTAAAGGAACCAAGGTCGGGATAAGATCTTGCGTATCTAGTACCACAATATTGATTCCCACCTCTCAGTATAATATAGCTACCTTGATACCATCTATAATCATAGAGGTATAAGCTACGATGTGTTTGTTTGAAATGAGGATCGTAATCCTCTTTTAGAAGATTCTCCATTTCCTGGACTTGGTCTTGTTTTAAGTTATGTTTATCTAAAATTTTTTTGAAGTTTGCTTTATCTTTTTCTACTTGTTTTATTTGATATTGCTTAATTTTCTCATCTTCTTCGGGGGATCTTTTTCTCTTAATTTTTTTCATCAATTCTTTGTGTTTTTTATATCCATCAAGGAGATTCTTTTCCTTTAACCATTTTTCCAATTTCTCTTCATTAGAGAAGCCATAAACAGTTCCATCTTCAGCTGCTTCATAAAATAGAATTTTTTTTCCTACCTCATTTTGAAAATCTTTTATTGTATATTCTTTTCCTTTTCCTTTAATTTGTTTTCTATCTTCAGAAATAGAAAATTCTTCTCCATCTAATATCATTTTTGAATTTATTTTTTTCATTAGATCAACTCACCTCTTTTTTTATCGATTTGGATTTCTTGCTTATTCTAGTTGGCTTATCTAATATAGTTTTAGGTGTAAAACTCTAATTAGAGTCTTAGATTTTAATTGGATCATTAATTTCATGGTATTCTACAAATTATCGGAAAGAAATTAAATTTCACATAAACATTTTAAAAGAAGAATATTAATAAAATAGTATAATAAAAAATCTTACAAAATTGTATATCATTCAGGTATTATTATGAACATAAAAGAAATATTAATTACAACTCCAGTTGTTGCATTTATTATAGGTGGATATTGTACATTATTTACTTATATTTTTCTCTCATTAACTAATCCAACATATTGTCTGACTCTAGCAACTATATTAACAGGAATATTAGGACCTATATGTTTAATTATTGTAAGTAAAGTTATAAAGAAGAATCCTCCCTTAGTAGCTTCGGATAGGAGATTAGTCGGAATATCCCCCCTTGATTATTTTACATGGGGTCACATAGCTTTTGGCGTTTTTTCTTTCATAGTAGAGTTATTTTTTGTAGTATTTCTCTCATTAGAACAGGGACTTCTTCTATGGTGGGATGTAATGCTTGCAATAATATTAATTGCAATAACTTGGGATCTTATTGAAAACACCCTTTTTATCGGAATTGGTATTAAATTTGAAAATCGAAGGGATAGTGTGTCTAATATATTCAGTGATGTATTTTTTGTATCGCTTAGTGGATTATTAATGATTATCGTTTTCCTAATAACACAGAAGAATTTTACAATTACTTTAATCATCGGAATTATTACTTTGGTTGCTTGTGGGATAATATTTTACATACGACACCGACAAGTAGGTCCTAAAAGAGAAGAATTCATGAAAACAAGATGAAAATTTCTTTGAAAAATTAGATAAAATCATCGATTAATGAGTGAGAGGTGTAAGGATATTATAAAACATTTCCCAAAATTCTTTTATATCCCATTTTTCTTGCTTTTTGTAGAGAACGGATAATTCCATAAATACTTGCTTTATTTGTAACGATTGGAAATAGGAGATTTTTGATGCAATAAGAGCAAACATGAAATCCCTTTTCCCTGCTCTGCAAGATGAATCAGGATATGAATCAAAAAATGCATATGCCATAATTTGGACATTTTGTATATTTATCAATGCTCCTTCTGCATTTAAGATATGACCCTGTCCGTATATCGGTACTGATACTTCATAAAGCTGCTCACTAACATCTCTGAGTGAAAAGTCTAATTCTATATCATCAGGGAAATAGTTTATTAACTTTGGACCTTCCTTATCATCCCATTGTACCTCAACTAATATGAGAAGATCCTTACGCTCCTCAGGAGCTAATTCCTCCTTAATTTCATATGATGAAAATATCTCGTTGATCTTTTCATTAATTAATTTACTAATTTTTACATCATCTACATTCTCTTCATAACCAATGAGTTGATTTTCAAGTTTCCCTAACTTGTCTAAAATAGCCTTTTGGCTTAAACTTCTAAGATCTTGGGGACTTAAAGCTGAAATTGAAGAACTTATATGAGGATTGCCACTTCTTGGATAATAACATATATCTCTTGATGAGAAATAATTACTTTGAATATCAACTCCTGCCATTAAGCTGGTAATGCAGTAAAAGCTATCCACTACGCCTTCTGCTGTGTTAGTAGACACTTCTATATAAACCAAATCATGTTTACGTAAAAATTGAATAATTTCATTAGGGGAAACAGCAAAATTATCTACACAACTTTTATTTCCTACCAAAAGAATAGGTATTTCACCTCCAGAACGCTTCTCCCTTTCCATACCTTTATTTATCTCTTCTAACCAATGTGATAAGCCTAAGAACGATTCTCGATTTGTTAAATCAAAAAATAAAATTATGCCATTCGAGCCTCGAGAATATTGAGTATATAAAAATCTGAATTTTTCTTTTCCTGAAAATTCCCAAAGTTGGACATTGCACTTTTTAGGTCCTTTCTCTGTTTCAACAGTTATTTTTTTAGCATAAAAATTAACACCAATTGCATTTCGGTGATATTTTGATTCATAGAGGCTCCCCAGAATAAATGATTTAACAAGTATATCTTTACCAATCCCTTGATCTCCTACAATGCATAACTTAAAAGTAACATCCGATGATTTAGCCATTTAAATCCATTTATTTTTAATATTTAATTTTCATAAAAGTTTAATCGTTTATTCATTTGAGAAATTCTTATTCTTTTAAATTCAAAGAGTCTTAAATCCCATTGAATTTAGAGCTTTCTTAAAAAAACCATCAATAAGAATTAATATCTCGGAGCGTGGGATCGCTAAATAGTAGATAAAAGACTTTAAAGAGTCTTCATACGATTCAACTGTAAATCTATTAAGTGTTATTATTTTTAAATAAAGTTGATAGTAAGAGAATTATTCCAAAAGACGAAATGGAAAGTAAAATGCTTACTTATAAAGCAAATGAGTATATCACTCTCAAGTTAGAGAATAAACGTACTCAGATTTACGTAAAAAACCGACCTTTTACCCAATGTATTCGATTAGTGTTAAATATCCCGACTGAGCAATTTAAAGACTATGATAAGATTGATTCTATAGATGAAGCGGCTGACGTGCATAAGAGAAAATCCATCCATCAAAATGAAATAATTCATGAAGCTGGAGCAAGAAATTACAATATAGAGCATAATATTACTCCTGAACAGGAGTTCTGGGGTCATTGTTCAAACATTCAAACATGGGTTGAGCATAAATATGATACCCGATTACTTCATTCAAACTTATCATTTCCCCTCTTAAGACAATTATATAAAGTGGGAGATCCTATGGCAAAACGGGTATATAGGGAAGAGATCGCCATGAGACTTGAGAGCGGGTCACCTATGGTAATTGAATACTTATGGCGGGAAAGAATGTTGGATTATTTATCTCTAGATGATTTAGCGATGATAATAGAATCTTCTAGTTTCGTTGAGAACCTGATAGAAAATATGCAGAATTTTAGGACATTTGAGCTTATCAAGGTTATTCTATTTAAACTTGAAGGTGAATCCTCCAAAGATGTAGCTGACATTCCACCTCATATTATAAATATTTTTTCAGATTTTATATGCACCCTTATAAAGAAAGGAAGAAAAAGCTATGTAAGAGACTGTATTTTAGGTAGTTCAGGTATACCGTCTGTAATTAACTTTTTCGAAAAAATTAGAGCACATAACATAGTAATTGATTTATGTAATGCTGCCTTGACTATTGTTCCTGACTTTCCGTGGATATGGAATGCGCTAGGATATGCTTTAACAATGATAGGACATTATCCAGAGGCAATAGACGCATATAAAATGGTATTGAAATATATGAATGATATAGAAGGATGGAATTTACCACTCAATGAAAAAGATAGAAAATTTTTAAAAGTAGTTGTGTGGAATAATTTAGCATGGGCGTATATTTATATTGGAGAGTATGAAATTGCTATAGATGCCTGTAATAATGCGATACGATTAGAACCCACTTACGCAAATCCCTACAGTCATTTAGGGTTTGCCTATTATAAAAATGGTCAGAAGGAGAAAGGGATAGACCTTTTAAAAAAGGCAATTGGTATGAATCCTAAATATCCTCGCGCATTCTCTAATTTAGGACGAATTTATTATGAACAACGAGAGTATGAACAAGCGTATGAAGTATGTGCTAAATGTCTTAAAATTGATGAATATTTTAAAGATGGGCTTTTGCTTTTAAAAGATTTAATTAATAATCCTGAAGTTATAGACAAAAGTTTGACTGATTTTACTGCTGATCAAAAATTATCAGAGCGCTATGTAAGATTTCTAAAATGGGTGAGAAAGAAACATCGTAAGAAAAATATTGAATAAATTTGTTTACATTTCATTTAAGACTAGCTTCCTCTATTTCTTCAATCATTTCAATTCTATGCTTAAGCTGCGTTATGTATTTGTGATTTTCCAGATTTAACTCTTTCTTATTTGGGAGTAGTAAAATTCTCCTAGAAACTTCTAAAGTATATTTGAGGAATTTTGTAAGATACACTTGGTTCTGACTCAACTTTTCTTGTTTTTTGAAGAGTTCGATTTGACTTTCAATCAATGTATTTAGAATATCTTTAATCGTCGGTTTTGGTGTTGTTTTGGAGGTTGTCTTTTCATCTCCAGATATTCGTCTTTCCAACAATGAAATGAGATTTTGCATTTCAATAGGAATAATTAGCATTGGTCTTATTAGAGTAAAGGTTAATCCAAAGAGGAAAATAAATTGTAAAAACAAAAAGATAATACTATATTGATGGAAAATGTGTTCATAAAGGATTCCACATGCTGCAATACCCATACTTCTTCCACAAATAGCACTAAAATTAGACAATGAAAAGATAGTAGTGCGAAGTTCAGGAGGGTTAATATCTCCGAGAATGGAATAGGCTATCGATGTTATTGTGGGAGTTATAAAAGCAAATATCATAATACATATAATAAATATAACTATGTTAAAAGAGAAAACTGAATATCCAATAATGGAGAATAATGGCCCTATTATTACTATCAGCAATAATAGTGATATTTTACCATTAGACTGTCTAGTAAATCTGTGATCTGCCACTTTACCCCAATAAGGAGCTCCTATTAATTGTGGTATATACATTACAATGCAAACTATCATAGAATAAATCGGAATTAAGTGTAGATCAGTCTTTAGCATTGGAATGATATAAAACGAGATGGTACCAACCACAAAATCATGAATGAAAAATAAGATGAAAAAATTCAAATTCGATTTAATTTTTCCTAGCTGATTGAGGTTAGGTCGAGCTAAACGAAATGAATAGTAAGGATTCATTTCTCCTCTTATTTTGGGAGATGGAATATCTGTTACATAGATAAAAGTAATAAAAATCATTTTTGAAAGACCTAAGATAAACAAGATCATTCGCCATGAAGTTAAATCTAAAAAAGTTCCAGCAATAATATTGCTTGTGCCAAATCCTAACATTACAGTGAGTGCAAGTAGTGCTAGCGCTTTTGTACGATGTTGAGAGGATTTTACATCCATGATAATAGAGTTTGATAATGGTAATAACGCTCCAAATCCTACCGCCATTACGATACGAAAAATGAAAAAAATGATATAATTAAAGGAAAAACTCGATGATAGGAGTCCAATGGAATATAAAAAGAGGGCACTTATAATAAGTGATTTGCGAGAATATTTAGACTCTAAGAATGCCCACAAAAACGACATAAGCCCCGATATTATAAAACAAATTGAATGAATGACACCTATAATCCCTACTCCTATAAATAAACCGTTTGCTATTTCTGGAACGAGTGGTCCAAAGATTGAAAAGCCTGTCCAGGCTGAGAGATTAATGAGAAAAATAACGAATAAAATAAATTTATTTTTTATGTTATTCACAGGTGAAATTTTGAACTGGAAATATTTAAAAGAAAAAACTTCAAAATATTTTACTTATCCAGGAGGAATTGTAATAATCTAGATTTTTAAATCAATTAGTACGCAAATACCGAAATACTAAAGTTGTTACATCTAATTACCCAATTTCCTGAGAAAAGGAACACAACGTTAACAACCGTGTTATAATCTTCCGGCGTTGGTACGCACAAACAAGATTGCTGTGCTTCCCATATGATTATCACTACTTCCCTATCTTTTAAGTTATAATACACACCTTGAGAAAAAATATAAGCGCAACAATCCCTCACACCCTCAATCTTAATCTCTATTTCTTCTCCTGCATAAATAGTTTGTTGAGTATCTATGTTTGATACGCGAGCCTTATGAAGCGGAGGTGTGAAGCCATATGCAATTAGGCTATTCATCATCCCAAGAAAAAAGAAACCAATGATAATCACTGAAGAATATTTTCTGATTAGATGTTGCCAAAATGATTTCATATCATCATTACTATCCACACATAGCCATTTAAATCTTATGTTGAGCCTAGCTATAAGTCTTTATATTTGAATAAAACTAACTTCATTTTTGATGATGACAGAATTATTCTCTTCTCGAAATTTAAAAAAAGATTTAAATTGTAACATTTAAAGTGCCTAATAGTAAGAAAACCAGCCCTATTGAATTGAAGATAATCGCTATAATTCCAATAATGCTTCCAGCCTTCTCTAGGCTATTATAAGGCTCGTGAATTACTGCCTTTGAACTATAAACTTTAGAAAAAATGCCCAAGATTAATCCAACCAAGTTTAGAACCAGGCTTAAATAAAATCCAATGCCTAAATAAATAAAAAAACCTCCATACAAAGGGACTACCCCTAAAATAAGAGAAGCTAAAGCCATCCCTAGGCATAATTTAGAAAAATTCCCGGGAGTTCCTTTTTGTTTTTTTATTACTAGTTCAATTTGGGGCTTTTCAGTATAACTAGTTGTTTTAGCATGAGTTATAATTTCAGTCCCACAATTAGGACAAAAGTTTTGATTGGAATCACTTAATCTAACTCCACATTTAGAACAAAACATCCTTTTCCCCTTTTGAAATATCAAAGTATACTTTGGATTAAGTAATAATAAACCGGATTTATTATTTAAGTCTTTATCATAAGGTTTCAAACTTTTCCTATTATAACATATTTAACACTTCTTTTAAAGGAATTCTTCAAAAACTCTGAGTAAAATTACATAGAAAAAGAAAAAAAGTAAAAATAAATTATTTTTTAAAAGGAGTATAAAATTTATCCTGCAGTACTAGCAGGGATTAAGAGAATATCGTCTCCATTATTTACATCATAATCGTTTAACGAACTGTTTTCATCCATAGTAACTCCGCCTGAAGATAAATGAAAGTCATTAGGATCAAGTCCATAGAGATTTCCTAATGTGCGTTTAATATCACTAACTCGATTGTTATCAGTGACGGTTAATTTTTCCTTTTTTTCACCAGGACCAATTGTCGACATGAAATATAAGGTTAATTTCTTTCCTCCAGCGGGAGTTTTACCGGCAGGAGTTTTAGATTTTACTGGCTCCTCCATCCCTAAATCTTCATCAAATTCATCAAAACTCATTCATATCACATTTATTATTTTTTTAGTAATTTTCTTTAGATTTAATATTAAGACATTAAAATGATATTATAAAACCCATTGGAATGATTTTGAAGTTTAATTCCTTAAATTTAATTTTTTTATTAAATCTACTTTACTTGATTAAAAAAGTCTAAGATTTAAGGAATTCTTTAAATGAATGTCTTTCATAATAATAAATTAATACAGAGAATTTCACACTTTTTAATTAGTATAAACGATTTTATCAATAGAGGGCTAATATTGAGAAAGAAGCATGGTAATATTTTCAAGATATGTGTTTTAGGTGATGAGGTCCCAGAATCAGAATGTGATAAAATTTGGTTTTCAATATATTATAAGTGAAGTTCAATACGGAATAGAAAAGAAATGAAGATTCCCAGTAAAATAATCAGAAAATTAACCAGTATCTACGGAAAAATGGGGAACCTGTTTTTATTTGGTGACTATGATAAAGCGTTGGAATTTTTTGAAGAAAGTGAAATTCGATTCAAAGATTCACCCCGAGAATTGCGAAAAGAAGCGGAACAACTTCACTGCCAATCATTAATGATAGTTTCTATCATATTTTCTTACAGAGGGGATCTCGCAAGCTCATTTGAAGTTATTAAAAAAATATTAAAAATTGCTGAAGAAATTGATGATGAATATTGTTTTTCATTAGCAATGTATGGTTTTGGAAGATATAATTGGCTTTCTGGTGATCTAATCAAAGCTCTCGAGTATTTCGATCGTGCTATTGAATTAGAAAGAAATAATAAAGAGATACATAAAGTGTATTGGTTTCTCACTTCGATAATGATGGCTGTTCGTGTTTCAATCGCTATGGGTGATTTAAAAATTGCTCAAGAGTATTATAAGCAGGTAGAAATGAGTCAAGCTAATTTAACATCTCCGGTTCTTAAAGATGTTAATGAAATAAGTAAAGCGTTAATTTTAAAATCGAGCAGTAGGTTTCGCGACAGAGCAATAGCTGAAGACCTATTTAAAGAAATTATTAATAATAAATCTCATACTTTAAATAACAGACTTCTTTCTCTTGTTGATCTCTGTGAGTTATTACTCAATGAATTGCGAGTTACCAACGACATTAATATCATAGAAGAGATAAAGCCCTTGATCGCTAAACTACTTGATTTCGCTAAAAAAATAAATTCTTTCTATTATTTAATAGAAGCGAACCTTTTACAAGCAAAGTTAGCTCTTATAAACTTTGAAATCAGTAATGCTCGGAGGTTCTTAATACAAGCACAAAGATTGGCTGAAAGGCACGGATACACTAAGCTAGTTACCGAGATAGTAGAACTTCAAGAAGAATTGATGCAACAATCAGAAACATGGGATTATTTACAAGAAATTGATGCCCCGATATCAAAACGAATGGAACTAGCACGCTTGAGCGAAAATTTGAATGAGCTGATTCGTGTTCAAAAGTCTACTACTGTCAAAATCTCAGAGCAAGATGTAACCGTATATAAAGAACGAAAAAAGTGTTTAGTATGTTTAGGAGATATAGAAGGTTTTGATAACTATATATGTCCAAACTGCGATTCTATATACTGTAGAAAATGTGCAAATGCATTAATTGAAATGGAAAACGTATGCTGGTCGTGTGAATCTCCCATTGATAGAGCGAAACCCGTGAAATATATAAGAATAGAAAAGGAAAAAGTAGATAAAAAGAATAAAAAAAATGAAGAATTCCGATAAGGTTCTGCAAAAATTAATCAGAATTAACTCGAAAATAAGACATCTATATAACTTCGGAGATTATGATAAAGCTTTAGCATTTTTTTTAGAAAATGAAAATAAATTCACAAATATATCAAATGGTCTACGAAAAGAAACAAAACAAATTCATTGCGACGCTTTATCTTTGATATCTATTATAATTTCATATAGAGGGGATCTAAATCAAAATCTTGAAATTGTTAAAAAAATCTTAAAAATTGCTGAAGAAGTTAATGATAATTATTGTCTCTCAATAGCAATGTATGGATATGGAAGGTATTATTGGCTATCTGGTGATCTTACTAAATCGCTCAAAAATTTTGATAATGCCATTGAATTAATAAATAATGTCGTTCATACAGATAAAAACGCATGGTTTTTAAGTATAATAATGATGGCTATTCGTGTTGCTATCATGAACGGTGATTTAGAAATTGCGAGAGAATATTACAAACAAGTTGAAATAAAAAAAGAGGATGAAACCGTCAATCTTTTACAATCTCAACATCATATGCGGTTGTATGACATAATTAGAGCGTTAATATTAAAATCGAGTAAACGATTTCGCGAAAGGGCAATAGCCCAAGAACTCTTTAAAGAAATTTTTGAAGATAAAAAATTTCTGTTAATTTACAGACTTCTGTCTTTAGTTGATCTCTGTGAATTATTACTCATTGAATTACGGATTACAAATGATCTTACAATCTTAGATGAAATAAAACCTCTGATTATGAAATTACTAGATTTTGCTCAATTAATAAATTCCATTTACTTTTTCATAGAGGCATATTTACTACAGGCAAAATTAGCCCTGATAAATTTTGAATTTAATAAAGCTCGACGATTCTTAACACAAGGGGAAAGAATGGCTGAAAGACATGGATATACTGAGTTATCTATTGAAATTTCGGAACTTCATAGTGAAATGTTACAACAATCAGAAGCTTGGGATAATCTAAGGAAATCTAATGCCCCAGTGTCTAAACGGATGGATTTGGCTCACTTAAATGAAAATCTAAACGAATTTATTCGCGTTCAAATGTCTACAAACGCTCAGGTGTATGAGAAAAAAATTACAGTATATAAAGAAAGAAAACAATGTTTAGTATGTTTGGGAGAAATAGAGGGTTTTGACAACTATATCTGTCCTAATTGTGATTCAATCTATTGCAAAAAATGTGCTAAAGCGTTAATTGAAATAGAAAATGTGTGTTGGTCGTGTGAATCTCCTATTGACAAAGCAAAACCAATCAAACCGATTTTGGTAGAAGGAACAGAAGAGGGCGAAAAGAAAGCAGAAAAGAATTACAAGAATAAAAAAGCGATATAAATAGAATGACTGCGATATCTCTTTAGAAGATTATAATAAAAATCTTTACAGTGTCATCGATTTAAATGTGAAAAACTAAATCAATATTCATGTCTGATAGTAATAGACGGGAGAAGAAGTGTGCTTTATGTAATCAATTAATTACATTTCGAGATTTTTGTAAAGTGAATCCTTCGATGCCATTGGAACAGGCACAATTCTTTTGGAACGATTCATACTTCTCAATCTATTGTTCTAAATGTTATTATAACCTTCCAGAAAGACCATATAGGGTAAAAAGAAGGTATATTAATTATGATTTAACATTTCGCAAGAAATGAATTTCCATATTCAAAAAAAAGATTAAAAGGAAATAAACATAGTAAGAATAATTGATGATAACCAAGATAAAATAAAAAGAAGTCCTGATAAGACAAAAAAGTTATCTTTAAATTTAGCTCCATGGATTATCATCAAAATAAAGGCAGGAATCGCTAAATATGATATCATTCCAATAAATAGAAGCATCCATAATCCGAAACTAATCACCAAGAGACCAAAAAAGAATCCAAAAAATGTCACTATCCAACAAATACCTGAATAATATAAAAAATTACTATAGGTTTCTCTATTTTCTTTTCCGAATAGAAAGAGAAGAATACCTAAACTAACCAGAAGTGGAATGTAAAAAATCAATGCTCTGAAAAATCCTAGAATATAACATAATCCTGAAATAGGTGGAGTACAAACAATGGTTGGTAGAGTGGCAGAGATACTGACTACGATAATCCCGATAATCCCTGCATATTTCAATAAATAAGGTTTTTTATAATCTTTTTCCTGAACTCTACTTGCTAAAAATAACATAATAAATCCTAATATCATAAAAGAACTTCCAATCATTAATAATAAACTATCAAAATTATATCTAAAGTAAATAGCCACTTTAATCTACCTATTTATTTAATTAAAATATGTTATCATACATGGGTTTCCAATGTATTTAAAGAAAGAACTTAACTATTTAAATTTATTAATATCCCTTATGCTACCTGGAGAGTGAAATGTTAATGACACAGAAGATGTAAATAAAAAATTGTATTAATTATTCACAGTATTTATTGTCTAAACACATTCCCTTTATAACTTCTTCGAATTTCTTAAATTGAACAATGTTATTTTGATTGAAGTCTTTACCAAATATTTCAAGAAATTTATCTGCAACTTCTTCTCCAAATTCTCTCCACAGATTGATTGGATCTTCTTGATCACAAAGGATTGTAACACTTATTGGATCTCTTGGAACAATAATACAATTATGACCTCTTTTACCTTTGGTTGAAATTAAAATAACCGTACCGATATCAAGCTCCTTAGACATGATGGATTGCACAGCGTTTAAAAAGCCGCTAAAAATTGATGAGTGTTCTAAATTAAACTTTGTATGCTCTTGTTGGTATTCAATGAGGTTTAATCCCGAGGCAACATGTTGAATAAGAATAATGTCTAGCATCGATAAATAACTAACATACAACAAATATTAAAAAATTTTCAAATAATAGTAAAAAAGAATTATAGATTATTATAATTTAGAGAAGCATTACAATGTGGGCACTTTTTCAAAGATTTTTTGATCTCACTTCCACAGAATTCACAGATCATCATTTCTTCTTTTTTAATTTCAACATCTTTGTCCAATTTTTCCCAATATTGTTTCCTATAAACATTAATTGTAGGTTTTTTTTCCGGCTTTTTAGCTCTTCTTCTTAAAATTAGTAGTCCTACTATAAGTATAAATACACTTGGTAGTAATAAAACTAATAAATATGAAATATCAAAATATTCTAAAGTTGATCCTGTAGCTGAGCCTGTAGTCCCTGATTCTACTTCTATGTCATAAAATCCTGAACCTGAATTAATTTTAACTTGAATAAAGTAAGTTCCGGTTTTTGAAGGAGTATAATGCATAGTTTCCCCCGTAGTTGAGCCACTGTCAACTGAAAATCCAGATATCATGTAGGGGGTTTCTGCTATTCTTAATTCTATATCCATCCCCCAAAAAACATCAATATCTACATCAATCGTATAATGAGAACTTTCTACTAAAGATATTGTGTATAATCTAATATCATAATCCCAAGCATGTTCTGTAGACTTACGCGAATTAAGATGTAAGCTTGTGGGTAATGCATAAGGAATGGTGGTTGTAAATAATAAAGGAATTAGACAACTAATAGCTAATATTAAAAATGGTTTGTATTTTTTCATTTCTACTCCATTCTAAAAGTTTTTTTTGTAATTATGATGTTCTTATGAAAATATTTATTAAAGAAAATTGATGATAAAGGATTTGCATATAAGATTAAGGTTATAGATATATTAAAACATTATTGGTTAATTTCATAGATTCTACTCTCAAGTTAGTTGTCTGTATAGTATTTCATCAAGCTAAGATTTAAATCTATTACTCAGAAATATGAGTTTTAGTTAAAATTTTTCTAAAAACGAAATTGATTGATTTCTTAATTGATTTGGAGGTTTTAAAATGTTTTTTAATTAAGGAGGAGGTAGAATAATCGGACCAAACCAATAATTCCAAAAAATATAACCTAAAATCCCTCCGATAATGCCTCCAACCAATATTATATATCTTTGGTGGCTAGGGATATAATAAAGTGCTACTATTATAAAAACCAGAGCTATTATTGCACTGCCATACATTAATATATCAGGATTTATTCCTAAAAACTCTTGAGCTATTTTTGCTTCATCTGCATTACTAGTTATCCCTCCAAGAGTAGTATTTATGAAATAAAATCCTGCGTTAAAGATGAATCTTATACTAAATGATGTTCCAACTATAGAAATAGATTGCCCAACTCCAATTGATTTCTCACTTTCTTTATGCATGTACTTGTATTTTACTAGTATTATTATAATACCTGTAGTAGATACTAACCAGGAACTTAAAGGACCTCCCATTAAAAACCAAAACCTTTGAACTTCTGTAAGACTACCAAAATAATGAGTATAAGCATAAGATATTTGAGCAGGAACACCATAGATTACTGCAACGATGTAATGTCCTAATTCATGAATAAGAGTTCCAATGATTAGAGTAACAAAAAAAATGCTAAAATATTCAATGAACCATTTGAACTCTGAAGAATTTTCCATAAACTATCTTTTATAAGAATTCTAATTATCTAATTAAATCTTCTACTCTATGAAATTCCTTTTATTTTTAAAAAATAGTCAAAATTTTATTTAATTTTCTTCTTGAATTAGCTTTTCAAGTTGTAAAAGGCTATCATATACAGATATACCTTTTTCAGTAAGTCCAATATACTCTGATCCATTATTTTTCTCAAGAGTAATTAACTTTGTTTCCATCAGTTTATCTTTAATGCGTAAAAACGAATTATAATTACTGAATTCAATAAGCTTTCGATAAAATTCTCCTTTTTCTGCTTTAAATTCTTTATATTGAGATAAAACCATAAAGGTATTAAAAAACCCACGTTTATTTAAAACTGAATATAATTCTTCAAAACTCATATAATATTCCCCATTAAAAATAAATTCTTAAGAAATCATATGGTGATATTGTACTTATTATTGTTTGCATTTTTCGACAAAAATCATAAGAAATTTGATAGACATGTTTAATTCAAGATCAAAAAAGTTGAAAATTTTTGTTTTGAAGAAATCGTTATAGAAAAAGAAAATCTTCACTTTAGAGTAATCATATAGGCGCTTTTAAAGAGAAGTTTTGTGAGAAGTTTTAAATATAAATCATTATTTTTTCCTTTCAAGCAAACTAATTGGCATAGAAAAATGAAGAAATATCTATTGTTTTTCAAAGGTTTAATTTTATTATGCCTTATTATTTCAAGTATTTTTATGATTTACTATTTCTTATACTATAATGAATATTATGCTTGGGACTCAATTGACGTAGAAGTTAATGCTATGATTACAATTAGCTATTTTATTGTATTTTTTTATTTATTATTGTTTCTAATTAATTTTAAAAAATATAATATCATTTTTCTAGTAGTTACGGTATGTGGAGTAATTTTATGGATTACAATTTACATTTTAGAACTTCTTAAAATTGAAGCAACTCCTTGGAATTGGTACAATATTCGAGAAGTTGGGACCATTTTATGTTTTTCTATATTTTCACCAGGAATTACGTTGAATATTATTAGATATATTAGATATAAATCAAATCAAAACAAACAAAAGAAAATTTTTCAAAATTATCATTTTCATGAAGGTTTTGTAGGTATAATATTCGTTATAATCGCTCTTTTCTTATGGTTAATTCGCACTTTTATGATCCAATTTGAGATTATAAGAAAACAGTTAAGGATCTTTTTAGCCATTGAAATGATTATGTTATTTGTGTTTTTATTTAGTGGAAGTTTTTTAATTTTCCGAGATTGGAGAGATATTATTAGATTTAAATTTATCGAGAAAGAAATAAACAGTTCTAATGCTATAGAATCGGCTATATTCAAAATAAATGATCCTAAATCCACTAAATTTTTCAGTTCTCCACCTATCCTATTGTACCCTTTTGGAATATTTTTAAATAGTGTTTCTGTAAGCCTATTCATACATGGGACGAATTTTATATCCTTTAAGATCTTTCATTTGAGTCATGAAACTCTAGTGTTTATTGGGTTTATTCTATGTTTTATTGCAGGAGGACTACTTGGAATAGACTGGTATCGAGTATTCGCTAAAATTTACCCTAATTTATACCAAGAATTTGAACAAGTTTTGAAAGATTTAAAAAAATCGGAGTAGATTAACCTAAATTTAGTATAAATGAACTTTTAAATAGTTCTCTTCATATAATAATACAAATTTTCTTGGAATTATTTTCAGAAACCTTATAAGTGAATTATTTGAAGAAAAAATATGAGTTAGATTTAATCATTGGTATCTTTTTGTTTTTATTTGGATTAATTTCTGCTTTTTACAGTATATCAGCTTTCATTATCAATATATTTTTTGTACAGTTAAGAGCTTTTTTCTATATGAAAGATATTCTCTTCGATCTAGTTTTTATAGTCATCGGTATGATCATAATTAAAAAGAGAAATAAAAGAATTTTACTCTCGCTTAATCAAAGATAACCTCTAAAGACTTATAAAATGTAAAGTAGAAATACTTAGAGTCTAAAAAATTACAAAAGTGTTCTTAGTGTTATGCCTCATAACAATTGGGGTCAAATCCAAATAATTTATCCTGGATTTGGTTTTTGATTTCTTTTTTTACATTATTAACTAACTCATCTTCAATATTTTCTAAATATTCATTTAAGGTTTTTTCAACTATTGGCTCAATTTGTTTCGAGAGTTCCTCTATTATTTCCTGCTTTCTCAAATAGGAATCTTTAAATGTTTGTAAATAAGACTTGTTCAGTTGTTTTAACCATGCTTTCCCTTTGTTTTCTAACATGCATAGTATTTTTCTTGATTTTGTAGCATTAAAATGTTTAAACTCAAATTCAAATTTGGTAACCTTATCTTCAAAGTATTCTATAATTTTGGTTTTTAGTGCCAAGTTTAAATCTGTATTAGAATTAAGAAAG
>JBHLPW010000056.1:0-30377 GCA_048939015.1 Promethearchaeota archaeon
ACGTTCATTTATTATAACAAGATTATTCATATTGCCAATAACTAAAGTAATAGCCCATGCAGTAAAGGATGTGATAAAGCAAGCTAAGTAATAGATTCTAATTTTTTTCTCTCTTTTATTACGCTCCTTTTTTATTTTTTTATTTTTTTCATTCATTTGAATTTCCCTCAATCGATTAAACTAGACTTTTCTTTTAGTCTATGATTTTTGCATTTAGATTTCTTTTTTTAGATGATGTAACTTGATTTGATGTAATATTCTATTTAAATATTGACATATTTGTTAGTGGTTTGATGAAGAAAATAGAGGTAAAAATGAAGAAAATAGAGGTAAAAATGAAGAATTTCTGATTCTAATAAATATTACAATTTTAAATACTGCTTTTTAGAATATTTAGTGTCCTATTTGAAAATAAAGTTTATATAGTTCACATAACTCGAGATAAAATGCTTCAAATTAGTCCAGAATTAGATCCGGGAGGTTTTTTTAGTTTTTCTTATAACCTATTAAATGGATTAAACTACTTCTTGTTCGTATTTTTTCAATATGGTAATTATATTTTATTTGCTATGTTTATAATTATGGGATTAGTCTTATACAAGAGTGCCAGAGAAAAAGAATATGATGAAAAAGTCCATGGAAAAGAGGAATTAGTAAAAAAACGAGGAAGAGCTGGTGCAGCCATCTGTATATTATTAGCTTTTGGTTTTGGTTCGGGACATCTTATTAATTTTTTCTTCGATATGTTCACAAAACTTCCGGAACCTGAATTAATATTAAGATATGTTGGAGATAAATTAATTTCTGTAAATTCTTTAGATAACCTTCATCTATTAAATTTATATGAAAAAGCAATTTATCTCCTAATTAGTTTCTTTTCTTTTTTCTCATTTGTAATGATTTCTGTAAGTATTTACTTGATGTTTTTCAATAAATTTATCATTCATTCTAGGCTTAATTTCATTACTATTCTAATTGTTGGACTTATTTTTTGGGTTCTCTGTGGTTTTAATGCCTCATTTCGATTGTTAGTGTAATAGTTAAGTCTTTATTTATTGTTTTTTACGTTTTTCTTGCTTTTCATATAGAATCTTAAAATAATCATTTAGCTCATCAAGAGTTTCTTCCGTTTCATAAAGACTTGGTTTCATTATTTCGGTCTTCTTAAGGGTAAACTCATCTTCCAGTTTTTTATTTTTTAATTTTTTTTTTGTCATTTTTTTTCGATATTGATTTTTAACCTTTTGTAAGGATTCCTTTAAAGTATTTTTAGGGAAGTTCTTTTTTTTATTGTCAGGGATTTCTGAATTCTCTTTATTTAAATTATCTAATCTCTCTAAAATAATATCATTATTGTGCTTTATTTCTGATATTTCAAGCCACTCCCTTGGTATCAGGGGAACGTTTAATAGAAATGGTCTTTTAATAGAATTTACTCGAGCAATACATTGTCCCTTCTCTAAAATGGATAGATAATCTTCATGTTCTCCATCAAGATTTAATAATTTACAGAGAAAATCTTTATCAATATGAGTCTTAAAACATACCAATACTCCACAATTCGCTAAAATTTCTTCACTTATATCGGGGTGAGTCGCTAATGAGATTAAACATTCTCCTGTACCCCTTTGTAATAAAGCAATATCCTCCAAATAGGTAGTTAATTTGTTTTGTCGTGTTAGATCTTTAGGAGCAAAATATTGAGTATCTTCTACAATCGTAATGTGTTTTATACCTTGAAAATTGAAAGCCCCTCGTGTGAGATTTTTATCCCAAAGATATTTCAATATCATATTAAGGAAGAACAATGCATCTTCTTTTTCTCCTCCAAGACGGATAATAGAACTAAGATCTATTAGAATATTCCTTTGGAAAAGGCTCTCTGTCTTGATTTTATGTTCAGTATCAAATAAGGCTTTTAATGACCCTAAAGAAAACCTTCTAATTCGATTTGTTATACTGATTAAGGTTTGACTTAACATCGGAATCTCATCTTTCTTATTCTTCGCATATCCCTTACAATAGTCATAAAATCCTTGCCAACTCTGAAATTTCTTATTTTGACAAATTTTAGTCAATATTTCAACAAGCACCTTTTCCATCTGTGGAGAGAATTCGGCGTTTTCGTCTAAGAACTTTCCACTCTTCAATATATCAAAAATCCTCTCTGCATGTACTTCTGGAAGAGAGTCTCCAGGATTGAATATATTAATTGAAAAATTCTCTCCAGGTCTTATAATTATTAAATCTTCGATTTTCCGCTGTAAGAAGTGATATTCCCCTTTAAATTCAACTAGTAAGAATGGAATTTTATATTTCTTCGTGAAGTTCATTAAAAAATGTTGGATGAAATTACTCTTACCAGTGCCTGTGGCACCACATACAAACATATGCTTTTCAAGGTCTTCAAGTGATAGAGAGAATTTTCCTTTTTTATGCCCGTTTTCAACAATTGTACAAATTTTTATATTTCTCTTTCTTGCTTTTAAAAAAGAGGGTTTATCCAATTCTACAACGTCATCATCAGAGTGATAAACCGAATAGAAGAACAACACCGAAGAAATACATAACAATAAGAGAAAAACATTGCTAAATAATGATTGATTATGAGAATTAGTTGCCTTTGTGAAATTCATAAGAAATGGAAGCAATATTAGAGCAAAAATTAAAATTGCTGTCCCTAATAAGAAAATAATGATAATCTTAAGCTTATTAGCTGAGTTCTCTCTCTTTCGAGAGATAAAGAAAATTATATTTAAAATAATTAAAACTATGTTTAAACATAGATAGAAAGAAACAAATTCAGAGGAATCCAGAACGCTTGACATATAATTCATAATCATGTAAAAATTTTAAAAAGAACACCTTATTTCTTAATTTTTCTTTAAAAATTACACATAACACAAAAAAAAACCTATATTAAGTCAAGATTCTCCAATGATTTCTTACAGATCTCTGCTATTTTCTGTACATCTCGCATTATGATCTCATTTTTAAGTGCTATTCTTGCATACGCTCTACTAAGTATAAATATCATTCTAGTTAGAGGGAACCCTTCCATTTTCCTTTCTTTATTTTTTTCATTATTTATACTTTCCATTTCATTCGTAAATTCTTTAATATATGCAATTGCTGGTTTAGAAAGCTTGGGATCATATGTTCTTTTAGAGTATATAATATATTTTCTTAAAAAATCTCTTTTGATGTTTTTCAAACTCTCTCTTGTTCCTTTAATGTCATTGATTTTCTTATTAGTACTAATCAAAACTAAGTCAAACTTGCTAAGAATCTTATTTTTATGTTGAAACTTTAAATTATCATAAACAGACCTGCTTTTATGAGAGATGTCATCATACCACTTATTATCTCCTGTATTCGCTGCAGCAATTATTGAGCTTTTTCTCAAAATTTCATCAAATTCTTCATATAGTTTGGTTAGTCTATACGGCTTCATTTCTGTTAAATTATCAATTAATATCATACCGTTTGTGGCAAATTCAGTCAATCCAGCTTTCTCAATGTGTTTCCCCCCTTTTTTGTCTCGACTATTATACTGTACAAACCGTTCCTCTGATTTCTGAGAAAACTGTATCGTGTTATTCGGAAAAAAGTTATTAAGGATCTTCAAAAATGAACTTTTACTTGTTTTTGAGCCTCCAACAATTAATAAACTAAGGTAGCACGAAATCTTATTCGTAACAAGGTGAGGAACGATATTACATGCCAAAAGGAGGGTTCCTATCAATTTTATATCATCATTGATAAAGATATCATCCTGAAAAATATAATCCGCTAAAATGGATTGTATTGAAGGATTCAGAGCAAATAATTTTATTTCGGAAATATCTTGGCGAGTAATCTCGATATTCTCATTAATAATTTTGATGTCTTTTGCAACAAGGATCATATTCATTGTCTTGCCATTTTGTACGTTATTTATTTCCAGAGTTCCTGTTATTTGTATTTTATCTCCTAAACTAGGAAAACCGTTAGTAGATTCAGTTAAAATTACTTCTTTTTCATGATGAATGCCAAATTTCTTATGATCATCTTTAAGCCCTTGAACATGAACAGATTGGATGAATCCATAATTTTCATCTTGATATACTGGAGATAATTTTGTAACAACTCCTTCACAAACCACCATTTTATTCAGATACGTTGAGTTTAGTTTCTCCAATGGTACATAAGGTTCTGAGACCATGAATATACTTTACCTCAAAAATGAGAAAAAATAATAGTATGATAAATTGAAAATTAGTGATATATTAAATAGCTAGACACTCTTCAAGAATTCTAAAAATTTTTTTATAGGTTAAGGAGTAAACTAATTTTCTTGTTCTAGAAAAGCTTAGATCAAAATGAAATGAATAAAGATTTTTAAATATATAAAATGTATTTAATAAAATCTCAATGTTTAATTAAATTAGTTTTCATAAAAATGGGATTCACGGATACAATTAAATTAGAAGCAAAAAGAAGAGCATGTTATAGATGTTGTATATGTGAAAAGCCGAAATTTCTTCATGTTCATCATATAATACCAAGTGAAGAATTAGGCCCAGATACAATTGAAAACGCTGTAGCTCTTTGTGTATCATGTCATGATCTATATGGTCATGATAAAGTAAAACGAAAATGGGTAAAAGAAAAAAGGAATTGGTGGTATACTCAATGTTATAATACCAGAAATCAAGCTTTTGATATCGAAATCTTACAAAAGATAAATGAAATTTATGAATTCTTAGAAAGTAGAGAGAGTCGACTGCAGTCAACAGAAGAGTATTATTTATTTCTTAGAGAACAGATTCAATCCCATATTCAAAGATTAAATAATGTGGTTTCTGATTTGTCACTAAAATTAACAAGAAGAGAAGTAAATCAGATAAATATAATTCAAGATGATATAGAAATGATTAAAGGTATGACAAAACTTATTGAAACGATATCAATGGAAGATTCTGAGGATTACTATCTCTGGAAAGATATATCTGATTACTTGACAAGAATTGAAATAAGTACCACAATCCCAAATGAATATACTTTTTTTCATCTGATCAATAAATTATTAACGGACTATTTGAGTACCAATATTTTAAGCGAACATTCAGAAGATCCTAATCTTGGTCTAGTAGATATCTTTATTAGTCCTACCATTGGCATAGAAATTAAATTACTTAGCTCTCATACCCACATTAATAGGATTATTGGACAACTAATAGAAATTTTAAGAATTAGCAAGTTTAAATTTCTCATTGGAATTGTTATGGATATGACAACAGGTAAGCAATTAAAACGATATGATCAATTAATTTTTGGTGAAAATAGAAATATAATACTTATAATTAAATAATACAAAATGAATTCTTTTTATCAAATTCTTCCAATATTGCGACATCCTACAATAATAAAAAAATAAAAAATAATTAATTTAGATATGGGAACTTAATAATCTGTGGCTCATGTTTGCCTTTACATAAGATAAAAGCGTGTCCTACTGGGAGTCGCTTCAATTGTTCTCTCTGTTCACTATTCAAGTAATCTTTAAGATACGCACATCCACTTCCTTCAATCAAGAAGAAAATCTTAGTGTTACAAAGATCCACAAGTTCTTTCTTTATGTCTTTTGGGTGTTGTGTAGCGTATATTACTCCATATCGCCTTTTGCGACCACGATGCTGAATTTCACTAAGAAAGTGCAATATTCGTTTTTGGTAATCGGTGTTTGCTAAAAGTTTAGGCATTATCCGAGTGACTTCATCTAAAACAAATATTACTCCAATATCAGAGGTATCAATATCAGAATCTCGCTTCATTTTATACTTATGAAATACTGCTAAAAAGTAAAGAGCGACAATTCGTTGCTGATCATCATCTAAATCAAAACAGTCTAGGACTGTAATTTTTCCTGGAACTAACATCTGTTCAATATCAATTGGCTCTGCATCCAGCCGATCAAATAAATCCAATGTAATTGAGAGTAGCGAACGAGTTATAGCATCTCTCACGCTCGCATTTAAACGATAAGCGGGAAGAGTCATATATCTAAGAATCTCAGTATGCAATTCTGTAAATGTAAATGTTCTATTAGGATAATCATAAATTATATCTTGAATGATACGTTGTAAAAGTGTGCTTGAGACGCTTGGAAGTTCATGAAGAAATAATAGTAAATGTTTAGGATCAATACTATTCAATGATAAGCACCAATCAGTTTCATCGGTCAAATGAATAATCTCAATATTTTCAGATTCTACAGGATCGATGTCCCATTTAGCCATTAGTTTCATTGATTCTTCAATTGAAGGGATGCATGGTAGATTAGAAAACTCTCCCTCAGCATCAAAAATGATAATAGCAGGGCAATTTGCCTGCGGAGCTGTTGAAAGCGTCATAAATCGAATTGCTGATGTTTTTCCTGTGCCTTGAGTACCACCCATAAAAATTCCTTGATAATAAAGCAGTGGATTAAAGTGGTACTTGTATTCTTGATCGATGTCATGAAGCCAGCCAAATGGGATGCCATTTTGGGGTATTTTTTTGAATTCATAAAACTCCCATTCTCTCAATGGCGTAATCTTCCCTTGAATAATTGTTTGCGGACGAGGACTTCGGGGACCTTCTGGATGAAGCTCAACTATTGGATTCAGTTTTATAGCAAAAACCTTTTCATTAAGACTTTTTAGAACAATTGAAGCATTTTCCTCATAACACCTAATAAGTTCAATAATGCAAATGATTCGAATTCCATCTTGTCGTTCAACAGCGACTAAGTCTCCATCTTTCACATATTCAGCCTTGTCTGCCCATAGATACCCTTCCATTTTATTCTCCTTATTATTTACTAGCTCCATAGGTTTTGATTTATCTGTATTAACCCAGCCTAAAGCATCAAAGGCTCTTACATTCTTTTCTACTTCACTAGACCCTTTAGATACTTTTTCTTCATCTAATGAAATTATTGAAGCTGCTGCAGTAACATCTCTAGAACTATTTAGTCCACTTTCATCTTGAGTATCAACCTTAAACTCTAAAGCATCCAAACCATTCTCTCTAATGAAATCTATAGCTGCTACCTTCAGTTTATCAGTAAAATCGTATTCAATGATTTTATTTGGAAAGTAAATTAGTACTACCTTTTGACATTGCATTCCTGTATTTTCTTCCAAGATAATACCATAAATACAGGCCTGGATGAGATCTCTATAATACTTAGACTCAGGATTGCTTGGATCTTCCCCTTCGAAAGGATAAGACTTGAATTCTCGTACAATTAAACGTTCGTCATCTGTTAATACCATCTCATCAATACGAGCACTGATTTTTGCTCCTTCTATAACACCGATTTCCTCTTGTTCGAAGGATATAATTCCTCCAAATAGTTGTTTCTCTAGTTCTATGGGAATCACAGACCAATTATTTTCTTTCGCGTAATTTTTAGCTAATTCAACAATCTGTTGGTATAAGATCTTCAGTAGTGTGTTAACATCCTTATAATACATATTTAGTTTCTTGTTATTTCGAACTTCAGCTAATATTTTATTGCGAACTTCACGAGTTCTCTGATTTAATATTGTATGACTCACTCTTGCATTAGCTCCTGTCTTTAAGACTTCCTTAAAAAATCGCGCCTTGATATGGTGTAAGAGATTTCCTCGTCGTGTACCTATTGATGAATATATTTTTTTTCCATATCCTTTATCAAGGGTTCTGCTAACAGACTTAATATTATTTGATATTTCCTTTGTCAACCTTTTTTTCTCACCTCCTTTTTGTAATTTAAAATAACTCTAACTCTCCTGTTGTTTTTTTCATTCTATTTACCACATCAACAGTGGTTATATTTGACGAAGGTGACCTTCTATTTAAACAAAAAATATTTGAACCTATTTTTTCAATTTTTTCATAATTAATATTAGGACTCAAGCACACTTCGCTGTCAATTATCATGAATGTAACTCTTCTCTCTTCTAACCATTGATTACTTGGTAACTGACATAAATAATCTCTAAATTTATCATTAGATATGATAAAGCAAAAATCGTGTTTTAAAGCAAAACTAAGAATAAATTCGTCAGCTATTTTTGGAGCTTCAACAATTTTACCTTCTTTAACAAGTACTTCAAATTCAACGGGTTTATCAATGTAATATCTGAGAGAAGGATCACAAATACAATGAATATTTTCTTCAGAAAAACCTAACTCCTTTGTCAAATAATGAAGTAAAGATATAATATCCGATAATAAAGGAACTTGATACTGATTGAACTGAGAATATGCTACGTTATTACAATCAATGTAAACATGGAGCTCTTTTAAAATTGGATAATCTTTAAAACAGTTTGATAAACACATTTTTTCACAATTCCTTCTTTTTATTAAATTCTCGATTGTTTAATTTAAAATAATAAATAATTTGTTAATAGTATTTTGTTATAGACTTTGTGCGCAGTACCGAACTCAATCCATAAATAGGAACAAGAATTATATTAATTTAATATAATCATAATGATGAACTAAAAATCATGGATATTACTAAAAAGACTATATATCCCGAAAATTTAGAAAAAGGTAATTATGAATTTAATATTCTGCGAATTCTGGAAGAAAATGAATATTGCGTATGGCAGGATTTTCTAGATGAACGACTAAACATGTCTCCTACCACAGTATCAAAATATACAAGAAAATTAATAGAAAAAGGATATATCAAAAAAGAAAAAAGAAAATACAAGATAACTACAGATGGATTGAACAGAATAGCTGATTTAGAATCAATTGGAGAAGAAAAAAGTTTTCCACCTGATGATCTTGAACTTCTACCTGAAGAAAAAATTATATGGATGGTTAATGTTAATCCTTATTGTCAATGGCGTGACTTTATGAACGAAAGATTAGAAATGAATAGATCTACTCTTTCAAAAACTCTCGCTCGTTTAATTAGAAATGATTTGTTAGAAAAAAAGATTGATTCAGAAATATCTCATTATCCCATTTATGTGAAGAAAAGAGAAGCTGTGAGAAAATATAGGGCGATATTAAATTCCAAAAATTTAGATCCTAAAACAAGACAATTAGAAAAACTCAAAATGGTACGAGAAATTAGCCATGATAATAAACAACTTTTTGAAGAATTCGATATACATGAATTTGATATCAAACATAGATTCAATAAATATAAACTTATATTTGATTACTTAACTTATAGACAGATATTTCGTGATAATGAAAAGCATTACAACCTAACTTTACTTTTTCTCGCAATCAATCATCCAGATAATTATCCAAATTACATTAGTTTAAAAGACTTTTGTACTAATTATGATATTAAAAAGACAGAATTAGATTATTATATAGGAGAATTATTAGAGCCAAGTTATTCCTCAATAAAACTATTTTCATTAAATATTAACAATGAAAAATCTTACTTTTTTCATGAAAAGGGTAAATTAGCAAAAATTTTAAAAGCTCTAATACAAGATTATTTGGATAAAAAATTTCAAAAAACTATGGAAAAGGAGTGGAGGAAATATGATTATGATATAAAAATTCCTTTATCCTATGACGAATTATTAGAGATCGTTTCTATCATTATAGATAAACATGCATTTTTGAAACAAGAATTACGTTCTTCATTATTAGTATTCTTACCAAGCTTCATCAATTACTTAGAATATAAAATTGAACAGAAATATGAAAAACTTTCAAAAAAGAAATCATCTATTTCAAGAGAGTTTGAAATAATTGAATATTTAAAAACATCTATGGACCTTACTGAAATTGAACACCCTAAATTAAAGGAAGAAAGAAAACTCGAAATTTCAGAAGAAATAGATTACATAGATAAAAAAACATTAGATTCGCTGGAAAAATCCAAAATTAAAATTAATTCATTAATTAAGGAAAACCATTATACAGAAGCTTTAAAAGAAATTAATGAAAGTTTGCCAATATTTGAAAAGGTTGATGAAGAAATTCAATTTTTCGAGCTTAATAAATTATCCAAAATCAATATGGAATATTATGAGCTAAGGTTATTTTTTTATATTAATAAAATGAAGTGTTTAGTTAAATTGAGGAATTTTGATGATCTCTTAGAAAATGCTATAATAACATATGATCTTGATTCAATCTCAAACGTAGTCATAGATTTGATTGAAATTGAGCAATATAAAATTGCAAATGACATATATGATAAAGCATTTGATCCTTATAATAAACTAAGTGGCGATGACCGAAATGAAGCAATTGGCGAATTTTGGTGGGGTATTCATAGTTATTTTCATAATAAAATTGTTGACGAATTTAGAAATAAAACCTATGAAAATGCGCTGACCATTATCAACAAATATTTGAATTTTAGTCCCAATGATGAAGAAATGGTCGAATTAAAAATTAAAGCCTATTTTTATTTAAAGGAATATGAGAAAGCAATAGAAATTACTGATAATGCTATTAAAAAGTGGCCAAAAAGACCAGAACATATTAAATGGAAATTAACAGAAGAGGAAAAAGAGGAACCTATATGGGCATTAATGCTAGACAAAGAAAAAGATAAAGACAAGATCGAAAGTATTTCATACGGTTATAAATTCTGTCACTTAAAAGCTCGGATTTTACTAAATATGAAGAAGTATGATGAATCATTAGAAATATTAGAAAAAATAATCAAAGCGAATCCAAATATATCAGAATCTTACTATCTGAAGAGTTTAATTGAATATGAATTAAATCATAGTGAGCAAGCGTTAGAATTACTTAATTTCGCAATAGATATTGATCCAAATGAAGATTTATACTATGGGGTCAAAGCTGATTTCCTGTTTAATTTTAACAAATATTCAGACGCTTTAGAGGTTATCAATAAATCAATTGAACTAAATTCTAGAAAACCAATTTATTATAATATAAAAGCTAAAATCCTACTCTTTATGAATAAACCAAACAACGCTTTAAAAGTTATTGATCATGCAATTCAAGAATTTCCAGAATTCTCTGGGTTTTATAAAACAAAGAGTCTTATATTATCCAATCAGGAAAAATCATTAATAGCTCTTGAAAAAGCTGAAGAGTTAGGGGATAAAATTAGTTATTATAATAAAGCTCAAACATTATATAACCTTGGAAGAAGCGATGAGGCTTTAAAAGCAATAAATATAGAACTAAATAAAAATTTTGATGATCCAATTGGCTTTGAACTGAAAGCCGCCATCCTAGCTGAATTAGGAAGATTTGATGAAGCATTTAATGCATATGAAAAAATTAACGAAATTAATGCAGATTATGCAAAAATAACCAACATTAAGTCTCATATCTATAACAAGATGGCTTATTATTTTGCGGAAGAAGGTAATCAAGAAGAAGCCGTAAAAGCGATAAAGAACGCAATTGAAATTTCGCCCGATTCAGCAGATTATTACGATTCTTATGGTGAGATTTTAATGATTTTTAAAGATTTTAAAAACGCGGTAGAAAAGTTCGAAAAAGCTAAAAAACTTCATTTCACCCCAATTGAGACATTCATTAAACTTGGAAAATGTTTATTTGAACTAGGTAAATATGAAGAAGCCTTAGAAAATTTGAGAATTGGTAGGAATCGAGCGGTACATACTGTTAAAAGAGTAATGTCAACTGAAGAGGATAAACGTTTTATTGTAGATTTTCCACAGACCGAACTGATTCAAGAAGCAGAGAAATATATTTTAGAAATAAAAAAAATTCAGGATAAAAAATAGTTTTACTTCAAATTCAACTTCAATTGGAAATTTTGAAATTGAATTTTATTTATTTGAGAAGTATGCATCTGAAATACTTTTTAACATGAGATCCATTTCAGAATTTACATTAATAATATCTCCAGAGTTTTTTAATTCATTTATATCTTTTAAATGATAATAGAAATAAGGAATAAGAAGAACAGTTAAAGAAAGTATCGATACACTAATATTTGGAAAAAATTCTAAGATTGTAGGGCTATTAAAAAACAAGGGGATGAAAGTTGTTGTTATTGTTATAAAATAACCTACGATTTCTATAGTTTTTAATGTTGGTTTTAAATATTTCTCAAATCTCTCAATTCTTTGATTTAAACTAACTAACTCTTCACTTATTTCATTAAGAGATTTCTTTATTATGTAATGATTACTAAGAAAGACCAATTGTGGTTGAATTGATTTTAACCATTTTTTAAAAGGCATGCACTTTCTTTTTATTCTATCAATTCTAATGTATGTCGTAAACATGATCGTTAAAACAGTCGTAATTGTTGAGCGAATTTGCCAGTAACCAGAGAATTCTGTTAAGTTTGGATTTAAGAAAATTAGAATAACTGTCAGAATAAAAAGAAGATATATGACTATTCTAACTATTTTGATAGAAATCATTCTATACCTCAAACGCTTATATTTTAAAAGTAGAATTTCATAGAAATCCATTTTTAAATTAATAAATAAAGTGATTTTTTTGAGAGTTGAGATAATATTCACCTTGCTAAGTGAATCTTTCGTTATAGATTTCATATTAAAATTAGCAAATACTTTATCTTCGTAAGTAAAACTCCATGTCATTAGCGGTAATATAATTAGACTTAATAAAATCCAAGGAGAGGAGAAATAAATTGAAGAAATGAACACGATTATTGTTAAAATAAGAAAAATGATTATCACCCATAATCCGCTGATTACTTTTTTATTTAACCAGACATTAATTTGTTTCAATCTAGCTTTAATCTTTTTTTCCTCCTTTGAATTTTCCTTAAAATTTACTTATTATTGTAAATATAACGATTTAAATTAGTAAAGAGTGAGACAAATTAATGGATTCATATAAATTTTTAATCCATAAAAGGATAATAATTAATTGTCTGTATTAAGTAATGTTCTCCAGTAGCACCATTAATGACTAATCCTAACCGATTCTCTAATTGAGTAAGTATTTGCCGTTCGAAAGAATCTTCAGAAAAAAGAGCGTTATTGGGATAATCTTCTCTAAAAATAATCTTAATACTTGGTTGAGAAACCACATCATCAAACAAACGAGCGGGAGATTGGTCTGCTATAACGAATCCAACACCGCGACTTCGATACTCTTTCAGCAATTCTGAGAATATTTTTGCCATTTGCTCTTTCATGATAAAGTCCGCGTCATCGCTATTTGTCGTAATCGGCTTCTCTAAAATGGCATGAGCTTCATCAATGACAATAAGATATTTTAAATCTTCCGCTTCACTATCTTTCGTAAGTGTTCTTAGGAGTTGAAAAATTACGTTTACAATGAGCATTTTCACAAATTTGCTACACATAGATAAATCAAGAAATATATTTTCACCATTTAACCAACTATCGACCCATTCTGGCAGGTCTTCGTTTATTTTCAGCACTTTTTGAATTTTTTCCTCATCAAAAACATTCATTCGATTTCTGAACACTTGTAATAAATTAGCTTGTTCTTCTGGACCGTATGGATTATTCTTAATATAGGTTTCTACACCCTTAAGTAGACCAATGAAGTACTCAGGTAATTCATTTTTTAATTCTAAAAAACCCACTTCAGTACGATAGATAATTTTTTCGAAGACATTTTTCAAGCCTAGTGACGCACATATATAAGTAGCAGTCTCTTCTAATCGCTTCTTTAAGGTTTCTCTTTTGGTTTTAGTGAAGTATGGAATTTGAAAATCCATATCAGAATATTTTATTTTCTTGAAATTACGATGAAAAATCTCTTGAGACTCTTTCGCAACATTTAGTACTAAAATCCCTGCTTTTTTTGATTTTTGAGCAAGTTCTTGGATGAACCGAGTAAGAAAGTATGTTTTCCCGCTTCCAGATTTTCCAAATATAGCCATATCTTGAGGAAGTTTATTGATTGGAACAAAAGTCTCATGTTTAGTTATCACCCCATTTTTGATATGATAACCAACTGTGATCGCTTTTTTCTTAAATTTATTATGAATATCAATATATCTAACATTCTCATTTTTCAAAATCGGAAGTCGAGGCAAAGGGAGATCTTCTGGAAAATCGAAATTCACATCCTCCTGCACAAAATTTCTCAAAGACTCACTCCCATCATTAAATACACTCCCTTCCAATATATCTAAATTTGACACTCCTGAGGGATTAATAACTTTCGCACGATACCCCATTTCATTCTCAATTTCCATAGATAAAAACTGAATTTCTCCTTCAAGCTTAGCTTTCTCTTCCACATTAGAGTTATCCAAATCTGATTTAATAAAGACTCTGATATTAAATAACTTCGATTGCTCTTGAGACATCTCCGAACGAGGTTCTCTCTGCCATAAAATAATTAATTGGGTCGTGTGGGCTGTTTTATGGTAAAACGCGCTAATATATCGCTCAATAATATTAATTTTGTTTTTAATATACCCCATTGGTAAGACAATCTCAAACAATTGGTCTTTATTCAATATTTCTTGACTATTCTCTTCAATTGGCTTCGCTTCAATGACTCCATCCAATCCAACGAATTTAAACCTTAGATTTGAAAGCCAAGCATGACCTGATCTAAGAGCATCTATTTTTGATGCTTCTGTTGTGAAAAAGACAACCTCAATATTATCATTCGCCGTTAATTCAAGACCATATACCCCAGGAGGATTGTTTCCAAATGGATCATAAAGGAAAGATCTAATATCCTCATGCTTCTGATAAAAAGGTACTGCTGACTCAGGTACCTCTTGAGGTTCGAATAACTCTGGTGCTTGGGTTATATGAATACGAGTCTGCCAAAATAAGATACCATGGTTATCTTCCACTTTATCCCCCTTCACTATACCCTTCATCTACATAGTCATAATCCTTCCCTTCCTCACTCGAAGGCTCATCAATTCCGTCGAAATCCCTTCCATCACTTCCAGGTTCCTCGCCTAATCCTTCAAACTCCTCATGTCCTCCTTCTGAAGGCTCATCGATTCCTTGGTAGTCATTTGATTCTTCCCCAGAACATTTGTCAATACCATCATAATCCTTTGCTTGTTTCGCAACATTTTTTGGATCGTATACACTTCGATATTCTGGTTCATTAAGATGCCACTCATCGACCAACACTCTTCCCCCTTCTGTTTTATCTTTCGGAGTTTTTTGTGGAGCATCTCCGGGGATCAATGTTTTGACTTCTCCTGGAGTATGTTCAGGTGCTAACCCGCTAGTTTCAAATGAGTGGTTATTTATATTTGCTTCAGAGGGAACATCCTCTTGTTTTTCAAGAGGCTCTTGACCCTCCCCTGTTAATGATTCCTCTTGAATCTCATCAGACTCTTCTTCTGTCGATAATGCAGGGTTTTCTTCTGATATATCCTTCCCTTCTTCCTGTGCTGACTCCTTCTCATTTTCTTCAGAAGATTTTTTCTTCTCTTCTTCCTCTTCATGCTCTTGTATAGGGTGTTTTTCAGGGCCTTCAGGTTTTGTATCTGATGTTTGCTTCTCATCCTGCTTTTCAGCATTCCGTTCGTCAATATCTCTTGCAACATCATCAAGGTTCTTATCCTTGAGATACTCCTTTGCTTCCGTATAATTTTTAACTCCATACTCGCCTAACATCTCCTTAATTTTATTATTTATTATCTTCGCATCCATCCCATATTTATGATCAATTTCATTCTTTTGTAAATTTTGGATATCTTCTAAAAATTCTCGCTTATCTTGAATTTCTGATTTACCCTCATATTTCTCGGTTTGATTACTCAACCTCTCATTTATGTCCTTTACCACATCGTCAAGATTTTTTTCCTTTAGATATTCTTTTGCTTCTGTATAATTCTTAACACCATGTTCTCCAAACATTTCACGTATTCTTTTATTTACTGTAGTTCTATTCATACCATATTTTTGTGCAAGCTCTTTATTGGACAGATTTTGAATATCTTTAAGAAATTCTTGTTTATTATCGATCTCCTTTTTCACTCCAGATTTGTCAGGTTGATTGCGCATCCTCTCATTGATATCCTTAAGAACCTCATCAAGGTTTTTGCCTTCAAGATATTTCTTAGCTTGGGAAAAATTATTTACTCCTCGATGCCCCAGCATTTCTTTAATTCTTCTATTCATACATTTCCCATCTATATCATGTTTTTCGTTTAAATCCTTTTTTTTCATCTCTTGGATATCATTGAGAAATTCTCTTTTATCGGTGATTTCTCTCCTTCCGTTTGCCCGTGAATTGAACTGCCTTTTGCGATATTTATATTCTTGCCATTTATTTGTTACCCCTTTACTTACATTATCTTGATATTTTTGATCTTTCCATTTATCTGATAATGATTGACTCATTTTGTCTAGAGTTTCTGGATTTCTTGCTATCTCTTGATTTACTTCAGTCATCTTATTAAGCCATTCTGGATCTTTAGCTCTCGCTTGTCTTTCTTTAATCTGCTTTTCTTGATATTCAAGATCATATTGCCATTTTTCTAATCCTCTTTCACTTAAGTATTCTTTTAACCTCTCGCTTAATCTACCTCCTCGACCCCCCTCTCTCATATTATATCCTTTATCTGGATTCATTGTATCATATTTAATTATATTATCATCTTCTTTTCTATCCAATTCCTCTTGATTCTTCGCGACATCTTCCGTTTTTAATTTAAAGTTCTCTTCTCCGTGCTTAATAACAGCATTTTCTATATAACGACGTTTTTCTCCTCTTTTTTGTTTGGCAAAACCCTCTTGAATCTCTTCTTTCCAACGTTCTTCTATAGGAATCTTATCATCTGCCCAACGACTTGAAACCGTCTGTCCTATATAATTCTTTCCATTTTTTATATTGGTAGCTCGATAAATATAACCATAGGGCTTTTCTTGATTTTTAACCATTTTTGAATATCAATTTTTAAGATAGGTTTAGATACAAGTATTTAAACTTCAATTGTGAGGAAGAAACTCCAAAATAGCACTAATGAAAGAAATTTTTGTTTAAATAGTCACATCCATAAAATTAATAAGAAATTAGAAAATAGGAGTTGATGTAAAATTTCAGAAAATCATATAAAAGATAGAAAAAAAGTAAACCCACCATATATGAGTATAGAGGAAATAATTAAATTACTGGCTGATATTAGAGTTGATTTGAACGAATTAAAGAAATCCGTCACATCGAAAGAAATTAAAGAACAACTTAAGTGGGCACTTAACGGAATAGATATTATTGGCTGTGAATTAACCCAAAATATAGCTAAAAAATTAAAAGAAAAATAGAAAGAAAAAATAAATTAAGTAAATATTTAGATTCACATCATACCCGGGGGAAGACCACCCATTCCACCCATGCCACCCATACCACCGCCCATACCAGGTGGCATTCCACCAGGAGGCATTCCTGGGGGCATAGCAGATTTGGCTGATGCTATCACATCATCAATGCGGAGAATCATCGAAGTAGCTTCGGTTGAGGATTTAATTGCTTGTACTTTTACTACAGTAGGTTCGACAACTCCAACACTTGCCATATCATTGACCACTTCACCGGTGTCGAGGTCATGTCCAGCAAATTTGTTGCCTTGTTGATGAGCAGCTCTGAGTTTCATGAGAGTATCAATTTGGTCTAATCCCGCATTTTCAGCGAGAGTTTTTGGAATAATATCAAGCGAATCAGCGAAAATTTCAACAGCGAGTTGTTCACGTCCACCTAGAGTGGAGGCATATTTTCTTAACTGAATAGCAGTTTCAATTTCAGGAGCTCCACCGCCGCCGACAAGTTTTTGATCTTCAACTACATCTCTCACTACGCAGAGAGCATCGTGAATTGCTCTTTCAACTTCATCGACGATAAGTTCAGTTCCACCTCTTATAAGAATAACGACAGATTTAGGATCTTTACATTCTTCAATGAAAATCCAAGAGTCATTCATTATTTTACGTTCTTCTACCAAACCAGCCCATCCAAGTTTTCCCGAAGCGATATCGTCAAGGTTCGTAAAGATAGTACCACCAGTTGCTTTTGAGAGTTTTTCAATATCAGATTTTTTCACTCTTCTTACGGCCATAATACCGGCTTTTGAAAGGAAATGTTGAGCCATGTCATCAATTCCTTTTTGACAAATTACGACATTTGCTCCGGATTTTTGAATTTTTTCAACCATAGTCCTAAGCATATGTTCTTCTTCATCTAAGAATTGCTGGATTTGTTCTGGGCTTGTAATTTGGAGTTTACTATCGAATTCAGTCTTTTCAATTTCTACTGCGCTTTGTAGAAGTAAGATTTTAGCATCAGTAACGCTTTTTGGCATTCCAGGACTTACCACTTCTTTATCTAAGATAATACCTTTAATAAGTTTAGTATCATCGATAGAATCTCCCTCTTTCTTTTGAATTTGGACTTTTCCTATGTCTGCGACATATTTTCCGTCTTCTTGTTTCTCAGTAATAGCTTTAATAGCATCCATACAGATTTGAGCTAACATTACTTTTGATTCTGAAACAATCTTACTGGACATACAAGTCATAGCAGCATTTTTCAGTCCTTTTTCATCTTCAATTCCACTTTTAATAGAAATACTATCAAGAATCTCAACAGCTTTTTCAGCTGCTTTTCTAAAACCTTCAGTAATCACAGTAGGATGTATTTTCTGTTCTAATAGTTTTTTAGCTCGTTTCAATAATTCTCCAGCAAGAATAACTGATGTAGTTGTACCATCACCAACTTCAGAGTCCTGAGTTTTTGCAACTTCAACCATCATTTTAGCAGCGGGGTGTTGTACATCAATTTCTTTTAGAATTGTAGCACCATCGTTTGTTATAACGACATCACCAAACTGGTCTACGAGCATTTTGTCCATACCACGGGGTCCAAGTGAAGTTCTTACAGCTTCTGCGATAACAATTGCGGCAGCGATATTGTTTGACATAGCATCTCTTCCACGTTGTCGTTCTGTACCTTCTTTCATAATTAAGACAGGTGTTCCGCCTAATTGTGCCATTTTTTTTCACTCTTTGTAAATATGATTATTATTTATATTTTGAAATAATATTTTCTTTATATAGATCTCTAAGTCATAAAATTAAAAAAGTTTACGAATTTTGAATTCCGTGAGAAAAATAACTGAAATTTATGGAATTTAATCTATCAAAAAATTTTTTAACCTTAAAATTAAAATAAAAAAAAAGGAATTTAGTTTTTCAATTTTTTCAGTTTCTTCCTTGTCAATAATATTGTGCTTACACTGATAATTCCCAGAATGAATAGAACATTATAACTTGGAATTGGTGGACGACCTCCATCTGTAGGCTCCTCAGGGCATAGTTCACAGATATTATCCGTGAATATATTTCCTATTGAATTTTCTTCCCTCCAGCAACCATCTCTATTACAATAAAAAGTATTACCTGTAATATTATTATAATCACTATCCCAGAATTCTATTCCATATCCCCTGCTGTAATTTATCATATTATTAAGAATATCGTTGAAATCAGATTCTGAAAGCATAATTCCATGTTCATTATCATTTACTATATTATTCTCTATTATGTTATTACCATAATGCTCCAACCTTATACCCTCATCAACATTACTACTTACATTATTATCTGAAATGGTATTATATTCACCATGGAGTTCTAAACCTGCCATACAGTCAAAAATATGATTTTTAGATATAAAATTATGATTACATGTATCCATCCTGATGCCCGCATGAGGATTATTAACTGGATCATCAGTTAAGGTGTTATCAGTAATATTGTTGTAGTGACTCTGTATTAAATAAAACCCAGTTTCAAAGTTATTATCTACGGTATTACTTTTTATTACAGTATTGTTACTGTACCACATTTCTAATGCATTCATCCTATTATATTTGAAATCACAATTTGAAATTGTATTTCCATCACAATAAATCATAGTAATAGCATTTGAAGTATTATAGATTTGTAAATCGTCCATTACTGAATTTTGTACATTTACTAATATAATTTGACCTGCGTTTGTAAAATCTGTTGAGAGTAACCCCGACTGATTAGCATAATAATATATTGGCTTTCCATTCGCTAGATTAGTAATATCTATTTCCTGAGATGTTAAATATTTTAAAGTTCCTTGGGAATCAAGATATACTCCAGTATTAGAAAGTTGATTCCCTGATAAAGTGATATTTGCACTATCTTGTTCAATATATATTCCGTAATATTGACAATTATCGATAATATTTCCAATTAAATCATGTTCATAACAATCATATAAAGTTATTCCATTATAATTATCATTTAATATATTTCCAGAGACAATAATGTCATTAGAATCAGATAAACGAAAACCCCTCTGGTTACTGTTCATGGTATTCCCATGAAATGTACAATTATCACCTTTCCATATATATATTCCCGCATCAGTGTTGTCGCTTGCTGTATTTCCTACGATAATACAATTACTGCAATCAACCATATATATTCCCTTTCCTATTGTATCCCAAGTATATTCATATTTACAATTGTTTGCTTTATTATTTGTCAAATTCACATAAGAACTCTCTTCTACATGAATTCCTTGAACATTATTATACGAAAGGTCATTGTTAAACAATGTAATGTTCCTACATAAAGTTAAGGAGATACCATTTGAAGCATGTGGTATTACGAAATTACTTATGGCAGAATCGCTACAATTTACTAACATAATTTGTCCAGGATTCACAAAATCACTATTTCTTAGGCCTTTTTGATTTACGTAATAATAAACTGATTTTCCATTCACATAATTCGTAGAACCGATAGTAATTGAAGTGAACTCTTTCATATTGTAAAGGTTACCAGATATAATGAAACCGCAGTTAGCTAAGAGATTACCCGTAGCAGTACAATTTTCACATTTATCAATCCATATCCCATTTCTGTTATTACTCAGTGTATTACTCTTTATAATAACATTATCACTATCCTGTACGTTTATTCCTCGAACACTATTTAAAACTAGCGAATTTCCGATTATTGTATTATTGGCGCTATATTGTACCTTTATTCCATCTTGATTATTAGTTACAGTATTCCCAGTAAGAGTATTATTATTACAACCAAATTCAATGTTTATCCCATTATATTCATTAAAAGAACAATTATTACCAATTAAGAATCCATTATCAGTATCTATTAACCTAATGCCAGCACTATCATATTCTGTCCATCCCGAATTGTAAAGTCGACAATTTTCTATTCTAAAGAATACTGTAGATTCGGCAATAATAATACAACTTTCTCCTTCCTCCCCATCAATCTCAACATCGTGGATTAGATATGGATCGCTCCAAACTCCTGAACCAGAGCACCATGGATAATGTGAAGCTGTATATGCCCAGCTTTTAGTTGGAATGGAATCATTTATAACAATATGAGATCCTGTTAAGTTCCATTGTGCTTGTTTTGGAGAATTGAGATCTTTATTCACATTTATATTTATTGGAATAAGATTAGAAAAGAATAAGATCTGTGCAAACAATGATATTATAATCAACGATAATAAAACAAGAACGCCCGATCTTCTTTTATTTTTATTTAAATTCATTTTTCTACCCTCTATTAATAAGGATCATTAACAAATTTGTTAAACTAATATTTAAACTTTTGCCACTTATGTCTAATTTATCAAAACTAAACTCTATTAGAAATGAGCAGAAATCGGGCTAGTTAAATTAATAAAGTATCTATTTTTAGGATTGACAAAAAAATAAGATAATGATCTATTTGGTGAGTTCTCTTCTTTTTAATCTGAGATCTTTTCCATGGCATCTACGGCATTTCTTTGCTCTAACTGGATTAAGAGCTCCACATCTTCTACACACTGTTTTTTCGAGTAAATGAAATCTTGCGATTCTCCTCTTCACTGGATCGTCTATAGGGCTCATTTTTTTTCAATAGTTATTTTATTAAGAAAAAAAAAATACTTATATCAATTTGTATTAAGAATAATTTCTAGAAAACACGATTTAAAATAAAATTTTTGTTTAGACTATGGTAAAATATGATAAAATTAAAATTCTATAAATAATAGATCTATTTATACTATACATTAAGTAATATGAGTTGAGTTAATGTGCCAAGGGAAATATTTGACGAAGAGAAATTCATGGAAATCTCTGAATATGCTATTCATTGTCGAGTTAAGCGCTTAAAAGATATAGTGAAGTTAAAATTACGAACTAAGAAAATTCTTTATACATATAAAACAGATCCAGTGACAGCAGAAAGATTGTTAAGAAATATTAGTTGTGATGTTATAGAATTATAAATTTTAGTTAAATAAAGAGTAATTATCCCACTGTACTTATAAACCTATAAATTTGAGAGTAATCTACTCCAAGGTGTTATAAAAAACCAAAATACTGAGCATCTATGAATTTTAAACTCATATTTTCGAAAAAGTTAATTATATATTTTTTTACTTCATCTTATTTCTAATAATAACGATGATTAAGAGATTTCCCATATGATTCAAGCATTATATATTTTTCAGAGTGAATCCAAAGACCTTTTGTATAATAAAAGCTTTCAGAGTGATGAGAAATTAGAGATGTTTGATTCTTTTTTTTCTGCACTACAGACATTTGTGTCAGAACTTACTGAAAGCAGTACTGAATCTTTAAACACCATTGAGTTAGGTGAATATTTTGTGTTAATAACTCGAATTCCCGAAATTTTATCAGATCTAGTTATAATAGTCGATGGGCAAGATATAAAAGAAGTTCAAAAATTAATCCCAAAAATAAATGATATTATCTTAAATCATCAAGATTTATTTATAAACTGGGATCGTAAACCAGAAAGACTTGAAATATTTGATTTAAAAATTATTCAATTAATACTTTCAGATAAAAAGCTTATAGATGGTTCATCTCTAACTAATAATCAGAGTACAATCTTAAAGTCGATTTGGCAGCAGAAAGGTTCACTATCCGGACAATTAAGAGAAGATTTGTTAAATCAAAGAAAAGATCTTAAAGTTTTATACTTATCTGAACAAAATATTATGAAAAAATACGAAATATCAAAAAAATTAATTGATATTTCAGAAAAACTTCAAGATGACGAGAAGTTTATAGTATATCAAACAGAATCAAAATCTCTTAAGGATGAGATTAAGGATCGTAAACTACGATTACAATATTATTTAGATAAGGTTAAAGAATCAATAAATTATTCAAAATACGCTGAAACCTATTCATATCTCTATTCTTTTTGTATTAAACTTGAAAATTTTGTTGATCCTGAAATTATAAATAAATATAAAATGCTTGCGAAAAAATTACTTGATAAAAGTAAACTAACTCGGGAAGAATTTAGAACCGCTTTGCAAAAAATATCTATGATTGAAGAAGAAGTAAACTTAAAATTATCTTTTAATCTCTAAATCATTCTTTTGGAAATTTGATTAGAGATCTTTGTATTTAATGAATATACATTTGTATAACAGATCCATTTAAGTAAGGAATTTAAGATACTTTATGATAAACTTAATTAACCATTTTTAATAGATATCAATCACTATACTATTTATCAATCCGATATAATAGAACATCACTTAAGTTGGGATATTTAATCTGGTCTAAAACGAATGAAAGTCCTTCCTGCTGACAAAACATGCATTAATTCTGGTTTCTTATGTACTAATTGTCAAGCTAGGCTTGATGCTGGAGAAATTACTGAATTTGAAATTGATCTGGCAAAAGATCTAATTCAATTAGAGGAAGAAGATGAAAATTTTGCTTTTTTAAAAGATATTTCTTTTTATAAAGCTATCGATTACGAAGATGTAGTAATATTGGTAGTAGGGAAAAAAGATAAATTGAAAATATCTCAAGATTTAATCATATGGATCAAAGAGACATATGAGATAGATGAATTAATTTTCATTGAAAAAACGAATAAACCACGTCCAGTAGTGGAAGCTTTAATTGCACCATTCAAACTTTTATCGCTTAATGAAATATTTTTAGCTACTGGAGACGTTCAGTTTAGAGCAGTGCTTAGAGAAGATGATAAAGATAATTTTTTGTTTACGAAAGACGAACTTGAGGAACTTATTTATGAATTAACAGGGAATATTACCAGGGTTGAATTTCAATAATCAATAAGATTTAATTAACTATTTTTCTAATATTAAATAGATTTACTGTGGAAGAATATAAACAAGTAATTTTAGTAAGAACAGATCTTAAGATGGGAACTGGTAAAAAGTGTGCCCAGTCTTGTCATGCTAGTGTTTCAGCATCAGACCTAGTAAGAATCCAAAATAAACCAATTTGGAAGAATTGGAAGAATTCTGGACAGAAAAAAGTTGTACTTAAAATCCAAAATATGGATCAATTAAAAGAATTAACAGCTAAATTTGAATTGAATAAAATTCCATATTTTGTTGTGAATGATGCTGGATTGACACAACTAACTCCAGGAACAATTACTGCTGTTGGAATTGGTCCTGTTTTATCTAAGGAGATTGATAAAATAACTGGGGATTTAAAACTATTATAATATTAACAACTTAGGCAATAAAATTGTCAGACAAAGAAGCTGATACTTATATTTTCAAAAGAAATAGTGAAAGAGAAGTAGAAAAGTTTGTAGGAATTGATGCTTTTGCCACATCAAAAATTGATGGGATTGGGGGTGAATATAAGCAAAATTTTAAGGATTTTATAGTTAAAGAAATAGAAAGTAATGGAAAAATACTTAACATAAGAGAAGATTACAAATCTCAACCTTTTTCTAAAGAATTAAAGGATGGATATACAAAATTTAATTTAATAAAAATTAATCGAGATACATTTAAAGCTTTAAGAGAAATAAGTAAAGCCTTGAAAATACCTTATGAAATGTTAAATTATTCTGGGTTGAAAGACAAACATTCCATATCAGTTCAAAAAGTCTCAATAAAAGGAGATCATATTGATAATTTAAAAAAATTAAATCTAAAGGATATTTTTATTAGAAATATCTATCCTGCAAAGAAACCTGTTAAATTAGGAAGCCATTGGGGAAATAACTTTACAGTCTTAATTAGAAATATAGAAAATCGTAGGGATTTGAAAAATAGATTAGAACAAATTTTCAATTATTTAAGGAAAAAAGGATTTCCTAATTATTTTGGACTTCAAAGATTCGGAAGTTATAGACCCAATTCTCATATTGTTGGACGATATATTTTAGAAGGTAATTTTAAGAAAGCCTTTGAAGAATTTGTATCAACTACTTATACCTCTGAGTCTAGTGAATCAAAAATCGCAAGGAGAGAATTTAGAAATACACAAGATTTTGTGAAAGCTTTAGAAAATTTTCCAAAAAACCTAAAATATGAAAGAAACATGCTTCATTATCTAATTGAAACACCAAAAGATTACATGGGTTGTATTAACACATTACCTTCTGATTTGAAAAAGTTATTGATTAGTTCCTTTCAATCTTATCTTTTCAATAAGATGCTTTCATTAAGAGTAAAGAAAGGCTTTCCCTTATTTACGCCGATAAAAGGTGATGTGATTTCCATATTAGATGACTATAATGGAAATCTCACATATGTAAATTATATATATGGGAGCTTTTATGATAAATTCTTAAAAAAAGCATTAAATTTAAATCGAGCTGCCATTATTATGCCTATTATTGGGAATACAACCGATTTAGAGTCATTCCCCTTGATGAAGACTCTATTTGAAGACACTATTAAGATAGAAAAAGTTGATAAAAATATTCTCTATAACAAATCAAATACAGAACTCGAGATGAAAGGTTCTATTAGAGCTATATCTGCTAAACCTACTGGTTTAAAATTATTAGAATTTAACGATGATGAACTTAATCCAGGAAATATAAAAATTCAATTTGAATTTTCTTTACAAAAAGGAAGCTATGCTACGATGCTAATTAGAGAACTTATTAAACCAGTTTAAGTTCTGATGATATTACAGTTTCAATACCAAAAATATCAATTACCTTTATTAGAATATTGTAATTCCCTGGTTTATCATAATGGTAATACTTTGATTTTAAAGCTAATTTTCTATCTTTTGGAGTTCTAAAAGAAAACCACTTAGCCTTAAAAATATTATTTTGGGGGTAATAATCAACAGCCCAATAATCAATCCAATCAGAAAAAGATTTAATATCTCCTTTAACTTTTTCTGAAATTAAATCAATAAAAGGTAATTGATAATCGATCAATTCTACATTAATCCTATTATTTTGTTTATGGATCTTCACGTGTAAATTGGGGGATTCATTGATTTTATAACCTTTCTGATCTTGAACCTCCTTCTTCAAAAGGTTATAGGATATTGTATCTAATTTATCCATTTTTTCAATTCCTAAGATTTTAAAAGATTGAGGGGTTTTATTGTATTTTTTTTTCCAATCTATAATATCATTACTTTTATCTAGGTTAAGTATTCTTTTCCTTACTATATGAATCGCGTGTTTATTTGAATCACATCCAATCCATCGTCTTCCAAGCTTTTCTGCTACAGTTAATGTAGTACCTGAACCACAAAAGAAATCTGCTACAAGATCATTGCTGTTTGTTGACGCCAGAATAATTCTTTTTAATAAACGTTCTGGTTTTTGTGTAGAAAACCCTTGATATTCTGAAGTATTAGCTCTAATATAGGGAATATCACTCCAAACATCTCGAGGGAAAATTCCTTCAGTTTCTACATAGACTTTCCTAGAAAGTTTCTTTCCATTATGGCTTCCTCCCCTATAATAAAATACACCTTTATCATCCTTTTTTAAAGCATTCTTAACTCTATCAGAAAATTCTTGGTATATCCTTGGATCATCTCGAAATACGTAATCATCAGTTTTTGAGTAAAATAGGATAGTATCATAAGATCTAATAAAAAAACGTCGAGTTTTTACTGAAGCAGCAGGATAAGCCCAAATTATTTCATTTCTGAAATTTTCATATCCAAAAATTTCATCCATAATGACTTTGATATAATGAGAAATATGCCAATCGAGATGTATAAATATAACCCCGCTATCTGCTAATAGTAGCTTCATTAAAATTAGGCGTTCACGCATAAAATCTAAATATGAATTTAAACCTTCATTCCATTTATCATTATAGGCAATTTCATCTATGAAATTACCATTTTCTCCTATTTGAACTTTAAGGTTGAAATTTCCTCCTGTACCAAAAGGGGGATCAATATATATGAGAGAAATTTTGCTTTTAAACTTGGTAATCAATGATTTCATTACTGTTTTATTATCTCCCCAAATTAGTAGATTCTGCCACTTTTCGTCAGGTTTAGAATCCATACCAATAGATGGATATATATCGAGAACATGAAAAGGTTTAGTTTCATATGGTTTTGAAATAATATCCTCTATTTCCAACTTGCCTTTCCATTTCAATTCAACCATAAATATAAGATAAGAAAGTAAAAATTTTATTTTTAATTTAATTTTAACGAATATAATCGAGGAAATATAATAAATTGTTGAATAAATGGAGTTTGATAATTTAGAAGATTGGAGAAAGACTCATTTCACAAAAGATATAACAACAGATTTAGTTAATAAAGAAGTCATTTTAGGAGGTTGGGTTCGAAATTTTAGGGATCTTGGAGGCTTAAAATTCATCTCTTTACAGGACAAATTTGGAGAACGTCAAATAACCCTGAAAAAGGGAGTTGTAACCGAAGATTTATTTGACAAGGCTAAAGTTGGATACCAATATTGTATAATGGTGAAAGGTACTGTCAAGGCATTTAATGAAGCACCAGGAGGGATTGAAATTATACCCTCTGAAATAAAAATACTAAATACAACGCCTGAGAAGCTTCCTATAGATATGACTGGAGAAACTATATCTGAATTAGATCTTAGATTAAATAATAGAGCTTTAGATTTGAGATCTCTTAAAAATCAAGCTGTTTTTAGAATTAGAGGTGAAATGTTAAGGGCAATTCGAAAATTTTTATTTGAAAGATATTTTACTGAAATAACTACTCCTAAAATTATAGGTTCTGCAACAGAAGGGGGTACTGAGCTATTTCCTATTATATATTTCGAAAGAGAAGCATTTCTCACTCAATCAGCTCAATTATATAAAGAACAATTAAGTGGAGTTTATGAACGGGTTTTTGAGATAAGTGACTGTTTTAGAGCAGAAAAACACCGTACAAAAAGACATTTATGCGAGATTTTTACATTAGACGTTGAAATAGCTTTTTCAACAATGGAGGATGTTCTTAAATTATTAGAAGAACTTGTGTACAATGTTTTAAAAGATGTAAGAGAAAATCGATTTGATGCTTTAAAATATTTAGGAATGGAAAATATAACCGTTTTACCAGAGATTCCATTTCCTAGATATAAATACGAAGAAATTATTGAATTAATTAACACTAAATTTGGTTTTAATATTGAATTTGGTGAAGATATTTCTACTGAAGCTTATCGAAAATTGGGTAAAGAATTCCCTAATTATTACTATATAACACATTGGCCAATGTCAATAAAACCATTTTATATTATGCCGTCGAAGGATAATAAGTATAGTGAATCCTTTGATTTACAAAAGGGAATGCTAGAATTAACTTCTGGAGGAACAAGAGTTCACAATATGGAACAATTAATTAATGCTATTGAAAATCAAGGACTTAATTCAACTTCTTTTAAATCTCATTTAAAAGCTTTTGAATATGGAATGCCGCCACATGCAGGATTTGGCTTGGGGATAGATAGATGGCTTACTATGATATGTGGACTAGATGACATTAGGGAAGCTGTAATGTATCCTAGAACTGCTGATAGATTAACCCCTTAATATTAAAAAACAGAATTTTTAAGAAAATGATAAATAATTACATTCAAGATTATATAAAATCAGGGAAAGCAGTTATAGCAGCGAAAAGACTGGCAATGAAATTAGTTTCACCAGGAGAATTATTTTTAGATATTGCAAATAAATGTGAGGCAGAGATAATTAAGAATGAATGTGAATTATCTTTTCCAATCAATATTTCTTTAAATGAAATTGCTGCTCATTATAGCCCTCCTATAGATGATGAGACTAGAATACCAGAGAAAGGCCTCTTAAAAATTGATATTGGGGCTCATTATAATGGTTATATAGCAGATTCAGCATTCACTATAAATATCGACGAAGATCCGGAGCTTCAGAATTTTATTGATGCAGCAAAAGAAGCACTCGATGCGGCAATTGAAATTTTCAATCCCGGAGTTAAATTGTATGAACTTGGTGAAGTAATCGAAGAAAAAATCAGCAATCGTGGTTTAAAACCAATAAAGAATTTGGGAGGTCATGAACTAAAACAATATAATTTACATGCTGGCCCTTTCATACCAAATCATAAAGATAAACTCCATAACCAAATACTCAAACCGGGGGATGCTTATGCATGTGAACCTTTTTCCACTTCTGGAGCTGGAAGAGTAGAAAATGGAGATCAGGCCTTTATATTTCGATTTTTGAAAAAAGTTAAAAAAAATATGTCATATGAACATCTAGGATACATGAGTAAAATTGAAAGTAATTTCAAACAGCTTCCTTTTAGTCCCCGATGGATAGAAAAAGAAAGTCTTATCCCTAAAAGTAAAATTCAACGAACAATTGAATTTTTTACAAGTAAAAAAGTCTTAAGTAAATATCCTATTTTAGTTGAGGCTCTTAAAAAACCAGTAGCTCAAGAAGAACATACAATTATCCTGGATGAAAATGGGAAACGAATTGTTACAACAAAAGAATAAGTTTAAAGAAATAATATCGGCGGTCATATTATGCGCTGGTGAGGGAACGCGACTAAAGAAAATTACTAAAACTACTCCAAAACCACTAATCAAAATTGAAAAATTTAAAAATATTCCTATTCTCCTTCATACGATTAATAATCTCGTTAATTTAGAAATAGAACAAATTGGAATTGTCATTGGTTATTTGGGAAAGAAAATTTCTAATTTTATTTCAAATTTAATAAAAGAAAATGATGTTTTACAAGAAAAACTTCAAATCATTAATGCTAAAAAGCAATATAAATTTGGACCTTTATATTCCTTTTTATCCATAACTAAAAATAAGAACTTCTTCACTAAAGATCATTATTATTTAGTTATACCAGGTGATACTGTTTTTGAAACTAATATTCTAGTTGAAGTTTTAAACTTAATATCTAATAATTATGCATTAATTGAGAAATTTCCCTTTTTATTTTATAGAAATATAGAAATCTCAAAGTTAATAGAACTTTATAGTATAGACCGGTTTATTTCTAATGCCGAAATTGAAATATTAGATTCTAATTTTATATTAAAAAAAATATCAATTCTAAAAGTAGATGAAATTCCTCATAGGGATACTATTAATCAGATTATACCGATTATAGGTTTAAATTATAATGCAGTAATCGAAATTTT
>JBHLPW010000115.1:0-6639 GCA_048939015.1 Promethearchaeota archaeon
TATAATATACACTAAAGGAGCAGAATTATACACCAATCTTATAAAAAGAGCTAAAAATCTATGTTAGAGAAAAAGCAAGAGTTGGATATTATAGAACCTGCTATAACAGAGATATATAATAATTTGCAATCTACTTTAGAAATATATCCATTTATAATCATTATAGGAAAATATGACCATGTTCTGGGACCGAGAGCTATTTATACATCAACAGATATTGAATTAAAACAACCTTTTATTAGGAATCTCTTAAGAGATGCATTGAATACTAAAAACAAATTGGTAATTTTAGATTTTAATTATTTTTATGCCCAAATTTATAAAATTGAAGTTAATGATGATAATGCTCGAGGAAAGAAACAATTATATTCAATTATTCTACTTCGAGATATCGAAAATCCATTGATCCCAATTATATATTTTAGACGAATAGAGATGATGTTTCGAAAGTTAGGAGATGATAGAATACTCTTAGATGATAAAAATTTATTTAATAAATTCTTCCACAAATTAAGCGATATTTATATGAATAAGAATGAAATTCTTCCAATAGAAAAGTTTAATTTACAAATGCGAAGTGCTGTTAATACGATTCAAGGATTTTGTGAGTTAATCTTAGGAGATAGAAAGAGCGAAAATGGATTGTCGGATGAGAATTTAATAAATTATGTAGAAATGATGTTAGAATCATGTAAGGATATAATTATGTCACTAAAGATATATCTGAAAAATTCTATGAAATAAATGGATTAATATAAAAAGATTAGGCAAAGAAATTGATTAGTAGAAAAAAAGTTGTCCTTGTTGGTCCATCTGGTGTAGGAAAAACAACACTTCAGAAAGTTTTTTTCGAACAAGCAAATCCAAATTTGCTTTTAGAGGAACCTTTACAACCATCAAGAGGAATTAACTCAAGAAATTACAGTATAAATAAAGATGACTTAGGAATCTTTGATTTAGCTGGACAAGAAAATCAGATCTGGTTTTCAGATAATGGGAGGGAAGTATTTAGTGAAAGTAATACAATTATTTGTGTGTTTGATATAAGAAATTCGTTAGAATCTATAATCAAGTTTTTAATCAATATATATAAGATGAAAAAAGATCTTCAACTCAATTCATGTAAAATTATTGCTTTTTTACATAAAATTGATCTTCGAAGTAAATTGTATGTTTATAATAAATTAAAAACTATCCAAGAGTTTATTACAATTCAACATCCGCAAGGGAAAGATTTTGAAATTTATAAAACATCTATTACTAAGGACAATTTTTACAGTACTCTTTGTATAATTTCTGAAATTTTAAACTTAATTTTCAAAAAAAATATAATTTCTATCAATCATAAAGAACTTCAGAGAATGAAAAAGCAACTGTTAATTTTAATTAATTCAGAAACTAATGCGAAATATAGCATTGATGATATATCTCAAAAATGTAAATTCAATATAGAAGAAACTAAAGATTATATAGAAAAATTAGAGGAATTAGGTTTTTTAGAAGGACTTGATAATGATCGCTTTTTCAAGTTAACTATTAGAGCGGATTATTTTAAAAGTGGGTTAGAAAAAGACCTAACAAATATACCCAACTCTGATTTATATAGAAAAATTGAATTCTTTCACTTCTTTCTCTATCTTAAGGAAAAAGAAGATTAAATCAAAATTAAAATTATTATCAAATCTAATATGCTTCTAGATGAAATAGAACATTCGGGAAGAAATATTGACTTAGAAAAAGAATTAGAAAACATAAATAGAAAATGGGCAGACTTAGAAATTTTATCTTCTAATATATCATCTCGTTTTTTTGGAGATATTAGCATTAATGATGCCATACATAGAACACTTCGCGATTTGGGAATCTTAAGTGGTGCTAGTCGTGTTATTTTATTTCTTTTTACCAAGGATAAAAGTATTTTAAACCATACATATGAGTGGTGTACAGAAGGAATAAATCCAGTGTTTAATTATTTTCCAAATTTATGGATCAGTAGTTTTCCATGGTGGAACGAGCAGCTTAGAAAGGGGAATCTTATAAATATTAAAGATGCAGATTATTTACCAATTGAGGCTGAAGCTACTAAGAATTTGTTAAGAATCCATCAAATTAAGTCTTTTTTGGTGATTCCATTATATAATAAATCAGAATTATCAGGATTTATAGGATATACAAGAGATATAGTAGAAAAAGAATGGAAAGAAAAAGATTTATCACCTTTACGGCTCTCTTCCCAAATAATAGGAAATGCTTTACAAAATTATAAAATGCAGAATTTATTAAAAGAGTCTGAAGAGAGATATCGTCTTATCATTGAAAACATCAATGACCTGATTGCTATAATTGATCAAGATTTTAAATTTGAATATTTGAATCAAGAAACAGCATTTAGATTACTTGGGTATCAAAAAATTAATCTTCTTGGTAAGTCTGCCTTAGATTTTATTCATCCAGATGATTTAGAGCAAGCTATTTTCACTTTTAAAAATGGATTCGGTCCAGTAAAATCCGTTATAGAATTGCGTTTTAGACATAAGGATAAAGGTTGGCTCTGGTTAGAGTGTAGTGGTCAATCATTTATTGATACAGAAGGAGAATTGAAAGTAATAGTAGTATCAAGGAATATTACTGAGCGTAAATCTGCTGAAGAAAGATATAAATCCCTATTTGATAATTCCCCAAATGTAATATTCCTTATTGATTTAAATGGAAATATTATAGATGCAAATCCTAGAACAGAAGTTTTATTCGGTTTAAATGGAAATGATATGATTGGAAAATCTATTGTGGAATATGGTGATATTTTTCATATAGAGGTAAAAAAATATTTTAAAAAAATTTTCAAAACATCTTTTTTAAATGATTTTCCAGAACCTATTGAAGTGAAATTTAAAAATTTTGAAGAAAATTTACTGTGGGTTAAAATTCAAGCATCCTTTATAAAAAGAGATGCAAATTCTTTAATTCAATTAATCTTTGAAGATATTACTGAAAAAAAGAAAATAGAGCTTTTAGAACATAAATTTCGACATAATTTAGAAAATGAAGTTCAACTCCAAACAAAAGAATTAAATGACGCTCTTAAACGACAGAAGTTATATCTAGAGCAAATAGTAAAATCATCCCAATTTAAAACAGAATTCATGGCAACGATGTCCCATGAATTAAGAACTCCACTGAATGCAATTATAGGGTTTGCTGACTTACTTCTAGAAGAGGTGTACGGAGAGTTAAATTTAGAACAAAAAGAATTTATAAATGATATTAAAAGTTCAGCTGAACATCAATTCGATATGATAAAACATATTTTGGATATATCGAAAATAGAATCTGGACAAACTTCATTAAATATTCAAAAGTTTTCACTAAATAATATGTTAGAACAAATAAAATCAAGTTTAAAGCCATTATATAATAAGAAAGATCTTAAAATTAAAATAAAGGGATTGAATGATGAAAAATATATTTATGCTGACCCCTTTAGATTTAAAGAAATAGTCTTAAATCTGTTAAGTAATGCTATTAAGTTTACTATTGAAGGAAAAGTAACTCTAACTGTTAAAGAAAGGTACAATCAGTGGTTGTTTAGCGTAGCAGATACGGGAATTGGTATTGCACTCAAAGATTTTCCTTTAATATTTAAAGAATTTAAAAGAGTCGATTCTACTTATGTGCGTTCTGTTCCTGGAACGGGTCTTGGATTATCTTTAACAAAAAGGTTGGTAGAATTACATGGAGGTGAAATAAGTTTTATTAGTATGATAGGAATGGGTTCAACTTTTACTTTTTCAATATCAAAAAAATTCGAAGGAGATTGGAGTTGAAAAAAATCCTATGGTCATGGGTTTAGCTTTTTTTAGTTGGGATACAAAAATGGGTGCAACATTAGAGTTAAAATTCCCTTTAGGGTTAGAATTAACAGATGATTTAATTAATAAAATTTATATGACCCATTCATATGAAGAAGAACTCAAAAAAGATGAATTAATTGAGGTCACTTATAAAGATCAAATTATATTAAGTTATTGCAATAAAGCAAAAGTAACTGAGATTGGATATGAAATTGTTATTATAATTCTTGAGGAAAAGGAAAAAGTTAATTTATACACATTAAAAACAAAATTCATTGAATTTGCTAGAAACTTATTATCTAGATCTGGAGACGATAGAAAAAAATACTTCACAGAAAAAACTAATACATTTTTGAAAGAATCATTAACAAAAAAGATATTAATACTTGGAAGGGCAAGTACAGGGAAAACAACTATTAAAAAGATTGTTTTTGAAGGGAGTAATCCCATAGAATTATTATCCACTCCTTTAGAACCAACACGGGGAATATTTCCTTCTGTTCATTCTTGGCTGGATTTGAAATTAGGTATATTTGATTCTTCAGGACAAGAGTTAAGTTATTTATTAGAAAACAGAGGGGATTATGATCATATCTTAGCTTTTGAAAATACAGATATCATTATTTATTTATTTGATTATCCAACTTGGGTTTCTAATTTCCAACTAATTATAGAAGATATTAAAATAGTTAGTCATCTCTTAAAAGATAGATCTAATAAAGCTAGGTTAATCCTCTTTTTCCATAAAATTGATTTAATAGAAGAAAAATCTAGATACAAAACACTAACAAATATCACGAAAAAAGTAAAGGATCTCTACGATTATCCCATATTTTATACAAGTATTTACTTAAATATGATTTACAGCCTTTATAATGCATTTTATGAAATATTAAGTAGTTTTTCGAAAGAAAATGTTTATCTAAAAAAAATTTTAGATAATATAATCAAAGAATATTCCAAAACTATGTTTTTTATTACAAATCTAAATGATAGTATCATAGTCCAGACAAATTCTAAGGATTTTAACACAATAATTATTAATCATTCACATAAATTGATTGCCCAATTAAATAAGACTTTTGAAAATATGGTAAAAAATGATAAAATTGAACATTTAATCCTTTCGAGCTCTAATATTAATATTATTATGAACAACTTAAACTATGAAAAATTTAATCTTAAGAATATAATTTGTTTCTCAGAAACTCTTAGTGCAAACAAATTAATTTGGTTAATTGGCCAATTAAGAATGAAAATAAAAGATTTATATTATTTACAAAAAAAATTTACAAGATAATAATGAGTAAGAAAATAATTTTTATCGGACCACCAAGTGCAGGAAAAACAACACTCCGAAAAGTCTTTTTTGAAGGTGAGAGTTCTACCAAATTGCTTGAATACGCCATACAACCAACCTATGGAGAGGAATCATTAATCCTAAGATTACCTGGGTTAAACCAAGATGTTGGCATATTTGATTTAGCAGGTCAGGAAAATGAAAGATGGCTAGAAACAGAAGAAAAATCAATTTTTATTGAAACTAAACTAATTTTAATTGTAATAGACATTACATCTAATTCTGAAGAAAGTGTTGAATTTATTAAGAAATTAGTTGATTTGAGAAATGAAGTAACTCCATTAGCTTATATTTTTGTATTATTACATAAAATAGATTTAGTTAGCGAAAAAAAGATTAGGGAATATAAATTAATTATCAATAATGAATTCGCGGATGTAGATCAAGCTGAATTTTTATTTACTAGCTTAAAGAGAGAGTATTTTCCTCAGACTTTTTCGTATTTTATTAATATTATGAAAGTTTGTTTGGAAGATATAATTCCAAATGAAGGTTTGTTGCTAAATATGGTTGATGAATCACTCAAGATAATACAGCAAATTGATAAAAAAGTTCTCTTATCTAAAAATGATCTTTTTGAAATATTAAATCGTCCTGAAAAATTAGTAAATTATCTGATTGATAGTTTGCTAAGCAAGGGTCACATTGAGATAACAAGTTTAGAAAATAAAGAACTTCTAAGTTTAACTAATAAAGGGAAGATGCTATTTAATAAGATTTTAAATGATTTTTCATCGAATACATTTGATAGCACAGAGAAACATCCAGTTTCTATCGATTCTACTCGTGAAAAAAAAGTGCCATCAATTATAGGGGCAATAATAGCAAATAAGGATGGTGTTTCATTATTAAATATTGAATTATTTAATAATGCTCTTAACAAGTTTATAGCACAAGCTGTACCCAAAGATAGTACTACTATACCTGTTGATTTAGAATTAATTCCGATGTTTATTAGTGCACTAGAGAAATTTTCATTAGAATTAAATATTCAAGATTTAACAGGGTTCGGGTTAAAAGGGAGTAATTTGAAGATGCATATTTTTGGATATGAGGATTATACTGTAACTGTTTTTATGAATCCTAATATTAATTTAAATGCTATTAAATATAAAATCAATAATTATTTTGCAAATATGTTTGAGGAACACAGTGAAGAATTTGAAGTAGCTCTTAAAACAGGTAGAATTGATGAATTATTACCAATTAAAGAAATTGGTAAGAATTGGCTAATAGAATTAAATGAATCATATCAAAACATGGTATTTAGCTCAGAAATTATCGATAAGGAAAATGCTCAAGACCTTTATAATAATATTGATGTTCTATATGAGGATATCAAAAAGGAATTTGCTATTACACTTGAAAAAGTCAAAAAATTAAAGGTTAGTATAGTAAAATCAATAATTGAGAAAGATTATAATGAAT
>JBHLPW010000116.1:0-6598 GCA_048939015.1 Promethearchaeota archaeon
TTATTTCTGATGCCTCTGCATCGATGCTATTCTCAATAAGCTCTTTTACAATATTAACAGGTCTATCAACAACTTCCCCTGCAGCAATTTTCTCAGCATCAATGATCTTCTTAATTTTAGGAACGTTCAAGATTTTTTTATAATTTTAAGGTTTTTTCAATGAGAAGATAAGATTACTATATTAATATATTCCTCATTTCATTCAAATTTAAAATACTACACTATTAAAGTTTAAATAAAAATTGGATAAGTAAGTGTTTTTAATTTAACCATTAAGTTGAAGGAAAATCTTTTAAATCTCTTTTAATACATTATTATAATTTATTTAAGTGGAAACTATGAGTAGTCAAGATACAATAAACAAGAAGGAAAAATATCCACTTCACTTGTATTTTATCATTTTTTTCATATGTATCACAATCACACTCATAATTATAAGAATTCTTTTATATTTCTTCACTATCTCGGATTGGCTTCAAGAGACTAAGGATATTGATTTTAAAATACTCATAGCAGGTATGGACAATGGTTTGATTAATTTTTATGATCCTGTGCCGATATCAGATTGGCCCCCTTATTATCTTTATTTTTGGTATTTTTTATTTTACTTCATTTATATTATACCTCTCAACACGATAATAGGAGTTTATTTTTGGGATATTTTACGATTGATTTTAACAATTATGGTTATAAAAGAATCACCGAAAGTGTTTAAGAATAAAAGAGATTTGCTAATTTTTTATTTAATGTGTATAATTGGCTATTCTATTGATGCGTATTATAACAATGTCAATTTTTTGATTTTATTTTTACTTTTTTATTCATATGTATTTTTCGAACGAGATAAGAAATGGATCGCAGGTATTTTATTCACTCTTGCAACATTCAAAATTACAGCACTATTATTTCTCCCTGTTTTACTTATAATTAAAAAAATAAAGTGGAAGGATCTTATTTATTTCCTAATCCCACTTTTAATAATTTGTATCCCTTATCTGATTTTTCCTGATTATTTTTTTCAAATGATTTCTAATTGGGGACACAGTGATGCAGAAATAAGAGGAATTTTATTTATCGACTCAATTTTATGGAAAGCTTTACAACCATCACATTTAGCATTTATTGGTCTATTGCTTTTAATATTTTTAGAAAATATCAAAAATGAAAGGAATAAGAATTTGTATAGAATAGTACTTGTTTCAATAATCACAATATATTATATATATCTTACAACAATCGTATTTATTATTCCAGTTGTTTTGGCTTAATAAAGTTTCTCTACTTTCTTAATAAGGTCTCTTAATTGTTCTCTTATCGTATCTGGAATATCTGGTTTAATATTGATTTGTTTAATTAACTCTAATATATCCGTAACTTTTTCTTCACTTGTTGTTGGTTCAAATAAACTTGTTTGTACGTACTTCTTTGTTTTTGGTTTTCTTTCTTTTTCACTTTTAAACTTTAATTCTAAGTTTTTAATGTTTCTCTTTCTTTCTTCAAGTTCCTTTTCCTTCCTTCTTAAATCATCATTACATTCACTTAGAGTTTTCTTAATAGATTTAAGTTCAGTATTTAAAGTTTCAAGCTCTTTCTTCTTCCCATTAATTAATGTATCATGATGCTTACCAGAAGAGCTAATGTCTCCATTTTGCCTTACAGTTGTTCTGAATGGATCATTTTCTTCTATTTGATCTAGAATTTCAAAAGCTCTTATTATCACATCGTCTGGAATACCTGCTAATCTTGCTACATGAATCCCATAGGATTTATCCGTACTTCCTGGTTTTAATGTTCTCACAAAATTTATAGTTCCATCTTCATTTTCAATAATATCTAAATGGTAATTTTTTACTCCTGGTAAATTAATTTCAGTCAATTGATGATAATGTGTACTGAATAATGTTTTGACTTTTAGCTCGTGGAGTTTTTCAAGAGTGGCCATTGCAATACTCTGCCCATCACTAGTACTTGTTCCTCTACCTAATTCATCAATAATTATGAGGCTTTTTGGCGTAGCATAATTTAATATTTTAGCAGTCTCTGTCATTTCAATCATGAATGTACTTAACTTTCTTGCAAGGTCATCTGAGGCTCCAATACGTGTAAATATTTGGTCAATTATACCAATTATCGCAGATGTTGCTGGAACAAAACATCCCATTTGTGCAATTATGCAGATTAAAGCAACCTGTCTAAGAAAAGTGCTTTTACCAGCCATATTAGGACCAGTTATAATTAATAATTGGTCATTTTCATTATCTAAATGACAATCATTTGGTATAAACTGCTCATCTAAATTAATTTGTTCTACTACAGGGTGCCTACCAGCTTTGATTATAATTTTGTTTTCATCATTTATTATAGGTCTACAATAATTATATTTTTCAGAAATTTCAGCAAAGCAAGCAAGAACGTCGATTATTGCAATATTTTGTGCAGTTTCAAGAATATATTTTGTTTCTTTTTCAACTTTTTCTCGAATAGTATTAAAAATTTCATATTCTAATTCATTAATTTTTTCTTCAGCATTTACGATTTTTTCTTCAAGTTCTTTTAGTTTTTCTGTTGTATATCGTTTAGCATTTTTGAGGGTTGCCCGTTCAATATAATCTTCCGGAACATTTTTTATCGTATTAAGTGTTCTCAAAGTAATCTCTATATAGTAACCAAGAATATTATTAAATCCAACTTTAAGTCCCGTAGTTAAATTCCATTTTTTCTTCTGTTCTTGTTCATATTCAAGAATATATTTTTTCCCATTATGAATTATATCCCTTAATTCATCAACATCATTGTTAAAGCCTTCCTTAATGATATTTCCTTCTTTGATTGTGGTTGGAGGGTTATCTTTGATTGAAATATTAATTAACTCTTTTAAGTCATTAAAAGGAGTAATATTTTCTATAAATTCTGATATTTCAGGGATGTCTGCTTTTTCTAATAATTCTCTAATTTTTGGAACGTTCTCTAAAGAATTTCTGATATTTATCAAATCTCGAGCATTAGTATGACCGCTATAATTAACTCTATTAATATATCTCTCAAGATCACCAATAACTCTCAATTCTTCTCTTAAATCTGATCTTAAGAATATATCATCCTTAAACTTTTGTACAATATTTAGTCGTTCATTTATTTTATCAACATCAGTTAATGGTTGGAGAATAAATTTTTTTAACAAACGCGCTCCCATTGGTGTATGAGTATGGTTGAAGATTGAATACAATGTAGCATCCTTTCCTCTTTCCCATAGAGAATTTATTAATTCTAGATTTCTTTGAGTTATGTAATCTAAATGGAGAATATTTTCTTCTCGAATAAGATTTATTTTAAAGACATTAGGGACAATGTCTCTTTGGGTGTCTTTCAAAAATGCTAAAAGACCCCCCGCCGCTTGAATGGCCATTTTTTTATCTTCTAAACCAAAACTTTTCAAATTTGAGATTTTGAACTGCCTAATGATTAAAGCATAAGCTTCATCATATAAAAAAACATTTTCATTATACGATTTTATAATTGCACTTGTTAAATCAGTTAATATAATAAACAGTCTCTCATCTTTTTGTAGATCAGAAGGAATTATTAATTCTACTGGATCGTATTGAGAAAATAGACTTAACAATCGTTCTTGCGAGTCTTGTTCTTTATTTGAAAACTCCGTTGCTACAAATTCGCCAGTTGAGAGATCTGAAAAAGCGATCCCAAATCCATTCCTCTCTTTTACCATAGAAGCAATGTAGTTATTTTCATTGGACTTTAACAAATTTGGCTCTATAACTGTCCCTGGTGAAAGTATTCGAGTTACTCCTCTTTTTACGATTCTTCCCTTTACTGTTGCGGGGTCTTCTAATTGATCAACTATAACAAGAGTTTCACCGAGACTCATGAGATTGTTAAAATAATTATGACCCGCATGATGTGGAATCCCTGCTAATGGAACATCTCCTCTTTTTGTTAATGTTATTCCTAAAAGGTTTGAAATTTTTTCTGCGTCTTCATAAAAGAATTCGTAAAAATCACCCATTCGGTAGGCAATGAGATTATCTGAAGGAAACCTTTTTCGAATAGAATACCAATGCTTTAACATAGGTGTTAGTTTCTTTTTGTTTATTTCCTTCATAATCAGTCGATATGAGAGTTAAATAAAATCGTTTAAAATTATAATCATTTATAACTCTAAATCTATATTAACAGTATTTGTTAAATTTTTAATAACAATAATAATGAAGATAGTTTTACTTTTTATTATTCCTTAGGAGACCGCCAAAATATTAAGACTTAAGATTTAAAATTTTCATTTCAGAATTTATCATATCTTTTGAAATTATGAGTTTTATAATCAAGTCTTGTTATTTTAAGTAGTTTTCTTATTTGTTCTATGTTTTTTAAGCATCTTACGTCTAAAATCAACACTCTTCCTGAGAATTTCCACCTTATCATTATAAATCTTTAATAATACAATACAATTACGATTAGCACAAAAATAATAGCATGTCTAAAATATCTCCTAGTTAGTTGATAACATAATTGAGAAAATAAGATAATTGACAAATCAGTATAAACAACATAAAAAAATGAAATAAGAAATCCATTAATATGATTTCGATAAAGTAATCATTAAGAAATAAATTACTATCTTATTATCCTTTATTGTTTTTATTTTAACAAATTTAAAATTTTGCCAAATTATTAAATACAACTTTTCTTTCTATTATTTGGTATAGTAAATTTTTTCTTACTAGAATTAAGAAATGGTATAAGATCTTTAAAATGGTGATACTAATTGTCAGAATCGGTTGATAAATCAATATTGTCAGAGCAAAAGTTTAAAACTCTCTTTAAAGGTATGTTTTTTCCTTCATATGTATGGAAAGTAATTGAAAATGATTTAATTTTGATTGAATATAATAATTCAGCTGAAAAAATAACTAATGGTCAGATTAAAAACTATTTAGGATGTAGAGCATCAGTATTTTATAAAGATCAGTTCGAATTATATGAAGGACTTTATCAATGTATAAAATCTCAAGGCAATTTTTTCAAGGAAATTAGATCTAGTATTGCAAAAGGAGAAGAAAAATTTTTATCTGTCAAATATAGCTATATCCCTCCTGATTTAGTTTTAGTCCATACTGAAGATATTACAGAACAGAAGAAAACAGAACAAAAATTGAAAGAATCCGAAGAAAAGTATAAGAGTACAGCTGAACTTTTACCAGATATTATCTATGAGATTGATAAAAGTGGAAAGTTATCTTATGTTAATCCTGTGGGTTATGAAAAATTTGGATATCAAAAAGATGAGGTGTTAGGAAAAATGAGCATGATTCAATTCGTTCTACCTGAACAAAGAGAAAAATTAATGATAAACGCAAAAAGATTCTTTTCAGGAGAGTTAATTGAGCCAGATATTTATACATTTCAAAAAAAAGACGGAACTACTTTTTATGGGAGAGTACATTCACATCCTATTTATAAAGAAGGAGAAATTGTAGGTATAAGGGGAGTACTTCATGATATTCATAAACTAATTGAAACTGAAGAAAGATTAAAAAAATTAAATTTAGAATTAGAACAACGAGTAGAGGAAAGGACAAAAAAATTAAAAGAGTCCGAAGAAAAATTCTCTAAAGCCTTCAATAATAATCCTCTATCAATGAGTATAAGTTCTATCAATGATGGTAGATTTATTGAAGTCAATGATGTGTTTCTAAACGATTTAGGTTTTACTAGAGAAGAAGTGATTGGTAAAACATCAAAAGAACTAAATATGTGGGTTGATGAGAGTCAAAGGGATGAATTGGTAAGAACAGTTAAAGAAAAAGGAAATGTGTTTAACTTACATGTTAGGTTTAGAACAAAATCAGGAGAAATAAAACATGGATTGTTTTCGGTCAGTAAAATTACCCTTAAAAACAAGCCTTACTTTCTCAATATTGTCAATGATATAACAGAATATAGAGAAGCAGAATTGAAATTAAAAGATTCTGAGCAAAAATATTCTGCTATTGTAAACGCCTTTGATGGATTAATTTATATTTGTTCACAAGATTACAGAGTTGAATATATGAATGAAAATTTTATCGAAAGAACAGGTTATGATGGAACTGGTGAAATATGTTATAAAGCTTTACACAATCTTGATGATATTTGTCCTTGGTGTGTTAATGATCATGTATTTAGTGGAGAGACTATGAGATGGGAAGTGCAAAGTCCTAAAGATAATCACTGGTTTTACGTAGTGAATACTCCAATAAATCATCCTGATGGATCTATTTCTAAAATGGGAATGATAATGGACATTACTGAAAGAAAACAAACAGAAGAAAAGCTTCGACAAAGTGAAGAACGATACCGTACTTTAGTTGAGACTATGACTGATGGTTTAGCTGTCATAGATGAGAATAATTACTTCACCTACATTAATATAAGTTTCAGTAAAATGATTGGATATTCTTATAATGAACTTCTTGGTACATATGTCTTCAATTACCTTGATGAAAGAAATCAACAAAAAGTAGAATATGAAATAAGTAAGCGAAGAAAGGGAGAAGCAGAACCTTATGAGCTTGTATGGATTCAGAAAAATGGACAAAAA
>JBHLPW010000057.1:0-29203 GCA_048939015.1 Promethearchaeota archaeon
GTGTTAATTTTTCTTAATTCAAAATTTACAACAGTTTTATGATTAAAAAATACAAAAATAGAAAAATGCGCTGTTATAATGAACGAAGTGTCAAAAAATAATATTATAGGATTGATAACAGCTGAAAATTTAAGATAAATTATTATCACCATAAAATGAAAAGAAAGGATATCAAAAGGAGGTATGTAGAATTGATTATTGCAATAATAAATCTTGTTATAATGTTATGTACTTTTTTCATTATGGGATATACTTACACTATTAGTATTCAACCTATGAAACGTTCAGAAAAATATGGTGACAAAGCATGGAAAGATTGTAAGAAATTCCGTTCTATTGGAGGATTAGCCGAATTTATATCTATTGGTAATTTATTTCTCTGGATTTGGTTTCCACTTCCTGTAGTGGATGATTGGATCATTAGTTCAAATATCTGGATAGGGATAATAATAGGGCTCTGTATTTTAGTACCTGGTGCTTATCTTCTGGTAAGAGGAGCAAAAGATGCAGGATCTGAAACTTTAAGCCCTTCTAAAGATACTGAGATGTATGGAGGAATATATAGCTATATTAGACATCCTCAAACTCTTGGCGAGTTTCCAATGTTCCCTGCTCTAGCTTTTATGTTCAATTCTTGGTTTTTAGTTATAATCTCGTCAATTTTTATTATATTATATACCCCTATTATGATTCATTATGAAGAAAAAGATTTAGTAAAAAGATTTGGAGAAAAATACATCGAATACAAAAAAAGAACCGGTGCGTTATTTCCAAAACTTAGAAAACCTTGAGATATATGTTTAGAGTGGTTAATTTGAATAAAATTATTGATGAGAGTATTAAACAAAATAGGTATTTATTCATAGCAGGTATCTGCTTCTTGATATATTCAATCATAGAAATAACAGATTGTATTTTCCTAATCTTAATCATCTTGAACCTTGCTCCAAATTTATACCTTAGTTTAGGAATCATAATCCCTGAAATTCAGCAAATTCTTGGAAATCAACCTATTTATTTCCTTCCATTCTTTTTAAGCTTTACTCTTATGAGAGCCTATGCAACAATAGGAATTCTTAAAAATATATTATGGGGTTTCTATATTGGGGTTATAAGTCTAATACTTACAATGATTATGACAATATTATTTATGCCTTTTGGTTTTTTTGAATTATTTTGCTGCACTGTTATTTTACTATTTTTATTACTAGGTTACTTTGAAAAAAAACCAATAGTGAATTAGGTGATCCATTGTTCTATAAAAAATCTGAAGAGATGCCCCATTTCTTTGGATGTTTAAATCAAATCTAATAAAAATTAAGATTAAATAATAAATAACGTCTGTTCCTATGTCTAATTATGTCTTATGTCTATATGAAATCTTTAGAGAATAAGGCTGAAAAGTATGATAAAGGGATTAATACTCTCACTTTAGGCAAATATCCTAAAATCAAACAGTATATCGCAGATAATTACTTAAATGAAGGGGAAGACCTTTTGGATATTGGGATGGGCACAGGTACATTTGCCATCTTAGCAGCCAATAAAGGTTTAAATGTTACAGGCATAGATTATTCTGAAAAAATGTTATTTGTTGCTAAAAGAAATATAAAAGAAAGAAATTTATCAGACCAAATTAACATTAAGAGAATGCCAATTATTAATTTAGATAAAGAATTCAAAAATAGTTCATTTGATAAAGTTACTGCTATGTTATTATTTAGCGAATTATATGAAAAGGAACAAGATTTTACTTTGGAACAAATATATCGAATTTTAAAAGAGACTGGTGAATTTATTCTAGTGGATGAAGTAAAACCTAAATTACTATGGAAAAAGATTCTTTATTTCATTATAAGGGGTCCTCTTGTATTTGTAACCTTCTTAAAATCTCAATTATCTACAAAAGCGTTAAAAAATTTTGAAGAGAGATTAAAAAAACATAGATTTGAGATAATTAGCGAGAAGTACTACCTATTAGATACTTTAAAACTATTTAGAATAAAAAAGAGAGTTGTTAGAAAGGAATGAATTTAAAAAATGCGTTTAAATTATTTGGAGGATATTTTTTTAGATGGATTGGATTTTCTACAGAACCAGATTTAATAAGAGTCGGAAATCCGAATAAAAGTAGCCCAGTTTTTCTAACTTGTAATTTTAATATAACCGTGAAAAGAGTGATAAAAGCACTCAAGGGAATTGATTGTTATTTATTAGTCGCTCCATCAAAGGGGATAAATGTATGGTGTGGAGCATGTGGAGATGATTTTAATACAGATTCTGTAATTTCAATAATAAAAACGAGTGGAATAAATGATATAGTAGACCACCGGAGATTAATTCTTCCACAACTAAGCGCTCCTGGAATTGATCCACTGATTATTAAAAAAGAATTAGGGTGGAATGTTGAATTCGGTCCTGTTTATGCAAAAGATATTCAAACTTATGTAAAGTCTGATTTTAATAAAATTGATCAAATGCGTGAAGTAAAATTCACGATCTCAAAGAGAAGCGAAATGGCTAATATGTATTTCTTTACTGTGCTTATATTATTTACATTAATTTTTTGTATTTATGCAATAATTATAGCTAAATTCAATATTTTTCTCTTTTTAAATAGTGTAGTAATTATAGCAATAAACATTTATGGTGCCCTTATTATTTTACCGAGTATTAAAACAAAGACAGGAAGACCTAAAGTATTAATATTTGAAGCTTTCTTAGTTATTCTAATTGTTTTATTCAATATTATAGTTTTTCCCAACCTATTTTATTTAATTTGGAATATTGTTATAACTTTAGTTATCTCTCTTATCTTGATAGAGGATTTTCACGGATTAACTCCAATATATAAGAGTGAAATGGGTGAGAAAACTTGGGAAAAAGGAAAAAAAGAAATGAGATTTATGGGAATGAAAATAAAGTTACAACCTTATGGAGATATTAGACTAGAGCGGGAAAAATGCATTGGATGCAAGGTGTGTATTGATGTGTGCCCTAGAAATCTCTATGAATTTAAAATAAGTGATAAAAAAGTGGAGTTACATAATCCTGAGGATTGTATAAATTGTAATGCTTGCGTTAAACGATGTTTAGTGCATTGTCTTGATATAAAATAATTATTAAATTGTGATTATTAATAATTCTAATCAATCTGAGGGGATAATTACAGAATAGTTATTAAATAAAGTAATTGAGTTCGGTAATCCTAATTTTTTAAAAGATTTTTTTATGAATCAAAATCAGATTTAAAATGAAGGAATTTCCCTTTCTTTATTATAATTATGATAAAATTAGAATTTCATTTTTGAAAACTCCTATACTTACCAAATATGAGGAACCAAACGATAGCGAGTTCTCTTTGCATACTCTTCATATCCGGATAATTCATTCCGAAGAGTATTATCCTCTAAAGCAGTTCTTACAATAAATCCAAGAATCATTACGCCTATAGGAATATAACCCCACCAAGACCCAAGCATCATTGGCGTTGAAAAAAGCAATATTATTTCACTTGCATATCCAGGATGACGAATTATTTTATATGGTCCAGAATTAATAACGATATGATGTCTATCTTCTTGGATACGAACAGTTAATTCAAAATACGGATTTGTCATCATTACCCATACCCCTAAAATAAAGCCAGGAAAAGAAATAAATATTCCGATAATAAGGAAATATTCTGGCATGAAAGACCATCTAAAAACAACTGCATCCAATGCTATTATTGCCATACTGATAAGAATAATTGGCATTGTTAGAGTTACAAAAACTTTATCAAAAGTTTTTGTTCCTTCCTTAACAATTTTGCCACGCTCATTTAACATCCCTGGATTCTTCTTAATTGAAAGAAGTACATTAGCTGTTTGAGATATAACACTTATTCCTAAGTAGATCCAAGCATTTAACCAATTCCATTTACCAGAAATGAAAAGCAAAGCTAAGAATGAGATTATAATTAGAGAATACCATAAAAGAATTCCCTTAATTCCTTCTCGATTGAGTTTTTCTTCGTCCTTATTATTTTCATTATCAATTCTATTATTACTCATCCTAATCTCTCTGAAGGGATCCTAACAGAATAACTCCCAACTTCAATATTTTTTCTTAGTTTCATAAGGGAATATCCCAGTCCATAACAGAATAGTTTATTATTGGGAGAAATTTTTATAAATACTGCTTTTTGCTGCTTGGGATTCAATTTTCTTGCTTGTTGAATATTCATTTTTAGAATCCTTGAACCGCAATCGAAAGAATTCTGAGCTCCTTTATTGGTAAAAGGAAGAATCTCGGCTGTTCCTTGAAATTGGATGCAAGAAGAAGGAACAAATCTGAGCAGATGGTGCGGGAAAGGAATAACAAATGATATTGAATTATTTTGTTTGATATTTTGTACTTTTTTATAATTATTCTCAGTTAAAATATATAATGTAAATTTAGCTTCTGGTGATGATACGCTGTAAATTATTCCAGTTGAATGAGATTTCCCGTTTTGGTCAATCGTACTTAATATTCCAAATGTTTTTTTTCTAATTTCTTGATCAACAAACTCAAAATCTAATTCTTTTTTCAATTATATCAATTCCATTTATTCTTTAATTATTTATGATTGGTTTATTCTCAAAATATCCAACCATTAGAAGGATAAGGATTATACTACATGCAAGAAGCTCATAACTTCCAAATGGTAGAAATAAAACCGTGAGAATCATTGTTAAGACAAGACTGATCATTCCAATATATAGACCCCATAATCGATTCTTAAAAATACCTATTGTGGAAATAACTCGCATTAATGTAAATGCCCAGAAAATTGGTGCTAATGTTAGTGGTTGAGATTCTAATAATTGCTGTATTATAGGAACATTAAACTCAAAGACTAAGTATAGGTTTGGTATTAAATTTAGAGCCATTAGGATGATTATAATGCTGTCTGATAATTCTAGAATAGAATAACACAACATGCAAATCGAAGCTGCAAATAGCCACTTATTTTTTTTTATCGCTAATTTTCTCATAATGATTTTTGATTATATAAAATGACGTAATTATATTAGTTATTCATGAGGTAGGAGCATTATTAAGTATACAATAAGAATGATCCCTGCAATGAAAATTAATGTTTGAATCAGCGATTTTTTTAAATCTTTTTGATCTAATATTTCAGGCATAAGCTCGACACAAGCTAGATATAAAAATCCACCTCCGGAAAAAGCTAATATAAAAAGGTTGAATGTTTCGAGTAAAGAAGTTACTAAAAGGGCAACAATACCACCTAAAATTGCGACTATACCACTTAAAAAGTTATAAATCAATGCTTTTTTTTTCGTGAATCCTCCGTATACGAGAATTCCAAAATCCCCAATCTCTTGCGGGAGTTCATGAAAAAATACAGCAAGAGTAATAATAATCCCCATCGGGATACCCTGCAAAAAAGAAACTAATATAACAACCCCATCTAAAAAATTGTGCATCCCATCACCTAACAAGTTCAAATATACAAAGGTCTTAATGTTTGGTTCTTTTTTAAGCAAGTTTTCTTTTCCTTCAGTCATATTCTCATAACAAACCATTTGGCTTTCATGTTCATGAGCATGTCCGTGGAACCAATAAATAAATCGTTCCAGAATAAAAAAAATCACAAAACCTAAGATTATATATATAAATACTAGACTTTCTTGTATAAACATCCCCTCAGCATTAAGTTCTTCTGCATGGTGAATTGATTCAGGGATTAAATCGAATAATGCAGTTGCAAGTATTGTTCCTGTAGCAAAAGCTACTAGTATAAATAATATTTTGTCTAATGTTTTTTCCTTTAATGAGATCATGAATAATCCAACTAAACTAACTAAACTAATTAAAAAGATCATGAGAAATCCCAAGAATAAGCTCCACATGTCAATTTCACTACTTTATTTTTTTCCTTTAATTTCTTAATTATTCTAAGTTATAATTACTTTTTTTAAATTTTTTATTATAAAAGATAAAGGGACAAAATTAGAATATATGTTACACTTTTCCAAGGATAAATTTAAAAAATTGCCCCCAGTTTTTCGGACGTACAAAAAAAGCTGGGACATTTTTTCTATATTCCTTATATGAATCTCCAAATCGATTAATCAATTCTTTTTCTTCTACAAAATGAATATGAACAAGCATTCCAAAGTAAAGTATAAAGAAAAACAAAATTGAATAAAGCGTTAATTGGAGAATTGCACCTCCTAAACAAATAATAATAGCCCCCGCATAAGTGGGATGACGTAGTGAGGAATATATTTTATTATCTTGTAGTTCACTTTCCTCAGGAAAGTATAGATATATTACAGTCATATAATCAAAACCAAATGTGAATAATGCCCTTAAGCACATTAATATTCCCAAAAATCCCAAGAATAATCCACAAATCAAACGTAAATATTCAAAAAATAACATCACTAGGGGAATATATGAATTCAAGGCAGTTGCAAAAACAGAATAGGGAAATTGAGACCAGAATCCAATATTCCATTTATAAAAACTAATGTAGGTATGAATTACTATACTAAATATGATAATAACACCCCCAAATCCTGCCAGAAATACTTTCTGGTAAGATAATTGCCCATATTTCGCTCTCAATCGATCTCGATGTAACCACATTTGATATATTAAAAATATTGCAATTATTCCCATTAGTAGAACTCCAAAAACAGGAAACCATGGAAGAACAAAGCCTAATAATCCATTTGTAGGCAAAATAGTAGGTAAGATATCAATATAGATTTGAATTAATAAACTAACAATTAATAAAGAAAATAAATAAAGTGGAAGAAAAATTATTTTCTTTCCAGAAAATCCAGGCAATTTTTCACGGAACTTTTCAATTCCCTTTAATTTCAATTTTTTTTCACCTAATTTTTTTTCAATTCAATTTTTAACCATATTGGTAAATTTGCTAAAGAAATTTTATTAATGGAGTAATGAGTATTAAATAGTGATTTACCTATAATTTCTCTTAATTTTTCTATTGGATAAGTCATTTTTAATTGCTTTTTCAAGAAATAAGGAACAATTTTTCTATTGAAAAAACTTTCATTTTGAAGATTTGATTTTAATCCTTCTTTCAATTCTTTCTTATTATAATCTTTATCAGATTCAAAAAATAGACAACTCCTCCCAGGTTTTAATATTCGATGGATTTCATTTATAGAATCTATAGGATTATTCCAAAGATAAAAGCTTCCTGTACATGTTACCATATCAAAAAAATCGTTTTTGAATGTTGTGTCTTTTATATTTCCTTGCTCTAAATTAACATTAATATCTTTTAAGTTATCCTTTGCGATATTAATCATTTGTTCTGATATATCATAACCATACAATTCAATATTCGGATTAATTTTATGTATTTCTAATAGTAACATCCCATGACCTGTCCCAATATCTAATAATCTTCCTTCATCTATATGATCTAATAAATCTTTAGCTATTTGATTTCTTTGATGTTTCAATGGAGTGAGTTGCATCATTTTATTGTACATTTTTGCTGCAAACTTAGGTAATTTAGAAAAACTTGTCTCTCCCCGATCTTTCATGAAATTAAACCGCTAATATTTCTCTTGTTTATATTTAAACATAAGCTTATTCACATAAGAAAATTATCAAACCATAGAAAATGAATATAAATCAAAAAGTATGATTCTATTAAAATCCTTGTCTTACAAAATTAAATGTAAATAATTAATATATTTCATTAACATTCTAAATGTCCATAACCTTGATTGGAATCAATATACTGCTGATTATATGTATCAAAATTATATTGAATATAATGAGTCCTCCCATGTACCATCGTCTCTAAAAAGAAAAATCTTACCGAAAATAAGCCATTCTCCCTAATGAATATTGGTAAAACTGTCCATTTTGCGTAATAATAATGTTTATTACAGAATTCAATCGCTTTTTTAAAAAATTTCATTTCTTCTGATTCTAGAATAGACTCATTTTTGTATATTATTTTGGATGTTAAAAAGTGGGACTTTTTTTCAATACATAATGACAATCCCTCTTGAGTAATATGCTGTTCAAAAATAGTGAAATAAAATGGAAATACTCCTGGAAAGTATTTTTGATTGTCTTTAAGATGTAAATTTATCCAAATTTTTGAAGAAATTCTATATAAATAATAAAACAGATAAAAATATGTGTAAAAGTTAATAACACTAATAAATAGGGATATTTCTGCAGAGCTATGATACATTACAAGAAGTATTATTAGAAAAACCAATGAATTTATAAAAGTAAATGAGCTACCCGCTTTTTCGATGTAAAAACTATATTCTTTTTTAGAAAGGGGAAATAAGTATGGGATCTTAGTAGTAGTAAGGAGATCCATTGAAACGTGTAATCCATAAAACACGGATCCTATAATCCAAGCTATAAGAAATGGTTTATTTCTAAAAATAGAGAAAAAGATGTTTAAAATAGCAGATATAATTATTCCTACTATATATGAATGAGAGCCTCCACGATGATCTAGATAATTTGATTTAAAAATCCTTTTTAACGGGAATAAAAATATGTCTAAATCTGGTAGCACTGAGAAAAAAAGAGCTATAGGGATATAATCGAATGTTATATCTTTAAAAAAGAGTATATACAATAAGCCTGCAACAACAGAATGAGTGAAGATATCCATAGTAATTATTTTTTGTAGTTATTAAATAATTAAAATAGTAAAAGAAAAATTTAACAGTTATTTTCTAAAACTTATTTGATAACTTAATTAATGTGAAAGAAGTCAATGAGTTTAGAGTAAAATATTTTTATCCAGAGCTTTTTAAACATGTCTTAATATTTAAAATTTTAAAAAGTTGCTATTAAAATTTAATTAAATAAGAATGAATAATTCTTCAAAAGAATTTTCATATGAGAATTCAACTTGTTAAAAGCAATTTTAATATATCATACACGTTCAGGTAATACCAAATCCTTAGCTGAAAAAATTAAGAATCGATTAGAATCTCTTAATATATTAGTTACAATTTATCAAGATTTAAATTTTAAAGAAAACGAATCTCTAAAAGAATATGATATCATAGGTCTAGGTACTCCAACACATTATTTTCAGATAGCAAAAGAATTTAAGACTTTTCTACAAGACATTATAAACTTTAATTTCGAAGGGAAAAAACTTATTGTCTTTGGAACTGGTACCAGCAAGACAGGTCCGCCAAAGACATGTAATGATATTATCAAAATAATGAAATCAACTGGTATTCAAACGATTGCGAAAATAGGATGCGTTAAAACACCAACAGACGAAACAGATACAGAGATTGAAAAAATTATCTCAAAAGATATCTTCTAATTTTAAATTTCGGTTTAACTAATAATCAATTGAAAAAATGAATTTCTTAAAAAAATATATAAAACTGAATTTAATCTTCTTTAGAAAACTTTCCTAAGTCTTTACTAAGCATTTTTAACACTTTTTCTTCTAATTCTTCCGGAATATGTCGAAAAGAAAATTCCTCTAACTCTGGTAAGATATTTTGCAAAGATATTCTGGTTAGATAATCTAATTGGTCACATAACGCACATAGTTGGAAATGAGTAGAATTTTCTATTAAAACTGCTCCTCTTCGAACTGTAAAATAATTAACTTGTTGTTGGATCATTGTTTTCCGCACACTATTCCAAAGATCATGAATGCCTACAAGATAAATAGTATCATTAGAAGTACCACTTTTTTCATTTCTTAAAATGATTTCCCACGCAGAATCTTGAGTTCCAATAAAAATGGAATAAATAATGCTTCTTTTTTTTGCTTTTTTGTCTTCGGATTTTCTAAATGTCAATCGTTGGAACATTCTACGTAGCACAGAATCTGCTGATTTTTCAATAATTCCAGTATTTAGCATTTCTAGGTTTTGGTTTATCTCTTTTTCTAAACCGGATAAATTATATTCTTGCGCAGTTCTTAGTGCTTCTTCAAAATATAATTTTGCCTGTGCTGTTAATTTACTTTCTGCTGCTAATAATCCTTTAAGTATAACTAATCTACAAAGATCTAAATAACTCTGATTTTCTAACGCTATTGTTTTAGCTAAGTCTAAATGATTATATGCATGATTCAAGTATTCAAGATTTCCAGTTTCTTGAAAATATTTAAAATAACCTTCACCAAGTCTAATTTCAATATCACTTGCATCTTCTACTGATTGGTTCTTAAACATGATTTCTCTTTCTTCTATCAAGTTTTCAATTAATTTTCGCCAGTCATTACGTAGTTCACCCGATATTGCTTCTAGATCATGCATAAAAATATTCCCTACGGGAGACTCAAGAAATTCTGGGTCATTTGGTAGATTATTCCTTACAAAATCAATCAAATCTAGGGAATCAGTTTTACCAGCTATTCTTTTCAAAGTAGAAAGTATATCGAGTTTATAATAAGTAGGGATATTTTCTTCCAAAAGAAGATTTTTGCACGTTTTTTCTGATTCATCATATCTTTCAGATATAAAAAGGGTTTCAGCTATAATACTCATTAAGGAGATCCTTATAAAAAATTCCTCTTTAACAATAGGTAATTCTAATATCGCTCTTTGGCGTTTTAAAGCTTGATCATATAATCCCTGTTTAGATTCAATGACTGACATGTTTGAAGATATAACTGCATTTGTTCTTTCATCACCCATTTCCTTACTAACCTTTAGCACGATTTCAAAAATATTTAATGCTTTTTCTAGATCTCCACTGGATTGATTAACAGCAGCATAAAAGTTTCCTACAACCATTATGATTTCTCGGTTACCTAATAGCTGACCAAAGTTAAAAACAGGTTCTATTACTTCTAAAGCTTCATTGATTTTTCCGAGAAAGTATAATCTGAAACCATAATAACCTTGTAAAAGCATTAATCCTGTTTTTACTTCAATAGAAGTTTGGTCTACCCATTTTTCTTGACTATTCTTATATAATTCTTCTAAAAGTTCATAAGAACTTAAACGAAGATAAACTTCTGCTTTAGCAATGGCTGCCTCTAATTGAATAATTAATGGAGTAGACTCAAAATCAATCCTTTTGGCTATTAAAATTAGTTCTTGAGAGGGTGCAAACCTTGCCTGTAATCTTAAATATATTGGATAACTCCAAGACAGTGGTTCATATTTAAAATTTAGGAGCTCTTTCCCCTTGCCAATAATAAAACCCCATTTTGTTGCTAGAAAAGTTATAAATTGATTACCAGGATATTTATCTCTTAGTTCTTTCAGACATTCATACCATTCTTGAGGGGATTTCTCAAATGGTTCTGCAAGTGAAGAAAAGATACTTTTATCTTCATATTGAGCTAGAGATAAGTATAATCGAAGTTCTAAAGGAATATAACGATGAAGTCTATTCCATACGTCTGGAGCACCTTTAACACTTACTTTTTCCTCATAGTAATCTTTATGAGCTCGATATTCTCCATTCTCATCGATTACAACTACATTTATATGTGATGATCCGGAATCTGTTTGATGACCTAATCTGATTGTGTAAAGTTTACCAATCATTAAGTTTCCAGATTCGGACTTATGTATATAAGTACCAGGATTATGTGGGTCAAAATTAATTCTTTTATTGCAGATTTTACAATTAATCTCAGTCATTTTAACACCTCATCTTTTGGTTTTTAAAGAAGATGAGAGTTTTTTTAACATTCCAAATAAATCCTTAATCGTAAATATTAAGGAGTTTTTTACCCATATAAACTATTTCTTCTAACATCAAATCAATACCTATGTAGGGTTCAATAGAACTTGTTTCTACATAGGAATGAAAGAATTTTCCGTCACCAACTAAAGTATTAACCAATGCATTTGATACATTTCTTTCCAAATCAATTTTATTTCCTACAAGAATATATCCAATATTATTATGTTTGAATTTAGATTCTAAATTCATTAGTCGCAGCCAATTATTCAGGTTTTCAAATGATTCATAGCGATCAATTGAAAAAACAAAGATGTAAATATCGATATATGCTAAAACCGATTCCTGTAATATATCCAATGGATGCGCACCAGGAGTTCTTTGTCCTGCTAAATCATAACATTGGAATACTAAATCTTTATATGTCCAAGATTCAATCTCCATAAATGGAGTTCGTGAAATCTTTTTATCTTCAACCACTTGATGGCCAGAATGATTATGATTATACTCTGTTGTTTTGCGCAACATAGCTTGTACTAACGTTGTTTTCCCGACTGCACCATCTCCAACAATGGTCATTCGAATTAAACGCTTTGCGTTCTTCAATTGAGTTAAGAAACTTGATATTTTTGCCAGATGGAATACACCTATTATTTAGATAAATTAATAATTATAGAGTGATAATAAATTGAGGACGTAGTCTATGTATCTATCAATTAAATTAAGAATATAAGTCATAAAGTTACAGCTGGTTTTTCGTACTAGTAGTAGAAACAATATTTTAATCTAAAATTTCATAGGACAAAATGGAAATTTTTGTCAAATAAAATTGAAATCTTTATTTCATTTCATATCAATGATAGGAAGTTTTTGTGAACCTTTTGGAATCAAATGAATTTCTCTGAAATATCTTCAACCAATGATTATATTATTAATTGAAATAGAATTTGTTTAATGTAATTATAAAACTATTATAATATTGATATATACATCATAAGGTTCATAACTAGATTAATATAATTTTTAACAAAAATTTCAGATTAATTAAGAATTATAAGATATATAGTTGAAAATAAAATGATCATCGAGAGTCCATTTAATGGTAAAATTCCAAAGATTCACCCAACAGCTTTTATTGCCCCGGATGTTGTTATAATTGGGGATGTTGAAATAGGTGCTTATACTAATATTTGGTTCGGTGCAAAACTACGCGGAGATTGGGGAAAAATTATTGTTGGTAATTATACCAGCATTCAAGACAATGCGGTTTTACATTCCAGACCTAACAAATCATGTAAAATAGGCAATAATGTCAGACTTGCACATTCATGCATGGTTCATGGTTCATGTGTTATAGGGGATTATTCATTGGTGGGAATTAGTGCATCTGTTCTTCATGGTGCTGAACTAGGAATCGGTAGTGTTTTAGCTGGGGGCTCTGTTCTACGTGATAAAGCTGGAGACTTTTGTTTATACGCGGGTATACCTGCAGTAAAAAAGAAAGAATATTCAAATAAGCGATTGGATGAATTTAGTACTAAACTTTATGCGGATAATGGTCAAAAATTTAAAAATGCAGGATATGGACAAAAAATCCCGAAAGAATATCTTATAAAGGAATAACATGGATTATAAGATTTTATCATAGTCTAATCCATGAGAATCAAGGATTTTTTCAGTCATTTCTTTGAAGGCATAGAGAATATTTATATTTTCTTTTGAGGAAGTTTTAACATAATCTTTTTCATTGTGATTACTAAGAAATTGTTGTATAATTAATTCATCAACTTTTTGCTTTCCCTTATTACTTTGAATTAAATCAAGTTTAGTTCCAATTAGAATTTTCGGTCGATCATGAAGATTATGTGCTTTTATCTGATCATACCACCAATCCAATCGAGTTAATGTCTCCATACTTACTAATTCAAAAACTAAAAATATACCATCTGCTCCATCAATATAATACTTAAACAACTTTTTGAATTGTTCCTGCCCGCCAAAGTCCCAGATCGTATGCCTTACAAACGTCTCCTCTCCAGATACTATGATTGGGATGTCGTGTGTGTAAAAATCTATTCCTATAGTCATTTGAGTATTTGCATCAAAAGTATCAAAACATAACCTTCGAGCAATACAAGTCTTTCCTACTCCACCAGATCCGATTAAAACAAGCTTAAAAATATAAGTTGGACTTTCTTCTTGATGGAATGTCATGATTATCCTATGTGTATATTTTTGATTAAATTTTTCTTGTAGCTTTTAGAATATTTATGAATATTTCTACTTAATACAATAAAAAAAAATCTATTATTTAATTTTAGTACAAAATATTAAAAATTTGAAAAGAATTCTAAAAAACTCTCCTTGTAAAAACTTCTTTATTTTCTTCAATATCAAATTCATGAAATACCAATATTTCTTTGGCCATTTCTTTAAAAATATTTTGAATATTGATGTTATCTTTAGAGGAAGTTTTGGTATAACTTTTCACAGCATATCTTTCAATTGAATCATTTATTAGTGATTCATCTAAAATAAAAGGATTATCCGTTTGATCTATTAAATCAAACTTAGACCCAACGAGAATTATCGGACGATCTGCAAAATTAAATTCAACTAATTTATCATACCAAAAGTCTAAATTTACTAAACTCTCTATTTGTGTTAAATCAAATACTAAAAAGATCCCATTTGCACCATTTATATAGTAACGGAAAAGTGGTTGAAAGCGTTCTTGACCGCCAAAATCCCAGATTGATAATCTAATCTTAGTATCTATACCATTAATTGTAAAGGGAAAATCATAAGTATAAAAATCAATCCCAACAGTAAGTTGAGTATTTAAACTAAAGGTATCAAAACACAGTCTTCGAACCATGCAAGTTTTCCCTACACCCCCGCTACCTATGAGACAGACCTTAAAGATATATTTATACTCGTCTTCTTTCGTCATAAAATATGCACACTTTTAAGTCGATTGACTTTTTTTACCTTTTAGAACAATTATAGGTTTAGAATATAAGAATAATTTTTATAACTTATAATCATAATCGATTTTACATTTATAATTTTATAGATTTAGAAATATTAATAATAAAAAAAACTCGATCTAGAGCGTCTATTTAAAAGTGAATTACGTCTGAGACAATAATTCTATTAATGCTCTTGGTATCTCATTATAATCATTAACCGCATAAAATTTTCCACGTCCAGCCTTTGCAATTTCGCGACATGTATTTATGCCCTGATCAGCATCATTTTCAGAGGGCATCCCTATAACATGTAAAGTGGGAAATTTTTTTGCTAATGCGACAGGGTTATCACCCCGATTATAATTGCCATCAGTTATTAATATCCCAAATCGACTTTTTCTTTTTTCTTTTATTTTACTTAACTCTTTTAATCCTTTTTCTAAACCAATATAAATATTTGTAAACCCAACTGCTTCAGAGTCTAAAATATCATCAATAATAGAAACGATTGGTCTTTTCTGCTCAATTTTTTTCATGACCATTGCAGTTGAATTGAAGAGGACAATGGCAAAATCCTCCCTTTCCATATTATACGCTAAAACTGAGGCTGTAAGAGCGGCGTTAAGTAATAACCGTCCGTACATACTACCACTTGTATCTAAAACCAATACTACTTTTCTTTTTTGACGTTTTCTTTCAATTCCATATATATCTTGATAATTAAGACTTTTTTCATAAATTTTTAAGGGATTATGCTGGATTGTTTCATCCATACTAAACTCAGGCATTCCCATTTGATAATAGGGGACCGTTTTTTTGAACTGTCCCCTAATTCCCTTACTAGTAATTTTCAAAGATAATTTTAAAATACTTTGACGAGCTAAACGTCGAAAAATAGACTTATATTTTTCAGAAATAGGACGTCTTATAAAAAAATAGACCTCTGGCATAAAATCTCCCGTTTCAGCAGCTCTTTCTGAGAAGAATTGTACTCCTTCTTCTGTATCTAAAGCATCAACACTAGCGTAGATATTTGCTTTAAGTAATCCCATGAGGGCTTCAAGATTTTTATGTTTTATCGCAAGATATGTCAATTCTTTAATTTGTTTGTAATCTAGAGTATTAGCTAGGTGTTTATAATAATCTGGTTTTTTTCTTTTTTTTCTGATAATTTCATATTCTAATATTTCCTTATCCGGACGGCTCTCTGTAAGCCTTACATGCAATCTTTTCTCAATCTCTTCGGATTCTTCCTCAGAGAAATCATCGATTATTGAAAATCCGATTGATTTAAAACAGCTAAAACAATATTAGTAATTACTTCTTTTTTGGATTGAGTTAATCCATCTTCTAATTCAATTTTGTTATATAATGCCATTACAGATGCTTCAATCCAATTTTTTGAACTATTATTGTTGTCATATTGATTAATCAATGTTGCTAGGTCTATGGCACCTCTGATTGAACTCCCTCTTCTAATGGATGTATTTTCCCGTGTTATTTGTATTATATTTTGAGAGATTTTTGCAATCTTATCTTGATTTCCTTTATTCAAATTTGCTTCTTGTTTAATTATTAGGATCTCTTCATCAGGAGTTTGATAATCCAACTTAACCCAAATAAAACGATCCTTTAATGCTTCCCCAAGAACAGTTACTCCTACGTGTGCAGCTGGATTCTGAGTAGCCACAACAAAAAAATCTTTATGAGCATTTATTGTTTTCAATTTAGGGATTTTAAGAATTCCTTCATCTAATGATGTTAATAATGAATTTTGAGTACTTTCTGGCATTCTATTTATTTCATTTATGAATAAACATCCACCATTCATCATAGCTAAAGCTAATGGACCATATTTATATGAATCCTCTGTATACCCTTGTGAAATTACGAGAGGTGGTTCAAAATAACCGACAAGATTATGAGGTAATAATTCTTCGCTGCAATCTACTCGATAGAAATCAGAATCGAAAAAAGAAGCTATTGCTCTAGCCAAAGTTGTTTTCCCAACGCCAACTTCACCTTCGATTAATATATTCTTACCCACTGAATGAGCCAAAACAACTTGTCTTAATTCTTCGGTCCTACCTACTATTTTATATTTCTCTTGTATTTCTTTTACTTTTTCGGTTGTATCAACCATATATTTAGGAATTAACCATGTCTAAAATAATTTTAGATAATTTCTTTTAAAATTGAAAAAAAGAAAAAGGAGATTAATCATTAGAAATATTAGGTTGTTCTTCCTTTAATTGCAGTATTATAACATTATCGCTTCGCTTCCATAATCTAAATGAAATTAAACCAATAGAGATTAGAAGGAGGGGGTATATTATTATTTCTAATAAAGAAGGATTCGCATTATATCCAAATAAAGCTTTTAATAGGGATCCTGTGACTTCAAGCCATTCTGGAGTTGCTAAATTGCCATCAGGAAAGGATTCGGGAAGAATGTGTTTAATATTCCACAACTCTTGTATGATCGGATTTACAACTCCAGCTTCGATAAGTTCATGAATTCCATATGTAATGAGCCCAGTAGCAAACAAGATTAGAATCACATTTGTAATTTTAAAGAATTTTGAGATGTTAATTGCCCGAATTCCATAAAAAGTCAAAAAACCAATTATTATCGATAATCCTAGGCCAATTAATGACCCCCATATAATTGTACTTTGGTTTATTGAACCTACTGAAGCAGAACCCGTTAATAGAAGAATTAATTCTATACCCTCACGGATTATAATTATAAATGTTAGAATTGAAATTGAAAATACTTTTTGGGTGTTAATCGATCCCTCAACCTTTTCTTCTAGATATACCCTCATTTTTGGACCTTCTTTACTTACCCATAAGATCAAGGTTATTATAAAAATACCTGAGATTATAAATGTAAAACCTTCAAATAGTTGTTCTAAAAGCCCAGAAAACCCACCATATACTACAGAAAAAATAATAGCAAAGAATATACTTATGAGTATTGCGAGAATAGCGCCTATGTATACATATTTATTGTATTTTCTTTGATTAGTCTTTCTTAAATATAATAATATTATCACGACGACTAATGTTGCTTCCAACCCTTCTCTAAATGCTAAAAATGCTGGTGTTATTAAATCTATTAATGTTGCCACTTTGAATACCTTAAGTATATTTTCTAATTGAACTAAAAATTAATCACATTTACATTTTATAGTTATAATTTAGAAAAAATTATTATTTTTTAGTTATACCTAATAAGAGATTTTTTTTCTATAAAATGTAGCCTAAAATAATGAAAGTGTTAAGATCTCGGATGAAGATTACTATTTTTTATCAAATAAACAATGAATTTAGTCTTCTTTATTAACTAAGTAGAAAAGTTTACTCAATTCAGGAATAATTATATGTTGAATAGCGAGTGTTACTGCGTCTAGAGAACTTGGAAGCAATATTATGACTTTCCCCTTTTTTTTAATTCGTAAAATACCCGCATTTGCTCTATATAACATAGCTGGAGTACCAATTTCATTATATGAAAGAGATCTAAACAGTTCTCCAAATCCCTCGATCACTTTTTCAAATCGAGGCACGATAGTTTCAAATGTAATCTCCTTTTCTGAGTATCCCATACCACCGCTAAAGATTATCGAATCAATTTTGTCATCTTTCATTAAATCTACTAACACTTTATTTATATGGTCCTCTGAGTCTGTTATAATTTGAGAAAAAGCTAATTTAATTGATTGATCATTAATAAGTAGCCTCTCTACTTTAGGGATAATTTTATCTGTACTTTTCTTTTTCGATTTCAACTCATGATATTGATTAGTGTTTACTACAATTAATGCTAAATTTATTTTAGGAGCCTTTTTTTTTTGATCGTTAGATATTTGTGATTTTTTTATCATTTTTATCAAATAATTTTATGCTTAAAACTATATCATTTATTTTTAAAGAAATTTTACGTGTCTAAGTTAGAAATGTTCAATTATAATTAATTAATTTTCAATAGACCATTTTTAATGAATTTATCATTATTGTCTAATTTTCTCATAAAGGTAGTTTTTGATTAGGAATTCATTCATTTTAACCTCCTGAAACTGGTAATAAGAAGGTTATGGTATCATTATGATTTAAGTTAATTAATGCGGGATTTTTCTCATGGATTGCTTGGTTATTTATTATAATCGATATTAAGTTATGTATTTTTTGATTTTTTTCATCCCAAATTAAATCCCTTAAATTGTACTTTTCAAATAATATATTTAGTAATCCCTCTAAAGTGGACTCGACTAAATTAAATTCTTCTCTTTCTTTACCGGTTATTTCTTTAAATTCTGCGAAATATATAACATGTATAATCATTTTTAAGAAAATTATAGGGTTGCCAATTTAGTAAAAATAAAGCCATCTAATAAATGTTAATAAAAACCCTAAAATGACCGTTGCCATAAATAAATAAAAAGAAGTTAAATTCCATTTATAATGCCATGTTTTTTTATTTTGGTCTCTCTTTCTTGATTTCTTAAAGCCTGTAATAGCACCAGGGATGATAAGCAACATTGAAATTAAAGCAGTGAGGCCATGAACAGTATAAAAAATGGCACCCCTGTTTAAGATTGTAGATATGACCCAATAGAAAAAAGTACCGAGAGAAGTGAGAAAGTATCCAACACCGACTGCAATGTGAAATTTTCGATTCATAAATTTGGGTAATTCACGATAAAATTCTGTGATTGGCGACCTTTTTAGCCCTGACATAAGAGCAACACCACCTAAGATAAAAGAAATTGCCAATAATTCAGCATGTAAAAACCAATCTGTAAATGGTGTACGATAGGCATTATCACTCCAACCACGACTCTCCCAATAACCTATATAGTCATAATTTACAATCTCTATCCTAACAACCCATTTCACCCATTTATAACCCAAATGGTCTGGAGCTACAACCCTCACTGGAAACCCTTGTTCAATTGGTAAAGGCTCACCATTCATTTCATAAGCTAGTAGGATATTATCCACACTTGCTTCTTCAATAGTTAATGATGATGAATAATCATCAGCAGCGTAAAACACAACATCTATAGCTCCAGGCTGTACTTTTGCTTGTTCTAATAATTCTTTAACAGGTACACCTTTCCATAAAGCAGTTCCAGAAGGTCCATCAACACATTGTAGTGTCGCAAGAACTTCTTTTGATGGTAGAGAAGTAAAGTTTGAATAAGAATAAGTTAGGCTATTGTTGATATGTCCCACAATCTTCATATTCCAATTATTAACAGAGATAATAGGAGTCTCTCCCTTCGATACTACAAAGAACTCATCATTAGGAGTTATTACATATCTACTAAGAAAAATACCTAATATTCCAAATAGGGGGAGACATAATATGATCAAAATTCCAATGTATTTTAAATAGGTTTTTCTTTTTCTGTCCATGAGAATTATTTTTAATATAAAATCTGCTAAATTTTTTAAGTAAAAAAGGAAGAATGGTACCCGTTTTATTACATCATTTAGGATTTCATCATTTTAAAAGTTCCTTGCTATTAATTATAAGAGACTATTTAAAATATTGATAAAAATAAATGGTATAGTGAAGGTAGTTTAGGAATTGGGAGAATTTGAAATAGAAATATCAGTAAAAAAGAAAATCCTAATAAGCATAAAATAATAAACACCCCATCAATAGACCTAAATTTTATAATCTTTAAATTGGTTCTTTTCTTATGAGCGCCAAAACAACGATTTTCCATTGATATTGAAGTTATATGACCTTTTCTAAGGATTGAAATTAGAGTTGCCACTAATCTTTCAAAAATTAACCTATATGCTTTTTTTATAGAGTTTGCTTTTTCAAGTCCAAATCCTCTTGCTCTTTGAGCTAAAGCTATTGTTTTAGCTTCTTGTTCGATTAATGGAATGTATCTTATTCCCACCATCAATGAAAAACAGTACCTATATGGAATTTTTATTCTTATAAGTGAGTATAGAAAGTCCTTTGGGGATGTACTATTAGAAAAAATAATTGTAGAAGTAAACAATATAAGAACAATTAATGACGCTTTAAGTGCATAATATAGAGCCAATCTTCTTACAGGTAGAAAAGGAGCATTAAAAATATAAAACAAAACTGTTTCTTGATTACTTGGAATTGCATTAAAGAAGATATTCAAGATTACACTTATAATAAGGATAAATATGATGAATTTTAGTTTCCTTAATAAATCTCTAAGAGATATTTTACTAATTAAGGTCAATAAAATAATCAGGATAAATATTATAGTTAATAAAATTAAACTTCTAATCATAAAGATGGAAATTGTTAACAAAATTAAAAAAAAGATCTTAGAAAGAGGATTCAATTTGTGCATTAATGATTTTCCAGGTAAATAGGCAAATGTGTAAAATCTATGATCTAAAACCCTATTTTTATTTTTTCTCATTATTTCCTAATTCTAATTGATATTTAATTCTCTCTAATAAAATAATAGGACCCAAATTTCTATGTTTCTGAAAATAATTATGACTCATGTCATAATCTCGAAGAGTACCATCTCTATTTAATTCAATAATTCTTTTGGTATATTTTAGGAGTAGATGATAATCATGTGAAGATATTATTATAGTCTTTCCTCTTTTGTTCTCAATATAAAGGGTCTCAATTAAGGAATCAATAGTCTTTTGGTCTTGACCTATAAAAGGTTCATCTAATAAAATAATCTCAGGATTATAAATGAATATAGAACTTAAGTTTAATCTACGTTTCTGCCCCCAACTAAGATGAAATGGATTTTTTTCTGGATCTTCTTTTCCAATTAAGTTTAATAATTTAGTGATATAAGAATCACTAAGTTCATTTTTTAAACCAAAATTTTTTGGTCCATATAATAATTCTTCTCTAAGAGTTGGTCTAAAAATCATATTCTCTGGGTTTTGAAAAATAAATCCTATCTTTTTGGCATATTCATACTGACTTATTTGACTTATATTCTTATTATTATAATAAATCTCTCCTGAAGTAGGTTCATATAAGTTTGCGAGTAGATACAATAGTGTTGTCTTTCCTGAACCATTAGGACCAACTAGTCCGATAAAATCTCCCTTGTGTATTTCCAAATTCAAGTTTTTCAATGCTATAATTCCACTATTTGGATATTTAAATGTAAGATCTCTTGTTTCTAACACCCAATCATGTTTAACTGATTTAGCTATATCATCCCTTTCTTTCAATTCTTTTAGAGATTTTATATAAACATCCTTGAATTCTATTAATTCTTCGAACTTTTCATATTTCTGCAATTCTATAGGTTTAATTTCCTTATCAATTACAATTTTATGTAATCTATTCAGTTCTTCTTTATTTAATTGACTAATAAAGTCTAATAATTCTTGAAAATCAGAGGGATAGTTGACTTTTTCTTTAGAATTTCTGAATTTTTGAAACCCATAAAAGATATCGATTATCCATGGAACCCGTATATTGTTTTTTCGCAAATCATCAAAATTTTGGGTAACTAGCTTTTTAATATCTCCGTTTATTGAGATATTTCCTAAATCATTTAAAATAACTAATTTATCTGCAATATCCATAACTCTAGATAATCTGTGTTCAATAATCACTAAAGTTATTGGAAAAGTTTTTGATTGAATAAGATATTTCAATCTATTTAATAAAAAGCTCTCTGATTGTTGATCTAAGAAAGCAATTGGTTCATCAAGGATTAATAACTTCGGATTCATAGCTAAAAAAGAGCTTAAAATAACGAGTTGCTTTTGCCCTCCACTTAGTTGATCGATATCTCGATTTAGTAGGTGATCAATGCCCATCAATTTAGAAACGCTATTTACTCTTTCCTTAATAATTTCAGATGATAAATTTAAATTTTCTAGACCAAAAGCAATCTCATCTTTTACATTGAAAGTTATTAACTGATCATTAGGATTCTGTTTGACTAGTCCAACTAATTGAGATAATTCTGAAAAATTATAATCCCAAATGCTTTTACTAAATATTTTAACGTCTCCTTTTACTAATCCCTTCTGACGCCATGGAATAATCCCATTCATAGCATAAGACAGCGTTGACTTTCCACTTCCACTAGGACCAGCTAAGACTAAAACTTCTCCCTCATTTAATTTAAAAGTGATATCAGAAACCACAGGCTTTACATTTTTATTATCTCCATATATAAAAGAGAAATTTTCGAAAGCTAAGGCTATTTTATTATTAGAATTAAAGTACAACACCACTCTAGAAGGTTGTTGGAACTCCAGCTTTAATTAAATAATTTTTAGTTGTCCGACCTAGTAAACCGGTGATCAATATTCCTGATATAAAAGCAAATATGAATGCTAAAACCCATAATACCCAATGTAAATACCATCGTTGATTAATAATCCAGAAAAAAGGAGCTTGAAAAAAGTTCCCAAATCCACCTGCAATACCCCATCCAAGTTTAGTTTCACCTTCCCCAATCCTTTCCATTAACATAAAACCAATTATTAAGAAGAAACCTTCCATTAAATTTACCAGAATGATTAGTAAACCCCATGGATCACCAAGTAAAAACTCAAGTACTCCCTTAGTAATCATTGTTAACATTATAGTTGGCTTTTTCCGAGTTAGCCCATAAACAATAGTTGCCCAAATTACATGGTGCCCACTCACTAACTGAGTACCACCAGTTAAAGGGTACCATATTTTTATTAGTAAAGAAAATGGGATTAAACTAGAGATGATTCCACCCATTACTCCTATTATTGTTGAATACAGAAGATCAAGGAGAGTTAATCTTTTAGTTTTTTCCTGTAAATACCCTGATGGTTTAAATTCATCTTTAGAATCGGAATTTATTTCATCAATATTTTCTAATTTCATGTTTATTGATTTTTTATTGAATTATTATTGTTTTCAGATATTTTATAGCATAATGTGTATTTGCTTTATCAGGAATTAATTCATGATCAACAATACTTCTGAGTGGTCCATCAAAATATATAGGATCTCCATCTTTTTCATAAGCAATGATTACTTGGTCTGAATTATTTTCTGCCATTGCCAAGGGAAGTGAAGTTTCAGCCCAATACCCATCTCCTCCTACAAAAAGAAAACTTGAGGCATCTTCATTCAAAATATTTTCTTCTTCAAGGATACTCCATAATGATGTACCAGAATATATTTCATCAAATTCTCTCCCAATTGCATTTAAAAAGTGAAAGTTTTTATCTAATATTTGATCATATTTATCAGATTTAAGATCTGCCACAGATAATTGTAGTTCTCTATTAACATTTCCTTTAATAGTAAGAACTTTTGTATTTTCTCCCCCAAATGTGGTTTTAATGTGATAAAAGGGATCTATATCTAGTAAAATAAACGCATACAGACTTAACCAAAAGACTGATATCCCTATTAATATCCCTGAAACCATTATATAGAAATTTCTTTTTTCCATTCTATTGGTTAACTTCTCTTTAATGTATATTCAATTTTAATACTCATAAGAATTAATGCAAATACTGAAAAAAACAAAATAATAAATATATCATAAGCAGGTACTACTGTAGAAGATTCAGGAAATTTTATTTCTAGTGCATGCGTCCAAGATATTAGGTGATCTTCGTGCTGTGCATCATTCATAATTCCCATATTAAATTTATAAATTCCAGATTGGTCAACTTGGATATCATAAGGATCATTTGTTGTTAATTCTCGTTTAATTTCAAGTGTGTATGAAACATTTGTCCTATAGGTATAAGCAATTTCTACATCTTCTGTTTCTAAATTTGGGTCATACCAACCATAAGTACCAAAACATTTATCCCGACAGTAGTATGATGAACCATTAATTGGAGATAATGATAAACATGACCAATCCCAACTATCAACATCACCGCCTCCCATATCCAGTGTACTCATTCCACTTGTAAAATATGCTGAAAAATTTGGAACGTTAATATTCCAGCAAAAATATAGTCCATCATAGACACTAGCACCTAGATCTGGTCTTGTTGAATTATCAAACCACTTACATAATATAAAAAGATAAGTATCTGTTATTACAAATGTTATATTTAGGTATATTACCTGAAAATTCGGACCATAAGATTCTGATGCTAATGGTATTATTAATGATCCATTTTCATTATCACTTGTATGTTCTTTCCAAAAATTTTCATTTGGAAGACCATCCAAGTTGATAGACGCAGATCTTTCATAAAAAGGAATGATCTTTGTAACATTATGATAATCTTTACAATCTCCTTCAGGAGGAAAAGCATTAGCTGACGGAAATGTAATATTTATTATTACTAAGAGTGAAAAAGTAAGTGTAGATAATCTTAAGATGTTTCGATATTTCATTTTTATTCATTATTACTGATTTTTAGTTTAGTAAAATTTAAAAAAAAATAAATTGATTTTGTTTATAGGTAAAATCCTGATGGAATTGAGCCTGTATATGAAGTAATTTCTATACTTACGACATGTGATAGATAAGTATTTCTTGGCCTCCCTGGAATTAATATATAAAATGGTCCTCTATGATACCCGCATATACGTCTATATGGCCAAATTGGATCGGTAATTCCTTGTCCTGACTCGCCTAATTCTTGATCGGCATAGACTAAAGCCATCAAAAGATCAGATTCAGGCATTGGAACTAAAGTCTCATTAATTAAATCCGCAGTTGTATTTAGATAACCATTAGCCCATTGGGGATAAGGAGGTGTAATCCCTTTTTCTATGTCTGTATTAGTATATCTAGGTTCTTTTTTCCCACCGAATGGCCATGGAGTAGCCCATTCATCAGCTGACCAAAATCTAACGGTGTAATTCAAACCAGCAGCTGATGTATGAGAGATAATTTCCGAAATGTTTCTTGCCCAATAGTGTCTATGGAAATCCCACCAATCATCTCTGTCGTAATTATATTCATCATCATATTCATTTAATTTCATATTTGTAGGATCAATGGTGTATTCTACAGTGCCATTTACAACTACCTCAACAGTCCAATTACTCATCACCTCAACTTGAGAGAGATCATATATTGCTGATGGAAATTGTTTTCCAATGAATGAAAAATTACCCCAATTTGGACCTAATGGAGATTCCCCTAGCCATTTTTTATTTGCAGCAATAGCTACAATAATTGGGTCTTCGTCCCCATGATACATTCTTGAAATAATGTCACCAGTTGTTAATTCTAATGTATGACCATAACTGGATGTAATAGTTAAATCCCAACCAAAATTAGTATCATATTTTTCTAAAATATCTAATAAGTCTACCCCAGTTATATAAAGTCCAGTTCCAGGATCAAGAAATGTGTAAGGATATATGATATCTTTATACTCATTAATCTCTGGTCCTCCTGCTGCTTGTTCTTCTAAAGCCAAGGCAACCCCATCTAGTATATCTTTCAAAGTTACTTTTATAGATGCTCCAGTTTGATTGTAAAGCATAAAATAAGATGCATTTGGTGCAGTACTCCAGTCATCTGGAAGACCAAATAGATCTGTAGGTCCTTCTGAAGGTGGACCAAATATTTCAGGTCCAGCAATAAATAAATAACCTAGTCCACCTGATACACCAACAATACCTATTAATAAAACACCGATAATAATATCTTTTTTATCCATTTTTATCAGATTTTCTATTTATTTCATCTTTTTTTTGGTTAAATGTCGATAGGTCTATATGAACATATCGCAATAAAAATGAAAATACTAAGAATTTTAAAAAGTTTTTCATAAAAATATGAAGAAAAAGTGTTAAGAGCTATAAAAATTATTTTTATAGATTTAACCTGATATCAGTCAGCAGCAGTCTATCGTTTACTCCATTTCCAAGCGTAATCTATAACATCCTGTCGACAAGTAGAAACACAGCTACCACAGAGAATGCAATCGGGATCATACATATTACCTGATTGAACTAGCTCATTAACATCCAGTCCCATTTCACATGCTTTTGAACATTGTTTACAGTTCGTACATTTTTCTACATCAGCTTCTAAGTGTAATGAAGGATATTTGAGAATATTCTTTAGTTTTGTTCCAAGAACTCCTAACACACCCATTGGGCATGCATAATTACAAAAGGATCTCTTTCCACCTATAATTGTAAATAAAATTACGACTGATCCGAGAATTCCAAGATAGAAAATCAGCAATCCAATCTCGAATTCGTTCCATGAAATAATTCCAGTTGGATCTTCAGGAGTTGGATAATATGGGTTAAATCCGTATTGATATCCTAAATTTAATATTGGTCCTAATGCAACAAAGACAATCCAGATGATAAATACAATGTATTTGATCTTCCTTCTCTTCTGTTTTTTTGCTGGATCTAATTTTTTAGGAATCACATCACCAAAAACTTCTTGAGCAGCACCCCATTGACAACCATAAGCACAGAAAGCTCTTCCGAAAAAGAGGGATGAAATGAACCATACGGTAAAGATAACAAAACTCATGCTAATATACCCCTCAAAACCACCCATAATAATAAGAACGGGTGACATCCAATTAAAGGTTATGGGCAATAGAATAACCCATAAAAACATTAAGAGTTTTCTGAATTTGAATAATTTTTTATATTGTCCCATAAAAGATCCCTCTTCAATTATTTATTTTCTGAATTATCTCTTTTGCCCATTCTTTTGCTTTTTCTTTAGCGTTTTCAGGTGCATTCTGTTTTGGTTCTTGAAAGCGAATTTCCCCAACGATATTAGCATCTTTTAAAGCATGCTTGAACCGGTCCATTGCTTTTACACCATTTCCTTGAGCACAAACCCAAAGAGCTATATTCTTATTAGAAAGATCATATTTCTTTAAGAATGAACGAATGGGTGGAGAGAATGTCCAAGCCCATACAGGAGTTCCTAATATAACTAAATCATAGTCGAGAGGATTAATATCAAATTCTCCTAATTTGGGTTTTTTCTTCATTGTAGCCTGAAAGCCACCCCAAAAATATTTCATCCCACTTTCAGCATCAAGCTCTTTCACAGGCTTCAACTCTAACACATCGGAATTAATTGCTTCAGCAATTGTTTCTGCAATCATTTTCGTGTTTCCTGTGAGAGAATAATAAACAAGTAAAACTTTTCCCATTTTTTTATACCTCTTTCTTTAATTTTCCCTTGGACTTAATCCTTCTCCAAGAATTTCAAATACAAAATCTACAACCTCATCTGAATTCAATCCAAGTCTGTCAATAAAATTCTTATTTTGCATTAAATCATTTACTAGTCCATTTGTTAAGGTTGAAAGTACATATCCAATTAAGAAAGGATTCTTGTCTGATCGGATTGCTTTAATTTTTACAGCATCAGTAAGTATCTTAATAAAAATATCTCTAAAACTATTACTTAAATCAAGATATTTCTTCTCAATTTCTGTTAATACTTCTTCAGGTTTGATTGAGATATCAGGTAATTTTAAGGCAATATCATGAAAAATATTGGCATAAAGAGGATGATCTTTGGTAAAGGCATAGTAAGCATAACCAACTGCCATAATTTGTTTCATACCCGGATCCTCTTTCTCTGTAAATTCTCTGGTGTATTTAATTATCAGTTCATATGCCTTGATCCCATTCGCAATATATAATTCATCCTTAGAGATAAAATATTTATATACTGTTCCTTTGCTAAATTCTGCTTCATTAGCTATTTCATCCATTGTCGTGGCTTCATATCCATCAGATAAAAACAATTTTTCTGCGGCTTCAAGGATGATCTGCTTTCGTAATTGTGTTTCTCTTTCCTTTCTAGTCATTTTTTCTTTTTTTTTACTTTCCATTAATAAACACCTTATTCTTTGTAATGACTTGGAGTCATTTTTTATACCAAGGGTTATTAATATATTAAAGATTATTTTCATATTTAAACTTTTTGTTCAAAAAATGACTATTGGTCGAATGCACTGTATAGACCCATAAAGCCCTATAAGTAGAATTGAATTAAATATAATTAGCTAGAATGATATTAAAAACATTCTAGCATAATTATATCATTTATGAATATTGGTTGAAGAATTGTTAACAAGCATGAATCTTAGAACAATTTAAACTAGATTTGCAAATTAATGTTGAGACCGATAAATATAACTCTTGTAAATTAAATGGTTTTTTTTTAAAATCTATCGCTCCTGCCGCTAGAGCTTTTTTTTTTATTGAGCAATCTCCACTAATTAGGAAAATTTTTACATTTCCATCAATTTTTAATATTTCTTTTGTTGCTTCAATGCCATCTTTAATAGGCATATGATAATCCATTATAATTAAATCTGGTTTATTTTGAAATCTTAAGTATTTATTGACCGCTTCATTTCCATTTTGAGCATAGTCTATAATGTTAAATCCCTTTAATTCTAAAAATTGTTTATATAATTTTATTATTGAAGTATCATCATCAACTATAAATATTCTATTCATCTAATTCACCATTTTTTTATATAAAATTTTAAAAAAAGATAAAAAAAATTATTCAATTTTAACTTCTATTAATAAGTCTTTCAAATTCTCTGCTAAACTTCCCAATTTTTGT
>JBHLPW010000058.1:0-29110 GCA_048939015.1 Promethearchaeota archaeon
CAAAAAACAATTATTTCACTTCTATGAAGTAGAATGGAAAATAATAATGTAAGGAACGGTTCAATATACAAAAATGAAGCAACTTTTGAAGATTTTAATTTTTTTTGAGAGTTTTGCCATATATAATAACCTAAAACATAACATCCAAGACCTAAATATAATGCGGAGATTAGCAATGAGATATTTAAAAAGTTCTCGAAGAAAATAGTAATCTCGCGATTTATTAAGACAAAAACAAACAATTCAAGAGTTCCAAAATATGCAATATATTTATTCATAACGAAACTGGAACTATGCTTCGAGATTTTTTTTGTCAATGTAGAATAAATAGCCCACAATAAAGGGGTTAATAATGCAAATAGATATCCCAAGAAATTAGGAGAATTTGGGGAAAGAGTATTAATATTACCTCCAGTTATTAATAAAAAACCGCCAATTGTTGCAATAATAAAACCAATTATTTTTAATTTACTCACATTTTCTTGGAAGACAAATAAAGCTAATATCGTAATTATTACAGGAGTAATTAGACAAACAAATAGAGCAGGTAGTGATGGACCGATAATTTCAATAGCAGTATATTGGGCAAGAAAAAAAAATGATACACCTGTAAAACTCGCTATTATAATTAACAACCATCCATTTTTAGTGAATTTATTTTGATTCAAATCTGATTCATTCTGGTGGAGTTCCCTTCTTTTTGTTAATTTGTAATAGATGTCAACTATTAAAAATGATAACGACGCAATTATAAATCGATAAAATGCTATAGATAGCGGTGGAACAAATTCTACAGCAAGATCTACAACAACAAAAGAAAAACTCCAGACTAAAACCATAAAAGTTAGAGCAAGATATACCAATAGCATGGAGATCAAAGTAGTTTTAGAAATTAGTTATCATTTAATCAAAAGCGTTCTACTATAATAATTTATTAAAATAAATTAATAATAGAAAATTAAGAAAAATAATAATTACTTTTGGTAAAAAACTTCTTGAAGAAAATTAGCTATAGTGTGCGCATTGGGATAATTGGAAAGAAAAAAAATATTGAAGCCATTTTTTTTGAAGGTTTAAAGCTTACAGCTATAAAATCTAAAATTACAAATGAAGACTATGAATTTTTTATTGTCTTTAAACAAATTCCAATTAAGATTAGGATATTTATTGCAGAAAAAATAGAAGATTTGGTAGATCATTTCGATAAAATTCAGAAACTTGATGTTCTAATTATCCCTTTAAATTTAAATGAACCTGCTTCACTTCAAACTATTACTAAGCAATTAGTAGATGAATTTAATGAAGTATTCTCCTTTCAAGGATTATCAATATTAGTTGGAGTTGATTTTGAAAATGTGTTTAATAGATCTTCTTCCAAGAAGTTTAAAGTAAGTAGATACCAATTAGAAAAAATCACTAAAGATCTAAACTTAATCTATTGTTTTGAGATTATAAACAATAACAGCGATATAAATGAGATCTATAATACTATTTTTACCGAATTTATCATAAGATTCCAGTATTCAAATCCAGAATTATTCGAAATTGCAAAGAATTATGGTAAAAAACTTCTGAGTTAGTCGAATAATTTTATTAAATTACATACTATTACTTTAAAAAAAATACAAAATCGAAAAGTTATAAAAACAATAAGAAACAAATTTAAATATATTTATTAAAAAAACCAATCGATTAGAATTTTTAGGAAGGAGTTAAATAATGGGAGAAGAACCAAATGGGTTATTAACAATAGAAAGGGATGAAAGCACCAGAAGAAAATGCCCAAGTTGTGGGGAAGAAAATAAAAACATGATTCACGAATCGACAGATAAAACGAATATAATAAATGACTATCCTAGAGTGTACGGAAAGAAGTACCGTTGCGGACGCTGCGGTCAGGAATGGCGCGAAAAATAATTTTTCAACAAATTCTTTGAAATTTGCTTTGTAAATATTTATCTTTTAGATTTAAGTAAATATTTATAATTGCACTTTTAATTTTATAAATAGCTATAATTTAATTTTTTATACAATATAGGTATATAACCGTAATGGATTTTGCCAGAATTATTCAAATCTATGTAGTACAAGGTTTTTTTGCTTTATTTTTTCTCTATATGGCTTACTTAGTATTGAAAAGGGGAAAAAAATCACTTAATATTCATATAAGTAGTTTCTACATATGTGTGACGATCGCAGGTATTTTAAATATGATTTATGCGAATATTTTTAATCAAACAATCGTATATTTTTTGCATTTCATGACATATTATCTCTATTGTCTTGCAATGATTTTTCTGTTAATATTTATAATTATCCTTATAAAACCAAAACAGAAATTTAGTATTAATCTACAGTTTTTGATAATAATAATTTATGGATTGTTATTATTAGGATTACTACTTATTCCAGAAGGAATTACAATAAATGCTAGTACTAATTGGAAACCAAAATGGAATTGGATGTTTTTTCTTTATTCTATTATAGTTTGTAGCGTTCTAATAATCATACCATCAATTTATTACTCTATTAAGATATTTATTGGATTCGAAAGTGATTATCTTAAAAGAAAATGGAAATTCTTCCTAATTGGAATTAGTGCTTACTTTTTTCTTTTTTATGGAACAGTAGTTTCAAATACTTTGAATAATGACACTTTTAGATTTATATGGTCATTAATTTCATTACCAACCCTTATAGCCTTATATTTAATTTATTATGGAATAGGGCGTCAACTTGAGTAAACTTTTAAAAAGTGAGTAAGTAGTATATAAGGAGAAAAGACAACAATAATAAATATAAAACAATAAAATATTACTATAACAAAAATTTTAACAAAACTACATAATTACGGTAGCGTGAGTATTATGGTATTTTATCAATTACCATTGGAAAGTCCAATGCGGGTAATAACAATTTATGGTGCACAAGGAATTGTTTTTGCTTGGTTTTTATATCTAGCGTATCGTATCCTTAAACGAGATAGAAAAAGATTGAATATGATTTTCGCGGGATTTTATTTATCAGTAGTAGTGGGGACTCTTTTTAATTTTATCTATGGACCTATTGCGAACGAACAGGTGGTTCTTATTCTAAACTATCTAACTAACTTTGGCGCTTTTTATGCTCCTATCTTTTTCGTTGTGTTTAATCTTATTTTACTGAAATCAGAAAAAGTGATCACTCCAATGAAACAGTATTTTGTCTTTATTGGATATGGGATTTATATATTTTGTATGATCTTTTTTGTATTAGCTGGAGAAGGGTGGGGTGTTTCACTTAATGCTTCTACAAATTGGTCTCCGGTTTGGCATTTACCTTTCTTCCTTTATATGTTCTTAGGAGTGACATTATTCGCAATTATACCTTTATTGTTCTTATCATTTCAGGTCTTTAAGAAATTTGAAGATGAACAATTAAAACAAAAGTGGAAATTTTTCATACTTGGAGTAATTTGTTTAATTGGATTTATGTATGCAATTTTCTTTGCAAATTTCCTAAATATCGCAGAATTAAGAACCGGTATAGGACTAGTTGGTTTAGTCCTAAATCTAATCGGTGGATACCTTATGTATATCGGCGTGGGTAGACAACTGGAGAAATAATCTCTTAATTCTTTTATTTTATTTTTTTTTTTTTGTTTTATCAACTTAAATTTTATTTTGACTAATTAACATTATTATATATAAATAGAATCAAAATAAGCTTTAAAAATAAAAGTTCCATAAATAATAATTTTTCTCCTTAAATCTTGAATTTGTGCATCATTGATGATTGATGAATTGATACGGGTAAGAGGTATTGGTCCTACAGCGGCAGAGAGGTTGATAAATGCTGGTGTGAAAAGCATTGAAGAAATTTCAGATTCTAAACCTGAACAATTAGCTTGGATTAAAGGAATTGGGATGATCTCTGCAAAAAATATAATACAAAATGCAAAAGAATTACTCAATTTAGAAAAAGGGATACAAAAAGTATTGAATTCAATCAAGGAAAACTTTGCAAAAAGTTGTCCTAAGTGTGGAGGAGATATGAATGAAAGATTGATAATTCTTGGACCAGAAAGGAGATTAAGAGCAAATCAATGTGTTTTATGCAAATTTTATTTGCCAAAATAGTTATTTTTAATTAGTTTACCATAAAAATGATTTCAACAGAAAAGAGAGAAAATTTGTAATAATTCCAAATAAAAGAGATTGATGTATTTTGTTAAAAGAAGACGAAATTTATAAAGGAGATAAAAAAGGAATACAATTAATTTGTCCTATATGCCATAAAGAAAAAATTGTGGAAGTCCCTATAAAAGTGGTGGAAGACTCTAAGACTCTTTTAACTATTTCAGTTCCTTCGAATTATATATGCCAACATGGCTTTCAAGCATATGTGGATAAATGGTTTGTGGTCAGAGGTTATCAGAGTTCTGACCTTGAATTAAAAAACCTTGAAATTTATGAAACAGGCAGTAAGAAGATTGATGATATTGTTACTTATACTGTATCTTTAGTTATTAAAAAAATAATTAATAATTTAAAGAAGAATGAGGAAGAGGGTGTAATTTTGGGCGGCTCACTCTTTAACCAAAAGGGATACGTTTTATATTTTTCTCTACCTGATGAAATATTTCTTAATATGATAAAACAATTTGAACTGCAAAAAGTAAACGGGGAACTCAAATTGAAAAAAATGATTATAGAATTAGAGAATAATCAAAAAATTTTTACCGAATTTCTAAAAGTGGAAGATTCAACTTTAACAATGGTTATCCTTTTTCCTTCTGTTATTAGTATCACTGATGCAGAATCCTATATGAATGTTTTTAAAAAATTTGTCATGACTCATGATGATCCTAAAGAATTAAAAAAAAGGGAGCAATTACGAATGAAAAAAATAGAGGAAGCTCAAAAACGAAAAAGTACACGGAAAGCACCATCTAATTATTGGATCTATTCTAAAATAACTTGTGATAAACCTATAGAGGAGCTAGATAGTATTCCTATTGATGAATTAGGGATTGATATCGACAAAAAAAACATTTTAAATCTAGAAGAAATCGTCCAAATTAGTAAAAGTCGAACATTTAAAGGAAAGATCTATTTCTCTGAGAAATTCATACAGCTAATGGAAGGTTTAGCATTAACTATGAAAGATGCTTCCACATTATTAAGTAAATTAAATAAAAAGCCATAATTGTAATTATATATCAAACGATGGTTTAAATTCTTATCCAGAATGTAAAAAGAAAGAAATAAGATAGAAAATAAAGTGAAATAAATAGAATTCCAGCTTTCTTATCTATTTTTCTTCTTACTGCGATTGTAATAAATACAATAAAACTAACCATTAAAGTATATAAGACTGTAGGAACAGCAAGTGAGGATGTTATATAATTGGGATTTCGATTAAATACAACATGTCCAATACCAATAGATAAGGTTGAGTCTACAATACAGGAACCTACAATGTCTCCTATAGCAATTTGATGGTGTCCCAACCGTAATGCATTGATATCAACTGCCAATTCGGGGAGAGATGTACCCACAGCAACTATAAAAAAACTTATAATATATTCATGTATATTTAAGATACTTGAAAGAAATATAACAGATTCAACAATCATATAGGCTGCTATTGTTACACCAATAAATCCTATTACTGCTATAAAGAGGTGATATTTTTTACTTTTAGGAGTTTCTATTTTCTCAATCATTTCTACTCTTTCTAGAATACTTTTCTTATTAGCATTATAAATTAACCAAATATAAATCCCTAAACACCCAACCATTAAAATGGCATCAAGTCGTGTAATATATCCTTTTTCAACTATAGTAAAGATTAAAATTAATGATAAAATTTCACAAGCTCCTAAAATAGTTGTATCTCTTCGATGAACGTAGAACATTCCAGAAATTAATGGCAAAAGTCCAAAAATCAAGGTAAGTTGAGTCAAATCTGAACCCACAGAATCACCAATATCAATATCTCCATGTCCTAATGAGACAGATATAAGTGAATTAAAAATTTCAGAAATATCTGTTCCTATAGATACTAATGATACTCCAATTATTAAAGGAGAAATTCCTAGTGAAGCAGCAAGAATAGCAGAATGTTTTACAGCTTTCATACTGGAATAAATAATAAGAGATATTCCACCAATGAGAATAAATATTGCTAATAATATACTTATCATTTTTTGATTAAAAATTTTTATTATATATATTTATTGTCTTAAGTGTATACATTGGATTTATTGACTGAATGGAACTTCTCAATTATATATCAATGAAAGTTAAATTTTCACTTTAACAATGTTTTTGAGTAATTCTTTCTGCAGTTCTTATAGATATTTTCTCATATATAAAATTATCCATTTTTTATCCGGAATGATCCATAGATTATCCAAGACTTCGTAAACTTCTTATATAAAACTAATTAAAACTAATTAAATGGAAAATGAAAAACATGAATTCCATATTTCTATTGAAAAAGACGTATTTGAGAAACTAGAAGCAATTAAAGATTATCATGGTATTAAGAACATAACCGAAATTATCCGATTTTTAATTACTAAAGAACATAGAGAAATAAAAAAAGCAGAGTAAATATCCAAAATAAATTCCGAGCTTAGATCCTTAAGATTTTATTATTTTAAGCAATTCAGTAAATATTTCACCGGCACTCCCTTTTAGAAATACATCTGCTAAATCATCCATAATGGTATTTTCTCGATTTATAAAGATAAGTCGAGCTCCATATTGCTTAGCAATAGAAGGCATATAATTAGCAGGTGTTACTAATAGAGAACTGCCTACTACAATTAAACAATCTGCATTAGCGGATTCATGCATTGCACCCTCTAGAATACCATGGGGGAGAGATTCACCAAATAAAACTACTTTAGGTTTGATATATCCTGAACACTCACATACAGGATATTCAACACTTTTTGTATCTATTTCATTAATGTTAAATTCCTTTTGGCATTTAATACAATGTAATTTACCATACTCTCCATGTAATTGGTAAATCTTTGCTCCACATTTACCACTTCCTGCTTTCTGATGCAACATATCTATATTCTGAGTAATAATAGCCTTAACCTTACCCATCTTTTCTAATTCAGCAATAGCGCAATGTGCCTGATTAGGTTCTGCTGTGTCCATTAGATTATCAACTTCCTTTTGCATTTTCCAAAAAAAAGAAGGATCCTGTAAAAAATATTGATAACTTGCATAAATATTGGGGTCAAATCTATCCCACAATCCTCCCGGACTACGGAAGTCGTCAATTCCAGATTCTGTCGATATACCTGCTCCAGTAAACACGACTATATAATTAGAATTTTTGATTATTAGAGCGGCATCAAATAGTTTTTCTTGTTCAATCATACCAGAAGTATTTAAGTATTATTATAATTATTTCAATTAAAAATTATAAAATTTTCCCTTATCCTTTAGATAATATAACCCAAATCTTTCTGTTCGTCTCAATCTCATAGCTTCAGTTTGCCAACCCATATCTTTTGTATAAAATTGTGATTTGTGTAATTTTAAAGCTTCATACACTCGAAATCTTAAATCTCCAACCTTAATTTTAACAAGATTTTCTCCTTGAGCCTTTAAAGGATTATATAGATAATAAATATAAAATTTTAATTCATTCAAATTAAGCTTTTCTGCCACTTTAACAGCAATATCATGAGTTGCTTGATGATCAGGATGTTTGTTATTATCACTTGGAATAACAAATACATCTGAATCTTTAACTATATTTATGATTTTTTCAACAGCGTCATCAATATGATCTTTTAATTTTTGATCATAAAATTTGAGAAAATGTCTAAATTCTTTTTTTACTCCTAAAAATTCACCAGCAGCATCTGCCTCAGCTAACCTTATTTTTGCAAGTTCATCATCTGTAATTCTTGTTTCTTCACAATCTTCTAGTGTATTTTCTTCTCTCGCTTTTTTGTAACCCGCTCTACCATCAGTAAACCAAATTATATGAAGTTCATGACCTTCTTCAAGCCACTTTATAATTGATCCCCCTGCACCATAACTTTCATCATCAGGATGAGGGGCAAACACTATTATCTTAAAGATATATCACCAATTGAATTGGTTATTCCTATATCAAAATAATTACGTATAGCATTAAAAATAGTTGATTATATTTTTAATAGATTAAGATTATTATACTTTTTAATCTTTATTCATGAAAACTTTATCATATTGCGATCAAAAAGTGTAATTTGTTGTAATAGTAAATATTTAAATAAAAATTTTATTATCAAATATGTATAACTTTTGTATAGGAATATAAGATTTATTATAATTATCCATACAAAATATATAAGTTACTACAAAAAATGATAATTTTTTATAAAGAATAAAAGGTGTAAATACATGAACATTGGAAGAAGAATGGTCTTTGGATTTTCTGTTCTGATTTTATTGTGTAGTGTAATAGGAATTGTTGGAATCTTTCAAATAAATGCTGTCAATGCAAATATTCAAACAATAACAAATAAATATCTTATAACCGTTGAAGATTCAAGAGAGATTAAATATCATGGAGATGCAATGTCCCATTTGATGCATGAATATGAATTAGGAGAAATAAATGGTACAGAAGTTGCATTTGATGATGAATCTGAAGAATTAGATGAGCACTTAACAGAATTAGAAGTTAAACTTCCTGAATATGAACATGAATTAGAACATATTAGAGAACACTATATGATAATGGCAAATACATGCAAAGCCCAAAATACAGGTATGTTTGATTTATTTGATGAAGCTTTTGAAGATATACATTATATCCATGAAATTGTTGAATCTTGGGAAGCAAGCCTCTTTTACATAAGAAATAATGCTCAATCTAATTTGACTATAGAAACCGCTAATTATATGCTATATCTGAGAGATGTTGAAGAACATGCGATGCATGAATATATTTTAAATAGAGAAATAGGTGCTAGCGTTGATGCAATAACAGATTCTGAAACAGAATTCAGTAGTTTAATACCAACATTAAAAACAGATTTAAATGCTTCAATGGTAGCAGAAATTGACACTCTTTTATATTGGCATGAAAGAACTGATGGTGAAGGCGCTGTTGACAGAATTTTAGAATTAATATCTCATTACGATGATTCTTGGGAAGCCAGCGAGGTTCTTGAAGAAAATTATGATGAAATGAAAGAACATTTGGAAGAATTGGTCGTTTTACTTAATGGGGCAGTTGATGGGGCAGTCAATAATGCCAATTTTACCGTTTTTACAGCAATATTGGTTAGTATTATAAGTCTCTCGACGGCAGTAGTACTAGGTATAGCAATCGCAATCCCGACAACTAGAGGGATCGTAAAGGTTACTAATAATATGGAGAGAGTATTAGCAGCAGGATCTAATGCAAGCGTTAATGTAGCAAATATGGCGACAGAATTGGCTGCAAGTGCTAGTGAAGTAAATGCCGCATCTGAAGAAATTGCATCTACAACTCAGGAAGTTTCAATGAATACGCAAGGTCAAGTAAATTCACTTGTAGAAATCAGTAAAATGTCGAGTAACATCAATGATCTTGCCCATGAAATCATGAAATCAACTAACGATATAAATAGGATAATGGATCTGATAACCAGTATTTCAGATCAAACGAATTTATTAGCATTGAACGCAAGCATTGAAGCCGGTAGAGCTGGCGAGTACGGCCGAGGTTTCGCTGTAGTAGCTGACGAGGTTCGAAAGCTAGCTGAAGAATCTAAAAATGCAACTGATGACACTGCTACTCAAGTATCAGATATAACCAACCGTATAAGGTCTACTGTTGAATTAATAGGATCTATTACTCAGGATATTGAAAGTGCAACTGCAGCTGGAGAAGAAAATTCACGTGCACTTGAAGGAATTAGTGCCTCTTCAGAACAACAAACGGCTTCAATGGAAGAAATAACAGCAACAGCTAATAGACTTGGTACTTTAGCAGAAGATCTAAAGAATCAATTAAAAGAACATGGAGATAATGGCAAAGTAAAAACTCAAAAACAGAAAATCGAAACAAGAAAAAGAATTTTAAAAGTACCTACCACTATAAAAAAATCAAAACAAATTCATAGCTATAAAGAATAAATAGGTGATCATTAAATATCATTTTTTTTTTATTATTAAATTTAATTGTCATGATAAAAATAAAAGTTAATAATTACGCTCATCAAATGAGAACGCAAATCCTATAAATCCCTTTCTAAAAATAGGGGTTTGTCTTAGTGATAAACCCCTATTATATTATAAAATATAAAATTTTGAACTATAGTATATTTTTAAAATAAATATAAATAAAGGTGTAATAATTTTGTTAATTAGAATTTCAAGAATTTATTATAATTTTTAAATTTCTATTCCAATATTTTATAATAACTAGTATAAAAAGTAATAAATGGGGAATTATAACTATTTAAAGGAGTATTCCATAAAATGACCAAAAAAAATAATTCAAAAGAAAAAGAAAGAATTACAATATTAGTATCTGATGCTACAAAGAATAGATGGCAAGATTTTAGTAAAACAAAAAAATACTCTACATTATCAAAATTAATAAGAGAATCTGTAGAATTCTTTATTGACTTTAGTTCAAAACCAAATCCCATAACCACTATTTCAAAATTATCACACGATTTAAAAGAACCTTTAACTGCCATTAAAGGCTTTTCACACTTATTAATTGAAAATTATAAAGATAGACTTGATTGGGGAACTTTAACAAAGATTAAACAAGTCTATGATCAGAGTATAATTCTTGAAGACATTATTAAAGGTGTTTTAGATGATTATCAATATGATAAAGTTCAGTATGATATATTGATTGTTGACGATGATAGTTCCACTAATAATGTATTGCTTGATTTTTTTCAATTAAAAGGATACTCTTGTAAAGATTTTACTTTAGGATTGGAAATTTTTAAAGAATTAGAAATAATTAAACCAAAAATAATTCTTTTAGATATTCTACTCCCAGATTTAAATGGATATGAAATCTGTAAAAAAATAAAATCAGATGAAATATTTAATGATATTCTTGTTTTTTATATATCTGCTGTTCCGGAAAGTGAAATTATGCAGCATATGGAAGAAACTATGGCAGATGGGTATTTCTTGAAACCTTTTAATTTCCTTGAATTCGAAAAATTATTTAATTTTTTATAAATTGAGCTTTATATAATCTCAAAGTAAAAGTAGATCCGCAGTTTCTACCAGATGATTCAACAAATAAGTGACCTTCATGTAATTCTACAATTTCTTTAGATAAATAGAGTCCAATACCAGTACCATCAATATCAACATTTAAATTTTTACCATACCTTTCTATTTTTCCAAATGGTGTAAATAACATTTCAATCTCTTCTTGAGTTAACCCTATACCATTATCTTTAATTCTTAAATCTACATGATTATTATTTTCAATTGTACTTATTTGAATTTCTCCCTCAGGTGGAGTATTTTTTATAGCGTTTGAAAGAATATTTATTATAACTTGTTCTATTCTAAGGCGATCAATATTCAGAAATAAAGAGTCAGATAATTCTGATTTTAATGTTAAATTACGTTTTATAGCCAAAATAATAATCTCATCAATACAATTTTGGATTACTTCAGAAAGGTTTGTTTTCTTCTTTTTTATTATTAACTTTCCAGATTCTAACATAGAAATATCTAAAATATTTTCAACTAAAGCATTTAGTCTCAACCCTCCTTTATGAATCGTATCAATAAATCGAATTATATGAAAATTGATATCATTTTTATAATTAGTTAAAAGGTGTTGAGTGGCACTTTGTATTGAATTTAAAGGTGTTTTTAATTCATGTGAAACTCGTGTAATTAAGTTTTTTCTAAATTGATCAAGTTCCTGTAATTTTTTGTTTTCTTCTATTATCATTTTTTCTGCTTTAACTTTTTCAGTGATATTTTTACAATAATTTATAATTCCTATCATTTCTGTGGTATCTTGATCAAATAAAGGAAAAGAGAAAATTTCTACCCAGTCAATTTCATTATTATTCTCATTATTTACAGCATGAATTTTACTTTTTATTAATTTATTTTTAATTAGACTTAAATTAGGACAGTCTTCACAGCCTTTATTCCTATTTTCATAAATTTCATAACATTTTTTCCCTATTATTTGATTTTTATGAGAATACCATTTTTCAATTGTAGGATTTATATGTAAAATATTAAGATCTTTATCAAGAACTACTATTCCATCTTGAATACCGGAAAATAAATCATAAGCTCCAGATATTAATCGTAAATATGCTTGTTCAGATTCTTTAATTACGCGATCAAGGATTACTTGTTTTTTAATAATAAAATTTCCAAAAATATAAATAATGACAAAAAAAGTTAAAATAATCAGATATGTCCAAAACTCATGAAAATTTAAAGTAAAAATTGATTTATGTAAATCTCCCCCATGATGAATAAAGAGATCGATGAATGTATAAATTATTAGAATTATTAAAATGGAGAGGATTAATACTAATTTTAATTTTTTTAGCAGACATTTGGTTTCTTCTTTTAAATTTACAGCAAGAAAAGACTTATATTCCCTGATTTGATCAGAGTTATTTTCTTTGTTATTCATCCCTTCCTCAAATTAAATTCAATAAAAAAAATTTAAATCTTTAAAATTAAACCCTTAAGGTGTTAAAATACTCTCTTAATGCTCTTAATTCAGTAGTATTAGAAGTGTTATTTATATCTTTTTAAAAGCTTAATTGAGAAGAATATAAGTAATTTAAAGACTTTTTCTAACTAAAGTATAAAATAAATTTAGGAAGAGAGATAAAATTTGGTTGAAAAATGTGATATTCTTATTGTGGGTGCTGGAACTGCGGGCACCTATTTAGGATGGCTTCTTGCTAAAAAAGGATTATCCGTAATTATTATTGAAAAGGATAAGAGAAGTGGAGTAGGAAAAAGACTGGATGTGATTCATTTTGAGACTGATAGGGTTGAAGAAGCAGGAATTCCACCATTTCAAGTAGGAGAACCTGATTGTATTGAAATTAGAGATACTTCTATAGCGGTCACACCCGATTTTAAGACAGAAATTAAAATAAGAGCTCTTCAAACAATTGTAAGATTAACACCATTTTTAAATCGGATGTATAAAGTTCTGGAATCAGATGGGGCAAAATTGGAATTCTCATGTGAATTTAAAAAGTGTATTTTTGAAGAAAATCAATTAGTTGGTCTAGTTGCCGAAAAAGAAGGAGTTAATGTGGAATATAGGTCAAAAATGATCATCGATGCTTCCGGTAAGAGTGCGGTAATAAGAACTTCTTTACCAGAAGATTATGGGGTTGAGACTTTCAAATTAGGTCCCAACGATGTAATGTATGTCCTTTTACAATATATTAAATGGAAAAATCCAGATGAACCTCATCCCGTACCAGATACAGGATATCAATGGTGGTTATTGTGGTTTGGCCCCTCTTATCAGAAGAATGGAGCAATTTTAGGAGTAGGACAACCTGGATCATTTGAAAATGCGAGATTAGCACGAGAGGATTTTTTAAATAGAATGGATCTTCCAGCTTATGAAATAATCAAAAAAGAACAAGGAAGTACTCCTTATAGACGACCCCCTTATTCCTTAGTGGGAGATAGATTTTTATGTATTGGAGATGCTTCGGTGATAACTTATCCTTTTTCAGGTCATGGCGTAACAGCAACTTGGATGTTATGTATGATTGCATCAAAAGTTATAGAAAATGCCTTTAAGACTGGAAAAGAATTAAGTAGAGACGTACTCTGGGAAATTAATGTGAAATATTTTAGAGATCAAGGAGCTAAATTTGCTAGTCTTTTTACACAATTATCAGGAGTTTTGAATTTCAATGAAAAGGAATGGAATTATTTTCTGAAAAAAGGATTAATTTATCAGACTGGAGAGGGAGACGATATTCCTGAACCAAATAAAGAATATGAAGAAGAAATGAGTGTAGGTGAAATGTTGAAATTTATTATCAGAATTTTAGGAGGATTAATCCGAAGAAAATTATCCTTCAAACACATGAAAAGATTACTTCAAGCTAATGGTCTTGCAGGAAAAATCAAAAAACATTATGAAAATTATCCAGATAATTTTAAGGAGTTCAAAGAATGGATTAAAAATGCAGAAGAATTATGGAATCAAAAGAAAAAGGCAATTAAGAAACTCTCCACAGTGGAAATTGAATACTATTAAAATCACTTTTTTAGAATTTTTATATAAAAATCATTCTATACATCGCATAAACTATTATATATCTTAATGTTTAAAACTTATTTAATATTTAATTTTAAAAAAAAAACATATACTTCTCAAAAATACAAACTGTATGTGTTCTTAATATAAATAATATGAGTTTTGGAAAATGTCAGATGTTAGAAATGAAGAAGTTATTTATAAAAAACGTATAATGGCTTCATATGGATCAAGAGAGCTTTTTGGACAATGGATTAGTGCTGCTTTTGGATTTTATGTATTTTTTTTCTATGAAAACGTAATTGAATTACCAGTTACATTACTAGCTTTAGCTTTTACTTTGTACTCTATTTGGAATGCGGTGAATGACCCTTTGATCGGTTGGTTAATGGAAAAAATACATATGCCCTGGGAGAAAAAGGGGTATAGAAGGTTTCCTTGGATGATTATTGGAGCTATTCCATGGTTGATTTGCTATTTGTTAATTTTTCTCGTACCAGAAGCGTGGCAAGCAGATCCAATAGGTAATCAATGGTTAATATTTGGTTGGTACTTAGGTGTTCTTATACTTTATGACACTGTTTTGACTTTATATGATGTAAATGTGATTTCATTATTTCCAGATAAATTTAGAGGATTAAAAGAACGAAGAACAGTCCAAGGATTTGGTACAATGCTAGGAATTTTGGGTCTTGTTCTTGCATTTATCCTTCCTGGTCTTTTTATGGATGAAACGGTTGCCTCAACATATGTAAACGCTGCAATATTTAGTGTTATCATGGGATTTGTTTTATTTCTATTTATCCTTCCCGGAGTATTTGAAGATAAAAAAGTTAGAGATTTATATCGACAAAGAAAAGAAACACACCAAGAAGTAGAGCTAGAACCTTTCTTAAAGTCATCAGTCACTGTTTTGAAAGATAGAACATTCATGATGAAAGTTGTTTTTTTCTTTGGATATCAAGTTGGAGGTGTAATGATACAAACATCAGCATTGTATGTTTCCTTTAATTTATTACTAATGGGAAATGATGCAATTATGTACTTACTAGGTGCTATGCTTGTAGGTGCTTTAATATCAACACCTATATGGACAACCCTTACGATAAGAGTTAACGATAATAGAAAAATGAGTATAGTAGCCGGTATTTTATTGTTTGTTACCTTCTTACCTCTAATTTTTGCGTCAGGTTTAATAAGTTGGATGATTTTCTTACTGTTTTTTGGTATAGGAATAGGAGGTCACTGGTATATCGATCCACCTACAATGGGAGATGTGCTTGATGATATAGCTGTCAGAACTGGAAAAAGTCAACAATCAATATATTATGGTTTTCAGTCATTCATAATCAAATTTGGTCAAGCATTTATCGCCATAACAATAGCAATGAGTCATGTCCTTACAGGGTATGTACCAGGTCAAGCGGCCCAGGATGGTTTAGCTTTATTTGGTGTTCGCCTTCATACTGCAATAGTGCCTGCCATTCTTGTTCTGATCACATTAATCTTTTTCTGGAAATACTATAAGCTCTCACCTGAAAAAGTTGCTGAAAATAAGAGAAAGTTGGAAGAAATGCGTTTAAGATGAATTTTAATTTTTTTTTTTTTATATTTATTGAAATAAAACTCCTTTATACAAAATTTTCTAAAGAATTTTTAATTATTTTTCTCGAAATTAATATACTATCAAAATTAAAAATTAATTATCTGAGAAAGCAAAGATAGATTTTCATTATTAATCTATTAAACTGTTATTGAAGTGCTTAAAAATGGACGTTTTTAATAAAATAAAAGAATTAAAACTAATACCAGTTGCGGTCATAGATAACGTAAATAATGCTATTCCTTTAGGGAAAGCATTAGTTGATGCGGGACTCCCAATTATTGAAATAACTTTTAGAACAGATAATGCAGTAGATTCTATTAAAAGATTAACTAAAGAATTACCAGATATGTTGATAGGTGCTGGAACCGTTCTAAAAATTGATCAAGTGAAGAATGCCGTGAAAGCTGGAACTCAATTTATTGTAACTCCTGGTTTCAATCCAAAAGTTGTTGATTATTGTATAGAGGGTAAAATTCCAATAATTCCTGGTGTAAATACTCCTACAATGGTGGAGTGGGCACTTGATAGAGGTTTAAATATATTGAAATTTTTTCCCGCTGATCTTTCTGGAGGACCAAAAATGCTTAAGAGTTTATTAGGGCCTTATCCAGATGTAGGATTTGTGCCTACTGGAGGGATAAATATTGATTCTTTAAAAAATTATTTGGAATTACCAAATGTTATCGCATGTGGAGGAAGTTGGATAGTGAATAAAGATCTAATTTCAAATGGAAAGTTTAATGAAATAAAAAGTTTAACAAAAGAAGCGCTTAAACTTATTAAATCAAATTAAGGATCCTAAATTTTACAAATTTAAGAATTACCCGTAAAACAAACGATATAATTCATGATATAATTCAGCTAACTTAGAAATCTTATCGTTATCATTTTCTCGTAATGCATAATAGATGTAGCTGTAGAGACCTTCTTGGTGTTTCATCCATTCAATAAATCCTTCAATTTCAGCTTTAAGGTATGGATCAATTGAGGGTTTAGATAATGAAGTTTGAGGCATTTTAGCCGTGGAAGCCTCATCATCTGCCAAATTCACGTCTGTTTCAATAAATTGGGATTGCGAACCTTTTTTCATCATTGCTGTGGCTCTTGCTACCGCCGGATATGCCATGTGAAACCACCCTTTAGCCTTTGCTTTCACGTGTGCAATCATAAATTTATCACCATCTGGAGTAGCTGCTCCTATTAAATGTCCCTTCTTATGAAGATTGGTCCCGATAAACCTTTCTGGTTCCATTTGAAGGATTGAATACCTAATTTCGTTAATTTCTACTGACTGAGCAGTCCCACTGGCCCAGTTTGCGAGAAATGCTTTAAGATCTCCCTTAACATCCCATTTTGGAGTAGAAAAAAGAACTTTCCCATTCTTACTAATGATTGCTACATCTATAGCGTCAGGATAATGTTTTTGAAGACTTTTTACAATAGACTTATAATTAGTCATAATTTATTAGTTCCATTTCACTCTGATTCTGATAAATTTATCTATTTCTCTAGTGATTCTAACAATATGAATTTTTTTTAGAGTTTTAAACGAATTTATAGTTCTATAATTAAATTTTTGCAGTTTTAATATATATTTTTTTGTTGAATATCTTCGTAATTTTAGTTATAAAGAATGTTTTTAAATTTAAGTCAATTATATTTTTTTATATACTAATTTTGAGAGATGAAAATGCTATAAGCAATAAGAAATATTATTACCAATTTTATTTGTAATAATCTTTTTTGAAATTAAAGCATCTCAATAACGATATTTTCAAATGAAAGGTATAATATTTGACATTCAAAATTACGCAATATATGATGGACCTGGCATAAGAACTCTAATCTTTTTGAAAGGATGCCCTTTAAAGTGTGTTTGGTGTCAAAATCCAGAATCACAAAAACTTACTCCTCAAATATCTTATTTTGAAGAAAAATGTGTAAAATGTGCAACTTGCATTAATGCTTGTCCTAATAATGCTCTTCAACTACATAAAAATAAAATTGTTAGGAATGAGGAACTTTGTACAACTTGTGGAACTTGCGTCGAAGTTTGCCCAAATCAGGTTATGGAAATGGTTGGAAAAGAAATATTAGTGGAAGAACTAGTTGAAATTGTAATTAGAGATAAACCTTTTTTTGATAATTCTGGAGGTGGTGTGACAATTTCAGGAGGAGAACCTACAATGCAGATACGATTTCTTTTAGAAATACTTAAAATTCTGAAAGAAAAGGGGATCCATACAGCAATAGAAACATGTGGCTATTTCAACGATGATATATTAGAAGAATTAACTAAATATGTCGATTTGTTTTTATTTGATATTAAGCATATTGATTCTTTAACTCATAAAGAATACACAGGTGTAGCGAATGATAAAATTTTGGCTAATTTCTCTGCATTATATTTAAAAATTGGCAATGAAAGAATTATTCCTCGCATTCCAGTAATTCCTGGAGTAAATACGGATGAAGATACTATAAGAAGTATAGCATCCTTCTTAAATAATTTAAATTATAATGGCCCTATACATCTTATGCCGTATAATAAATTAGCAAAAACAAAATATGAAAAAGTTGGAATGGGAAATTTATATAGAGATATGGATGAACTTTCGGAAGAAGATCTCCAAAATATTACACGTATATTCCAGCAATATTCTTATCATGTTGTTATTAACCACTAGGTTATAGGAAGTTCTTGACCTCTTTATATGTTCCAAAATACTAAATTATAAATATTCCTACTATATAATTTTTAATTAGTTATTAGAAAGATTGATTTATTTCTAAGAGTTTTATGAAATTCCTAATCCTTAAAAAAAAATTATAGGATGTGGTAAGAAATTATGGAATTTATTGATAACGCTAGTGAAAGAATAAAAAGGATAAGAAGAAGATTCCTTGATGATATTCCTTTGATTTCTATAGAGAGAGCTAAACTCTATACTGAGAAATGGAAAAAAACTAATAACAATGGATTACCTCTTGGTGTAAGAGTTGCTCTTTCAATGAAAAATGTTCTTGAAAACATGACTCTATATATAGATCCTGATGATCGAATAGCAGGAAAATGGACAGAAAATTTCATCGGAATACCTGTTGACATTGAGCGTGGAATATGGAACAGAGTTTTTGAAATTGAACTTGATGAAAAAGCAATGAAAAAGTATATGAAAGAAAGTAATAAGAACTATATGTCATATATGGTAAGTAAAATTGGACCTGATGGTCTCCGTGAATTACTCGAAAAAACCAAAAAAATAGGAGCTCTTATTACAACTCTAGGAACGGATACGTTAAAGCAAAGAAAAATAAATCCATATACTATTAAAGAGGAGGATAAAAAACTCCTACTTACAGAACTTATTCCTTATTGGAAAGGAAAAACACTCGCTGATATTTTAGAAAAAAAATATACTAATTCTGAAGTATATACTGGTGAAGCATATGAATTCCTATCTAATTTACCATTAAAAACTGCTCAAAATGATATAGTAATATCTCCTTGTGCGGTGATTGGTGTATGGCAAGGTCATTTAGTTCTTGATTTTGAAACAATCTTAAGAAAAGGACTATCCATTATGTTGAGGGAAGTCCAAGATGAAATAGAAGAAAATAAAGATTTAACTAATGAACAAAAGGATTTTTTACGTTCTATTGAAATAACACTTGAAGCTGTAATAATTTATTCACGTAGATTGGCAGAAAAACTAAAAGAAGAATTAAACAAGACTAATGAAGTTGAGAGAAGAAGAGTATTATCAACTATGTATGAAACGTCTAAGAAAATCCCAATTTATCCCCCTACTACATTTAGAGAAGCAGTGCAACTATTTTGGATTGTTAAAACAACCGTGGATTTAGCAATACCATTTAATGTCCATGGACCAGGTCGTTTAGATCAACTTTTTTATCCTTTTTACAGTTCAGATATTAATAAAGGTCTCATCACTCGAGAAGAAGCACGAGAATTACTTGAAGAATTAGTTTTGAATATAATGAGTCATAATATCCGTCCTTATTCTAATGCGGTAAGTGATTTTAGCCAACGATTTGAAGGTTCAGAACCTGTGACAGTAGGGGGTTTAAATGAAGAAGGAGAAGACGCTACAAACGATCTTACATATCTTATATTAGAAGCAGCAGATAGATCAAAAGCTTCTCTTAATTTCGCTGTTCGTTTTCATGATAATAGCCCTGAAGAATTATATTTGAAGGTTGCTGAGATCCAATATAATGGATATTCAAGTATATCTATGTTAAATGATACTGTATGTATTGAAGCACTAAAGAAACGAGGTATTACTGAAAAAGATGCGAATGCCTATTCAATCACAGGATGTGTGGATATGTGTAGTCCAGGAAAAACTGGAGGAATTGGTTTTTCAGCACTTTTATTGTGTAGAACCTTGGATATGACCCTTCGGAATGGTAACTGCTTGACAATTGGAGGTCTAGTAAAGGATGTAGGGTTGAAAACTGGTAATCCTGATAATTTTGACACGTTCGATGAATTTCTTGATGCATTGCACCAACAAATAAGTTTTGTTATTCAAAAAATAGTAGAAGCAACTACTATACGTGATAGATTATTTGCAAATTATTTTCCTGCACCATTCATATCTGCATTCATGCGAGGATGCTTTAAGCACAAAAAAGATGTAACTCAAGGAGGTGCTTATTACGATGCTGAAGGAATTCTAATAATGAATAGCATTGCCAACATGGTTGATTCTTTATACGTGATTAAAAAACTCATATTTGAGCAAAAAAAATTCAAATTTAAAGAGTTAATTGAAGCAATTGATAATAACTTCACTGGTGAATATGAACCAATTCACAAAATGATCTTAGGTCTCGAAGGAAAATGGGGAAATGGAAACCCTGAATGTGATGAACTTGCTCGTAAAGTTACAACTCAAATATTTGAGGAAACCTATGATTATAAAACATATAGAGGTGGAGTTTACGCCCCTTTTATTATTTCAATGACATCTCACACATATGATGGAAGAATAGGTATGGCTACACCAGATGGCAGACTTGCTGGTAAACCTTTTGCAGCAAGTTGCAATCCATATAATGTTGAGAAGAACGGACCAACAGGTGTCATGCGATCAGTCGCCGCACTTGATTTTGAGCATGTTTGTGGTTGTGCAGTTAATATACGAATGCATCCCTCTGGGATTGGTAAAACAATGGAAGCTAGAAAAAAATGGATCTCACTATTAAAAACTTATTATAGTTTGGGAGGTCAACAGCTTCAACCTACTGTAGTATCTACAGAAGTACTTAAAGCAGCTCAATTGAACCCAGAACCTTATAGAAATATAATCGTAAAAGTTGGAGGCTATTCTGCTTACTTTACAGATTTAGGAAAAGAAATTCAAGATGAAGTCATTTCGAGAACTGAACATATCACAATATAGTATTTAAATTTCTCTAACTCTTTAATTTAAATTTTTAAGCCATGTAATGATTCTTGTTAAAACTTCTTCGATATTTTCTTGGAAAATTAGATGTGATGCACCATCCAAAATCTCCAAACTTTTATTTTCACATGTTAACCTATCATATATTTCAGTCATATAATCTATTGAAAACAAATCATCTTCGGTTCCATTTATTATCATTGTGGGTACTTTTATTTCTTCTATAGGAATTGGTAATGGATCTCTCATCTGGGTTCTAAGGGCTCTAAGTGTGTACTTAAGGCTTATTAGTGGATCCTTTAATAGAAAATTTATTCCTTCTAATACTTTTTCAGTTTTAGCTAGTTTATCAAAATCTAAGTATAGTGTTGTACTCAATTTTAATTTGGGAATAACTTTGGCGACAAAAGGTACTAAATAAATTAATAATTTTAAGAATCCATGTAAATTGATTATCTTCTTATACGCCTTTTCATTAAATATAGCAGCATTATGACATATTGCACCTTTAAATCTATTATCATAAGCAACGGAATAAAGGGTATTAATCCCTCCCAAACTAGAACCCATTAAAATATTTTTCTTACTATAATTTTCAATTACATAAGAATTAACATCGTATACAGTCTTCTCAAATTGTTCCATGGTAAAATTACCTCTAACACCTTCGCTTAAACCGTGTCCCACCATATCAGGTGCTATAACTCGATAACCCTTTCTAAAGAGGTTATATAAAAACTCAGCATAAAACCTGCTATACACAGAAGTACCATGCAGGAAAATTATTGTCCCTTTAATCGATTTCTCATTATCATCATAAATATCTAAATGGATTTTCAATCCTTCAGACCATATATATTCTTCTTTAATTAATTTTTTAATCTCTTGGGGATCTATCTCAAAACAGTAATTAAACCAATAATCATTATATTCTAATATTGGCATATTATCTATGAAATCCCTAAATATAGCATTCCTATTCTATTAACTTAAAGTGCTATTCCACCTATAAACCCTAAAGCTCCACCAGCAATACCTAAGAAAAAACCAATCCAAATTCCCCATGTATAGTCATATAGTATAGCAAAAAAATCTGCCCAATACCAGTTTTGAGACACAAAAATATCCAAATTGCCTTGAATAGCTCCAGCAAGCTCACTAATTCCCATTATAAAATCAATCACCATGAGAACAGGTGCTAAAAGCATCAGAATTCCGCCAAGAACACCCATACCTTTTGATTCCTTAACAGCTGCAACGATACATAAGATAGATCCAATAATTACTAGAGTTCCCCCAATTACCCCTAATATGGAGATTCCCATAGAAGTAGTATTTCCAATATCAATAACCGTTCCAATCCCAGTAAGATAATATCCACCTGAAGATCCCATACCCGAAACTTCATATCTATACCAACTAAATAATGCAGGCATAATAAAACCAAGAAGAATGCTTGCCAATCCTAAAATTGCAGCTATTATTGATACAACTTTACCAAATCCCAATTTATTAACCTCTCTTTATTTAATTTCAATAATAATTTATTTCTTTTCAAATTGCTTAAAATCTGATAAATCTTATTTTTATCTAATTGTTAATAAAGTTTTCTGAAAGAGAACATATGTTTAAATTTCTAGATAAAAACTGTACTTTTAGGTTCACCAGCGCCAAAAGATATCTTCTGCATGACCTAATAGACTATTAATATGGATCTTTTCACCACTATCTAATACAATATCACCCGTATATAAACCGTGGAGGAGAGAAGAATTCAGATATATCAATCCAAAATTCAATTTCTCCCTATGAGGAATCAGAGGTGTCAGAACCATATTAAATCGATCATCATTGCTCGTGAATTTCCAGGGCTTTGTAGGATCTCGATCTTCATGGTGAAAGCTTATTTCATCAATCTTATGAGCTTTTCCATCATAGAAAATTATATTTTCTGTATGAGTTGATAAGTCTCCGAATCCATATCCAATATTAAATGCAAGTGGTACATCATTTACCATTCCACAAGCAGATCCCCATAACCAATGTGTATGGTAAGGCCAAATTCCACGCCCCCAATCCATCAAGCCAAAAGATGTTTCTGGTTCAAAATTATAGTTTTTATCGCCAATCTGAATTGATCCTTCAGCGGGTATCATGTTGATTTTATGATTGTAATAAAATAATCGTGGATCTTCCTTATAACCTGTTACGACTACTGTATTATCCCATTCTGGTTTATCATCAAGCTTAATAGTTCCTTTAATCCCCTTTTCGATAAAATTTGGATCATCAATAGTTAAAATTCTCTGATTTCCTTTTTTTTCGATTATTGCTTTAAATTTCTTGGAAGGGAATTCAATTGTACTGTCTTCTAAAGAACTTAGTGGTAAGAGCTTAGATTTGGTAAAAAACTTAAATTGCCCTATTGATTCTCGTGCTTTGTTCTCAAAATCAAGCCATACATAGCTCATTTGAGTAAGATATCCAATATCTCCGATGGTTAGTTGAAATCCATATTTCTTGTTTAATATAGAGAAGTGGTCCCACTCCTTAATACGAGACCACCCTTTTCCAATGTCTTCTTTATTATACTTTAATATTGGCTTTCTTGCCCATCCTCGCTGTGCAAGGGAACCATCTTTATTGAATAAATTTGAAGGTTCTGTAATTTCGTTTTGGTTTCCCATGATAATATCAAACTCTTTATCAATTTAAAAGGATAATTTTAAAAAGATTTGAGTCAAAATAAAATTTAATGTCTTCAGAATTTGAAAAAAACTTAGATAAATTCGCCGAGATAATAGTAAAAATCGGTCTAAATGTTCAACCTGGACAGCGTTTACTGATTGGAGGACCCACAGCATATACTTACGGGACACCTATAGAATTAGCTCCTTTAGTAAGATTAATAACAAAGAAAGCTTATCAAATAGGAGCGAGATTTGTAGAAGTTTTTTGGGATGATGATCAATTACGTAAAATTCGATTTGAACAAGCTCCAAAAGATTCTTTTGAAGAATATCCTGTTTGGCGAACTGATTGTCAATATCAATTTGGATCTGAAGGAGATGCAGTACTTATATTTGTTGCTTTTAATCCAGATTTACTCGAAGATCCAGATCCTGATTTAATGGCAACCACTTTTAATACTTATGCTAAACATAGAAAAACATTTGGTGATTTAATATCAAAAAGTGCTGTAAATTGGACCGCAATCACAGCTCCAGTTGATGGATGGGCAGAAAAAGTATTTCCTAAAGTTCCCAAAGAGAATAAAAAAGCTAAATTTTGGGATACAATCTTTGACATATGTCGGGTTAAAAGTGAAAATCCAATTGCTATATGGGAAGAACATGTTAGACAATTAAGAGTCAGGAGTGATTTTTTAAATAAAAAGCGATATGAATCATTAAAACTAACTGCTCCTGGGACAGATCTCACAATTGGACTTCCAAAGGATTATTTTTGGGGGAGTGCTCGATTTAAAACTCAGAGTGGTATTGATTTTATTGCAAATATCCCTACTGAAGAAATATTCACAACAACTCATAAGGATAAAACAGAAGGTGTTGTAACATCAACAAAACCACGCCATACAGATGTTTTGATTGATGAGGTTAGATTGACTTTTTCCAAAGGTTGCGTTGTAGAAGCAACTGCTAAAAAAGGAGAAGAAATGTTAAAAACATTACTTGAAACCGATGAAGGAGCAAAACGATTAGGAGAAGTAGCTCTTGTTCCCCATAGTTCTCCCATTTCACAGTCAGGCTTGATATATTACAATACTCTTATTGATGAAAACGCATCATGTCACGTTGCTATTGGTCGAGGGTTCAAATTTGCAATAAAAAATGGGAATAAGATGTCTGATGACGAGTTTTCTGATATTGGAGGCAATATTAGTAAGATACACATAGATTTTATGATTGGTTCAGATAAAATAGATGTAGATGGCACCTTAAAAAATGGAAAAACAGAGCCAATAATGAGAAAAGGAGAATGGGCTTTTACTGTTTAAAATTCACTCTATTTTTTGACAAATATTATCAATTTTTTGAATTGTTCCATCAATAATTTCATCAGAATGAAGCATACAAGTGTAGAATCTACTCCCAGCTACCGAGATAATCTCTTGGTCAACAAGTGCAGCTCCCATTTCACCCATAAAATCTTTTCTTTTAGGCAGCTCTCCAGCTTGTTTTGGATCCCCTAAATCAAGTCCAAATAAGCAACTTGTATGAAAATGTACTGTACCACCATAATTATAGGAAAACCATGGTAAGTCATAATTATCGAATACTTTATTTAATCCATTTGATAATCTGGTACCAGCTTTTATAGCTTTTTCTGTAGCGTTTGTTTCTTCTACAAATTTTAATGCGTAAAAAGCTGCAGCGCATGTTAATGGATTTGCTGCTATAGTTCCTCCAGAGTACGCTTTCTTACCTCCACTTACTCCTGCAGCGCACACGCTCATAACATCAGCTCTTCCCCCAATAGCTGCAGCAGATGGAAAACCGTGTCCTATGATCTTTCCAAACACTGAAATATCAGGAGTATATCCGAAATATGCTTGTCCTCCACCTATATCCAATCTAAATGCACATACTACTTCATCTGATATCATTAAAGCTTTATTTTCATGGCACAGTTCTTCTACTTCTTTATTAAATCCAGGTCTTACGGGAATACTTCCTGATTCTCCACCCATAGGTTCAACTATAACAGCAGCAACTTTACGTTTTTCCTTAAACATTTGTGCTAGAGTCTCAATATCGTTTGGAGGGCATGAATCAATCCATTTAAATACATTTTTTGGTATTCCATGAGATTCTAATAATTTAGTTCCTGGGACATGCATGTCATATACAAGTTGATCAGACCATCCATGGTAGGATCCTCCAATTTTTATTATCCATTTACGATTTGTAAAGGTTCTAGCAATTCTTATAGCAAGCATATCAGCTTCAGTTCCAGATTGTAGCCATCTGATGATTTCGCATGACGGAAAATATTGTTGAACTTTTTCAGCAGCTAGATATTCATATTCATTAGTTATTCCGTGACATGGTCCGTTGTTTTGAATCACTTCAACAACTTTATCTATTAATGGTTTATATTGATGACCTAAAATAATTGGTCCACCACACATTAAATAATCAGTTAAAACAACATCATCTACGGTTTCCATATAGCAATCATATACTCTTTTGCTGGCTAAAGGGAATGGATGATTAAATGCAAGATTGTGTTCAACCCCACCAGGGATGATTTTACGTGCTCTCTCATATGCTTCTCTGGATTTTGGATGATTTTTATGATATCTTTCAATTATTCCCTTAATTTCCTCTGCTTTAAATTTTTTAATTGGTTGATTGACAATATTTTCAATCTTAACTTTCATTTCTTCATAGTTCATACTAGACATAATAACTCAAAATTAGTAGTATATTGGTAACTAAATTAATTAGTTAATAATAACATTGAAAATTAATCTTATTATTTTTAACACAATTATAAATTAGGTCTGATTAACTCGTGATTAATGAAAACTTGGACTGCATCAATAACGGCATCTTCACTCTTTTCACTGAACCTTTCAAGTAAAGACATTAGTTTGAAGATCCTTTTTTCAGTCGTTATAAAAAGAAGTTCATTTAAGACTTTATATTGAAATTTATTCATATTAAATTTTTTCTTAATTTCATTTATGTCTGGTCTAGTAATGGCTAATCTAAAGAACTCTTTATAATAAAGACAGAAATAATCATTTAATAGCGGGGGGATTATGTCTCGAAATTGTTCTAAACTATTATCCCATTCTTTTAATTGTTCCATAATTTTAAAATATAGATCTAAAGAAAAGTTAAACATTTGTTTCTTTAATCTTTTTGATGATTTATTTTTAAGTATTAGTACTGTACGTAATTCTTCAATGTCTAAAATAAGGCAAAAAAAGTGTTTAAAATCCAATTCATTTACTTTATATGCACTGAATTTATCATCAGATTCTTTTAAAGAGAATCTACTAAACTTATCATTAGAGATTTCATCACTAACAAGAGAAACTGCTTGTAAAAACCCTGAAAAAATGGTTTTCTTTCCTTTCATAATTTCAGAATAGTTTTTAGAAAAAATTGGTAACCCACTTTCAGTATGAACAAGTAGAATCCCTTCAATATTATTTGCATCTTTAAATATTTGAGTTCTCAATAATAATTCATTCCTTTTTTTAATCTTAAGAGGTGAGAAAACATAAGTTTTCAAACTTAAAGCAGTTAGAATTCCAATAATAATGAATGAAATAATTGAAATAATAATAATTAGAAAAAACATTCCTTTATTAATTCCAGTTGGGTTATGGACTATTAAATTAAGTTCATAATGATTAAAACTGTAATTATCTCCCGCATATGCGGTAAAATTAATAGTGTACGTTCCAGAACTGCATTTTTTTAAAGTAGTTTCATATATTCCATCATTATTACTGTCTTCTAATATTCCAGTACCAAATTTCCATGAATATTCAACAATTGCGCCTTTAATAACCTCATTTGATTCCAAATTGATTAATTTAAGTTCTATTTTAGGGATAGATCCAGCCTGTGTCTCAATTTTGGGTTCACCTGATAAAGTCCTCACTTGACAATTTATTCTTTCTACTTTAATATTTATCTGAATATCTATTGACTCATAATACTTTTTACTCGCGGATAAGATAAGAAAATTATTTCCAATTTTTAAGTCGGTTGTTTGAATCGTAATATTATATTGCTCTAAAATACTATTTTCAGTTAAATTTTTAGGGAATCCAAGTCCTTCTAATTGTACTACGGCACTTTGAATAAATTGATTTAAATAATCTTTGTATTTGATTGAAATGTTCACAGAATTACCTATAGTAATATCAACTGTTTTTTCTAGAGTTTTATTTATATTTTCAATGAATAAATCTAATTTAGTCTTAGTTTCCACTACATTATCAATATAGGATATAATTAGGCTCGCATTATCTATCGAGATAACAATGGTTTGATTTAAAGTAAATGAATCGGCTATATATACCTGTATAGAAACACTTATATTTTCTGCAGGTATAATTAAGTTTTTGACATCAAATCCCCCTATTTTTATGTCTTGAAATATAGATTTCGCAGTACTCAGTTTAACAGTTTCTGGATAAATCCTATCATTAAGATATACTCTAATTTCTGAATTAGGAGAAGAAGTTGACCAATTACTACTAATTTTATATTTAAAATTCAATGTAGCATTTATGATATCAATACTAGTTCCTTCAAGCTTATTTCCAATCTGATTCCATGAAATAGAACTATATTGATCTATTTTTTTTTCATATGTAAAGGTCAAATTCACAAATTTAATATAAATTTCATCAAAAGTATCAAGATCCCAGTAATTCGCAACATTATCTTCACACCAAATTCTTATTCCTAAAGTAATGGTAAAATTATGATGATCACTTGAAAGAACAGAAGATAAATAAAAAATTAAATCTTCTTGGGAGACACTCGCCATATAAGAATCGTATAAATAATCTTTACCAGGAGGGTCACCACTTCCAATATATGTAGTTTGGTGATGAGCAATCTCATAGACATTATTTTTTTCTAGATCTGAAATTAGTATATAATACTGAATAAAATCTCCAATACTATATGTATCTACATCGTAATTAGGATCAGTTCTTGCTAAATCTCCAGTTAAATAATCTTCGTAGCGATCTAGATTTTCATCTACAGTTGCATTAATAATTGATTGAATAGAAGCAGATTTAATTACATAATCTGACATATCA
>JBHLPW010000117.1:0-6424 GCA_048939015.1 Promethearchaeota archaeon
AACTTTTAAAAATTTCACAACTAAGGATGTTAGATGGTATTATTGGAGATTTTTCTTTATTTGCTTTATTAATTTTTAAATCATCTAAGGAGTATTATCAGATATTAAACACCATTGATAACATAATGGCAAAGTCTTATTTTAAAAAATATCAGATAATAGAAACAATTAAAGTGTTTAAAACAAATGGAATCAGTCTAAGAAAAACAAGAATGTCACTTAAAGAAAGATTAATTGATGAATTAAGGACCACAGAAGTCTCTGAAAATAAATTATTAATAGAAATTAAGAAAAAAATGGATTTAAATGAAATTTTTAAAAGGAATGAAGAAAATTCAAATATCAAATTTAATCCTGAGAAATTTCCAGGACTTTTAATACAGTATGAGAATTCAGTTTTATCAATCACAATTTTTCCAGATGGTAAAATTGTTATTTCGGGTCTCAAAAGCGATGTAAAGATAGAACAAGTCATAGAAATGATCTTCAAAATTATAGGATTACAATCTGAACAGAAAATTCCAGAATCCGAATTTGAAATAGATGATACTGATTTTACAATTCTTAATATATTGCGCGATTTTCAAGGTTCTAGGCCAATATCGACGTATGATATCAGTGGAATTTTAAAGGATCAATTTCAAACTGAAGTATCTCAATCTACTATCCATAACAGGATAAAAAGACTTGAACATACTAGAGTTATCTTAAATTATGCTGTAAACTTTTCTCCCAAAAAAATAGGATTCGAAGGAAAATATCTCCTTAGGATAAAACCTAAAGATCCTTCTAAATATGATGAACTTGCGATGAGATTGGATTCAAACAAATATATCACTGATTTATTCAGAATTGGAGAACAGTATGGCTTATTTGCAATTGTTAGAGTTAAGAGTATTGAAGATTATGCAATTTTTATAAAGGATCTATACTCTTCTGAAGAGATAGAAGATACTTATACTAACTTTGTATTAGATGAGTTAATCCCATATACAAATTTTCTTATCTTTTAGTTGATACCTTAAATGAAAAAAAGTTAAGAATAATAGTTGTTCACTGACTAAATTCTTAATAATTTTGAGAAATATCTTCACTTATAATGAAATAATTAATTTAAAAAAATAATATCTTTTATTGAAATTAATGAACTATTTCTTTGAAGTTTTATCCAGTAAGATTGGCTTTTCTAGAATTGGGCGAATAATCTTTTCCAAGGAACGAAAATTATTTATTAGCACCCCTAATATTATTATCCCGATAAAAAGCTCTTTAATGAAACAATTTAATTTTATTCAAGAATTTGAACATCACAATTTATTCACAATTTCTAAAGAATTTTTCTTGAAAATTGGATTTATTAGAGAGAAATTCAGAAATACAGGATTCATATTTACCCATACTGGTACTCTAAAAAAATTCCGAGAAATTTTAGTAAAAAATAGTAAAGTATTTTCCAAAGATAATATAATATCACTTATCCCATTCAATATTCCAACTACTAGTATAAATAAGGAATTTGCTGCTAGTGAAATAGAAAATTATCTTCTTAATATAGAAGAAATTTTATATAAATATCCAAATCTAAATTTTGGTCTAAGTATTAAAATATTTGAGCAAAATGATCTATTAGACCTGTATTTTCCTATCCTCAAAAAGCATGAAAATATCAAAATTGCAAATTTAGTTGATCTTTTTGATAACATTAGCAATTATAGAAATATTTTAAAGAATATCGTTAAAGTAAAACAAGAATTAGATAATAATTTAATTATTATGGCTTCTGGAAGAATAATTCCGAAGTATTATCCTTTATTGGTTTACCTTGGAATAGATCTAATTGATTCTTCATACTCAATGTTTTTATCTGCTGAGAATTTCTATGATACAATAGAATATCTATTACCAATATATAAAATAAAATATTTTCCATGTTCCTGTGTAGCTTGTAGAGGAAATTTGTTCAACTTATTGAAAAATAAATATTCTTCTGAAAAGATTGATTTATTAAGTTTACATAATCTAATAACAGCAAATAATTATATTAATAAAACCAAACAATACTTAAACAATGAAGACTTTCGAGCATTTGTTGAAAAATCTTCTTTAGATGACACAACTTTAATTTCGATGCTAAAAATTTTAGACAAAGAATATTTTGAAGTCATTAAGTATGAAACTCCGATAAATCAAAAGAGTAAAGAAGTCAAGTCGCTTGGACCATTGTCATATAATAGACCGGATTTTAAGCAATTTAGGGAAAGATTAGTCCAAAATTTTGAACCTGAACCTTGGACAACGTTAATTATTTTATTACCATGTTCTGCTAAAAAACCGTATTCAGAATCCAGATCTCATAAGAAATTTTATAGTGTTCTTAGAAAATTTTCGGAATTTCCTACCTTTCAAGAACTTATTTTAACTTCACCTCTTGGATGTATTCCTATACAGTTGGAAAATGTCTATCCCGTCAATTCTTATGATATTTCTGTTACAGGGGAATGGGATAATGAAGAAATAAATATTACTTCGGAAATGCTAACCCAATTGGTAGAAAAATATGATCCAAACATTCCTATTATATGTCATCTAAAAAATGAATATTTTGAAATTATAGAAAGAGCATCTGTAAAATTAAAGCATAAATTTCTTTTTTCTGAGATCTTTGATAATCCAACTTCAAAAGAATCACTCCAATCATTAGAAAATTTAATTATGAATTTAAAAGATAAATTTACACTAAAGAAAAGTCATTTAGAATATAAAAATTACTCAAAAACATGGATTAGGAAATTTTTAAAAATTTTAGATTATCAATTTGGCATTAAGGCAGGCTCAAATATTATTTCTAATGGTTTAAAACCAATTCGTATGAGATTTAACGATCAAATTGAATTGAATGATCTAAAGACGCACGAAAAATTAGGTGTATTTAAATCCTCAACAGGACAAATTGAGTTAACGATTAACGGCCTTAAGAGGTTGACTAAATCAAATACTTCAATAAAATCAAACTTTATTGTTTTCGACGGAGATGAATTTCAAGGAAATACTTTATTTCGAGCAGGTGTGTTAGATTATAGTCAAGATCTCATCCCCAATAATCAAGTTATCATATTAGATAAAAGTAAGAATAAAATTTTAGGAAGTGGAAAGTTAATTGTCGGTTCTAATTTTATAAAAAATTCTAAAAGTGGGAGAATTGTTGAAATAAATGAATGGAAATAGTATTTCTTTTGAGGATAATAAAGCAGTTCTTGAGAAGATTAATAATATACGGCAGAAAGCTTTGAAAAGGAGGAAGAAATATAATTTAGGGAAGATAGATCTCCCCATTAGTCATTGGATAAAAAATGATAGATTATTACATGAAATTGGAAAAGAATTTACGATTATCTTACGATCAAGAGGATGTAGTTGGGGTTTAAGTGAATATGGAGGATGTTCCATGTGTGGATATTATTTAGATGCTATAAATGAAGATGTTTCAACTACACAACTAATTAATCAATTTGATTTTGCGTACAATAATAGAATTCATGAAATTAAAAATGATCCTAAAAACTATATTTTTAAAATCTACAATTCAGGAAGTTTCTTAGATGAAAATGAAATTCCACAAGACGTTAGAACCTATATTTATAAAAAAATCTCCAAAGTAGAAAATATTAAGGAGATAGTTATAGAATCGCGGTTAGAATATATAAATACAGAAAAATTAGAAGAAATAAGAGAATTTTTTGGGAAAAAATATTTAGAGATTGCAGTTGGACTTGAAACAACCGATGATTATATTAGAAATAAGTATATAAATAAAGGAATTTTATTTAATAGGTTTATTGACTCTTTAAACCTATTAAAAGAATATAATATTGGAATAAGGGTTTATTTATTACTGAAACCTCCATTCTTGAATGAACAAGGAGCAATTGATGATTGCTCAAATTCTATTAAAAAATTAGTAGATCTAAACGTGAATTCAATTTCAATTAATCCATTGAATATTCAAAAGGGGACTCTTGCGGAATATTTATGGTTTCAAAATCGATATAGACCTCCTTGGTTTTATTCTTTATTCAAATGTTTAAAAAAGTCATTAAATCAAGAAAATTTAAGTCATATTCGTATACTTTCTGATCCTTCTGGAGCTGGGACAAAAAGGGGAATTCATAACTGTTTGAAGAAAGAATGTGAGAACTCAGCAAGGGAAAAACTCCAAAATTTTGTATTTACTCAAAACTTAAGAGAATTAGATCGAATTGAGAACGAATGCAATTGTAAGAAAAGATATCAATTGACAAAAAATTACCTCTAACATTGTTTTTATCTATGTTTTCTAATACAACTCATTTTGAATTATGAACCACTTAATATACCTTTTTGTAAGGGTGGGAAAAAAAAACCATTATATTTAAATATTAACAACCATCATTTATTTTAATTTTAAATTGCATCCACTCAGCTAGGGGATCTCTTGAAAAAGAACTGGGTTAAATTGAATCTATTCTATATTGGACAATCAACCAAAAGGCATCAAATTTTTAGAGCGAAAAACTGGAATAGTAAGTTAGAAAAAATATTCAAGCAAGCTGTTTTCAATCAGAAATATGAAAAAATTGGATTTATTAAGGATATTTTTGGACCAATAGAATATCCATTTATATCAATAAAAACATTACCTAATCAGACTTTTGACCCGAATGATAATTTTTTCTCAAAGAGTGCTTAATTATTTTAAAGATTTTTTATAAGAAAAAAAAATATGGAAAATAGGTGGGATTTATTTCAAGTTGGAAAGAATTGAAGGCTGACTTAGAAGAATACCTTAATATTGACAATACTAAATGTATTGAATGTGGTGAGAACATATTTTTTGATGAAAATAGAGGTTTAAAAGTTTGTGAAAAATGCGGACTGGTTCATTCAGAAAAACATATTGATCGTGGACCAGAATGGAGAGCATTTGATGCAGATCAGAAAAAAAAAAGAACTAGAACAGGAGCACCTATGACCTATATGATACATGATAAAGGTCTTAGTACTATGATTGATTGGAAGAATAAGGATATTTTTGGAAAAGAGATACCTGCTAAATTGAGAGGACAAATTTTCAGACTTCGAAAATGGCAAAGTCGTATTCGAGTTTCTGATGCAACTGAAAGAAATCTTACTTTTGCATTAAGCGAACTTGATCGGATGGCATCTAATCTTGATCTTCAAAAAAATTTACGAGAATGTTCAGCAAAAATATATCGCGACGCAGTCGAGGCTCATTTAATACGAGGAAGAAGCATAGAAGGTGTAGCTGCTGCAAGTTTATATGCCGCATGTAGAATGTATAAAGTTCCTCGTACTTTAAATGAGATCGCAGAGGTTGCTCGTGTAGATAAAAAAGAAATCGGTCGTTCTTTTAGATTCATTTCTAAAGAATTAGATTTAAATTTGAATCCAACTAAACCAATGGATTTTCTTACAAGGTTTATTTCTGAATTACAATTAACTACTGATTGTCAAAAGATAGCAAAATCAATTATTAGAATGGCTGAGGAGCGTGGATTAACATCTGGTAGAGGTCCAACAGGAGTTTGTGCAGCAGCAATTTACGCATCATGTATTTTATCAAATGAACGAAGAACTCAAAGAAAAATTGCACGAATTAGTTGTGTAACTGAAGTTACAGTTAGAAACCGCTTCAGTGAACTCGTGGAAAACCTTAATCTTGGAATATCATTAAAGAAAAATAATAAATAGATTTTCCTTACTTATTCTTATTGTTTGAGAAGTTACATCCTTTTATATTTAAGAATTATTTTTTTATTATAAATCTTTAATTGATAAAGATTAGTATTATCTTCATATTATACCATTTAATGATTCTATTCTTTCAATAAGATCATATTGATAGAATAGGTGTTCTAAGGTTGGATAATCTTATCAAGGAAAATGAGGTTAAGTATTTCTTATATAGAATAGAAAAAAATTTCCCAAATTTTGTTGCTGGAATTATTACAGATAAGCATGGATTTCCGGTTGCTTCAAAGATTTCAAATAAATTATGGATACTTGAGAATACATTAGCCTTATCTGCAATTACTAAAAACCGAGAATTTATAGAAGATTCTAACCTGATTCAAATAAAAAAAGACTTAGATAAGTCAAAAAATTACAAATTATTAGTATTATTGGAAAAATCAAAAGAATATAAAAGTCGATTGAAGCCATTAAAGAATATAATTAAAGGTCAGAATCTTTTCTAAGAACTAAGTTTACTGAAAAGAATATTTAATTATTATCTATTGCGAACCGTAGAAAAACCACTAAATCTACTTAAATTTTTATATTTATAATTTCTTCATTTACTAAAGTAGGTGTAAGGTAAAAATATAAAGATTAGTTTAAATAAATATTTTTTAACCTTAAAGATACT
>JBHLPW010000118.1:0-6398 GCA_048939015.1 Promethearchaeota archaeon
TGTTCTAATGCTTCTTTTCTCAAAACATCATCCAAATCAAAGGTAAAGAGATCAGTCGTATATACTCCATTTTTTTTTGTTCGTTTTATAACACCTACAGTTGAATATGAGATTTTCTCTTCCCAATACATTTTTCTGGGAGACCCTAAGGTGTGTTCAATCAAATCAACGCCTCTTTTTAATTCATCTTCGATTAACATATTAAAGTCAAAATTTGTATCGTAAATCTTTTGAGCTATTAATTTTTCTTGAATAATACTTGAATGGATATATTTATCTAATTTTTCGTATATCATCGTTAAATCTTCTGTATATGGAGAACCTATAAATCCAAAGAGATTTGTTATAGATTCAGCTACTTTTATTGTTGAGTTTAGACAAGTAAAAGACTGCATTAATGTATCATCAACCGTCATCCTCATTTGGGGAGTTAGTGATGTCTCAATATAATCAATTTTCCAGCCCTTTTGATTATACAAATTTCTAGTCATTATTAAGGGTCCGAGAAATTTAAGTGACATACCCCTTAATTTTTGAATTGTTTCTTTTGGTAACTCATAAGATAATTTAATATTATCATATACTATTGTTTCTTCATCAGAAAAAAATAACCCTAAGAGAAACTCAGACCCTTTACGTAACATGTTATTATTTAATTAAAACAATTAGATGTATATTGTATCTTAACACACTCAAATAAATCTTTTTATGATATGAAATTAAATCAATCAATTTAAATAAAATCGAAATATTATTGGCACCTTCTTTAATTAAAGTGGTAATTAATTTAATTTAATAATATCAAATTAAAAGAAAATATAATTTCAACCATAGATAACAAGTTGTGTGTTTGACATCATGTCTGAAAATAAAAAAAAATTTGAAACTATAGATGAGTATATTAATATGTTTCCTGAGAATATTCAGAAAATACTAGGAAAAATAAGACAAATTATTAGAGCTTCGGCCCCTAAAGCTGTAGAAACTATTAGCTATCAAATTCCAACGTTTAAACTTAGAGGTAATTTAGTACATTTTGCTGCATATAAAAAGCACATTGGTTTTTATCCTACACCTTCGGGAATAGAAACATTTAAAGAAGAATTGGATCCATATGAAGTATCAAAAGGTTCAGTCAAATTTCCATTAAATAAACCAATTCCTTATAGTCTTGTGAAAAAAATTGTAGAGTTCAGAGTAAAGGAAAATATGGAAAAGAAAAAATAATCAGTAATTATATTCCTTAATTATTTCATAATGTTGCGATAAATTATCATGTCTTAAAAGTACTTTCTTTGCTTCTTGAGGAACATAAGAATTTTCATAGTCTTCTCCTGCAAATTCTTTCACAGCACTTAGATTATCAAATATCATGATTGTTATAAATTCCACCTCATTTTCCAGGGGACATCTCAAAAGACTTATTTTTCTGTACCCTTTTATGTTTCTCTTTTCAATGGATGGAAAAATTTCATTTTTCAATAGGTTTTCATAAGTATCAGCATTTTCAAATGAAGTCCAACCATGCCAAATTCTTGCTATCATTTTTCATTCAAAATCATTTATGTAATTTGAATAAGACTTTGAAAGAAAATAAGTTTTAACTTCAAAAAAAAAAAGAATTTATGTACTGTTCTACTTTCAGTATACCTTTAGATATACAAAGATTGTCATATAATGATTATTAACTGAATATTGTATGATAAATTACTCTTTCTATTTTTCGCAAATGTTCATATAAAGCACTCCGAGAAATTTTAAAATGATTGGCGATTTTCTTTGAATTGATTCTACGAGGTATTTCAAAATATCCATGCTGAATAGCGTAATAGACAATCTCTTTCTGACGGTCTGTTAATTTTAAAAAAAGATTTTCATAGTTAGGTTGGACATCAGATATACTTAAAATCTCCAATTTAGTATTATAAAATGTATCTAAAGATTCAACGAATTTGTCTATATTTTTGCTATTCGCTATAATACTCACTAAAAGACGATCTTTATCCAGAATAATTGGAGGATCGATAATCAAATCTAGTCTATCAAGGAACTTTTTCGTTTCTTTAACCCAATTATGCTTAGAAAAGAAAATGAATTCATTATTTCCCTTATCCTCATTTAGTACTTCTATATATGACATCCCATAAAGATCACCTTCCAACATTTTCGGATGCATTTTAGAATCCTTAAATTTCACCTTCTGAGTAGCAAAGATTTGATCATCGTCTTGACGGTGTATTTGGATTAATTCATATTTTTCCAATAGATCAAAGAATTTCCTAGATCTTGAATCTAAAGGTACTTTCAGAACAATCTTTTTTAATTGCTTCATTTCTTACTAAAATATTAGCAGGTTTTAGATAACTTGAAATCTCAAGCTTAAGATTATTATATAAATAAAAATTCTTTTTTTATTAGCTTTATGATAAAACATCATAAGTTCGATTAGAAAGGATTTTAGAATTAAAATCAAAAATAAATTAAGGTTTATAACTAAGTAAATTAAAAAAGGTGTTAAATTATAGAAAGAAACAATAATAATGAATCTAGCGATTCTCTTTTCACGGAACCATATATAGATATTGATGAATGGCGAGATGAGCCCGAGCGTCATCGATATGTACATGGTGGTTTTAAGGATACCGATGCCCGATTCTCAATCTACTTTCCTCCGAAAGAACAATATGACGGTCGATTTTTCCATTATCTCATGGCGATATCGGGGAATGAGAATGCTGTTCAGAAACCAGAATATCCTGATCCTAGTTATTCATTAGGTTTTGCAATCGAGAGCGGTGCTTATCTTGTAGAATCAAATCTGGGGAGACTGAATATGTTTGTAGGAGATGATCCAACTATCACAGCTTATCGAGCCAGTGCGGCAGTAGCGAAGTATTCACGTGTTTTAGCTTCTGAAATGTATGGTCCCCATCGCCCTTATGGTTATGTGTATGGAGGTAGCGGTGGAGCGTTTAAAACGATAGCGTGTGTGGAAAATACTGAAGGTGTTTGGGATGGTTCAGTACCATTTATTCATGCAACACCAATAGCTATACCCAATAATTTTACGGTGCAAGCTCATGCAATGCGTGTATTAAAAGAAAAAATGCCTGGTATCATCGATGCAATCGAACCAGGTGGTAGTGGAGACATGTATGCTGATCTAAATGTCGAGGAACGGGAAGCACTAACTGAAGTGACTAAAATGGGTTTTCCCCCACGTTCTTGGTTTAACTACAGAAGAATAGCCTTTGGTTATACGGGTGTTTTAACTATGTTTTTTGATCAAATGGTTAAATGGGATCCCACCTATTTTGAAGATTTTTGGAATAAACCAGGGTATCTCGGTGGGGATCCACCCGAATCCCTCTTAAATGCTAAAGTTCACCATGAAACAATAATTAACAAATTGATTTGGCCTGAAGATTTAAAGGAAATGGGATTTGGAACAACATTATCTGCTGGGAGTGCTAGTAATTTAAAGTTACCATCAGGATTTATGATAGAAGATTTACCAGAAGCAGATTTTCAAGGAGCCTCATTGATTATAAAAAGTGGTGAAGCTGAGGGTTGTGTAGTCTACATTGCCGGAGCGTTTGAAAAATTCGTCTTGATTGCCTTTGGAGAGGCACACTTCCAAGCATTGGCTAAAGTCAAAGCAGGGGACAAAGTAGAGATAGACAACTCGGTGTATCTTGCTGCTCAAACCTACCATCGTCACCAAATTCCACCACCTGATTATTATGGTTATGACCAGTTCCGAGATGATAATGGTAATCCTATATATCCACAACGCGCTGAACTATTATGTAATCGTTATGCAGAATCTGTTGTTGCACGTTTAACAGGCCAATTTGATGGTAAGATGATTGTGGTGAATATGCTGATGGATGAAATCGCCTATCCATGGGGTGCCGAATGGTATCGTTCGAGGATAAAACAGATATTGGGAGATAAGTTTGATGATAACTATCGGCTCTGGTACATTGATCATGCGATGCATGTACCACCAATAGTTTCGAAATTTGATACTCCTCCCGTAATAACGACGCAAGTTATCAATTATGGTGGTGTTTTACAACAAGCATTACGTGATTTGAGCGCATGGGTTGAAAAAGGTGTAGCACCTCCAGCAAGTTCTACATATAAAATAAAGGATGCACAAATAGAAGTACCTTCGACTGCTACGGAGCGTAAGGGGATTCAACCGGTAGTTAATCTTACAGTAAATGGAGGTAAGCGCGCAGATGTTAACATTGGTAAGAAAGTTAAATTTTCCGCAGTTATTGAAACTCCACCTGATACTGGTTATGTAGTTGGGGCAGAATGGGATTTTGAGGGTATTGGTGACTATCCAGTAACAGAGAAACTCAAAGACACTAAAAGCACTCATGTAGAGGTAAAAACAACTTACTCATATTCAGAGCCAGGTACTTACTTCCCAGTAATTCGTGTAAGCTCGCATAGACAGAGCGATCCTAAAACTCGCCACGCTCGAATCCAGAATATTGGACGTGTGAGGGTCGTAGTAACTGGCAAAGGAAAGCAAAAAGAAGAACCTGAAGGTAAGGAATTAATATTCGAATTAAAAGAGAAGCCAGGTAATTTTCAAGAAAAAGTGAATAAATTCTTCGACGCAGTTGGACAACATGTATCTGAGGTTCAGGGAAGAGAAATTAAAACTAATGAGATTGGCCCAAGAACCGAATATTCCACGAAATTCGAAGTCGTCCCTTCCGCCGGTACGACTTTTTATACACTAAGTTTTGAAGATACCGAATCTGGCATTGGAGTCTTTGTTGAAATAGATATTACTGTCTCAGGAGCTTATAAAATGATGGCAAAAATGATAAAAAAGATGACTTCAAAAGCGATTAAAGAAAATGCGATTGAAACACTTAATAAAATTTTAGAGTAAACTACATTTTTTTTTTTATTTTTTATAAATTTTAAAATATTATCGTATTCTTCTAAATTCAAGCTTGAATTGTAAAAATATGGATTAATAATTGTATTCATTAACAATTTCGTAATGCTGCGAGAATTTATCGTGTCTTAAAAGAACATTTTGGGCTTTTTGAGGAACAACTGAATTTTCATACTCTTCTCCAGCAAATTCTTTTACAGCACTCAAATTCTCAAATATCATTATTGTAATAAAATCAACTTCATTTTCTAAAGAACGCTTTAAAAGACTTATTTTTCTGTATCCCTTTATATTTCTGTTTTTAATGGATGGAAATATTTCATTTCTAAGTAAAACCTCATAAGTGTCTGTATTCTCAAATGTGGTCCAACCATGACAGACTCTTGCTATAATGGGTTGTAATTCCCCGTAAATTATCAAAAACTAGTATTAGAAATCCTAAATTAAATATTATGATAATATAATGAACTCAATGAGAATTGTATATATCTATAAAAAAAAAGTAAATTATATCTTAAATTTCTTTTAATATAATTTCCAAAAAAAATTATCGATTTGCATATTTTTCCTTATATATTTTCATTACTTTCGAGATAGCATTATCCAATAGTGGTTCTTGTTCTTGATTGATTAAAATTCTTGTAAGTGCTTCTTTGAGCAATGTTAATATTTCCATTAATCCTTTAACTCGTTCAGCCGGATCTAGTTTCTCTGATTCACTTGCGGCCATATGACGTTTCATTTGGTAATCTGTTACTACTCGCCACATAAATCCTTTCAAGGCTCTTTCCGGAATAGGAAGTTGCTGGGAGAGAATTTGGACAATAGAATCTACTATTGGTTTCTGCTTTGGATCTAAATGCAAAGTTTTGTAGTATTCTTCTGCTTTATCAATTAAGTCAGATTTGAATTTTATTTCCATACTCAATTTCCTCTATCCATTAATTTTTAAATTACGTTTTTATTTTTTTCATTTCTTTTAGAAGAATTATTATTCATTGAACTTCTCCAAAAAAAACTACTTGTATCGAAAATAATAGAAAATATATTTAAAAATTTGGAAAAGGATAATGATTTATAAAGAGATCTAAGATTATTTAATGGAGATAAAATTTTAGATTGATAATATATAATATGCTCTAATTTCATCTCTAGAACCTATGAATCCCAATGTAGTAATTTCATATATCATTGGAAATTGACGAAAATTCAATAGTTATATTAACAGAAAAAAGATAAGAAAAATTGTTAAATTTAAATTTATGTCTAAAGTTCATTAAAGACTGTTCGTGCAATGATATCGTCTTGGAGAGCTTTAGTGAGATCTATAAACCGAGCGGAATATCCAGTAACCTTAACTGAAAGATCTAGATATTTTTCGGGATGTGCTTGAGCGTCTCTCAGTACTTCTGAACTTATTGGATTAATTTGAAGCTCTCGTCCTCCTAACTCAAAATAAGCTTCTAATATA
>JBHLPW010000059.1:0-28378 GCA_048939015.1 Promethearchaeota archaeon
GAATATTATGTAGGCACTTGTACACATGTGAATGAAAATAACATAGAGTATGAAAAATCTTGTCCACGGCGTATTTCTTGGCTAAGGAGTATGGAGAAACATGGGTTGCGAGTAAAAGTCGCACTTTTAGATGATATGCACGCAGGCTTTCTATATATCATGCCAATTGAAATTACACCTTGGAATATACAGGGTAGAGATTTGATGGTGTTTCCTTGTTTGGTTTCACAATCTAAATATTCTAGAAAGGGTATTGGGAAAGAGTTAATAAAAGCAGCAGAAGAAGAGACTATAAGACAAGATCGTAAAGGAATAGTAACTATTGGGTTTTTTTGGGATTTTTGGTTTATGCCAGCAGGCTTTTTTTTGAAATTAGGATTTAAAGTAGTAGAGAAAAGGGGGGAAGAAGCAATTCTTTGGAAACAACTTAATCAAAATGCTGAAGCTCCTAAATTCCGAGAAGAAAATTATAATTTTAAACCTATTAAGGGAAAAATTGTCATAGATTTGTTTTGGAATAGGTTTTGTCAAACAAGTGATGTTGAAGCAGAAAGAGTGCGAGAAGTGATCTCAGAATATGGAAATGATGTAATTTTGAATGAATTTTCGGCAGTTGATCAAAAAATTTTACAACAATATGGCATCGAGCGAAGAATCTATGTGAACGGTAAAATGATGGAACTAACCTCAGAAATTGAGAAAACTAAACTTAGAGTAGCAATTAATAGTGTTTTAATTTCGTCTAAATAAATAGTTAGTTAGATTAATTTCTCTCTTTCTTAGTAGTTTGAATTGTTTTAGAAATTGTTAAATATTTGATATGAATATTGGACATTAATGTATAATTAGTAGATTATACATAAACAAATCCGATATTAAAAATATAAAGGAGGTTATTAAATGATCTTTATCAATTATTGGGAACTTAATCCGGATTTCGATCCATCAGAATTAGCAGGAGTTGCTCAAACGTTAATAAGTAAAAAATTGTGGCCTGCGGAAGGTACTAAAGAAATTGGGTGGTATGTTAGCACTTCTGATTATTGGGGCATAACCATAATAGAAGCTGAAAATGAGGAGCAAATGATAGAAGTAACAGCTATGTGGAGAATTGCCAAACCTGGTATCTTTAAGTTCATAAAAACCACACCTGCGATGGAAATAGTTAAAGTAGTCCCGGTACTAATGAAATTGGCTAAAAAAATAAAGGAATAAAAATGATAAAAAACCTAATTAAAATCTTTTTTTTATTTAATAATTCTTATATATAGATTCATTCTATACTAAATCTGTGAAATTTTCATTAGAGAGGTGAACTACTAATGACAGAGGAAAAAATTGATCATGGATTAAAGAAGGCTCTTATTGTTTTTATTATTGTTTTTATTATAGGAATACTAATGTTAATTGTTGTTATTTTTACATTAACCCCATATTTAGAAAATGCTGATGCGCAGATACGTACATCATATCAAATTTCAATAGTAACTAGTATCATCACAATTATTTTTGGCGCTGTGGGTATAATCCTTTATTTTATTGCACCCAATGTATTAAAAAAATATATTAATAAGAAATGGTGATTTGTTTAAGCGTTAAATAAGTTAAATTAAATTTTAGCATATTCAAAAAATTAATTGTTCAATGGTTTATTGTATTTTCTTTAACATTTTTAAAAAATCATCTCGAATAGGATAAAAAATATCGAGCATAACAAATGGTTCATCGCTTATACACGTATCTCCGTGAGGAGTGTTAGAAGGGATTCGATAAAAATCCCCTTTTCTTACGATCCGTTCTTCGTCTCCAATACGTAGCTTTGCTTCACCAGCATAAACCATTCCAATTTGCTCATGCTTATGAGAATGAATAGGAACTGTATGACCTGGTAAGGTTGCATTAAGAGCCATTGTCATATTCTCTCCATGCAGTCCTGAAAGAATTATTGTCTCTAATCCCTCCATCTGCCCGAATTTTGGAGCATCCTCAATATTAATAAAATATGGACTCTTCTTTTTTTGAATAATAATCATCTCCCAAAATAATTCAAACTTTTATTTTATAGCGAATCTATATATTTTAAAAACTCCAAACAGATCTCAACGAATTGCCCTAATGCTTCTTTTTCAACATTTTCAGGAGTATCTAGTCTTGTATGATAATAAGGAAGGAGTTCATCTTTGAGATTAAGACCGCCAATCGATGCAGTGGGGATCCCTTTTTTACTAAATGCCGCACCATCTGTCGCTCCAAAAGGTAAAGTACCAATTTTCGCGTCTGGATTTAATTTTTTAGCTATTTCGAATATTGGCTGATAGATTTTTGGATCATGTTTAGCACCAATCCCTGGTTCTTTATCAATAATAATAACAGTCTCTTTTTTTGCAATAGCGTCCATATTGACTACTACTGTTCCTTCTTCTATCAATTGATTATAGTGAGCCTTTATATACCGTTTTGAACCTCTCAATCCAGCTTCTTCCCCTGCAAAAGAAACTAAAGAAACTTTAGTATTTTTAGGGAAAATTTCTGTTTTTTTTTTATTTTCTGATAAAATCTTACCTATTCCAAGAACTATTGATACTCCAGATAAATTATCGAATGCCCCTAAAACTGGATGATATGAGTGAAAGAATATGTAGACAAAGATTATGGGAACAAATACGAAGAAAAAGAATCCAAAAATTACAAATAAAATTGTAAGTTGGATTGATACCAGTTGTAAAATAATTTTTATGATAATTACGATGAATATTATTCCTACTCCCAGATATCCTACATTAATTATAATTTGTCCAAACCTCTTCAAATAATAGAATGTGTTGAATTCAAAAGCAGAATCGTGATGCGCTGAAAAAATTATAGAATTTTTTACTTTATCTGATGGATTTATAGTTCCAATAATATTTTTTGACATTCTCTTAGGGAATAGAGAGTCAAAAGTCTCATGATATTTCATTACTTCCAAAATTAAATAACTCACACATAATAGTATTAAAATAACAGCAATAACCATAAAAATTAGACTATAAATGATGTCAATTAACCATATCCTTAAATCTACAAACAAAGAACACCAATATAAAATGAGGGATATTAGTACAAGAAAAACTGCATACCGTATCCCTCCCAGAAATGCGTGAGGACTACTTATATATTCCTCCTGATGTGCTTCATCACAGAATTTTTTCAACTCTTCCTCTATTATATCCCCTGCGCGTAGTTCTTGCTCTGTCCCAGATTCCCTTGGACCAACTTCATTACAAACTTTTTCTATGAAACCATACATATAGTTATTTAAATTGGTATTCGACATTTGTATCCTATTTTAATTTTTCATATTATTTGATATTCATTAAAAGAACTAGTTATTATTAATTTTGTTAATTCTTGTTATAAATCTTTAATAAATATAAAGAATTAAGGTTCTACATGATTTTCAATATGTAAATTATAAATAAAGAACTCTTAAAAGCCTTATAAAAGTTAAATTTAATAGATTATTAAAAGAGAAAAGACTATGAAAAACAATCGACCTGAAACAACACTATTTATGCTTCAATCTGTAGATGGGAAAATTTCTACAGGGGATGTCGATAATCGGGATCAAGAGATTGATTTTCCTAAAATTAAGGGAATTAAGGAAGGCTATTATCAATACTATGAATTTTTATTTAAGACTGATAGACATGCGTTAATAAGTGGTAAAGTCTTGGCAAAAATTGGTGTAAACTCCCGTGAAAAAATTGATGACCATAAGGATGTCACTATGATTATAATTGATCGTAAACCACATCTTACTGAAAAGGGAGTTAATTATCTAATAAATTCATTTAAATCAATCTTTATTGTTACGAACAACCAAAACCATCCTGCCTATAAATTTGCAGAAGAAAATAATCTAATTATTATTTTTTTCAAGGATAATATAAATTTAGAAGATCTATTTAAAAAATTAAAGCAAGACCATAATATTGAAAAGATTTCGATTCAATCAGGTGGTACCTTAAACGCTTTGTTTTTGAAACATAGACTTTTAGATCATTTTTCTCTTATTATTGCACCCTGCTTAGTTGGTGGAAAGAGCACTCCTACATCTATAGACGGCATTGCTCCTCAAATTAATGATGACTTAGTTAATATCAAAGCTTTAACGCTTAAGAAATGTGAAGTGTTAAAATATTCATATATACATCTTTATTATGATGTGATAAATGATACAACAATAGACAAGGACTAGATTAATTTTGCGATTTTCTCGCAAGTTCGTTTACAATCCAAAAAGATTAATCCTAATCTTACATCCTTCGTTGTAGAGACAGTTAATACCGCATTAGGACCAGCTTGTAAGACTAGAAGATATCCATCGCTTCCTTTAACATAGAGTTGGTCAAACTCACCTTTTTCCATTTCAATAACTGATCTCTCTGCTAATGAAAGCAAGGCAGCTGTCATAGCGGCGATCCGTGTCTCATCGACTCCTTGAGGTAAAGCAGAGGCAATTGGTAAACCTTCAGCAGATACGATTGCGGCAGCTTTTACTTCTGGGATAGCACTTAATAGCTTTTTTAGGATTTCATCTAAAGATTCTGTTGTCGGTTCCATAGAAGTCATTTTTTAGGTAATTTATAATTCGGATTAAATTTAAGGATATAATTTGTGATATAATCTTTACTATTATAGATATTATTAACTTATTTTAATTTTATTTATTTTTTTTTATTTCGTTTACTCTAATAAATTATATTATTACTTCTTTATTAAACCAATTTAGAAATTTGGTGAAATAAAATTCCTTAATCGCTGTTATTTTTTTACTACCTTTATATTTGTAGTATATATCAAAATTATTATTTAAATATTTTAGCTGTTTGTATCATTGTATTAATATTTTCAGGATTGCATTTGGAATTAATTCGGTGAGAAGGGGAGACAACTAATGAACAATTATGTTTTTTTGCAATAGTAATTAATTTAGTAGTATAAGTCTTTACTTGTTCAGGCGTACCAAATGTTAGCAAGCTCGCATCTAAATTGCCTATAAAGCAAATATTATTCTTAAATCTTTCAAAAAGGGAAAATATATCGACTCCTGCATTAGGTTCTAAACTTTGAATAGCATCAAATTCCAGATTAATAAAAATCTCAATCATATCAGAAACGTCCCCATCAGAATGAAGAATTATTTTTTGATTTTTAGAATGGATAAGATTGATAATTTTGCTATATTCTTCAAAAAATAAATCTTTCCACATAGCAATTGGAATAAAAGTTCTATTTCGGTATCCATAGTCATCGGCAATAAGAAAATAAGGAATATTGATAGTTTGAAGGGTTTTTATCAATCTTTTTATATAATTTGAGAAATATGAGACTACTTTTTTAACGAATCCAATATTTTTTTTTATATTTTTTGCGAAATAATGAAAGCCCATTGATTGCCAAGTTTTTTCAAACAAACCAGGCAGCGAAAATACAAATTCTAATTTAGTTGTAGTTTTTTTTAAGAAAAACTTTAAATTTTTTAATGATTGCTTAGAGGGAAGTGTTAAATATTCCCATTCATGCACAATTTTCTCATTTTTGAAAACTCCATCCCATAAATACCAATCTCCTTCGTACATTCTTCCCCACCCATCAACTCTTTTTTTATTATCTATAGTATAACCTCCCTCTCCTCGTCTAAAATCCCATAATGAGATAGCATTAAATCCCATTTGCTCTATAATATTATAGTCTTTCTTATTGAGTTTTATGTCATTATTGTTAAATTTCAATTTGAAATGATGAGAATAATTATCAATAAATTCTAATTCAGGGTATCCAGTACAATATAATGGAACTTGGGTTGTTGTTTCTTTTGATAATGCTTTTAAAAAATCACTTTTTTGTTTCTGCATTATTAAGCTAAATTAAATATTAGATTATGAATTATTTCAATAATTAATAAAATTCTTTATACGATTTATTATGGACTATTGGATTGTTGTTGATAATATCTATAATGTAACATTATCTCTTTCCTTTTTTGTCCTTGCAATACTGATGTTTTTTATTGGTCGAAAGGGAATAAAGGCAAATAACAAACATGGTGGAGTTACGACAATTATTTGCGGTTTTTGTTTTGTCATTTTTGGATATTATAATTCTATTATGAGATTTTTCCCTTATCCTTATAATGGATTTATGGTGTGGTGGATAGGAATTATACTATTAGTAAGTTTTTCTTTTTTTGCTATAATTAAAAAAGAAACAAGAAAAATTGAAACCGAACATGAAGAAAGAGTATTAAAAAGTGGAAAAAAACCAATCTTAAGAAGATATATTGAAAGAATTAGAAGAATGAATCCTTATCAGGCAGATACAAACTTTAATATGGAATTAATTAGAAAAGGTTTTCATTTAATGGGTTTTCTTCTTGTTATCGCATATTTTGGATTTTTTGCGCTTTACCCAGTTACTAGGATAATAAGCGATAGTGTTATTGTGTTAATCAATGACATTCAACCCGCCTATGAATTAATCTGGGGGCCAGTTTCCTTATTTCCTTATAGTCATGGAGAATTTCAAGCTGTAATTGATCTTACAATGATGGCGTTGATTGGAGCTCTTATTTTTGCCATAATCTCTGATTTAATTCGGATTAATTGGAGTCCTGAATATTCAATGTTTAATTTTCTTACACATACAATGTTAAGAAAAAAAGAGATAAATGCTATGGGCCCCCAAATTTATATTATTACTGGATTTATCTTTTCGTATATGCTCTATATGGTGGGATTTTTACATATTTTATCCTTTTTTACAGGAGTCCTTGTTGCTTGTCTATCTGATGCCGCAGCAGCACTAATTGGAAAGAGATATGGAAAGCATAAAGTTATAGTAAGGAGTAGAGATACTAAATCAATAGAGGGATTTCTTGCAGGAACGATTTTAGCATATATAATCGGTCTGATATTAGTAGGACCTGTATATGCGATAATTGGTGCGTTGATTTTCTTTCTTACTGATTATATTCCAATATATACAGCTGATAATATACTAAACCCTATCTTCATCCCGATAGGTATTCAAATACTAATTATTCTATTGGGATTACCGGTTGGTTGGTTTTAATATTATGCTTGAATTAATTGATGAATTAAAGGATATTAAATTAGCAATCTTTGATCTTGATGGCGTTATTTATAGAGGAGATGCTTTAATTCCTAATGCGGAAAAAGTTATCAAAGAGTTTAAAAACCTTTCGATTAAAGTAGTATATAATTCTAATAATTCAACAGCAACGAGACAAACCTATGTTGAGAGATTGGAGACTTTTAATATAAAAAGTAAAATAAATGATTTTTACACAAGCGCTTCAATAACTTCTGCTGAAATAACAAAACTTAAGCAGAATGCAAACATTTATGTAATTGGAGAAAAAGGATTAAGATCAGAATTACAAGCTTCGGGACATACTATTATAACTAAACCAAGAGACTTTAAAGAGATTGATTTTGTTATCGTAGGTCTTGATAGAGACTTTAAATATAGTAATTTAGCAATTGCACAAAAGTGTATTTTAGAAGGTAATGCCCAATTTTATGCAACAAATGCTGATTCTACGTTACCTGTGGCTCGTGGATTAAAACCGGGGGCGGGCGTTATGGTTAATGCTTTAAAAACGTGTACAGGCAAAGAACCAGTTAAAATATTTGGCAAACCTGAACCTTTTGGTATTGAAATGATATTGAATGATACAAAAATTTCAGCTGAAAATACGGTTATTTTCGGTGATCGATTAAATACTGATGTTTTAGCAGGTAATAGAGCAGGTATTAAAACAATTGTTGTTTTAACAGGGGTTACAACCATGGAAATGATTGAAGAATTAAAAATAAAATCAAAAAATTCAACTATATCTGATAAAAATCTAATACCTGATATTGTTATTCACAAATTAGATGAGGTTTTTAAGGAATAGTTAAAAGCTCTTTTTTAATTGATTCACAATAACCCTGCTTTTAATAACATCAAACGGCTTATTTCTTCAAAAACTTCTCCTACATTTTGACCATCTTTAGAAGAACATTCTATATAACCAAAAAGATTGTTTTCCTTAGCTATTTCGAATGCTTCATCTCTTGATACTACTCTTTTATATTCAAGATCTAATTTACTTCCCACCATAAGTACAGGTAGTTGAGAATTATCCCCTTTATAACCTTGTTTAAAAATTCCAATCCAATCGGTAAAATTTCGAAGGCTAGTGTACCTTGTTATGTCAAACATAAAAATTCCCCCAGAAGCACCCACGACATAACTTGGCATTAGAAATCTAAATCTGTCTTCTCCCGCAAAATCCCAGATTTGTAGACTAACTTGCTTTCCAGCAATTTCAACTTTCTTAACGTGGAAGTCAACGCCAATAGTTATTACTGAATCACCTTTAAAAACTCCAGTGAGATACCGGTTTATTAAGGTTGTTTTTCCAACTCCACCATCTCCGAAAAAAACCACTTTAAACATTGCGTCTGCCATTTTAATCAACTGTTTTCTCTACTTGATAATTTTTTTTTTAAATCTTTTACTTATTGAAGAAGCACCTTTTAGTTTGAATTGCTATCTTGCGAATTTTTTTATGAATTTGTCTGATGTTTCTTTTTTATTTTTTTATATTTATAATATATTAAATTTATAAAAATGTTAGTTTTAGATACCTAATAAACTCAAATTTAAAATATTTTTTTAAATTAATAAAATGAAATATTGTGTAAATAGAATTAATTTTGAATATGTCAACAAAGATTAGTATAGTAAATGTTAAAGAATATGAATCAGTTTCCCAAGCTGTCGTTGAAGCAATCAAATTAATTGAAAACAGTTTCCATTTTCAATTTTCTGATTCTAATCGAATTCTATTGAAACCAAATTTACTTACCAAGAAGAAGGATGCTTGTACTCAACCTAGTTTTGTTGAAGGTGTAATTTCTTATCTAAAAGAGAAAGGTATACCCATAAAAAACGTGTCTGTAGGAGATTCTCCTGGACAGACTGGATATACAGCTTCTGATGTTGCAAAAGAAATTGGATTATTTGAAATTTGTGAAAAATATGGAATAGATATTATTGATTTTGAAAGTGATGTTCCTCTGATTCAAAAAATCGAAGGAGCCATAAGATTAAAAGAAATCCGTGTAGCTCAAGCAGTTAAAGATTGTGATATACTAATTAGTTTGCCTCGTCTAAAGTCTCATATAGAAGCGACGATGACAGGAGCAATGAAAAATTATTGGGGAATTATACAAGGAGGATTAAAAGCTCAATATCATTTGCTTGGAAAAACTGCTCAACAATTTGGAGAAGTACTTGCTGATAATTTTTCATGGGTGGTGAAAAACAAACCAAAAAGATTAATTGTCTACGATTTACAGGAAATAATGGAAGGAAGGTTTGGTCCAGGAGGAGGATCTATGAAACAATGGGATTTAATACTAGCTGGAACAGATGAAGTAGCACTTGATGTGATCGCCTTGGAGATTGGTAAAGTAAAGATAAAAAATGTTCCACATGTTAAAAATGCAATAAAGCGAAACTTAGGGATTGGAGATTTGGATGATATAGAAATTGTAGGAATGTCACTTGAAGAAGCTAAAAAGAGAACTCCTAAATTTAAAGTTCCTGGAAATAGGATCACGAAATTTATCGCTTACATGTCAGGACATATAGGATATAAAATAATAAAACAAGTGCCAAATTTAATTAAAAAAAAATGTGCTAAATGTGGTCAGTGTGCTGAAATTTGTCCTGCAAAAGCAATAGAATTTATAGAAGGTAATTACCCAATATTTTCAAGAAAAACTTGTATTTCTTGTCTTTGTTGTGCAGAATTATGTCCTGAAAATGCAATTAAAGCAAAAAGTAGGGGTATTGGAGGTATATTTAGTTAAATGCATCTGTTTTTAACAAATTCTGAATAATTTTTTAGGAAATAATAATATGACATTCTGGTATTAAGAATCGAATCATATTGAATAAATTCATTTTCAGAATGGGCAAATCCGCCAATACCTAAGCCACCAGTTATAAAATTCAACCCCAATTCTCTTTGAATTTTACTTAATGGTGCTGCTGCTGCGCTTATTGGCCATAATTCAGTTTTAAGATTTAAATTTTCTGCACTCTTTATAAGGCTTTTAACCAGAATAGAGTCTTTGCTTACTCGAGAACTCTCATAGCCAATATTTTTTGTAATTTCAATTTGAGAGTTTGTACTTTTGGAGAATATATCAATCTTTTCTTTAATTTCATTAAATATTTCTTTAATTGTGATATTATGAGCAAATCTAATATCAATATTGCAAATAGCTTGATTAGGTACATAATTTTTTGTCCCTTTTTGCAAATATCCTGACTTTAAAGTAGAAATATTAAATGTGGGTTTATATAAATAGTCAATAAATGCTTGTTGAGAGTCTACTTCGATTGTTTGTTCAATCCCTGCTTTACGTTTTATTTTTTCTAGATCCAATTCACTCAAGAGATTATTTAGGAGATAGTTTTCTTCAGTAGTAATTTTATAAGGCCTTTTTAAACTATTAATTTGAAATTGATTATTTGAATAAATTGTATTAAGTAAAGATACTAAATCTGTAGCGGGATTTGGGATCATTCCACTGAAAGCTGAATGTGGCTCTTTATTCTTAGATGATATTTTAATTGTTATTGACAATATTCCTTTATAACCTAATTTTAAAACTGATTTTCCATTTAAATCCTGTTTTGTTGCAGGATAATAAGCATCTTTACAATTTTTAAATGTTTCCTTACAATTTCTCTTTTCAAGGAATTTTAATAATGAGGGAGATCCTTTTTCCTCTTCACCATCGAATAAAAGAGTTAAAGATATTGGTAATTTTTCTTTATCCTTTAATACTTTCACAATATTTAAGAAACATAATAAAGGTGTTTTTGAATTATATGCACCTCTTGCTATAATACAAGTTCCTAAATTATTGAGTGGTGGAGGAAGTATTTTTAACTCCGCTTCAAACGGGTTACTGATCCATCCATCATGTCTACTAATAGGTTGAGTATCGTACATCATATAGATTAAAAGCGAGTGATCAATATCTCCTTGTATTTTAGCAATTATAAGAGGATTAATTTCACCTTCATATTCCTTTATTTCTTCATAAATATCAGATATATAAGTAATTAGATAATCTTTAGCCCTTACTATCCCTTCATGATTTAGTGTATTACTTGGAATTTGTAAGAAGGGACGTAATTTCTTTTCAATAAATTCTTTATTAGATTTTTGTATAATATCAATTATTTGTGTTTCAGAATTCGCTTTTTTCATATGTATTATTATAATTGAATAGTTTTATTTAATTTTCTAAATTTACAGAAACTGAATTATATTATTATGTGAAGTATATGAATGATTCTCGTTCAGATAAATTTAGAGAGGTTTCTCAAATTATAAATGAGATTAAAGATAAAGCAAACCTAGATGGAATAATTTTTGCCAATAAAGATGGAGCACTTATAAGTGAAAGTATAGGAAATGAATTAAATAGTAAAAAAATTGCTTCAATGTGTGCTACTGTCTTAGAAAGTGCTGTTGGTATTGGAGATTCTATAGGTAATCAAAAAATAAAAAAAATTATTGCTGAATTAGAAGAAAAAACAATATTTATTTTGGAGTGTGATAGCTCAACATTCTTTATAATAATCATAAATCGAGAATCCCATATTTCATATACCATGAATAAATTAGAGGAAGTAATCCAAAAAGTTAATAAAAGATAATCTGAAATCAGATCGCTTTTAGAGATTCTATTTTATGATAAGGTTTAATTATTATAAATGGTTCATCCAATCTTTATCCAATTTTTTCAAAGAAGATTCAATTTCCTTTCTCACATCCCAATTATCATCATGGATTGCTGCAATTAGTGGTTTAATTGCGTCTTTATTTCCGATTTCACCTAAAGCTTTAGCCGCAGATAATCGTATTTTAACATCATTTTCTTTTAATAATTGCAGAAATGGGTCAATAGAATCCACATCTTTAAGTTTTCCTAAAGCCATAGCAGCCCAACTTTTAATATAGACATCTTCATCGTTTAGGCAGGAAATGAGAGAGTTCAATGATTCTTTGCTACCCGTTCTTAATAAAATTTTTACTGCAGCTCTTCGAGTCCTCCAATTTTCACTTTTCAAAGATTCAATCGCAAATTCAATTACTTGTTTACTATCAAATTTAATTAATGCGTCTATAGCTGCTCTCCTTACGCTACCGTTTTCATCTTCGATTAAATTAAAGACATAATCTAGAGTATTAGAGTCAGCAATTTCACCAACAATTTTAACACAAAACATTCTAACTTGCCAAGATTTATCTGAAAGGGAGTTGATAATCTTGTTATCAAGTTTATTATCTAAAATTCGTAAGAGAGAACGGTAAGCAGAACCACGTAAACTTGCTACTTTACTATTAAAAACTGATATTAATAGATCAATTGCATTTGTATCCTTTAGCATTCCTAATATTTTAATTGCTTCTCTTCTAGCAAATATATTTCTTCCTTTCACAAGTTCATAAAGAGGTGTATATGATTTACTTTTCTTGAGAATTTTATATATAGCATTTTTTGCAATATTTCTGATTTTAGCATCATTTTCTTTTAATAATTCTATTAAAGGATTATGCGCTCTTTTACTACCCGTATTGCCTAAAACTCGAATAACTTCTTTCCTTAAATCAGTATCTTGAGTTTTTAGCAGATCTATAATATGTTTAACATTCCTTAATTCAATGATTCCATCTAAGGCTTTTACTGAATTCTTCCGTACTATTGAATCCTTATCTTTTAGAAGGTCCAACAATATATTCTCACTCTCCTTATTTTTTATTTTTCCGAGGATTACTGGTATTTCTCTCTTGATATATAAATCATCAGTATTAACATATTCATTGATGGCTTGTAGATTTCCCTTTTTCCCTATTTTTACAATAGTATCTATTAGAGATTTGTATATTTCTATGTTTCTAAAATGAAGCACATCCAATAATGGTGATATTGCGTCGCTAGCATCTGTTTTTCCTAGTAAAATAACAGCTTCCTTTTTTACAGCAATATCAGAATCATTTAACGCATCAATAAAGAAGGATATAGAACCATTTAAATTTCCTTCTCCTAGCTTTTCAAGTATTTTTTTTCTTACTGAACCATCTTTACAGTTTTTATATTGTTCTTTTAAGAAATTAATCCCATCCATTTCGTAGCAATCTGCTAATAAATTAACTAATTGTAGTCTTAATTGGGGATGTTGATCATTTAAAAAAACACGTTTTAAGTCTTGAAAACGATCCTTTTTAATATCCCTATAAGTATTTAAAATTTCAACCGCTTTAGTTTTCTCTTCTATAATCTTTGATGTAGACAATATTGAAAGAAGTAATTCAACTGCTTCATTTTCATCCATAGATTTTATTTTTTCAGATATTAGGTCACTCTCAAAACTCAAGTTCAAAACCTTAAAATTTATGAAATATATGTAGAGTAAAGAACACAAAAAGAATCTTTGAAATAGTAATAAAAAGTTGATTTATTTATTTTTATTCTTTTAGAAAACATGCTTTAAAGTGTAGAAAATGCCTAATCTTGTTATTAGAGAACCGACTAGCAAAGAAATTTCAAATTGTATAGAAGTTTTATATGCTGCTTTTGGTAGAACTCCTCCAGAAGACATTCTTGCAGAAGAAAAAATATGGAAGGCTTTAATAGATAGTGAAATTGGAAAATTCCTCGTTTCTGAAGATAAAGGAAGAATTATAGGCTTAGGGGGTATCTTTTTATTCGGAAAAGTCAGTACATTTGGATATCTGGCTGTACTGCCAGAATACAGAGGAAAAGGAATAGGAACAGAAATATTTACAAATTTACTGGATATTTCAAATAAAATGAATTGTGAAACTAAGATTTTATATGCTTCGAAATTAGGAGAACCGATTTATAAGAAATTTGGTTTTGAGAGAAGATTTTATGGTGAAATGTATAAATTACCTGTATGTTTTCCAAATTTAGGAATTGATCATAAAGAAATCAATATTTTGAGTAATGTTCCAGATTGGGTATTAGCTTTAGATAAAGAAACAATGGGATTTGATAGAACTAAATATTTGAAATTGAAAATTAAATTAGGGAATAGAATCTTGGCATTTGAAAATGAGGGATATGGATTATTAGCAAATAAACGATTAGGTCCCTTAATTGCAAGAAATATGGAGGTTACTCAACATATTATACACAAAAGTATACAACTAGGAGCTGAACATCTAATTATTGCAGAACATCAACATCTATCAAAAGAGTTTATTAGAACAATGACATTTACTAAAATGGAAGATAGAGGGAGTGTTAAGATGGTATGTGGTAAAGAGGTTCCCGAAAAACTAGAGTTATTGTTTGCAATAGGTACATTCGCAAAAGGATAATTTAGTTGAAGGGACTGATTAAAATAAATCATAAACTAAAAAAGTCAGAATAGATGAAATAAAAAAAATAGCAATTATAAATTTTTAATAAAAAATATGTGATGGTTATGGCAGAAATTGAATTATGGCAACTTTATAGAAAAATGCTATTTAGTCGCCTTTTTGAGAATGCAGTTCAGGATTTATGGGAAAAAGGAAAGATTTCAGGAGAAATGCATCTTGGAACTGGAGAAGAGGCCATAATAGTGGGTGTAGTTTCACAATTAGAACAAGGTGATGCTATCGCAGTTGATCATCGTGGAACACCTCCCTTTTTGCTCAGAGGAATTGATCCTGTTTTATTATTATTAGAGTTCTTAGGTCATTCCAAAGGTTTATGTGCAGGTCAAGGAGGTCATATGCATCTTTTCTCGAAAGAACATCTAATCGCCTCTTCAGGTATTGTAGGATCATCCGGTCCGGCAGCTACGGGTTTTGCTTTAGCTTTGAAATATAAAGAGCAAAAAAATATTGCGGTTGCATTCTTTGGAGAAGGAGCAATAAATCAAGGTATGATGCTTGAATCAATGAACTTGGCTTCTGTTTGGGATTTACCTGTCCTGTTTGTGTGTAAAGATAATGATTGGGCAATTAGTACAGATACAAATGATACTAGAGGAGGGAGTTTGATAGATAGAGCAAAGGGTTTTGGTATTGAGGGATATGAAGTTGATGGAAAGGATGTAGAAGCAGTTTGGAAAACAGCAAACGAAGCAATTTCAAAAATCCGTAGTGATAATAGACCTCAATTTATTCATGCACATTGTGTGCACACAGAAGGCCATTTTCTTGGAGATCCACTGCTCAGATATCAGCGAAATCCTAAATTATTAGCTGAAGTAGCCGAATCTCTCAAGGAATACCCAGGCGAAAGTTTAGATGAGATTCTTCTACTTTTTCGGAAAATTGGTGGTCAAACTAAGAAAAAAGTAGATCCAATAGTTATTACTCAAAAAAAATTAAAAAACGAACCAGATCGTCTTAAAGAGATAGAAGAAGAGGTCTCAAAGGAAATAGAGGAAATTATTAATAAATCTTTAGAAATTTTTGAAGGAGGGATGAAAAATGCCTAGACTAGGATTCGCTCAAGCAATTGAAAGTGTGATAGCCAAAGCAATGGAAGAAGATGAAAATATTATTATTTTAGGAGAAGATGTACATGGATTGCGACCAAATCTATTCGCCCATTTTGGCAAAAAGAGAATAGTGCCCACCCCCATAAGTGAAAGTGCGTTTGTTGGAGCTGCAGTTACAGCAGCAATGGCAGGATTACGTCCTATTGTAGAAATTATGATTGTAGATTTTGTTGGTGTTACCATGGATGCCATCTTGAATCATGCAGCGAAAATACATTACTTTTCTGGAAATAATTGGGAGGTTCCTCTAGTTATAAGAACTGCATGTGGTGGCGGTTACGGTGATGCTGGGCAACACGAACAGAGTCTATGGGGATGGTTAGCTCATATACCAGGACTAAATATTGTTGTTCCTTCCAATCCAGCTGATGCTGGTGGATTGATGCTCTCATCTATATATGAAAATAATCCAGTAATATATTTTGAACATAAATTATTATCAGATTACTGGTTAGATTTTATGGGGAGTGGAGGGAGAACAACGGTTTCTTTTGATGTTCCAGAAAAAGGAATAGATGGAGAGGTACCAGATATATGGAAACCAATTCCTTTAGGAAAATTAAATAAAATGAGAGATGGAAATGATATTACATTAGTTAGTGTTGGCGTCGGTGTTCATCGTTCTATTGAAGTTGCTAACATTTTAGAAGGAAAAGGAATTTCTGCTGAAGTGTTAGATCTGAGGTGTCTAGCCCCTCTAGATATTGAAGGATTGAAAAGTTCAGTAGGTAAAACAGGAGCCCTCCTAGTCATTGATGAAGATTATAAGAATTTTGGGCTTTCAGGTGAAATTTGTGCCATTCTTTTAGAAAATGAAATATCGTTTAAGTTCGGTCGTGTTTGTACAGAAACAACTATTCCATATTCGAGAGAATTAGAGGACCAAGTACTGCCGAATACCAAAAGGATTGTTGAAGAATCTCTTAAAATTTTAAAATAATAATTTTTATTTTCTTAATTTTGTTAAATATTTTTAATTAAACAAACTGTATATTAATCACATATAGCCTATTATTGAATATTGAAATTCAATTAGATGATATTTAATAGAATTTGAGGAAATTGAAAAATCAAACTCAAAAATCAGATAATATAAATAAGCAATTACTAAAATGTTTAGCATTATTGAAAGGAAGGGAATATAACAAGACTCTATCATTAGTAGATGATATTTTAAATGATAAGTTCGGTCAACAAGACGTAACTCAGAAATTTGGTGCTAGAATAGCAAGATTGGTAGCATTAATGGGATTAAAACAATATGATCAGGTTAATACGGATATTAAACTTACTGAGCTGATAATAGGTCAAATGAATAATGATGATAAGGATAGTTCCATCATTAAGGAAGGTATTGCTAGGTTCTTTTCGATAAAAGGTGCTATTCAATCTACTCAAGGAGAACTTGAAGATTCAATTGAGAATTATGAACATAGCGCAGAGATTTATGAAAATTTGAACGATAAAAAATCAAAATATGTCCAATTTGAAGCTATTGGTTGGATTAAACGAGCTCAAGGTAAATTGGATGAAGCATTGAATTATTTCCATAAAATGTTAAATCTTGCTAAAGAATTTCAAGATGAAAAGTATATCGCAAGATCTAAATTCTCAATTGCATTTGCAAATTTCTATAAAGGGGATTTAGATCAAGCAGAAGTATATGCCAAAGAGTGTTTAGCAATTTATGAAAATTTAGACTATTTTAGAGGACTTGCAGCTATATATACAGTTTTTGGATCAATATACCGTGGAATAGGTGAATTTGATAAAAGTTTAGAATATTATCATAAAGTATTGAGTATGTTCAATGAAAAATCAGATATTCAAAAGGGAGTGACACATAGTTATTGCTATTCTCTTAGAAATATTGGATGGATTTACTATTATAAAAATGAAATAAAAAAATCAATTGAATACCTTCAAAAAGCAGTAAAAGCACATAAATCTTTATGTGAATCATATAATACTATATTAGATTACGATCTTATTGTATTTTATTTATTATTGGTTCAATCGGCTGTTGAAATTAATGATTTGAACCAAATTGAAGACTCAATGAAAGAGCTTTCTAAATTTTCTCACAAATGGACTTGGTCTAGTATATTTAGGAAATTAGGCGAGGCTATAATATTGAAAAATAAACGACGTGCGAAATATCGATTTCAAGGACAACAAATTTTAGAAGATATTCTTGGTGCAAAATTTGATTATCAGTTTGAATTTATGGTCCAAGTAAATCTGTGTGATTCTTTGTTAGAAGAATTGAAATATTCTGGATCAGAAGATATCCTTGTTGAAATTCAAGATTTACTTAATAGGATCTCTAGTATTGCGTATAGACAGCGATCTATTATAACATTGGTCGAATTATATTCCCTTCAAGCAAAACTTGCTTTAATTGAAGGAAATGCTGAAGTTTCAAAAAGACTATTAACTAAAGCTCTCACAATTGCAGAAAATAAAGGATTGGAGTTGCTTTCTAAAAAATTAATACTTCAACAGAATCAAGTTTTCAATCAAATAGAGGAATGGAAAGCTTTGTTTATTCGTCATTCACAATTACAAGAGAGAATTGAGCTTTTAAATCTTAAAGAGTATGTAACAGAAGCTATAAGTGATGTCTTAGAGAAGAAATTTAAGATTGAAAAGAAATACAATATATCCTACAAAGATTTACTCAAAGAATATCCTAAAATCCAAAGAAGAGAATGTAGAGTTGGAATAGCTCAAATAGGGCTTTCCAAAACCGGAGATATTTTAAATGAATTTTTTGAATTAAAAACTTCAGGACTATTAGGGCTTAAAGAAAATAAAAAAGAGAGTGTCAAATCAACTTTTAAAAATATGGTAGAGAAGGCTAATACTAATGGTATTAATATTCTCATCTTTCCAGAAATGACAATTGACTTGAATTATGAAATTTTTTTAAAAGAACTATTAAATTTAGCTAAAATTTATGACATGTACATAATTCCAGGCTCTTATCATGATCAAGCTACTAAACGTAATTTAAGCATAGTAATTGGCCCTGAGGGAATTCTCTGGGAACAAGAAAAGCATATACCCGCCTTAATACATTTTGGAGGAAAAAAATTTAAGGAAATGATAGATACAAGCTCCTTTCCTCGTAATATAATCGTTTGTAATACCGAATTTGGAAGAATAACCATTCTTATATGTCGAGACTTCTTAGACATGGATCTTAGAGTAGAATTAAAAAATTTTGAACCCCCCGTAGATATCATTATTAATCCCGCATTTACACCTGTTACAGCTGATTTTAAAGCCGCACACTTTGATGCTCGGAGATCTATATATGGTTATTGTTTCTTCGCGAATGTTGCCGAATATGGTGAGTCTCATATTTATACACCAGAAAAGGATCGTACTGAAAGATTAATACCTTCGAAAGAAGAAGGTTTGATATATAAAGATATAGACTTATTTAAATTACGCTCAGAACGTAAAAAATGGGAAAAAGAACAAGCTAAGGAGAGATTATTTATACAAAGTACAAGATAATATAAAAGTCGCCAATTTCTTTATCAATTTATTTTATTTGTTAAATTTTAATTTATTTGAATAGGATAATGTCCATATTTCTCAATTGTTTTAGGAATTGCTAAGATATTTGGAATGGGTACTCCCCATGGTAAGCTACAAACAGGACAACAAATATATCTACCCCCAGGAGCTAAGTTTAAGATGTTTTCTTTTACCTTTCTTTCAACATCAGAAGGTGTTCCTGTGAACAATTCTCGACTAACATCAATATTAGCTCCAATAATTACTATTTTTGGGTATCTCTTTTTAAAATCAATCCAATATTCTATATCTAACGGATGACTACCATTAACAGCAATAAAGTCAATTTCATTAACAACTTCTGTGAAATAGGGAGAAGTTCCACAATTATGAAGCATAAAAGGAACTTCTATTTTATTCATCATTCTCTTAATAAATTGCCCTTCATAGCGCATAGAATCTTGAAAACTCATCATATGACGATTAAATGCATAACCTGCTATAAAAACGTTAGGAGGCATACCTACAATTTCAAGCCAATTCTCATAAATATCCATTTGGGATTCATAAATTTTTTCACACAGTTTTAACAATAAATCCGGATTTCGACGAATATCTTTATAAGCTTCTAAACCACGCAATTCTTGGACAACAGACCAAATACTTAAACTGATTACTTGGGGAAATTTAATTTTTTCATTAATCATCTTTGCAGCTTGTAAGGAATTTTTCCATAGACTATTCTTGCCATGATCTGGAATTTCCAATTTATCAATATCTTCTTCAGTTTTACAAATTTCTCCTTGTTTACACATTAGAGGTTGATAATCAAACCATTTAATAGCATCTAATTTATTATTTGCTTCCGCAAATGCTAAACCTTCACTTGGTCCCGCGTAAGCACTTGGAACATTTATAGAGTCGGTATTTAAAAACTCAAAAGTCGTTATTATAGCATTAGCATAAATTTTCGGAGAACTATATAATTCTTTTACAGTTTTACCAGTTACTCGACAAATCATTTGTTCACCAGCGAATGCTAGGTATGGAACTTTATCAACTCTTTTTGATCCTGATATTGTCCTAAATATTCTATTTACAGAAGCAACCCAATCTTTTACCAATTTATTCTTACACCTCTATTGATTTAAATTAAATTATTTATCTTTTTAATTCCTTCCCAGCCATCTTTGGCAAAATCATCTGCTCCAATCATTTCACATGATTCTTTTGACAATATTCCACCACCAACTATTATTCTCGCCTGTAAGTTTTCATTCTTAAGCAGATTAACTGTTTCCACCATTTTAGAGATACTCATTGTCATTAATCCACTTAATCCTATCAGAATAGGTTTTATTTCTTTTGCTTGTCGAAGAAACTCTTCTGGTGGAACATCAGATCCTAAATCAACTACATCAAAACCTTGCCCTTTTAATAGTGAGACTACTAAACTCTTACCAATATCATGGATATCACCCTCTACAGTTCCAATTAAAATAGTCCCTTTAGACTCTATTTCAGATTTTTCATGTAATAAATTCTTTAATTTTTCAGTAACGGCTGAAATAGCATCACCAGTCATTAATAAGTCAGGAAGAAAATATTCTCCCTCTTCATATAAATTCCCTGCCTCATCAGCGCCTTTTAGAATTGCTTCATTCAAAATCTCTTTGACTTTTATTCCCTTTTTAATTAATTTATTAACTAAATCAATTGCTTTGTTTGGATCCCCTTTCAAAATAGCGCTTTTTAATTTTTCTAACGATTCTTCTTCATTCATAATTAATATATTATTAGTTCAATCCATTAATTTAAAAATGTTATGTTATCTCATCTTAGGTAGCACTTCAGCAAATTAAGTTATATAGAGCTATAAATACTAGAAGTGAGTTATTATACTTGACCTATGTGAAAGAAAGTCGAAAATACTTGAATTAAGAAAGACGCAATTTATATTATAGATTAGGACAAAATTAAAATTGAAAAAATTGTAAAATTTTAAAAATAAAAAAATAGAGAATAAAAATAAAATTTAACCTACTTCTACATCCATTTTCTTGCGGTCTTCTAATAGAGCATCTACGACAGAAGGATCAGCTAAGGTGGTTACATTTCCAATGTCAGTTCCTGCTGCAATAGCCTTTAGAATTCTACGCATTATCTTACCACTTCTTGTTTTAGGTAATGCATCAGCAAATTGAATCACATCAGGTTGAAAAACTGGTCCAATTTCATTTCTTACATGCATCCTTATCTCTTTAGACAATTTTGCTGATTTCTCTACACCTTGCATTAGAGTTACATAAGCCCAGATTGCTTGACCTTTAATTTTATGTGGAAAAGGAGCAACAGCAGCTTCTGCTACTTGTGGATGGCTTACTAAGGCTGATTCAACTTCCATAGTGCCAATTCTATGACCCGATACTTTAATTACATCGTCTAATCTACCTAAAATCCAATAATAACCATCTTCATCACGTCTTGCACCATCTCCAGTGTAATAATGACCGGGATATCGTTCTAGGTAAGTTGAAATAAATCTTTCAGTATTGCCCCAAACATCTCTTAACATTCCAGGCCAAGGTTGAGCCATTGCAAAATAACCCCCTTCATTAGGTTCTGTGATTACATCCCCTTCTAAGTCAAATATTACTGGTTTAATCCCTAAGAAAGGCATACAACAAGATCCTGGTTTTGTGGGGGTTGCTGTAGCAATTGGAGTCATAATAAAGCCTCCAGTTTCTGTTTGCCAGTAAGTATCAACAATGGGGCAACGTTCTTTACCTACTATACGATGATACCAAGTCCATGCTTCAGGGTTAATAGGTTCTCCAACAGTCCCTAATACTTTTAAAGAACTAAGATCATGTTTATTTACCAATTCATTACCAAACCTCATTAGTGCACGTATTGCAGTGGGTGCTGTGTAGAAATGCGTAACTTTATGATCTTCACAGATTTGCCAAAACCTATCATTATCAGGATAAGTAGGTACACCCTCATACATAAGAGTAGTCGCTCCATTCGCTAATGGACCATAAACAATATAACTATGTCCGGTTATCCATCCTATATCAGCAGTACAATACCAAATATCGCTTTCATGATAATTAAATACAACTTTATGAGTAAACGAAGTATAAAGGATATAACCTGCAGTTGTGTGTTTGACACCTTTAGGTTTCCCAGTTGTGCCACTGGTATAAAGAATAAATAATGTGTCTTCAGAATCCATAATTTCGGGTTCACACACTTCACTCATGCCTTCAATAAATTCATGATACCAGATATCCTTATCAGTATGAGGAACTTCATTTCCTGACCGTTTAACTACAATCACATGCTCAATAGTGGGAACATCATCAATAATTTGAACTACATCAGCCATTTTTGGATAGAACTTTCCTGCTCGTACAGTCTCATCACTAGTAAATAGTAGCCTTGAGTCTGAGTCATCAATTCTATCTTTTACTGCTTCTTTAGAAAATCCTCCAAATACAATTGAATGAATGACTCCAATTCTAGCACATGCTAACATAATTATTGCTAATTCTGGTACCATTGGGAGCCATATGGTAACTCGATCTCCTTTTTTTAAACCAAGATTTTTCATTCCATTTGCTACTTTATTAACTTCCTTTAAAAGTTCACTATATGTATAAGTCTTAGCTTGACCAGGTTCATCAGCTTCCCATATAATAGCTAATTTATCTCCTTTGCCAGCCTTCACATGTCGATCCAAGCAATTGAACGCTACATTTAGTTTTCCTCCAACAAACCATTTTCCTGGAAATAAGTCTGTTTTTTCCCATACTTTTTCATAAGGTTCTATCCATTCAAGTGTTTTTGCTTGATTTCCCCAAAATCCTTCCATATCTTCGATGGATTGTTGATATAGCTTTTTATATTCTTCTAAGGACATCCCTGTTGCCACAAAATCGGGATTTAAGTTTTTTGGATCAAAAATTCTGTTTTCTGTTAGAATACTTTCCATTTTCTTGTCTTTTTCAGACATCTTACTTCACATTTATTAGCTTTTTTTCGCTTAAAGTTATGTTTATTTGTTAATTAACTAAATTCTATAAAAATTTTAAAGATTTCTTTCTACCCTCATCATTTTTAAAGTTTTTGGTTTAATATGAACAAGAGGGAATCAAGTGAAAATTATTTTGTATAGTTTTTAAACATTTTATTTATAGATCAATTAAAATCAGCCACATTTCATAGGATTTGATAATCTAGAAATCTGAAACATTAATTTTTTATTAAAGAAGTAAATCCTTCAGTTGAGAATAAGTATAATTCTTAAACCAATTTTATTTATACTTTCAAATACAATATAATATTGTTATTTTTAATTGAATATTACATGTTAAATAATATTTAACTAAAAGATGTAGAAAATTTGAGGGAGTGGATCAATTTCATGACATTTGATTGGAGGGAAAAGTGGAAAGATAAAGAAATTACAGCTCAAGAAGCAATTGATAAAATTATCCCAGGTAATAGAGTTTTTATTGATTCTGGATGTTCTGAGCCCCAATTATTAACATCAGAGTTAATTAAACACTCAGAGAAATTAATTGATACTGAAATACTTCACTTTCTAACTATAGGCCCAGAAAAATACTTTAAGGATAAGGAAGAAGACCTATTTAGACATAATGCATTTTTCATTGGTAAGACTCTTAGAGAAGAAATTAATAGAGGTCAAGCAGATTATACACCGATTTTTACTAGTGAAATTCCCTCTTTATTTCTAACAGGTAGAAAACATATTGATGTTGCTCTTATCCAAGCTACTCCACCTGATCCTTATGGTTTTTGCTCTCTAGGTATTAATGTAGACATTGCCAAACCAATTGCTCAATCATCATATATGACTATTGTTGAAATTAACCCACAAATGCCAAGAACTTTAGGAAATAGTTTTATACATATGAAAGAAATTGATTATTTTGTTTATAATGATACTTCTTTACTAGAATTTATTTTTGAAAAGCCTGATGAAATTGCTAAAAGGATTGGTAAAAATCTAGTAAATTTAATAGAAGACAAATCTACTATCCATGTAGGTTTTGGTGATTTGCCAAATGCAGTATTACCATTTCTGACAGAAAAGAAGGATCTTGGAATGCATTCTCATTATATTACTGACAATATAATACCTCTTATTGAAGAAGGAATTTTAACATGTAGAAAAAAAAATTTTCATCCTGAAAAAATTATAACTAGTTTTGCTCTAGGAACTAAAAAATTGTATGATTTTGTACATAATAATCCTTATATTGAATTTTACCCCTCAGATTATGTCTGTAATCCTAGATATATTGGTATGAATAAAAAGATGGTTTCTATAAACTCAGCAAGACAGATTGACTTAACTGGACAGATAAATGCTGCAACAGAGGGATATAGATTTTATTCTGGATTAGGTGAAACAATAGATTTTATGAGAGGTGCTGCTTTTTCTAAAGGAGGTAAACCAATTATAATTATTCCATCAACATCAAGAGATGGAAAAAAATCACGAATAGTTGCTCATTTGGATGAAGGTGCGGGGATAATGTTGTCGCGTGGAGATGTTCATTATGTAGTAACTGAATGGGGAGTTGCTTATCTCCATGGTAAATCAATTAGAGAAAGAGTACTTGAATTAATTTGCATAGCTCATCCAAATTTTCGTCAATCATTATTAGATGAAGCAAAAAAACTTAATTACATTTATTCTGATCAACTACTTGCGTGTGATGCAAAAGGGAATATTTGCATATATCCGACTCAATATGAAACTATTTATTCCATATCAAATAAAGAAAAAGTAAGAATTCGCCCTGTAAAAACTACTGATGAACCATTACTAAGAGATTTATATTATTCATTAAGTGAAAGAGATAGATATTTAAGATTTTTTGAATTAAAAAAAGAATTTACTCATTCTAAAACTCAATTTGAAGTGAATATAGATTACAACGATATCTTTTCTATTGGCGCATTTATAGGCGAAATTGGAAAAGAAGAGATGATAGGAAATGCGACTTATTATTTAAATCCCAAAATAAATATGGGAGAGTATAGTTTCCTCGTTAGAGATGATTATAGAGGAAAGGGCATTGGTGGATTTCTTTATCAACATATTGTTATTATTGCAAAAGAGAGGGGTTTAAAAGGGCTCTATGGAAATATTCACATTCAAAATAAAAGTGCTGTTCGTATTATTAAAACCGGGGGATATACAAAAATTACCCCGCCTTCATCACTTGAAGAAAAAGAATTATTTTATGAAGTTTTTTTTGATAAAGAAGACTCCATGGAATAAATATTCAAAATTTTTATTTCTCTTCCTTAATTTATAATTGTGTTTACTAATGCGATTCAAATATACAGATTTTCATGTACATACTAAACCTTGGAGTGTAGATGTACCAGAAGATGGTCCTACATTTGAAGATTATATAAAAGTAGCAGAAGAGTATCAGATTAATATTTGTTTTCTTGATCATTATGAACTCCATTATGTGGAGAATGACAAGACAAATCCATTTTATAATGGAAGAGTCAATGATTATCTTGAAGAGATCGATAAATATAAAGAAACATATGATTTCATATTAAGCGGCCTAGAAATTGAGTACTATAAAGATCGTGAGATTCAACTCATTGAATTCATGGATGATTATGCAAAAGAATTTGATTTTCTAGGAGGATCCGTTCACGAATGGATAATTGGTTATCCAATTACGACGAAAAAGGGACTAGCTAAACTGCTTAGAAAAATACCAATGAAAAAAATAATAGATAATTATTTTGAATTAATTACTAGAATGATTAATTCACAAATTTTCAAAAATATATGTCATATTGATACAATTTTTCGTTACATTAATAATAATGAATTCGTACCTACAGAAGATTGTGATGTATCTGATAACCGAGTATTAGATATAGGTCGTCTTTGTATAAAAAACAAGATAAAAGTAGAATTAAATTTGTCTGGTTTGCGATTTCCTATAAAGAGAACATTTCCATCGATAGAAATAATGAAACAGTTAAGGAAAGAAGGAAGTGAGTTTTTTGTTGGATCTGATTCACATTCATTAGATTATTTTAAAGATAAGATTCCTAAGCTAATAGAATCTTATAGATTATTGAATCCACTTTAAAAAAGATAAACATCCAAATATTATGGAGTTCAAAGAATTTTCAAATAGAATTGATAAATGGGACCAAAAGATTATTTTGAAATACAATGGATTTGGAGGTAAAACAATCACAATAATTTTAAGAATAATTTCTTTCTTAGGAAGAGAAACTTTATGGCTTTTCTTAATTGCGTTCTATTTATTTATTTGGTATGATCCTTTTTTATTAGCTTATATTTCTGCTACATTTCTCACGGGTTTAATTTTGATTTTAATAATTAAACAAACTGTTAAAAGAAAAAGACCTTTTGAGAGATTTAAGGAAAACCAAATTGTAGCTCTTGAGCGAGAGCCTTCTTCAAGAAGTTTTCCATCTTGGCATTCTTATAACGTTATGGCACAAGGCTTATTATTCGGATTATTCTTTATGAATTCTCTTTTTATAATCATTTTAATTATAATTATCACTATAGTTGTATCCTTCTCAAGAATTCAGCTGGGTGTACATTATCCTTCAGATGTTATATTCGGTTGCATTTTTGGGATTATTGGGTTTTTAATAACAGTTTATCTAACTGGTCCCCTTATTTTTCAAATATTAAGATATCTTGAGCAATTTATAGAACTTGAAATACAATATCAACAAATAAATTCAATGCTTTTTAATAATATAGGTTATATCTTGCTAACTTCTAGTATTTTACTAATAATTTTTTTTTTAGCAATTAATAAAACAATAAAAGAGCGATTAAAAAGGGATTAGATGAGTTTCTAAAGGTCTAATCTTCGTCTTTTCCCAAATAAATCTTTTAACTCATTTAATACCTGCAACCTGGCACTTTCTTGAGGTCTTGCAGATGGTTGATTTGGGTTAGCAATTTCAATTGGGATTCCACTTTGCGCAACTTGAAACGCTCCGGATTCTATTGCTCTAAGTCGACTGTCCAAGTCATTGAGTTGAGTAGAAATACTTTCCGAGAGTCTAATAACCGCATTTAATGTTTCTTCCAATGTTTTTCCTAGACCCTCAACTTTCTTAACAGTTGGATCTGTAAGAGAATAAGTAGAACTCATAAGTTTCTTTATATATTTTGCAAATTGAGGTTCTGTTGAAATTAAAGAATATATTGAAGTTAAATATATTTCGACATGTAAGTCATATTGCTTTTTCTTAAGGAATTCATTTATATTATCTTTTAAAAGTTCGATATTTAGAAGAATCTTGGGATCATTTTTTAAATCAGGATCATATTTATGGATGAAAATTAAAATGTATGGATTTTCTTCTAGAATTACTAGAGAATTAATAATTTTCTCTAAATATTCAAGAGATTCATCAAATCTTTCTGGATCTTGTACATCAATTACATAAATCAGTAAATCTAATTCTAGAAAATATTGTTCTGGATTACTTAAATACCTTTCTCGATATTCCACTTGCCCGCCAAGGTCCCAAATGAATAAATTTAGTTTACTATTACCAAATTTCATTCGGACAACGCCTTTCGTTGGATGTGTTGAAATCATGTCACCTATTCCTAAACGTCCACCAAATTTTGATAATGTTGCTGTTTTTCCTGCATTGTCTAACCCCGCTACAAGTACCTTTTGCACAGATTCTTCGATCCCCTGTTTATCTTCTTTAACACTTACAATAAGTGAGCTAATTGTTATTGTTTTTTTTAATTTTTTTTCAAGAGTAGGGTACTTTTCTTTTAATTCCTCAAGTTTTTGTTGTAAACTCATGGCTATTTCAATTGAATCGTCAGTCTCTTCAATTTCGGTTAATGTTTCAAATGGATTATCTTTATTTAACTTAGAAGCATCTCCAATAGTAGAAATTTCTAAAAGCTGTTTCATTATTGTTGATTCTTCCTTATCTATAAATTTATATGATTGAAGAGGTAATTTAATAATGTCTTCGATCTTATGGAGTTTACTAATTTTAACAGAATCAGGATCCAAAAATTTCGAAAACACTTTTATAAAACTAGAATTTGAAGCTTCTGAAGACATACTATTATTAATAGGTTGATTTA
>JBHLPW010000060.1:0-28349 GCA_048939015.1 Promethearchaeota archaeon
AGTCTGTTCACCAAATATTGTAATTGCTTGAATGAAGCCTGAAATGAGAATATTTTCTTCAAAATTGAATTCAGAAACATTTTTTGTGTAAATAGGCATTCCACTATTTTTTTGAATAAGCATAATTCCTTGAATATTCTCTAAGTCTTTAAAGACTTGAATCTTATCTAGAAATTGTCTTTCTTTTTCTCTTTTCCTTGGTAAATATATATAACTTCTTGCAATTAAGGCACCAAGAACTCCTATTATACATAATGCTATTATCGAGATAATCAAAACTAAACTATAATCTCCACCTGATTCTTGTAATACTACAATAAGAAAAGAAGATTCTGTATTTCTATAATATCCTCCTTCAACTGATATTAAAAGATTAATTCTAAGACTTCCCGATGCTTTACTTGGAATATCTAATTGAATTAGATAAGTCCCATCGCCTAAATTTTCAAATTCACCAAAACCGTACCTCCAGGTAAAAGTTATATTAGCATTAGTAATTAAATCACCAGAATTTTGTTCACTCAAATTTATTTTAACTAATTGTGTGCTTCCAGCATATACATCTAGAGATTCTTCAAAACCTATAGTCCTCATTGAAAGCTCTACTTGTTCTACTACTATTTTAATAATCTCTGAAAGAAAAACGTAGTTTTCTTTTTCAATGGAAACTGTTAAAAAATGAATCCCAATAGGCAGGAGTCCTATACTTAGGATTGTATAATATTGTTGTCCATTTTCGTCTAAGATTCTTGAAATTCCTGATCCATTCAAATTTACTATCGCCCCAGAAATAAAAACATGAGTTAAAGAATCTTTATACAAAATAGTAATATTTAATATCTCATTCCATTGCATAGTTATAGTTTTTTCAGTTGTTTTGTCTTCTTGATTCAAATATACTTCTATATAAGTTGGATTCTCCTCTATTATTACATAAATGCTTTCAAATGCTGTTTGATATTCTGGATGACTTAATTGAAAGAATATTGCATAATTATCTATCGAAAGTCCAACAGTTGAAAAATATACAATAAAACCATCAGTTACAGGAAAAATCGTATAGGATGATAGCCATGTGACATTTAATGTAGCTCCAGTAATAATCTCACTTGTAGCTGCAATTGTAAAATTCACCTTTATATAAAAGCCATGATTTAACAATACATTAACAACCGTCTCATTTAAACTTACTGTTGTAGTAATAGGATTTACAATCACGCTAATAATTTCTGAAAGAAACAAAAAATCTTCTTTTTCAATTGTAATTGTTAAGAAATGAATTCCAACAGAGAGGGCCCCTGCGCTTAAATTAGTCTCATATTGTTGGCCACTTTCATCTAAGAGTCTTGAAATCCCTGAACCATTCAATGCCACTGTAGCACCCGGAATAAAATCATTGGTTAATGAATCCTTATACATAATAGTAATATTTAGATCCTCATCCGATAAAATTGTGATTGATTTTTGCATTGTCTTATCTGCTTGATTCAAATATAATTCGATATAAGTTGGATTTTCCTCTATAATTACAAATATGCTCTCGAAAGAGGTTTGATATTCTGGATGGCTTAATTGAAAGAATATTGAGTAGAAATCTACTGAAAGACTACTAGTAGAAAAGTGCACTATAAAACCATCAGCAACAGGAAAAATCGTATAGGATGATGGCCATGTGACATTTAAAGTAGCTCCACTAATAATCTCACCCGTCGCTGCAATTGTATAATTCACCTTAATATAAAAGTCCCGATTTAATAGGACATTAATAATCGTCTCATTTAAACCTACCATTGTAGTAATAGGATTTACAATTACGCTAATAATTTCTGAAATAAACATATGATTTTCTTTTTCAATTGTAATTGTTAAGAAATGAATTCCAATAGGTAAAGACCCTGCGCTTAAATTAGTCTCATATTGTTGGCCACTTTCATCTAAGAGTCTTGAAATCCCTGAACCATTCAATGCCACTGTAGCACCAGGAATAAAATCATTAGTTTTAGAGTCTTTAAAAAAAATAGTAACATTTAAATCCTCATTCGATTGGATTGTAATCGATTTTTCCATTGACTTATCTTCTTGATTCAAATAGATTTCAATATAATTTGGTTTTGAGGTTACACTTACAAATATACTTTTAAAAGCAGTTTGATATCCAGGATGACTTAATTGAAAAATTAACGTATAAATATCTATTGAAAGCCCACTAGTAGAAAGAAAAACTATGAAACCATCAGCAACGGGAGTAATCGTATAGGATGATACCCATGTCACATTTAATACGGCATCACTAATTATTTCGCCCGTTCCTGTTTCGGTATAATTTACTTTTAAATAAAAATTTTCGTTGAATACCACATTTACTTGAGATACATTTACTTTCACTGTGGCAGCTAAAGGTGTTATTTGCAAAGAAATATAACCTGTTATACTTCCATAATCAGTTTTATTAGCAAAAATAGTAACTGTATAAACTTCTGTAATACCTAAAGTTGGGAGATTATATGTTGAAAAGTTAAGTTCATATACACCAGTACTAATATTTGTTACGGAATATGGATTCATCCAATCAGTAGTAATATTTGTATCACCCGGTAATAATGCTCCTGAAATCGCTCCAGTAACATTTATCTGACAAATAGCATAATCATTTGCTATTGCATTGATAATATTATGCGGAACCTCTAATGCCAATGGTTGATTTACTATTTTTAAATGTATTAGATTTCTTATTGATTGATTCTCATAGTAGCTTTTTGAAGCATTGAATGAAAAATAATAATCTCCAATTCCTAATCCACTTGAATCAACATCGATAACATAGACTCCTGAACCAGTATAAGCCATATTTCCAGAAGTCCCGAAAGTCGAATTATAAGTTATTGTCGCAAAATCAATATTTTGATTAAAATCTGAATCAACATATTTCACTCTAATTAAAAGGGGTTCTCCAGAAACCCTTTCTATATATGAATTTATAGCAGTGAGATTTGTATGATGCCATACATTAAAGGAAAATTGAGAAAATCCGATTTTATTTCTACTTAAATAAGATTGATCATTTGCCCATATTATACTTACTTGATATGTACCGACCGACATGTTATTTCCAACTATAAACTCGCCAAAATCTACATCATATAATAATGGTTCTTTTTGAATTTTCTTGAAAATTGTACCATTAGGATATTCAATTGTGCAGTTAATTTGCGTATTTGTTAAAGAAATTGTATTGTTTAAAGTTGCATCAATACGAAACTTATCACCATATGAAACACAGTATTCTTCATTATAGAATGTTCCATTCCAAACAACTATACTCCCTTTAGTAATATAATTTCGTCCATTTGCTTGAATCGACCATAAGCCAGGACCAAAACAATCCTGAGGAATTTTCAAACTTGTTGATCCAAACTTACTTCCCGTGCAGCATCCTATTTTTTCCGTGTTATATCCATCTAAAATAGAAGTGATATTCCAGTCGTTTGGTTTATTTATCTTAGCCCAGTTATTTAAATAACCATAAGGAATTGAAAAAGAGCATTCTGTTTGCCAAATTATTTCATTATTTATAATATAAGTAGAACCTATTTGACCATCAATTGTAGAATTAAAAATTTTAACTGCTTCCGAAGTAATTGTTATATTATAAATTTCTAAATCTTCTACACCTGTAACATTTTCAGAAATCGTAAAAATTACATCTGAAGTTCCTGTTCTTTGATGTTCAACATCAATAAAACTATACCCTTCTCCATATGTAGTTGGAGTGTAGCTATAATTCTCACTAAATTCGACATCATAAGCCTTTACTAAATTAGAACTAATGGGTTTAGTCCAGATTTTAAATTCAACATTGTCAAATCGAATAAAATGATCTGCTGCTAGAACGGTAGTATCATCATCAACAAAAACTCCCATTCTCACTGTAGCATTATCTGGTAAGGATTGACCTAAAACAATTGGATCATAGGTTATACTAGTTTTTGTCCAAGTATCTTGAACTAAATCTTTAAAGAGAATAGTATTATTAATCTCTTGTTCATTTATTTCTACTGAAAAAAATAGGCTAATGTTGTCTGGTATAGTTGGTCCGCCTTTTATATAATAATAGTCTAATGAAATTGAAGCTAATTTTTCTTCAGCAAACGTATCAGGAATGCTAATATTTTGTTCAAAATACGCAGATGTTTTAGCTGTTTTATCAAGAGTGTCTATTTGGATTTGAACATAACCTCCTGATTGCCATGGATTAATGGTGAGTTCGACTGGATCTTCGCTAAAATTACCCCACCCAGCATCATTAGCAGTAAATGCTCCATTTGAGATCCAATCTTTTTGTTGGGCCACACCTTCATAAAGTATTGTTATATTTTTCGAAGTCCAGTCCTCTACTAAAGTGAAACTAACATTTCTAGGTAAAGTTGAGGGAAAAAAAGTATTAGAAATTGTGGCATGTTGATATATTAACAAAGGTTTTGCGTTTGGGGTATTTGAATTTATTTTAAGGTTTTTAAAATCATTAGTATTATCTTTAAATTGACTTTTATCATTTGAATTAATTACCGAAATTAAGGAATTATTAAAGTTTATAAAACTTAACAAAATTAAAATTGAAAATATAACAACTAATACGTGAATCCTTTTATTCTTTGAAGAATTGAGATTATAATTCATTGCTAAATTCTTGCTTTAATTCTATATTAATGATACCTATTATATTGCTAATCGTGATTTGAACCTTTAAATTTAATTTTTTTAATCTAATATTTTATAAATCGGAAATTGAAATATTAAAATATGTAGATAATATTTTATACGAATTCCTCACCTACTTTGAGTTTAAAAAAAGAATTTAATTTACTTGATAAAATCGTTCCTCAAATTCAGTATTTTCTTTTTGTCAAAGTTTTAAATAGGTCTAAGCATTTTCTTATAATTCAAATAAGATTAAAATGTAGAAAAAAAATTTTATTCTTTAAAATATTCTACTACTTTCTTTATACATCCAAATGAACTTTTTACTTTACTAATATCACAATTATAGGTTATATTATAAAGAACAATATGTTTTAGCCCAGCTCTAGCATATTCTTCAAGTTTAGAGATGATCTCATCTGGAGTACCATGTAAAAAGCTCTCATTGCATAACTTTGCAGGGACCTTACTCAATGCGTCAAGCATAGTTTCTCGATCGTATTCTGTTGGGAAATAATGAAGAAGACCATAAAATTCTTTTCCAAATGGGTGTGAAAGCCCAAATTTTTCAAAATATTCATTTGATAGAATTAATAAATAATTTTTTGCGTAGGCGGATTCTAATAACTCATCACATACACCATGATCTTCATCAATAATTATATTACACCATAACCCAGGTGTTATATCGTCAGGATTACGTCCAGCTTTTTTCGCTGAATTCTGAATAATTGCAAGTTTTTCTCTGTATGTTTTTGGATCAAAATTAGAAGGTAACCATCCATCTCCTAATCTACCAGTCATTTCGCACATTTGAGGACCGTGTGCTGCAATCCATATAGGTGGATATTTTCCTTCTTCATAAGGTTTTATAGATAGAATAGCGTTTTTTAATTTCCAAAACTTGCCGTCAAAATTAACTTTTTTTTCATTTTCCCAAAGAAGTTTTATAATTTTTATTGCTTCTTCCAATCTACTTACAGGTTTATCCCATTTTATACCATAAGGAACTACATTTTCTCCTTCACCAGTACCAATCCCAAGAATTGCTCGTCCTTTTGATATATGATCTAAAGTTAAAAAGGTTTGAGCAAGAACAGCTGGATGTCTTCTAAATGTTTCAGTTACACTTGTACCTAATTTAATATTTTGGGTATTCCAAGCAGCAACTGACATTACTGGATAAACGTCGTAAAAATCATGGGGACTATTTTGAATATTTGCCATTTCAATAAGATCTGGAGTCCAAATTGATTCTGGAATCCATCCCATTAAATGATCTGCAAACCATACTGAATCATAACCACTATTTTCGATTCTTTTTATAGTTTCAATCCCTCTATCAAAAGGAGGGATAAATGTACCCTCTGTACCAATTTTTATATCTATGTCCATTTTCTCACTCTTATGTATTTTAGTATTATAATAAAGAAATTCTAAAGATTTTATAAACCTCTAGAATTTTTACATTTATTAAAAGAAGTAAATTAAACCATAAATTCTGATAAATCAATTGTAAAATATATTAAAACATAATAAAAGAGTTTGATTTAAGTCATGAAGTTTAGTTTCCATATCCCTGTCCCTACACCTCGGCTTGAATATATGTTTCAAGGAACAAAAATGGCTGAAGAATGTGGGTTTTTTGGTGTTTTTTATGCAGATCACACCGTAATGTTACCTCCGGGTCCAGGAACATGTTATGATGCTTATTGCTTTTTAACTTCATTAGCAATGATAACAAAAAAAATAAAATTATGTACAGGTGTTTCTGATTGTCATCGATTTCATCCAGCATTAATGGCACACAAAGTTGCAACTTTAGACCAAATATCTAATGGAAGAGGCATGATAGGACTTGGAGCGGGAGAAGCAATGAATATTGACATGTACGGTATCGAAAGAAAGAATTCTGTATCAAAATTGCGAGAATATATTATCTTATTGAGAGAATTCTGGACGAAGAAAAAAGTAAGTAAAAAAAGTGAATTCTGGGGAGAAATTAAAAAAGCTTATATTCAGATAAAACCTGTTCAGAAGACACCTCCTATTTATGTCGCTGCCAATGGCCCAAAAACCCGTAAACTGACTGGAGAATTAGCAAATGGTTGGTATCCACTTTATCAACCCCCTTGGCTCTATAAAGAGAAACAAAAAGAGGTTTCTGATTCAGCAAAAGCAACAGGTCGAGATCCAAATGAAATTGATTATGTATACGATTGTTTTGTGGCTATTGATGATAAGGACCCTGATAATGCTATTAAAAGATGTGAATTCTTTAAAACCTCTTATCTATTGAATTCGTTCATTACGAATGAAGCCTATCCAAAATTAGATTTACCGGAAGATTTTAGTGTTCATGATTTTGAAATGACTAGTGTCAATTCAATGGATTACCTAAACAATTTAGATAAATTACCTGATACAATTTTACAAGATACGAATTGCCTAGGTACTGTTGATGATGTAATTGCGAGTATAGAAAAATATAAAGAAGCAGGAGCGACACATATGAGTTTGATGAATAGAGGACCTGATACTAATAAAGTATATGAAATTTTTCGAGATAAAATAATACCTTATTTTGAAGAATTAGACTAAATCTTCTCCTTTTTTTTCCATTCTTCGGCTAAAATACTCATTATAATTGCATCATGATATGCTCCCTTGGAAAACATAAATTTCCGTCTTCGCCCCTCTTCAATAAATCCGATTTTTTTATAGGTTTTTATTGCTCTTACATTATAATCATAGACTTGTAATTCGATTCTGTTTAAATTTACTGTGTTAAAACCATATTCTAATAAAAGTTCAATTGCCTCAGTACCATATCCCTTGTTTTGATACTCTTTTTCTCCAATTGTAATTCCAATTTCTGCCGATCTATTCTTCCAATCTATTCTATGTATCCCACAGTTGCCAATTAGCTTCTCTGACCCATCTTCATTTGGAAGTGTAATAGCTAAATGAATAGTATCCTCTCTATCTTTTAATTTCTCTAGCCAGTCCTCTTCTTCCATTCTCGTCATTGGACGATACATGACCAGATATTGAATGATTTCTGGATCATTGAACCACTTTAGGAAAGAATCTATATAATTCTTTTTAATCGGTCCCAACCTTACTCTCTCTCCCTTTAACATGAAAATTGTAAATTTACATTACAATAAAAAATTATGCTTTTTAATTACTTTTAATTTTAAAAAGAGAAAAAATGAGGATTAAAATTCAATACTTCTTCTACGAGCTATCCATTTTACTATCTCAAATGAAACGATGCAGATTAAAGAAATCAAGAAGCATACCAACCAATCCATTCCTGTTAAAGGTATAAACATAAAATTGATTCCTAATTCTTCGGCTAAGAAAATTTGCACTCCAGGAATGTATAGTAAAGCAATAAACAGAAAGAATAATAAGCCAATTAGCACATACATAAATTTATTACTATCTTCGATAAGACTCTTTATTAAAGATTTATTTGGTCTTCTAATCTGGAATACTAGAAAACTTTCACAGAAGTATAGAACACACATCATCATTGTCAGGCTTTTACCTATAGTTCTAATCACATTTAATTGTTGAGCGGCCTCGGCATACATGACTGCTGGAATATCATATACATGCGGTGGTATTAAAGTATCATCATAATATAGATATCCTGGGACAAGGTTTTCGGGAAAAACAGGATATACTCCTGTTATAGTTAAAAAGTAGACTATCATCATGCTTAGAGACAGAAAAGCACCGAATATTAATAAAAGTCTAGATGTATTTTTTGAGAGAATCTCTTCTGAATCTCTAGGTTTTTGCTTCATCACATCTTTTGAAGTTGTATCAAATGTTAGTATTAAACCGGGAAATATATGCAAAGTCAATGAAAGAAAAGCCCACTGATAATAAAACGCTTCATCTAAGAAATAGGGTAAATCTAATATAATTGCTAAGATAAACTGAACAATACCTTCAAACACATTGATACAAATATAAAAAAACACAACCGCACGAATCCTCGCGAATATTCCTCTCCCTTGTTCAATACCTGAAACGATAGAATTAAAAGAATCATCTGAAATTACCATATCTGAAGCTTCTTTTGCCACATCAGTTCCTGTGATACCCATAGCTACTCCCGCATCAGCCATATTTAATGCTAAAGCATCATTTACACCATCCCCTGTCATAGCAACAACTTTCTTCTGCTCTTGATATTTTTCTACAATATCTTCCTTGTGTTCGGGGGATACACGAGCAAAAACCTTAATCCGGCTGAACTCATCATATGTTTTAATGTTTTTAACTTCTTTCCCTTCTACAGCTATTTCACTAGGATCACTTATTATAGAAATTTGTGATGCAATAGCTCTTGCCGTAGCGGGGGAATCCCCTGTAATCATTACTACATCAACTCCTGCTTCATGACACTCTTCTACAGATTCTTTTACTCCTTCCCTTGGAGGATCTAAAATTGTCACAAAACCAATATAAGTCAAATTTGATTCACTTATTTTTCTTCCCTCATCTCCTTCTGGAGGTATCTCCATCATTTCTTTGTAGCATAAACTTAAAATTCTATAACCTTGACTAGCATATAAGTCTACAATCTCTAAGATTTTCTTCTTTATTTCATCTGTGAATGAGATTTCGCTATCATTATATAATACTTTTGAACAGAGAGGTATTAGAATTTCACTTGCTCCCTTTGTATAGGAAAGATATACTTGATCTTTTTTATATACCTTAGACATTCGTTTCAAAGAAGAATCAAACGGATATTCGGTAATAGCCTCATAATCTTCAAGAAGATAATCGCCCATTCCTTTTTGAAATAATACCATTAGTGCTCCTTCTGTGGGAGAGCCAATCACATTCCAATTATAGATTGTTTTTCCTCCGATTTCAATTTCATTTTTTACTAAAGCAGAATTATTATTTAAAAAACCAGCTGTTAATAGTAGTTTAAGATGTGGGTATTCATTAATATGTTTAACATAAATATGATTTTTAGGGTCATCCATAAGTACAATATCTCCATCAGGAGTGTACCCACTGCCTGTGACTCTAAAAATCGATCCATTTGTCCAGACATGTTGAATACTCATTTGATTCTTAGTTAATGTGCCTGTTTTATCTGAACATACAACACTTACACGCCCTAAACTGTCAACTGAAGCAAGGTTCCTTATTATCACACCACGATGAGCCATTGCAAGAACTCCAGTTATTAAAACTATAGTAACTAATAATGGTATATTGATCGGCATAAGATCAAGTGCAGAATTTAAACTTTCAACAATTTCGGGTGACCCTCTAGCACCCCAGATAATCAATAATGTAATAAACCAAAAAATGAAAACAATAATCCCTAACCATTTGCCAAAATTATTCATTTTTTGCCGAATTGGAATCTCACTTGTTCCCGCTTCTTCTAAACCATGAGAAATTTTCCCAATTTCTGTATTTCCACCAGTTTTTACTACAATCGATTTTCCTGTCCCTGTAGAAATAAATGTGCCATAAAATACCATATTGTTCCGTTCTCCTATAGAAATTTCACTTTTTTTCAACGCATCTCCTGATTCTAATTTTCTTACAGGTTCACTTTCTCCCGTTAAAGATGCTTCATTTACCACAAGATTAAACGACTTTATTATTCTGGCATCAGCAGGGATTTTATCCCCTTGACTTAATACTAGTAGATCACCTACAACAATCTCTTTGGTTGGAACCTCTATCTTCTGTCCATCTCTTACTATCGTTGATGTAAGAGCCGTTAATTCGCGTAAAGCCTTAAGCTTTTTAGTAGCACGATATTGTTGGATAATTGCAACCACACAATTTAGAAGAACGATGAACAAAGTCAATGCAACAGTAATTAAATCTCCCTCTCCACCAATAGCCCATGCCAAAATTAGAATTAACGCCCCAATAAGGTATATGACTATTAACCAATTAAATAACGGCGCAAGATATATTTTAATAAAACCTTTAGAAACTTTGGGGATTTCATTCAAACCGTATTCGTCTAATCTATTCGCAGCTTCTTTTACAGATAAACCCTTCTCAGGATCTGTTTGAAATTCTTTATAGATTTCGTTTAATTCAATATTATAATAAGCCTTTTCTGTAGATTCCATAATAAGTCTTCCATGATTTTTTAATATAAAGAAAGCATAATTACAGTTGAAATTTCAATGTAATAAATAACCTATAATAATCATAATTTAAAAAATTAGATATTTATTTTCAAGAAGGATATTAGAATTGTATATTCCTTTCTCGAGCAATGTATTTAAATATTTCAATACCAATAATTCCAGGTAAAGCAAATAATATGCAGATTATCCAATCTGTTCCGCTAAGGAACATAAAATTTATTTGTAAATCTAGCCCGAAAACATCATTTACATAGTGATTAACAAGATATGAAAATGTAATATAGAGAATATGCAATATAAACGTAAACAAACATATGAACAGTAAAGAAAAGCTAAATTCTTCCTTCAGACTTCTATAGAGAGATTTATTTGGTCTTCTAAATGTCCAAATAAAATTGGTTTCGAGGATGAAAATTGTAGTAATAAACATAGTTCTTGCTTTTTGTGCTACCAATTCAGAATAAGGACTGGCTGGATTAATATAACTAATAACAGGATTAAGATTCCAATTATTCAATGGTATTATTTGCCATAACGTTAATTGTAAAACTAAAACTAATCCAAGTCCCATAAGAAAGGCTTGAATTAATAACATTATCCACATATTTTTATTTAATATTTGTTCTTCATCTCTAGGTGGTTCAAACATAATATCCTTAGGGTGAGTATCAATTACTAATGCTAAGGAAGGAAGAGAATGCACAACTCCGAAGATATAAATATGTTGCCATTCTGAACTAAAAAGATCAAATGTCGGTATGAATTCATATGTAAAAAAGATAATAGCTTCCATTATATTTAAACATATAAAAAAATAGATAATTGTCCTAATTTTTGAAAATAAACCACGTCCAATTCTAACACCTTTTTCAATAGAAGTAAAGTTATCATCTGAAATGACCATATCAGCCGTTTCTTTTGCCACATCTGTTCCAGTAATACCCATAGCTATGCCTGCATTAGCCAGTTTTAAAGCTAGTGAATCATTAATTCCATCACCTGTCATAGCAACTACCTGTTTTTTATTTTGATAATATCTGACGATGATTTCCTTATCTGTTGGCTCTACACGAGCGAAAACTGAGACCTTTTCAAGATCTAAATTTGTGGAATCTTTCAATTGAGAACCTTCGACAACAGTATCTCCTTCTTTGAAAATACCCATTTGTGATGCAATAGTCTTCGCAGTAGCCGGATGATCACCGGTAATCATAATGACTTTAATTTTTCCATTTTGGCATTGTTCTACAGATTCTTTAACACCATTTCTTGGAGGATCCATAATCGATACAAATCCTAATAAAATCAGATCCTTTTCTACATCTTCTCTTGTAGGTGTATTAATATCAGAAAGTTTATTGTAAGCTAATGCAAGAGTTCTATAACCTTCATTTGCACGAAATTCTATCAAATCCAATATGTCTTTCCTTAAAATAGAATCTAATAATTTTATGTTTCCATTAATTTCAATTCTTGACGATAGGTTGATGAGCTTTTCTGGTGCTCCCTTAGAAAATACAAAAACATCATCTGTATTGTTATTGGATCTACAAATGGTACTCATACGTTTTAATTCCGAGGTAAATGAAAATTCATTAATAAATTCATATTTCTTTTTTATATCGTATGGGATATATCCTGCTTTCTCAACAAGTACTAATAGAGAAGCTTCAGTTGGTGATCCTAATGCTCGCCTTACCGCCATTTCTTTTTTATCTTTCAATTTAATTTTAACATCTTCAAATATAAGTTGAGCATTATTATTTAGCACCATTGAATCTATTAAGTTAACAAATGAAGGATTCTCTTTCAAACTGATAGGACTACTATTATAATAGATTTCTCCTTCAGAATCGTACCCAGAACCTGAAACATTATATTCATCTTCATTGATCCAAAATTTTTCAACTGTCATTTCATTTTTGGTTATTGTCCCTGTTTTATCTGAACAAATTACAGATACTCGACCAAGTGATTCTATTGATGACAGATTCTTGATAATGACTCCTCTTTGAGCCATGTTAAGAACTCCAGTTATCAATACTAATGTTGATAATATAGGGAGATTAATTGGCAAAATATTAGTAGCCCTTAATATAGAACTAACGAGAGCACCACTTATTTCTGATTGAATAAAATTGCCTTCAATTGCCAACAAAGAAAATTTGTAAATAATCAAGATTATCAAATTAATTAGAACAATTGTTCCTAAAATATACCCTAATCTATTTAATTTTCTCGTAAGTGGGATATCTTCAATACTTCCCATTTCATTAAGTGTTTCAGATATTCTTCCGATCTCTGTATTAATACCTGTGCCAGTAATTAATGCTTTTGCTCTCCCTGTATATACATATGTTCCCATAAATAGCATATTCGATTGTTTTTGTATTAAAACATTTTTTTCTTGAATTTCCTCAGTTGTTTTTTCTACTGGTTCACTTTCTCCAGTCAGAGGAGCTTCATCAACTGAAAGATTAATGTGACTTATAATTCTCCCATCCGCGGGAACTTTATCTCCTTGTTCTAATACCATAATATCTCCTGGAACTAAATCTCTATTAGGTACTTCGAGTTGATTTCCATCTCTAATTATTGTTGCTTTTAGTGCGGAAATCCTATGTAATGATTCTAATGCTTTCTGAGCGCGAAATTGTTGAATAACAACCGTTGCAGAATTCAAAAATACAACTGTGAACGTAATAATTGTGTCTTCAGCGGAACCCAAAATTACTATAATTACACCTGTTATAATAAGAATTAGAATTAAGAAGTTGAAAATCGGAGCTAAATATATTTTCCAAATTGATTTTTTTATCTTTGGTAATTCATTATATCCATATTTTAAATAAATTTCATTTAATTGTGATGATTTTAAACCATGGCTTACATCAGTATTGAAAATTTTAATTAGGTTTTCAATAGGTTGATTATAATAAGGGATTTCACTTCGTATATCTGATAATGACATCTTAATTATTTAAATAATAAATCTAATATAGATATTATTTAATATAGTTTTAAAGGTATAAATGTATTTAATTTGGGAAAAATGCATTTAGATTATACTTTAAGTTCTTGAGGGCTTCCCAATAAATCTTTTAAAACATGATATTTCTTTCTAATAGTGGTACTTGAAAATTTACTAGTTTTTTCTACTAGACTTTGAGTGAAAATCTTCCTATTGTCAAGTGTTTGTCCAATATAATAGATTAAGCCCGCAGTAAATGCTTTATAGTTAAGATTCTGAATTTGGCTATACGGAATTTTATTCAATATTTTATCTGCTAATAATAACATTTCGATTTTAATTTTTTCATATTCAATCTTTTCAGAAAAGAACTCCTGAACTTCATTGTATGGTATATTATTTATATCTTTTTGAAAAACAATCTTTATTCTACTTTTTATCTCATTTTCGATATCTGCAATTGTTTTTTTCTCCTTTAACATATTCTCAGTTCTTTTCACTTTCAGCATTGCATTATTCAACATCTTTTTATTTATCTTGTGTCCCAATTCTCTCGAGACTTTAATGAATTGCTCTATTCTAATGTGAGTAGTATCCTTTATACGCATCCATACGATTGCGAGAAAAATTATTATCATATTTTGGTAATTATGTCGATGGTATTTATTATATTTTAGATATCTATCCTTAATTTCTTTAAATATTACGTTATCTATGTTCAATCCGATACTATGGCTCTTTAATAATTCAATAGTCTTCTTTTGCTCAGTAAATTCACTTTCATAATCACGGAACCATTTTTCAAGAGTCTTAATTCTCTCATATTTTTCTTTAATCACAGGATCTTGGAGAGCTTTAGAATCACTTATCCTAATTCTTCTTTCATAGTCTCTTTGTGAATCTGTAAAGAAGTCACTTGTAGAACTAGTATTTTCAAAAGTTTTACCATCCATTATTAGACCACAATCTTGACAAACAACAAATCCTTTGTCTTGTTTGACGTTTCTATGTGGACATTCAGAGATTTCTGGTGCTAAATTCTTCTTATTCTTCAAAAAATAATCAATTTAAATTGTTTAATTATGATTAACTAGAATATGGGTAAAAAACAATAATATTAAAAATTTTTATTAATTTCAAAAACAATAATAAGATTAATTGCATAAAAAATTTTCTTGCTTTTTTAAAGAATTTAAGTGTATTAAATATGATATATGAAAAAGTGTTGAAATTTCTCAAAATCATTGGTTCTATATTCATTCTTATTTCTTTGGTCGAAATCATCTTTATTATTTTGATGAATTTTGTTTATTTTTCTATTGATGGGAGTTTTTACTTACTAACTGAAATAGTTTATTCTTCTACATTGTTTTCATTTTCAGGAACTTTATTATGGTTATTTCTGATAAGTGCTATGGCTTGCTATGCAATTATAGGCCTATTTATGTTCAAAACAGGATCGAAGAGTGATATCGAAAGTATTCCATTAGCAAAGTTTCTTGTTGTTATTGGCATGGTAATTTTGTTAGCGGGATTTGTCAAAATGAACTATTTAGTAAATTTAGGAAAGACAAGAATTACTTCAACTATAACTACTGTTACTTTTCAAACTGCTCTCTATGATATGAATATTACACCAATAATGCCTGGTGTATTTTGGGTGTTTTTCATATCAGCAAATATCGCTATTCTAATTTCTGGATTAGCTATAACCGCTATTGGCATAAAATATACTCTTCAGCAAGAGCAAGAAGTTAAAGAAAAATAGATATTTTAAAAAATATAAAAAATATATTAAATTAGTTTACTTTTAATCTGTTTGGCACGACTTCGCAAAGTCACTTCCGTAATCTTTGCAATCTCTGCTACGCGTGATTGAGTCTTGCGAATGCATCCATTCTTAGCAGCTATGTAAATACAAGCTGCGGCTAGTCCCTTCGGATCTTTTCCTGTTCGTTTAAGACCATTTTTAGAAGCATCTCTAAGCATATTAATTGCATTTTTCTGAATTTGAATTGGAAGGTCTAACTCATTACCAAATCGAAAAACTAAACTTTCAGCAGTAATTGGTTGATATCTTAAATTTAGCTCTGGTAATACTTCACGAATAATCATAGCTAAACTTCTATGAACTGTTCGCCGTGGTGTTAATGATGCTTCACATATCTCATCTAATAATCGTGGGAAATCATGAACTCTAATTGCAGCATATAAAGATCCAGATATAAAACCATTGATAGACCTTCCCATGGTTAGTTTCTTTTTTGCTACAATACTGTATATTTTCCATGCTGTTTCAGCTATATACTCAGGAATGTTAAGTTTTGAAGTCAGCATTTTTAGTTTTGGTTTTGCTTCCCAAAAATTGCGCTCTATACTTGAAATTAATGAATTTTGAATTTTTGAAAGGCGAGAAAAAAGGGCTTGTTCTTTTGCGCCAATTGATTTACCTTTACTATCTGTTTTTGTGTTCGGAAGCATTGTCCTCGGTCCAAAGTCTCTCCAACGCGGTTCAGTCCTACGCCTGTTTTGAATCTCTTCTATTGTATACGCACGTCTCTCATTACCCACAAATGTTCTTTCAAAAATTACACCGCAGTTTAAACATACTTTATTTCCATCTCGTGACTCAATAAATGGATTACTACAGCACTCTGTTTGGGGTAGTCGATTTTCATCAAAATTTTTATTTACAAGACGAGATCGATACTGTTCATATTGTTCATTCATAATTAAATTCAAGCAAAAATTTTCTAAAAGACGATTTATCACAGATATTAAAAAATCTTAATAATGTCTTAATATACGTGATATGCTTATATACGAAAATCGAGTTTATAAATCTTTGTATATATCACTTATGTGATATTATGCTCCCATCATTATCCCACTGAAATTGAATAAGACACCAGTAAATTAGAATACATTTTTATCCGATTCTATAAACAGAATCAATCTTAAAACATATAGGATACCTTCGGAAACAATTCTTATAATCAACAATTTGGAAATTGTAATATCTAAAGGGAATTGTATTTGAATTATTTCCATGAGTGTAAACTATCTAAGATCATTTAAGCTCTGAAAATTTTAATGATAACAAGACTTAAAATGATAGTTCTTATCAAAATTATTCTAATTTTAAAGCTGTGTAGGATACTTATTTAAAAAATAAATAAAAAAAAAGGGATGTTTCTTTCTAACTTAGAGCTAAGTTTTTTATTTTTAAATTATTTTCTATAACTTTATTATAAATTTTTCTAATATACTTTATGAATTTCATTAAAAGAATTATTCCTATAATCGCCATTATGAATAAAATCAATGTACTGTAGGGTGCAAATGAACAGAATATCAAAATTGATGTGCGTTATGAAGAATATTTTCAACTTAAAAATAAAAAGATTCTAGATTTGTTATTTGGTCAATTCATTTTTAGTTGATAAAAATCATTAATTTCTAAGATTATTTAACAAAATCTTAAATTAGAGAATAACATATCTAGATTTTTATTGTATTAAAACTAAATACCATTTATGATCTCCAAAAATGAAGATGATATATATCACAAACTTCAGAAATATTTAGATTCTCTTCCTGTAGATTACCCTGAAACAGAATCTGGAGTTGAAATTAGGATCCTAAAACAATTGTTTACTCCTCAAGAAGCTGAAATTGCCTTAAATCTAAAGATGATTCCTCAGGAACCAAAATCAATGTTCCGACCTTTTAAAAAGAAAGGATGGACGCTCGAGGAATTTTCTGAAGCTCTATTAACTATGGCGAAAAAAGGATCAATAAATTGGATTCGGAGAAGACATGGGACAAATTATTACTCTATTGCTTTTTTAATAGCAGGATTTTATGATTATCAAATAGACATGCTTACAAAAGAACTTGCAGATGATTTTTTCCAATATCTGGAAGAAGGGTTTATAGATGCGATGTTAGAAAATGGAATTTTGCAAATGAGAACAATACCTATTGAAAAAAGCATTAGTGTAGAATATAATGTCTCTAACTACGATGAGATTAAAAAAATTATAGAAAACGCCAATAAAACGTTATATTTAAGCCCATGTATTTGTAGACAATCAAGAAAGGTTCAAGGAAAAGGTTGTGACCATCCTATAGAAACCTGTATTTCAATTGGTGTCAATCCAAGAATTTTTCTAGAACAAGGTCGTGAAATTACAAAGGAAGAAGCACTTGAAGTATTACGCATGACACAAGATAAGGGAATGGTCATAAGTCCTAGTAATGCTCAAAAACCTTTTATGATTTGCAGCTGTTGTGCATGTTCGTGTTTTGTTCTGGATAATCTTAAAAAATATGCAAATCCCGCTCAATATATCAATTCTAATTTTTTTGTAGAAATTGATAAAGATTTATGTTCGGGTTGTGCCGAATGCATTACTAATTGTCATATGGAAGCTAATACGATCAATGATGAAGGAATTTGTGAAGTTGATCTTGGCTACTGCATAGGGTGTGGAGTCTGTGTCCCTTCTTGTCCCGAGAATGCACGAAAATTAGTAAAGAAATCGACAGAAACTATTCCGCCTGAGAATTTTACAGAGTTGTATCAAGCTATTGCTAAGAGTAAAACTTCTCTGCTAGAAAAAAGAAAAGTTGATAGTAATTATCGTAGAATTAAAAGGATCAAATGAATATTTAGGTTAATAAAAAAAAATTGTTTTGTATTTTAGTTTTTATTAAAGGCTTTTATGGTTGGTTTTGCTTCTATAAACTTTGTATATTGTCTTTTAACATATTTTATAAGTTTTAAAAGTAAAATTGTTCCAATTATAGCCATTGCAAATAAAATCAATGTACTGTAAGGTGTAAATGAACAGTGTGCGTAATAACCCAGATAGCATGGTTTACTTGCTTCATCTGGTATTAAAGTCATAATTCCTGTTGATAATCCACCTGCTATCAAACCTATGATAAGACTTATATAGATTATAAATAAAAATGATTTTATTATCGTTCTTGATACACGCTTTATTGAGTTTTTATTTATTTCCAAAAATTTTCACCTCAATTATTTTTGAGTTAATTTATAGGTCTTCATTCTACTCATATATTTCCATGTATACTGAAAATTGAACAAATTAACAATAATAAGGTAAAGGAAAATTAGAATTTTCAATTAAAATGCAAAAAAATTATAGATTTGATAGATAATTTATCAACCAACTTGTTGAAAAACTAACTAAATCTGATATTGAAATGAGTTAATTCATCTACTCTCATTTAAACTTAGAATTATATTTAGCTGCTTTCTATAAATAAATTAAAAATATTTGAGGTGATACTTATTAGTTTTAATTGTCCATGCCCTAAAACAGGATGTTCGAATCATGGTAATTGTGAGGAATGTAAAAAATATCATTCAGCTTCAAATGGTTTGCCTTTTTGTCAACGTGAACATGGATTTTTTACGAAAGTCTTTTATCGAAAAAGTTATGAAATGCTCCAAACATTAAAAAGAGAGGGGAAAATATGAAAAAAGCAATAATTCTATATGATACTGTATTCGGGAATACAAAGAAAGTAGCAATGTCATTAAGCCGAGGTTTAGAAGCGGGAGGCCTTTATGTAGATAGTAGTTCTATAGAAGATTTTAATATAATAGATTTGAATAACTATGATATTATAGCAATAGGAGGTCCTACTCACTATCATGGAGCTTCAAAAAAGATGAAATCATTTTTAAGTAAAATTAAACATCTCAAAATGGATAATAAATTTGGGTTTGCTTTTGAAACAAAAGGAGAATTTCGATTAGCTGGATCTGCTGCTAAGAGGATTACAAGATATTTAAATAAAATTAAAATTAAGATAATTCATCATATAGTTACAGGGACAGTGCTTAATCAAAAAGGTCCATTAAAAGACAGAACTCTAGATTTGATGGAACAGATTGGATTAGATATTTCAGATAGAATAAATAATATCAATTCTGAATCAGAACTTAAAAGAGGGATAAAAAGTTGAACAATTCTAGAGTTAAGATTTATTTAAATCAATTGAAATGGATTCTTTTAGGAGGAGGTCCTATTTTTTTCCTTGTACGAGCAATATTTCTTGCAAGCACTGGAGGGGATACTTTTAGTACAATAAATCCCATTTTTTCTTGGACTCTCCTCTTTTCAGAAATATGCTTATCAGGAATTGCTGGATTTACAGGAATTATAGGAGTAATATCATGGAAAAGAGATACAAATAAAATAAAATTACTATACATAAATATTTTGAAGAAGACAGTCTTGTTTGTTGGTATAAGTACATATATTATACATTTTATAAGAGTCGCGATTTGGTTAAGTTTATGAGTGAAAGAGGAGTTTCTCACAAAAATCTTATTAACCTTTTTTTATTTATACAATAGTTTTTCTTTCCAAGTGTCAAAGTAATATACTTTGTACATGATATCGAAAATTATTGAATCAATATTTTCCTTTTTTATATTCTCAACTAATTCTGTAAGTTCCTTAGTATTATTCACCCATACCCAACATAGAATTATATTTGGGAGATTGCTAAAAGTCCAACAATAAAAGAGATTTGGATGGTATTTTTCATTTAATAGTTTAGCAACTTCATTTTTATCAACTGAAGGTTTTACAGTTATTTGAAATGTAGCAAAAATATCATTCGAAGCTTCAGGATTAAAATTAATGGATAAATCAATGATACCTTCATCATTCAATCGGGTTAAACGTCGTCGAATAGTATTTGGAGTGCTTTTGACTTCATCTGCTATTTCTGATATGGGTTTTCTTGAATCATTATGTAGTGATCGTATAATTTCTAAATCAAGTTTATCATAAGTCATTGATCTTGACTTTGGTACAATATATGGGATTGGTGCGGTATAGTGGACTCCTGAAAGTAATCCTATTTTTGGAGATTGAATCTTAAGAGTTTGAGATACATAAGAAGAGTACTCATCTAATTGATGAATATTCTCTAACATAGCTCCAATATATGCATAATTTCTACTTGATAATACAATCTGCCAGGTAATATCATGCTTTCCTAATTCTATTATTGCTTTATCCATATCTTGAGCATTACATTGACCAAAAATAAATGTATATATAGCATTTATGGCGTATGGTTTCAACTTTGCAGTAAATTTTTCTATAGTTCTTATATCTATAAGAATTTGAATTCTTTTATATACAGCATTGACAGATAACCCTAAATGGTCTGCTATTTCTCGATAAGTTAATCGTGAATTATTCATTAAAAGCAGAATAATTTTGAGATCGACTTCATCCATATTATAATACAATTAAATTTCGATTAAATTTATTTAGTAGATATAGCAATTTAAGTGTTAATCTCCACACTATAAAACAAAAATTAAATAGCTATTAAAAATTTGGAAATTAAATCAGACATAGAATTATTTTAAGGAAGCTTGTAATATGGTTGTAAATAAAGCATGGTTCGTCAATAAAATTAATGAATTCCTCGGAAATGATGTAAGCAATAAAATGAGTAAGGTTGATGGCTCATTTATATTTGAACCGAATGTAATCGTTGGTATTGCTGATGGAAACGATGCTATTTATACTAAATATAAAGATATTATTGGTGAATTTCATCTTACTCCTTCTGAGGCTTATAAGTGGTATTGTGAAAAAGAAAATATAGAATTTGACAATAAACATCTAAGTGTAGTCGCTTATATTCTACCTATCAATCAAAAGACTAAGCTAGAGAATTTTGGATATTCGAAAAAGATGCCTTCTAAAAGATGGGCTCATACAAGGCTTTTTGGGGAACAAGTAAATATGAACATCCAGAGTTTTTTAATAGAGGAATTGAAAAAAATAGGAATTCATGCATTTGCCCCTACTCTTGATAAGAAATTATTTAGAATTAACAGGAAAATATGGGCATCAAACTGGTCTCACAGACATAATTGTTATGCAGCAGGTTTGGGCTCGTTTGGATTATCCGACGGATTTATCAACCCACGAGGAAAAGCAATGAGATGTGGTAGTCTGATTGTTGATATAAAGCTCTCTTCTGATGCTCCAAATCGACCTTCTGATCCTTATGAGTTCTGTATTAAATGTGGAGATTGTATTTCAAGATGTCCTGTAAATGCTATATCCTTCGAAAATGGGCATAATAAAATGATTTGTGCCCCACACGTAACAAGCACAATTCCATTTATAAATCAGACTTATGGAATCAACATATATGCCTGTGGATTATGTCAAGTTGGTGTTGCTTGCTCGAATGGTATTCCAAACAAATAATTGAATTAAAGAATAATTAGTTTTTGATGTTTAAGTGATTTACATCCCAAAAATTTTCATTTTAGTTTTAAATTTTACTAGAGGGTAATAAAGATCTCCAAGTTTCTTTTTTAATTTAATTAATGATCTTTTTGTATTGTTCTACTTTTCCTTAGCCTTACTTTCTTGAAGTCCCATTTAAATAATATATTGTAGACTAATGCAAATAGTCCTAAAAACAAAATAAATGAAAAAAATCCCCAAATTTCACCTGATGGTAATAGGTCCCATACTGGATATGTTATACTAAAAATGATTATCAGAATTATATATACAAGATGCCCTTCATAATGCCAAAATTCTTCTCTTTCAACTTTATGTTCCTTTTTATTATTAGCCAAGAATTATCACCAATTAATTCATTAGTATCTCAGATATATAAATCTTATCCAAGATTAATTAGTCCTCTTGAATATTGTTAAACTTTTGTAATTTCATTATTGAAGCAAAATTGAGCAGAAAGTATTCCCATTTTTATTCCTATTGAAAATTTATAGAACTTGTAACGATTCCAATTATTCACGTTTAACAAATCAAGTAAATAGTAATAAAGAAAAAGTAAAATATTTTCAGCAATTATTATTAAACTATGAAAATTGTAAGAATAAATGTAGAGAATGAAAATATTCGATTTGATGAAATAACTCTAGATTCAAAATATTTCCTACTTGGAGCAAGGGGTCTCAGTTCTCAGATTGTTCACGATGAGGTTCCTCCCTTATGTGATCCTTTAGGAAAAGAAAACAAATTAATTCTTGCTAATGGTGTTCTAGCAGGTAGTCCCTTTCCCTGTTCTGCTCGTACTTCAGTGGGAGCAAAAAGTCCCTTGACCAATGGGATTAAAGAAGCCAATGTTGGTGGAAGACCTGCCATGATGCTAGCAAGACATGGCATAAGAGCACTTGTCTTAGAAGAAAAAGCCTCAACTCTAAAATATATCTTAATTGATGAAGAAGGGATTAAAATTCTACCTGCAAATGAATATAAGGGTCTAGGGAATTATGAACTTCATTCCAAATTAAAAGAAAAATATGGAGAAAAAATTGGTATTTACTCTATTGGACCAGCAGGTGAATATCTGATGAAATCTGCAACTATTGGAGCAAATGATTTGGAAGGATACCCCAGTAGACATGCTGCGAGAGGTGGTATAGGGGCGGTAATGGGTTCTAAAAAAGTTAAAGCAATAGTGACCACACCCCCAAAAACTTCCAAAGTAGAAATGTATGATATTAAAAGATTCAGAGAAGTTTCGACTCCTTTTTCAAAAGAATTAGCGAAAACTAAGGAGAGATTTTCAATATTCGGCACACCTATGATGATGGCAGCTATGAGTGGATATGGAGGTATTCCAACTATGAACTTTCGTAGGGGATCATATGATAAAATTGAAAATATATCCGGAGAAAAACTCCATGAACTTGTAACTACGAGAGGAGGCAAAAAGAGACTAGCTTGTTCTCCCACATGTGTAATAAAATGTTCAAACTTAGTTGTTAATGAGCAAGGGGATCATATAACATCAAGTTTAGAATATGAAACTATGGCTTTAAATGGCAGTAACTTGATGATTGATGATTTAGATAGTTTAGCTAAAATTGATCATTTATGCGATGATTTGGGTATTGATACAATCGAGTTTGGTGGAACTATGGGTGTAGCTATGGATTGCGGTAAAATTGAATGGGGAAATGCTGTAAAAACCTTCGATATTTTAGACAATCAAATTCGAAATAATACAGAAGAAGGACGTTTATATGGCAATGGCGTTAAAATAATTGGAGAGAAGCTTAATGCAAAACGAATTCCTCAAGTTAAAGGACAAGGAATTTCGGCTTATGATAGTAGAGTTTTTAAAGCGATGGGAGCTACTTATGCTACATCACCAATGGGAGCAGATCATACTGCGGGAGCAGCAATCGCCAACCGAGTCCCAAGTTTGCATAAAGATTATGGAGAATTAACAAAAAATGAAAATAAACTCGATTTATCATTTGAACTACAAATTTACACAGCAATAATGGATTCAATGGGATGTTGTTATTTTATTGGACCAAGCTACGAAAACATGGAAATATTGGCAAATGCAATTAATGCTATGTATAATTTGTCTCTTACAAGAGACGATGTAATTAAAATTGGTATTGACATCATAAGAACTGAACTCGCATTTAATGAAAGAGCAGGTATTACTCCAGAAATGAATGATCTTCCAAAATTTTTCAGAGAAGAAGCGTCAGATCCAATTAATTTGAAATTTACTTTCGAAGTAGATGAATTAAAATCTTTTTGGAACAGATTGAACAAACATACGTTTTAAAAATTAAAGATTTTTTAATTTTTCTTGTTCTTTTTTCTTCTTTTTTTCTAATTTTTTCTTTTCCTTTTCTAATTTTTTTCTTCTTTTTACTTCTTGCTTTGCTTCCTTTTCTTTTTGTTTTCTTTCTTGTTTTAATCTTTCAAGCTCTTGTTTTTCTTTTTCAATGGCCTCTAATTCTTTTCTTTCTTTTTCTATTCGTTCTCGTTCTAATCTGATTTCCTCTTGTTTTTCTCTTTCTATTTTTTCTATCCTTGCTTTTTCTAGTTGTTCCTGTCTCAATCTCTCTTTTTCTTTTCGAACTCTTTCTTGTCGCTCTCTTTCTTGCCTTATCTTTTCTTGTCTTTCTCTTTCTTCTCTCTCTCTCTCCAATTTTTCTTTTCTTTCTTTCTCTAAACGAGCTTTTTCTATTCTTTCTTTTTCCTTTCGTTCTTCTTCCTCAATTTCAAATATCCATTCATTAACCTTTTGAAGTAATTCTTGTTTTTCTTTTAAAGGTAATCCAAAATTTGGTTCCTTTTTCGTATAGATATTAGCATACTTACTCATTTCCCAAATTTTTGTTTGCTCAGTTGTAGTTGCACTTACTCCTATTTGTCTCATACTTTCCCTAGCGATTTCAAATGCTTGTCCAATAGATCTCATTTCATAATCACCATCTATAACATTTCTTAAATATATAAAAATTTCTTTAAAACTAGGATTAGGAGGATTAGGTAAGGGTTTAAATTCTACTTTTTTTGATTTTAATGTTTCTAACTCAAATTTTTCTTGTTTTTCATCTGATATTTTTGTAGTGGTAAGACTAGGTTTCTCGACATCATTTTCAATAAGGTATTTGGGGTATTGTTTGATTTTAGTTAATTCTGGAGGTTCCTTCTTTCCTTTTCTTATAAATTGGACTGGCCAACTAACAAATGCATACAATCGGTCTTCTGCAGAGGTAAATATTGTTCCTTTAGATGACTTTTTATTCATTGATTCTATTTTATTCGAAGAAATTTGTGGAATATTAGAATTAAGTGTTATTGATGCCTTTTCTAAAATAGAAAACAGATACATTGGATCAAATTCAAGATTAGAATAAGTATTTTTCAAATAATCAATATTACCATCTATAATACTTATATTTACGTTAGATATTGTTTCGTGTAATAGCTGATCTACTCCGAAAATAATCCCATTTATTCCTGCTGTTGAATTTAGGTAAGCATTATCTGTATTTCCCTTCATCTTTTCAGAAATTAAAATCTGATTATAATTATCCCAATGAGTACTTAATAACATATGACCTTCTTTAGCAATTTGATATGAGTCATCTTGGCGGATTTTTTCCATCATCTCTAAAAAAATGTCTTTATTTGGAATGAAAACATTTCTCATTAATGCTCCCTTTATGAAAGATAAATGTTCTTCCGATTTATAAGACAAATTAACGGGGACTTTAATCACTTTTTCTGCTATAATAACTTCTCTATCCTCTTCTAGAGTTATATCTCCAGAGGTAGCCATATGGTCATAAACAAAGTCAGGAAGCACTAATCCTGTTAAGATTCTATTGTCGGTAATATATTTACCAGATTCTAATTCAAATTTTAGATAATAGTAACCTAAACCAAAGAGGAAATAAAGTGTTCCTTGTGGAGTTTCAATTGAATAATCATAGCCAGTTAGAAAGATAACTGGATCTGAGACTATTTTTATGACTGGATGATGAACATAAGTTCCTAATGTTGGATAACCTAATAGATCACTCCAACTAGGGATCATAAAAAGAGAATCATGGGGATATAGTTTATTCTCATTTCTTTGCTTTTCCATTCGTTCCTTTTCAAGTCGTTCTTTCTCAAGCCGTTCTTTTTCAAGCCGTTCCTTTTCAAGCCGTTCCGTTTCAAGTCTTTCTTTCTCAAGCCGTTCCTTTTCAAGTTGTTCTTTCTCTTGCCTTTCTTTTTCTAATTGGTCCGCATTCGTTTTTTCCATTCCCATAATCTAAACACTAAATATAGTTTTGTATTTTTAAATAACAAATATTTTTTACATAAGCTATCCACTTGCTAATAACTTATATTTTTTTCCATAAAAGTTATGCAAGCAAATAAGTTGAGACTACATAATAATAAAAGAGTAATAAAAAAGAAAATAAAGTATATGAGATATAATAATCAAAAAGCACTATTTAATTAGGTGATAATATTGAGAATCGGTGCGCACATGAGTGTTTCAGGCGGTAAATATATGGCATTTGAGAGTGGTAAAGAATTAGGGTGCGAAGCTATTCAAGTATTTGTTAGAAATGTGCGAGGTTGGACTTCTGGACCTTTAAAACAAGAAGAAATCGATGATTTTATAAATAAGAAAGATGAAATGAAAGATGAAATATGGCCCGTAATAAGTCATAACTCCTATCTAATTAATTTGGCTTCTATCGATGATGAAAAATTAGAAAAATCCTATAATGCTATGCTTGATGAGCTTACTAAAGTTGACCAGTTACAAATAGAATATGAGAATATGCATCCTGGAGTCATCCCAATTAGTGATAAGAAAGAAATTACTAAATTGGAAGCACTAACGCAAATTGCTGAACATTTAAATAAATTGATGGAAGCAACAAAATCATCAAATGTTATAATATTACTTGAAACCACTGCCGGACAAGGTAAAGGTTTAGGGAATAAATTCCATCATTTTAAAAAAATAATAGATAAAATACAAAATAAAGAAAGAATTGGAATTTGTTTTGATACTGCTCACTCCTTTGCTGCTGGATATAATTTTACAACAAGAAAAGGATACGAGGAAATGTGGAATGAATTTGATGATATTCTTGGTTTGAAATATCTATTTGCATTTCATTTAAATGATACTGATAAAGAATGTGGCTCAAGAGTGGATAGACACACTCATATTGGCCAAGGAAAAATTGGGAAAGAACCATTTGGCTTTTTTATTAATGATGAGAGATTTAAAGATATGCCAGGAATTTTAGAAACTCCTAAAAGCACAGATTTGAAAGAAGATATTATGAATTTAAAAATATTAAAATCATTGAGGAAAACCTGAATTATTCAATGTTGAACCAGACAGGATCCTTACTTGTTGCCTTACCACCATAGTTTATTGTTAGTTCTTCATTTTTATTAACATGTTTTATAGTTTTAAATTTAATTGTATCATTTCTATAATTATATTCATAGGTAACATTTGGACTATAAGAGTGGTTCATAAATTGACAAATGCTCATAGCAAGTGCTGTTTTATTTTCTGACTTATATTTTGGATTTTTCCATTCAAAACAATAATTAGACAATAGTGTTTTATCAATTAACTTGTAATCATTATTCGGAATTAAAACTACATGAGCAACATCAATTATTTTACCTTTCCGAATATCTTCTTTGGCAAATAAACCTCTCCCTTTTTTTAATGATATGAATTTCACTTTTAGAAAAGGATTCATAAAATTCACAAATAAAAATAAAATTCAACTTCGATATTAAATAATAGTAATTATAATATTAAAATTAAAAGAAGTTATTTTATAATATCGATAATAAAATGGATATTACTCTACCTCAAACCACATAGGACTCTTATCTTCAACTAAAGCATTGTAATTCACTGTTATTTCTTCTCCTTTTGAAATATCTCTTATAGCAGAAAATTCAATTGCTTTATTTTCATAATCATATAGATATTTAGAATTCGGATCGAATGAATGATTTATAAATTGGCTTACACTAAGAGTTATTGCATTTGTAAAAGCAGGCATGTGTTCCGGATCCTCCCAAATATAGCAATAATTATACAAGATTGTTTTATAGATCTTTTTATAATCTTTATTGGGTATAGGTACTACGTAAGCAATATCAATAATTGTT
>JBHLPW010000061.1:0-28337 GCA_048939015.1 Promethearchaeota archaeon
AATTAATAAAGCACTTGATTTTTTCCATCAAGCTTATGATATTGCTAATACGATGGTTTCTTCAGAAAAAAAGGAAGAAAAAGTCAATGAGATCAAGAATCTAATTAATAACGCTTGTACATCTGGTATAAATGTAATTAAAAACAATTCTATACAATTTATTGTTCAAAAGAAATACGAAGAAGCAGTAAGTGATTTATATATTGCTTTAAGTCTAGCTAAAAGAATGGCATATCCTGAAGAAGAAAACCCAGAATTAGAAAATCTCAAAAATCTGGTCAATAAAGTTTATTCTGCTGAAGTCACAGAGGTTGTAAATAAAGGAAACAATTTAGTAGATCAAAAAGATTATGAAAAAGCAATAAAGACTTACAATGATGCATTAATAATGACTAATAAGATGTATTTGACAGATGAGATGGAAAAAGAAGTCGCGCTAATAAAAAGTCTAATTTACGAGACAGAAGTAAAGTTATTAGTTGGAAAAGGTGAGCTGACAGAAGAACAAAAACTAAAAGAAAAGGAAATTGAGAAACTACAAAAGCGTTTAGACTATGCCCAATCTATAGATGATCCTGACAGAAGAGCAACTGAAATGAGTAAGATAAAAAAATTAATTGATGATGTTCATTCGGAAGAAATCAAGTTATTAATTGAACAAGGAAACCAATTCGCTGATTTAAAGAAATATGATGATGCCTTTAATTTTTATGAGAAGGCTTTAAAAGTTAATGAATTGATGGAAACCCCTGATGTTAAAAACAAGGATTTAATTAAAAGCTCCTATAAAAAAGAACTAATTAATAAAGCAAAATTAGAAATTGACAATAAGAACTACGATATCGCTATTGAAAATTGTAATAGAGCCTTGGATCTTGATGAAATATTCGTCGACGCATATTATCATATTGGGCTTGCTTATCATAAAAAGAAAAAATATGATGTTGCAATAGAAAATTTCCAAAAAGCGGTTAATTATAATGAAAAACATAAATTCTCCTGGAATTCAATGGGGTTAGCGTATGAGGCAAAGGAAGACTATGATAATTCACTTGAAAAATTAAAAAAAGCAGTGGAAATTGATTCTAATTTTACTGAAGGTTGGTATAACTTAGGGAATGTATATAAACTACGAAATGAGTTTGATAATGCTATTTCGAATTATACTAAAGCGACTGAAACAAATCCAGAGTTCGCAAAAGCATGGTTTTTTATGGGATCTGCTTACTTTGATAAAAAAGATTATAATAATGCAATACAATATTTAGAAAAATCTTTTAAAATTGATCCAAATCTAGCTCAGGACATTAATCCTCTTATAAAGGAACTAAAAGCTAATCTGGATAAACTTAAAGAAAGCCTTAGTATGTCATTTATCAATAGATAATCATTTTTTTAAAAATATTTCATCTTATCGTTCCTATTTCATCTCATTATTAATGGAGATTACTAAAAATAAAGAATATAAAAAAAAATTTAAAATTTTATTCGATTTTCTTCAAATGTCTTAATCCCATAAAGAATAAGGGGAGGGATATCACAAGATGGATGGAAATATATATTATCGTTGGAGTTAATTCCCAAGTAAGGAGAACATTGAAGTTGTCCCCCAACCATATCATCAAGAAGATAAAACCCATGAATACTGCCATTTGAATACCAATTAGCTTAAATATATTTATTCCCATATGCTTTCCTTTCTCTTCAAATGCTGGGCTAAAACCTTGTATTCCAATTGCTTGAAACAGTACCAATATTCCATATGCTAAATAGGCGATGAAGAAAACTACCACAGAGAGTACATCATACTCAAATAAGATTGTAAAGAAGGTGGTAACTACAAGAGCTAGTATCAAATTAATAATAAACATTGCAAAGATATAGGAATAGACTAATCCATTAATATTCCTTGGACTTCGTTTATATACCCATAGTAAGTCTTTACTTCCTACAAAGATGAAACTCCCAAGCATTATACCATATAGCAAACCTCCCATAAAAACGACCATTAGTTTTGTAAATCCTCCATTTATAAACTCTTCTGGAGAATTCCTCATAGAAAATGAGAAGATCACACCATAAACGCAAGTAATACCGCCAAGATAAATTAGCTTCATGATATTTTCCTTCTTTCTAAAAAACTGCTTGAACTGGGTGATTATTAATCCCTCCCATTTTGCACCAATGATTCGCCTATTGAATTTATAAAAGGCGTTCTCCTTCTCTATAACAGAACTAACTTTTTCAACACCACCCTCAAGTGTATAGAAACTATTTGCTTTTTTATAAGAGATATATAAGATCATTATAGGTACAAGAAGTACAAGAGCTAAACTCGTCCATATATTTAAGATATAGGTGCTTAATAATGTAGGATCGAATGTATAGAGTATAACGTTAGAGAACCATAAGGGTGGATACCACATAAGATAATTTTTGAATTCTGGATGATCTAAGATGAACTGAAATCCAAACTGTAAAGAATAGATAAGTGCCACCATCCCAATTGAGAGGAGAATTAATAATGCTTTAGCTATATCTCGTGCTTTTTCACTCTTAGCAATCTTATGTTCTATCCAGCTCATTATTATCGTACCCACTAAATTTGCTAGAAATACAAGGCCAAATACACATAGATAAATAACAATGGTTTGTATAAGATTCAAGTTAAAAATGGGATTTAACATATTTACAAAGACAGGTGTGAGTGCAAACACATAAGAGAACAGTATAGGTATTTTTCCTGAGAACTCTCCTAAAAAGATATCTCCAGCAGTAGTTGGCGATGCTAATAGTATTTCTTTATATCCAATCTCGGTTTGATGATAAATATTATTTAGAGGATAAATCATAATCGCAATAAAAAATATCATCATCATTTGCTCAATAATCATCGCAATAGAGGGAATTAGTATTGGGGCCAAATCCTCCAACCCAACTAAAGTCGGCATAAATTGGTCAAAAATCAAGGGACAGAGAAAGATCGCCCAAATGATCAAGAAAGAGTATAAAATTAAGAAAAATGCTAACCGGTTTTTACGAAATTTTGAGGTTCTAACCCTCATTTCATTCTTAGCAATTTTCGTCCATAAAGCCATGTTAGATCACTTCCTTTTCTTTTTTTCTTTTTTTTTAGGAACTTCAGCATTTGGACCATTTTCACGCCAAGCTAATAAATCTTCCATACGTTTTGCGCCCATTATTTTAAGATAAGCCTCTTCTAAGTCTCGCGCATTTTGAGTTTCAATAATTTCTTTCGGGCTCCCTTGTAATTTCAAAGTTCCTTTATCTATTATTCCAATTATATCACATAATTCTTCAGCTGCATCAAGAAGATGAGTACAGATAAATATGGTTTTATCTGCTTTCTTCGCTAGATCTGAAATAAGATCCTTGACCATTCTCGCTGCTGCAGGATCTAGATTAGACGTAGGTTCGTCCAAAAAAATAATCTTTGGGTCCTGAATTAAAGCTGCACAAAGACAGATCTTCTGTTTCATACCACGTGAATATCCCTCTAACAAATCGTTTTCTCGCCCCTCAAGATCAAATATATCAAGGAGCTCATCAATACGATTTGAAATCGTTGCTTTCGGTAAATAGTACAACTCACCAATGAATTCTAAGAACTCTTTTGCTGTTAATTTTTGATATAATCCAGGTGATTCTGGTAGAAATCCACAAATCATCTTCACATCAGTCGTTTGGGTTAGAATATTATACCCTCCTACTAATGCAGTACCACTTGTAGGAGATATAATTCCATTTAACATCCTGACTGTTGTAGTCTTACCCGCTCCATTTGGTCCTAATAGACCATAAGTAGTACCATATTTTATCTCGATGTTTAAATTTTGTACAGCTACAATATTTCCAAAAATCTTGGTAAGATCTTTGGTTACAATTGCTAATTTTTCCATTTTTGTTTCTTTTCCAACTTTTTTTATTTTTATTTATTTTATTTTATTGTTTTTAATTTTCTGCTTCTTTTTCGAATAGGTCCTCAAAGTTAATTCCTAAACCGTTTGATATTTTAATTAACAAATGCTCAGTAAAACTCGAAGTTAGTTCGTCATCATCAATTTCACTTAAAGAAGCTAATTTTTCGAGGTTGATATTAGCAGCTTCAGCAAGTTCCTTTAATTCTGCTAATGATTTACCCTCTAATATTTCCTTTATTATTGGTTCTTGATAAAAAATATTATCTAATGTAGTTTGAAAAATTTCAGTTAGTTTAAACGATAATGTTAAAGAAGGGTTATAATCCCCTTTCTCTAAATAATAGATCGTTTGACGAGAAACCCCTACTTCATCAGCTAATTGTTGCTGTGTTAAGCCAAGTTTATCCCGTAAATCTTTAACCTTGGACCTAATTGTTTTCTTAAATTTCAGGTATTTCTCACCATAGTAATTTTAAAAATTAAAATAATTTTAGAAAAAATAATGATTATTAGACCATTTTAAACAAATCTTCTATTTTACACTGTAATACTTCCGCAATTCTATATGCTAATGCTAAACTTGGATTATATTTTCCCTCTTCTAGGTATTTTATTGTTTGGAGTGGAACACCAACTTTTTCCGCTAGATTAGCAGCACTTATTTGAACATTTTCTCTCATTTCTTTTATTCGAGTTTGTAAATATTCCCCTTCTCGCATTTTCGAAAGAATATAGCTAATAAAATTATCAAAAGCCAATTCTTCTGGTTTGAAGATTTTATCCTCTAAACCACTTGGAATTGCTGAGTACTTGATTAATCTTTCTTTTATTTTTTCTTCAATAATATTAGGATCGACTAATCCGGGAATATATCCTTCTGGACGAGAAACACCTGACTTTGCACTTGCTGCAGCGGCACTTGATCCTGCTGTTTCAATTTTGACTGTGAATAAATTATACATCCTATCAAAAACTCCATTTGTAATGTTGATATTTTGAATTCTACTATACGGAATAGTGGCTCGAATTCTGTTAAAAACTCCATGTCGGATAATAATATCGTTTTCTAATATTTCAAAAGAAAACATCTTGACATATAGATAGTAATACCAGAATGCAATAATTAAAACAACTACAAAGGGGACCAAAACTGAATAAATTATTATCCATAAAAACCATTCATATAAGAATGTTGGTTCAAAGAAGTACACTAGCCAAAATGTGAGGATCATCCAAGAGGCATAAAACAAGATATACCCAAGGATAGTTTTAAAAATCTGTTTGTTTGCATATTTACGAGAAATTGTGTATGATTGGTCACTTTTACTCATGTTATTTATCCTCCAATTTTTTATTTTTTTTTATTTATGTAAACTTTATTTATACTAGGAATTTGATATTATGATTCCTAAAAATTTATTTTTTAAAAAAATGTTTCTTATGTAATATAAATTTACCTATCTATATAAATGTTTCTATCCGAATATCAAGAAGCAATATAAAGGCCCTCTAATCATGTTATAACCAATGTTAAGCAGACTTTACATATATTATATATATAAATTATTAATAAAAATTAGAAAAAGTAAAAAGAAAATATCTAATAATCTTATTTTTTCATTCGTGCTTGCTTTCTGAGCTCTCTTTGCTTACGTTTGGTTCTCGCTTTTAAATTCTCATCATAATAGTCAGCCATAGTTAGAGAAGGTGTGAACTGCGTTTCTTTCTTCAAAAGTTCTATAGCTTCACTTGGACAAGCATTTACACAATTGCCACAACCAATACAATATTCTTTATCTATACTAGACACATCATCCTCAAGCGTAATAGCTTCCATATGACAGCGATCAACGCATGTTCCACAGCCGGTACACAAATCAGGATCTATGTTGGCATAATAATTTGTTGATGCAATTCCTGCCGGATTAGGAATCGATTTTAAGCTTTGTAACGACTCACAACAACATCCACAGCAGCTGCATATAAAGTCTGCTTTTTGTGAATTGCTTGATTCGAAAACTAAGCCTTCCTCCTCATTCTTCTTTAATATTTCAAAAGCTTCTTCTTTACTTATTTGGCGAGCCCAACCTAAATCAATGTACATTTGTGCACTAGGCCCAAATCCCATACACGTTTCCAATCTTGAAGTAGCTTTGCATGATTCTCCTAATGCTTGCATAGCTTGTCGACAAACACAATTCTGTACTCCAATTGGTTCTTCAGCATTTTCAAGTAGCTTTTTAATATTATCAAAACTAGCCACCTCAACATCATGTTCTACTGTAACGCCGACTGGAACCGTGCGTAATTGAATTGGAGGTGATCTAGCCATATCTAATGCAAGAACATCCCGCATATATTCCTTAGTATCTTCAGCAAACTCTTTAGTCATTTTATTTACTTGATACTCAAACATGCCTATGATGAAAACCGCAGCAGAATAAGTCTTTTGATCACCTTTTTTTAAGGATTTAATAGCCCCCTTTCTCGCAAGACTATCGAGGTGCTTCTTTAATTCATCTTTTGAAATTGTAAGTCCTTCTGAATTCAGACGTTCATACATATTATCTAAGGGTTCAAAATCATCAAATGAATGTGCAAAATTCAAGTGTAAAGCTAATTTTGCTTCGTCAGGGGTAAAGAGTTGTTTCAAAAGACGAATTTCTACCCCCGATTCTGTTGGAGGGTAGCCTACAGGGAAAGTGTCAAAATGTTGCTGTAATTCTCTATAAATATCTATATCTGGATTTGACATTTTTAATCATCTTCAAATTGTGTGATATTAAAATATATTGATTTTTGCAGTTAAATAATTTATATCTGAATTTTGTCTAGAAATTATTCTTGAAACTGAAAAATTGAATTCTATCTCAATTCTAACCTATAGCATGATAATGAAGCATAGAACGATGATAATACCTTGGTGGTATAATATATGCTAAAGGTCTTCTCCTTATGTAAGTTTCTAAATCCTTTTCGAAGAAAGAGTATATGCTGAGATGTATAGTAGGAATTATTAAATATCTCCATATATCAAGTTGCTCTTTTGAGATATTATTTTCTATCATTAATACTTTGGGATTTAAACACATTAGAATAGCATATTCTATCAATTCTGGAATAAATTTTGCACTTTGAGCTTTCAATATGTTTGATTGTGCCCTTAATAATACTCTCCATGTCTCTTCAGCATCCCAAGGGAATAATGAGGATATTGCTGAAAATAACTTAGCACCTTCGGGAATATCTTCAATTAACTTATGAAAATAATTATAAGAATCTAAATTGGCAGAAAATGATAGAATAAATAGGACAAACATCATCTCTTCATCAATTTCTTGCTTTAAATGTGAATAAAGAATTGTGTTTTTTCCAATCATCGGTAAATCTTTTTGAAAATCTATGAAAATTCCAAGATTATCATAATATTGTTGAATATGATTTCTATTTATTTCATTTTTTGAACCCCATACTGTAAATAATTTACCCAATAATGAGATAGCCGTTCTGGTCTTATGAGTGGATATATTAGCATTATTGAGGATTTTATGAAATAGCTCTTTATATTTATTTTCAGAATATTTAGATCTCAATTCACTTTCGATAACAGATGCTTCTTGTTTTTTCATTGGAATATTAGTATCTGGATGATTCATGAGATAAAATGATATTTTCATCATCCTTTTTTGTGCTGCATTATAATCATATTCACTTAGGGTAATATTATTTAAAATCGGGATCAGATCTAGCATATCTGTATTAAGAAGGAATAAGGCCCATACTGGAGAAAAAGTATTACTTACCATGATATTTCCAATGTTTTTAATAAGCGTATTGAAAATATCGTCTAATTTCTTTAACACTTCGATTAATTCTATTAATTCACGAGAATAGAATCTGTTTCGAGACTTTATTTCATCAATCATTATTTCACCCAAAGGGGTAAGAACAACTTTAATTCCATTAACTTTTATAGCTCTTTCATAAGTCTCAATTTCAATATTGAGTTTTAATAATTCTTCTTTCAGTTTTTTTAGATCGATTTCTTTATTTTTAACAAATTGATGTAAATCTGATATGTCCTTTTTTAATCTTGCACCTTTTCCAATTTTCAAATGGGTTAAAAATCGGTAGATTGTTGAAATATGATTATACTCTCCCTCTAATGATACTAAATTTTGATATCCTTGTCTTATATCGTTTGAGATCTTCATATATGATCTTTTAATCCTTGTTAACTCATCCTCTCTTGAAGTTTTAATTATACTAAGTTTAAATTCTGAAATTAAATGATTTTCAATTAATTCAGATGTCTCTTCATAGGATGTTAATATATCTTTTTTATCTTTTATAAAACTCAATATCTCTAAAGCTCTTTCACATTTCACACTTGATCCACCTTTTCTAATATTGGCATTTCAACGGAGGGCAAATCTTTACCCTCTATTATAATTGTTAAACTTTCATTTTTATTTTCTACAAAGGTAAAAATATCTTTATTTAAAGCTTCATGAATAACTAACGCAAGTTCCTCTCGTTGCTTTGACCAATTTATTTGGCGTTCTTCCAATAAATGACGATAAGTGTCGATTTGAACTAAAGCATAAAGAAACTCATAGACCAATTTCTGCCATTCTTTTTTCTGAGTCTCTTTATATTCATTTATATACACTTTTTTCCAAACAAATCCTTCAATATCTGCAAAATGAATCGTTCCATCCGGTGCTACTACACAATCTTTATCTAACCATATATCTTGGTAATAAATACCTTTAATTTCGTTTCCTTCAATTATTACCGAGCGTGTATAAAGGGTTAAAAGCGCAATTCCACTTCTTATAAAATTTAGTTCAAAATTTTCCGCTCTTTCTATAGTATTAATTCCAAACAACTCAAAAATCGAATTTGGATTAGCAATAATATTAGGTGATTCAAAATATAAACGTACATTTGAAGGGAGTAAGCGTAGAATTTGATAAAAATGTTCTTTATACGTTCTAAACCAGAAGAATTTCCTCGCTATTTCTTCAATATCATTTGGCAATTTAATAACCGCTATTGTAGGGCATATATAAGCTCCATTAATCGAATCTAATTTAGCAATTTTTGAAAATCTTAATTCATCAAATCCATTGATAAATCCTTGAGCTCCATATGGACTTTCTCCCATCCAAGATTCCCCCATTATGAATCCTAAACCAGTGGATAATGATTCGATTCTATTTCGATATTTTGAGTCTCGACATGCGTTTTTAATTTTATCAGGATTCAAATTTCCTCCAAAAAACATATCCTCATAGGCTCCACAACCTTTTACTGATAAATAAAAAACCTTCTCTCCAATATTGATAAATTTTTCTGGAATTATGGCGTTTCTATTTTCATCTCTAATTGCTGGTAGTGGTTTATGATTTAATCCATGAAACTCTGCCGTAGCCGGTCCTAAATATATAGAATACCAGTCTTTCGGTAATTTAAATTGCTCGTTAATTTCAATAGTCTCAGGTTCAATTTTAAATAAATTAAAATCTATAGAATTTATTAAATTTTGATGATAAAGTGTATTATAAGCCAAATTTTCATTCAATAGCGTTTCACCTTAACTTTAGGCATCTTTTTACCTAAAAGGAATAGTGTACCTATTTTTTGAGCATTATATTCGTCATATATGTTTTTAGCAGGACTATTCCATTCAGCTATTTCAGTAATCGCTTGATTACATCCTATTTCTTTAAGTGCTGAAAGTCGAGCTAATACAAGCATTCTTCCAATTCCATGATTTCTAAAAGCAGGATGGACGTAAAGACCATATAACCATCCAGTCTCCCCTCCTGGAGTTGTAAAACCTACTCCTAATATTATTTCATTAGCTATAGATTCTGGTTTTGGATAATTATTTTTAAATAAATCAGATATTATTGAAGAAATCCAAGTTTCTGTTCGTATTGCAGTAGCTTCAACCGCAATATCATCTTTATAAGACTTAGCAACCCATTCGGCATATTTCTTACTTTTTTTTCCACTGTCTTCATTTGCAATCATCCTCATGATAGCATCTAAATGTTCCTCCTCAATGGGTTTTATGTGAGTAGTATCAAAACTTAGATCACGTTTCTGGAGATTTTTGATTTCAAAGATATCATATTTCTCGATGGTTTGAAAATCTTTTAAATTACCCTTTTCAGTGAAAGCATATTTAACTTTTGTATACTTCACCATGTCCCATACATGATGTCCGTAGAATGTACCAACTGTTCCATTTGGTTCAATAAAACCTATTCCTTCTACTTTACCATCTGTATGAGCACTAACAATTCTTTTCTCATGAGATCTCGCTCTAACTAAATAAGAGGGTATCATCTCTGAGTAAGCAGAAGGTATTCCAAATTTAAAAGATGAAGGCAGATTTCTTTCAACAATAATTTCTCTATATCCTTTCGTAATTATTCTTGATTTCCAACGGAGGTTTTCATATACTACATAAAATAGAATCATTAAAAGTAATATTGGAAACCAATAAACTAAAAAATATATTCCAAAATTAAAAGGTCTTAAATAATTGGAAGAAGTAACAAATACATAGGACTCTATTTTGAAAGTTGACCAATATCCTGTATCCTCATCATAACCCTCATCTACTTCCTTATAAATTTCTGCAATTAAATAACCCCCTTTCGAAAAGTAATTATCTACATCATATTCTGCATCAAATTGACCATATTCATCATCTCGAAAATAATTTCCTTCACTATGGAGTTTCTTTCCGCTAAAAGGCATTAAATTTCCAACCCAAATAAGATATTCTCCACTTTTTACATTATATGATGTATCGAGAATATCATAGTGCGATGCTTTAATTCCTCCAGGAATATGAAACCAAACATTCATGTCAGTAGTATCAAGGACATCTTGATCAGTCCCCCATATATAAGCTCCATTAACAAGCGAATATGAAAACATATAATTATCTATGTCACTTTGGGAAGAACCATAATAATTTTCAGAAAAAGTCCATGAAATCCTAGCCGTTACATTTGCATAATTTCCGTTAAAATCAATAATATAATGACCTTTTGCTTTGAGATTTTCTTCATATCCCTGATACCATCCTCCTGTTCCTGTTAACGTCCAATTATATTCATATTCGAATTCAATATCATGAGATGTAAAAATAATACCTAAATAGGGGATCCCGAATAATTGAACAATAATCGTAGTTAGTATTGCAATAGCAATTACAATTGTTCTCTTTCTTATAATTTTAATACAGCTCCTAAGGATATTGGATTATATTTTGTAAAATATTTAATGTATACCTTAATTTAAAGTGTATTAATCTTGAATTTCTTGTAGATCTTAATATTAATTTGATATCTTTGATAATGATGTTACATTTTTTAATTTTTATTTAATATCTTCTAACATTACTAATAAATATAGAATCACGTTAAGAAAATTGGTTGTAATTCTCTATAAATATCATCTGGATTTGACATTTATAATCATCTTCAAATTGTTTGATATTAAATTATATTTATTTTTACAATTAAATAATTTATATCTGAATTTTTTTCAATCAATTTCGATAGATTTAAATTTGACCTAATTAATTAAGTGAAATATTTTTATTTTAATCTTAATAATTTATCAGTTTGTTCATTTATTGAAAGATAGTTTTTGTCGGAATATTAATTTTTTTGTGATTTTATTGGTGGGAATATAAGGGGAAAGTTTAAATAGTTAAAATAGATATTATATATAATAAATAATAACAAAAAGTTAATAATTCGTTCAGATAATTAAAAATTAATCTGGAGGTTTGTTCAAAAAAATCAAAAAAAAATTGGTGGAAATTTTATGGAAAAATTTACTTGTGGTGTAAAGCATAATTTCGATACTGGAGTTATTATCAAAAGCGATGATCGAAAAACCTATGAGTGGAATTGCTCCACTTGTGATATGCAAGGAAAAATTATAACAAAAGAAATTCTAGAAGAGTTTAAAACTAGTGGAAAAGTTCTTTGCCCACTTCTAACATATGAATAAAATATATTAAATTGGCTCTTTTTTATTTATACTCTTTTTTTAATAACTTTTTACTAATCTAATAGATTGAATTATTAGAAAAGTCTTTAATTTATTAGTTCACTTAAGAACACTATAAATCTATGGTGTATTAAGTTTTAGTATTATCTAATGAAGAGAATAAAAAGTATAGATACGATTCGCGGAAATTGCATGGTATTAATGGTTTTCTTGCATATGCTTTCTTGGTGGGTTAGACCTGAAGATTATTGGTTAATTTCACTTTTTCATTCAATTCTAGGGGATTTAGCAGCAGGGGGATTTCTTTTCGTTTCAGGATTGAGTGCAGTAATATTTCTGAGAAGTAGACTTGCTAAAGCTGAAAATATTATTAAAGAAAAAAATGCAAAAAAAGAATATTTTATCCGAGCGTCGTTTATATTATTAGTAGCTTTAACTTATAATAGTGCTACAGCAATCGGGACTTTAGATCCTTCAAATATCTGGAAATGGTTTATACCTCTTACAATAGGGGCATCATTGTTTTTAGCATATCCTCTCTTTTATACTCCAAAACTATTCAGATTAATCTTTGCTTTGATAATTTGGATTGCCAATTACTATATTCTATCATTTCTCTTACCTTATCAAGGACAATTTAATATTTTGGGAATATCTTATTTTATTCTATATAATGAAGTGGGTTTACATCCCATTCTAAATTATTTCAGTTTCTTTTTAGTAGGAACAGTAATAGGAGATATTCTTTTTGAAATATCTCTTAAAAATAATAAAGAAGAGATCTTAATATTGTTAAAAAAAAAATTATGGATACCTTCACTTATCATAGGTCCAATTCTAATTTTATGTGGGCTATTATTTCTCTTTCCTAATTTTTTATCTCATGGTACTCTTTCTTCTATGTTTTATTCTTTAGGGATATTTATAACATCATTTACAATATTATTAATAATTGAAGAATCTGAAACCATAAAGGTAAAAAAAAGCTATAGGTTTTTCTATTTCTACTCCTATTATTCCCTGACAATATATTTCGCGCATAATGTGATATACTTTATCTTTTTAGATCAATTAAATACATTTACGTTCTGGTTTGCCGCAACAGGAACTTTTATTATATTAACTCTAATAATCAGAATTGTATATAAAAAATATAGTATGAAAGCTTCAATAAAGGCGCAAATTGGGAGATTATCACTTATCTTAATTAAAAACATTGAAGCTAAACAACGTGAATCTAATTCATCAGAGTAGGAACGCCGTTGTTTATCTTTCCACTCTATACTGAAATGTGTGAAAATTCTTCAATATTAGAATCTTGTAGAAGATGCTAAGATTTCTTTAATTCCTCGATTATGAAAGGTAATAAGTTCTGGTAACATAGATAATATTGCCATTGGGAGTGGAATTGGTATTGGGATTTTGAAAAAACTTTTTTTCCAATCGATTATCATTAGTCCAAATATATTTTCTAATTCAATGGCAATATCTTTTACAATCTGAAATGAATATCCTTTTGAATGTTCTTTTGGAAGGAAATTTTCAATATTTGTAACTATATTCTTAATTATCTCGAAAGTGGGCGCATTAAGAAAATATTTATCAACTTCAGACAGCTGATTTTCTAGATCTCCTATTTTCTTGTCATGAAATATTAATTTAATGTCAATCTCATTCTTACGCTTATTTAAGATTGAAATTATCTTTTCGTCATAATGATAAAGAGGAAGAAATGAAATAACTGTTTCTTTAGCTGTATCTATTAACATATAGATATACTCTTGAAGTATTTTTTCTCCCGCGATGCCGATAAAAGGAATTTCTTCAGCTTCTTCAGTGTCATAAATATTATCTATTATGTCAATACTTTTCTGCCCTAAATTTTGAATTTTACGCGAATAATTTAATAGATATTCTTGAATCACTTCTTTTGGCTTAATTAAATACACTTTCTTTTTCTTTCTTGGATATATATCAATGAATCCCTTTTGTTGAAGTTTAACCATTGTTTCATAAATTTTTGGTTGAGGGACGCCACTATATTTATGAATTTCGCGAGCATTTAACATTTTATAACGCACTAGTGTAGCAAGAGTTTGGGCTTCATACTGAGTAAATCCTAATTCTTGTAGCAATTTTTCTAAATGATTCATCTTCTTAGATTATGATAATAACGAGATTTTTCAGTTTCAGAACATTTAAATATTGTTCTTTATGTTACTACTAAAGTAGTAAAATATTTAAATTTTTCATTTTTAATAATCATAAGTAAAGATAAAACTAGCTAAGGTAAGTAATGTGTTAGTAAATGAAAAAGAAAATCAGGTTGATAATTTTAACCAGAAATCTAATAATGTCCTTATTGAATTAAATCAAGTTAGTAAACATTATCCAAATACCATTGCATTAGAAAATATTTCATTTCAGATTCATAAAGGAGAGATTTTCTGTCTAATCGGACCAAATGGAGCAGGAAAATCAACACTAGTTAAGTTGATAACAGGACAACTTAAACAAACTAATGGAACAATTAGAGTTAAGGGAAAAGATCCTTATAATGAACGAAAATCGTTATTCGGTGTTTTTGGTCTTGTTCCACAGGAGATAGCTTTATATAATGAACTTACTGGTCGTGAGAACTTAGAATTTCATGCTCGATTATATAATATGCCAAAATCGGAAATAACTCCAAAAGTTGAGAAGTTATTAAAGATTGCTGGTCTTTTTGAAAGAAGGAATGATCGAGTTGGGACTTATTCAGGTGGAATGAAAAGACGTCTCCAATTAATTAGAGCATTACTCCATGAACCAGAACTTCTCATTTTAGATGAACCAACGTTAGGAGTAGATGTTCAGACCCGTAGTGCAATTCATGAATATATTCTTGAATTAGCCAAGCAAGGTATGACAATATTAGTAACTACCAATTATATGGAAGAAGCTGAAAGATTAGCCGAAAATATTGTCATTTTAGATACAAAGATAATTGAAGGACCTGGTCGTCTACGTGAGATTCAAGAACGCGTATTTCCAAACACTATTTTTGAATTTAAAACAACACAAACTAATCTCACATCTGAGTTTTATGATCAATTTCTCACTCAACAATTAAATGGTCAGATTTTAATGGAAAAAAAATTAAGTGAAACACATTCGTTTTTTCAAATTATGTTTGAATCAAACAATATTGAAGAAATTATTGAAAAATTTCTAACATATACTAAATCTCATAATATTCCTATCGAGGAATTTGTATTTAAAAAACCAACGTTAGAAGATATTTTTCTGAAACTTACTGGTAAGGAGTTTCGAGAGTAATGGAAAAGAAAAATAAGCCTAAGAATAAAAAACGGAAAGTTTTTAACATAAAATTATGGCTTCATGATTTAAAAACAGTTATACATAAGGATCTAATCTCCACTAAAAGGGTTAAAAAATATTTTCTGGCCGGTATTATCCCTCCAATAGTTATTTTGATTGTTTTTTCATCATTTGACGTAATTAATAATCCTGAAACATATAATGTTATGGTAGTTGATGATGATAATACTGAATATTCTAACATTATGGTTAATTACATAAAAAACATCACCAGTGAATTTGCTCCTTGGTTTAATGTAATTCCCATCGATTCTTATCAAGAAGCTAAAATAAAAATGGATAACTATGGAGTTTTAGGACTTATTTACATTCCTACTGGTTTCCAAGCAAACATCACTAGTAATAGCACTAATATTAAAGGAACTCTATATTTAACAGTTCAAAATATAAATGATGATTATGTGAAAAATTATATTCAAAGATTAGACGAGGCGGTCCTCACTTTTAATCAACATATACATTTATCTAATGGGCATGTTGATGATTTCGAACTTATCGCAAAAAAAAGTTATGTAATTAATCAAAATGTAAGTCTAATAAAAGGTACAGTTATTGGTGTTCTTGGTGTTTATGGTATCGTCTGTGGTCTATTATATGGTGGATTAAATATTGCAAAAGAATATAATGACAATACTATGATTGAAATTACAATTAGTCCGATTAAACGTAGTGCTTATATAGCATCAAAACAATTAATCGCTATTATTTTAGGATCTCTTGTTATTACTATTTTTTCTCTTATTTTATTTTTAATATTTAATATTAAATTTCGTGGCAATTTGGGAGTTGTTATTTTAGCATTCCTCCTCTCAACTTGGTTTCATACCTGTTTAGGTGGTTTAATTGGATTGAAGATTAAACAAACTATGAATGTAATGTTGATAACGATAGTTATGGCAATATTTTTTTGGTTTTTTGCAGGTGGATTTGCACCAACAAGAATGTTAGGAGAAACAGTTTATGATATTTCAAGATTCATTCCTTCAACTTACTGGATGGAGATTTTGTTTTCAGAAACTTTTTTACCAAATTCATTGTATGTTTTACCTAGATTAGGGATTCTAGCAATTTCAAGCATAGGGCTTACCATTATCTTCTGGATTTTAATTTCAAAAGAGGGATTTAAGTTATGACAAAAAGATCTTCAAAGAATATTAAATCATCAATTGGAGTGCTTAAAAATGAGATCTCAAAGAATATTAAAATAATTCTTCGTGGACCATCTCGTACTTTATTGCTTCTATCTTTATTATTTCCTATAACATATTTGTTTTTTATGAATATGGTTTTTGGATCAGTGGATTTTAATTATCCGATTGCTCTTGTAGTTCCAGATTATAATTCTGATGAGGATTTAAATACTGCCTTAGAACAGAATGAATTACCTAACATTGGGGAATTCATGGATTATTTAAATAACAATGAATTAGTTGGACCAACTCTAGTAAAGAGTCATATACAAATAATCGGAATTTCAGCCCAACAATTCCAAAATGATCTACAGCTTGAGAATGTTGTCATGATTGTTATTCTTCCTGAAAATTTCGAAAAGATAATCCAATCTGTGAAAAATGGCACATGGACAGATGGTAATGTTACGATCGAGCTAAAATGCTTAAATATTAATGAAGATTACCTCAAAAATTTATATTTTGGATTTCAGCGCAAACTTAAAGCATACTATGATAATATATTGTCTAATGAGACTGAGGTTATTTATGTTTATAATGATGCAAATCCTGAAAGAGAAACCTTCCCTCGAATGTGGACTATTGGTACAGGAGCAATAGTATTTATATGCTTAGTTTCATCAATGATAATCGGTTCTGCATATATTTTTATTGAGAAAGATAATAAAATGACTCCTGAATTTGCACTTGCGTCAGCATCTAATCAAAATTATACTTTCTTAGGGAAAATTCTTTCAGCTTGTATTCTAAGTTTTGTCATAAATTATGCATTAGGTATGATAATTATTTTTTTATGGATTGGAATCCCGTTTCCAGTAAATTTCCCAGGCTTTTTATTAATCTCCCTAGTTACTATTTTCTTAGGAGCTATTATAGGTACTTTATTAGGGGCTTTGATTCCAGAACAAGTATTTACTTTTCCAATATCCTTGTTTACCGTATTAGCCACACTATTTTTATGTGGAGGATTTATAGATATTCAAATGTTTGGTGAACCACTCCGTACGATTGCAAATTGGATTCCTTTTACATATGTTTATACAATAGTCAATAATACTGTGTTAACTGGGGATACGCCAAGTATAATTCACATTCTTGGCTTAATAGGGTATATTATTTTGTTTTTTGGTTTAGGTTTAATTATATACCGAAAATTTGTAATAAAAACTAATTAAATTAGGTTATAAAGCTTACAAGAGCATTGCTTTGAAAAATTTAGGGCTAAGTGTAATTTTTGAAAGCGCAGGAAGTTTTCCAAACCATTTTTCTCCAACATATCTATCATTACTGGTATTATGAGTAGAAAGGTCATGGTTTATATATGCTTCATAAATGTATTTTCTCGCTAATTTATTTTCAGTTAGTAATTCAGTATATAAACGCCATAAAGACTTTACATAGGAACCTTCATTATAAATAAGATACTCAAGAGCATTACCATTTTTGAAGTATGGAAAAAGCACACGCTTAATTTCTTGGTCATATTTACTTAATTCTAATCGAGTAAATTTACTATCGTTTTCCAATAACCGTTTTAATGTTTTGGTGGCGATATCACCACATGCTACACCTGCTAACATTCCTTCATAAAAGAAAGCAGTCACAATTCCCGCAGCTTCACCAAGCACAAGAACTCGGTCAGTTGAGAAATGCTTAATGGGATGTTTGGATATTTCTCCAATCACAGCACTCGATAGATTATATCTTAGACCATTGACGAAAGGTTGAATAGGTTTATAATTCTTTAAAATCCTATCAAGTTTATCGGCGATTGCTTCTTTTGATTCATTTTTTCCACCTAAAAAACCAGTTGCGACTCTCTCTTTACCTTTATTAAAATAGAAAGGTCCATTAGTCGAAATCTTGGGATTAATATGGAACACATAATTATATTCTAAATTTTCATTTACCTTATCTTCATTTCCAAATAAATGGATTAAAGCTCCAGTGTAATGATCAGGCGTATCAAATCCTAGAGATCGTTGTAAATCAAACCCTCGTGAACCCGTTGCAAGAGCTAATAATCTCGTATTATAGGATTCTCCTTTATTATTAATTATTTCCAAAAAATCATTGTGTCTATTAATTCTTGAAATGTTTTCATTTGAATTGAATGTACCTCCTTGATCTTCTAATTGATTGATGAGTTTTTGTAATAGGTTCTCGGTATGACAAATATTTCCTAAAGGTATACCAAATTCGGTCGAATCAATAACACCACTAAAATCATCACTCATATAATTTGACTTTATGTGACGTGAAGGGAAGATAGTTTTGTCATCCCAATCAATTTCTTCCTTGATAAAAGGACGGTTATGCTCGGGAAACACATTTGTTCTTATTGGAATTTCTTTTTTGTAATTTTGGGCTTCAATTAATAGAGTTTTAGCATATTTAGTAATTTTTGAAGCAAAACTTGTACCAGCAATTCCCGCACCAATGATTATGACATCATACACGTTAAGTCAATTCCTGAAAAGGGAAATTTTTATTTGTTATAATCTATCTAATGATTTTAATTTTTAGTTAAAAAGTTTTTATAGGTGTGTCTTTCTACAATAACATGAACAAAACTTTTTATTAAAATCTAAAAAACAAATTTATATAAAATTAAAGGTGGTAAATTATAGGATTAAGATTGGCTTCAGGACTTGCCATAACTTCTTTATTTGCTTTGATGTATGCGGTTGTTTTTGTTATAGGTGTTTGGTTTTTGCCTTCAAATATATTCGGACTAATTTTCATGATTGCCATAACGGTAGGAATGGTCCTTTTACAATACGGGATTTCTCCCTTGATCGTGGGTTGGCTTTATAGGATAGATTGGATACCTTATGAAGAATTTGTAGCAGAATTCCCACATTTAGCAGAATCTCTTAATAAGGTGGTCTCTTTTAGAGGTATTAAAATGCCACGACTCGGTATTATCACCAATGACTTCAACCCTAATGCTTTCACCTTTGGATGGACTAAAAATTCAGCTAGGATTGTACTTACAGACGGGATATTCAAATACTTAAATAAGAAGGAGCAAAATGCAGTGTTTTCTCATGAGTTAGGGCATGTAGTACATTCAGATTTCATATTAATGACAATTGTTTTTGCTATTCCATTACTCTTATTAACAGTTGCTCGATGGGCATATTATGCCAGTTACTTTTCAAGAGGAAGCAGAAGTGATAGTGATGAAGCTGGCTATCTTCGTCTTGCTTTAATTGCTATTGCGGTATTATCTTATATAAGCTATTATTTAAGCTATTTAATATCCCTCATAATTAGTAGAATTCGTGAATATTATGCTGATGAACATAGTGCGGAAGTTTTAGAAGATCCAAATGCATTAGCAACTGGATTGGTTAAAATAGCTTATGGATTGCTAGTTGATGGTAATCTCGAAGAAAGAAAAAAATCACGAGTTCGAGCACTTAGAGGATTGGGAATATTTGATCCTGGTACAGCTAAGGGTTTAGGTATTATTAGCGTTGGAACTACACAATCATTATCAATGGAAGCGATTCAAAAAGCTGCTGCATGGGATTTATACAATCCATGGGCAAAATATTATCAAATCTTCTCAACTCATCCATTACCAGCAAAAAGGATTATGCGTTTGAATATGTTATGCGATATCTATGGAATCCAACCAGAGATTGATTTCTCTGATGCCAAGAGATTAAAAGAGGAACAAGCCGGTAAATCATTGTGGGATGAATTTTTATGGGATATATTTATGAAAGCTCTTCCCACACTAGTCTTCTTTGTCTTACTAGGACTCACCATCGTTTGGATATTTAATCTTGTTGGATTTATCAATATTGCTTTTCTTGCGCCTGTTTTTGCAAATATGTGGCTTGTGTGGGCTGCTGGATTTTATGTCATTGGATTTATGTCAATAATAAAAACAAGATATATGTATAAGAGTGGATTTGAAGATAAAAAAGTGATAGACCTTGTTACTAATGTGAAAGTAAGCCCAATACGCACAATTCCTGCCTATATAGAGGGAAGAATTGTTGGAAAAGGTATTCCAGGATATTATTTCAGTGAAGATATGTACTTCCAAGATGAAACTGGCTTAATGTATGTGGATTACAGATTTGGAATAGGATTAGCAGACCTTATATTTTCTCTTAGAACGGTTAATAGATTAATTGGTCAACGAGTAAGAATTAAAGGGTGGTATAGAAGAGGTCCTAGTCCATATATTCAAGTAGATACAATTTGGAGTGAATCAGGAACTCGACACAGAAATTATGCAAAAGCATTTAGGTACTTTTGGGCGGTTCTAGCTTTCATCCTCGGTTTGGCTTGTCTGTATTTCTCTTTTGCAAGTTAAAATATGATTTTTTTCTCTTTATTTCTTTTTTTTATTAAACCTGTTATGCTTATATAATGTTAGTAATTCTACTTGCTAATCTAGTTAGATTTAATTCAGCCATCCCTAAAGGTACAGTTCTATCATAGAGAACCACAACTAAAAGAGGATCTAGTTTCCAAGGGATGTCAACGATCCTAGAAAAAACTTTTTGTCCATTTTCTAACCCATAATACATTTCGGGAAGATTTAAAGCACCAATCATATATCTAATCTCTAATTCTTTCAAAGAATTAACTAATATCTCAGGTGGAAGAGAAGTATATATGGTATTGCCTTGTGTAGTCAGAAGTGCTGCTCCAATAATTTCATTTTCGAGCATTAATCCTTCAAACACATCTATAACTTTCGTGTAAAAAGTCTGACTCATATATATTTCATCTTCTCCTGCTACTATAGAATCTACCGTTTTATCAAATTTTGGATTTTCAATCTCCTGATAATCTTTTATTTTTGTAGTATCAGGGTACTCGTTCAAAAAGACATCAGCTATCCTTTCTAAACGAGATGTAACAAATAAAAGGCTGGCAGTTGAATCTGATAAGATTGAAAAAATTAAATCTTGATAAACTTTAAAAACAAATCTCAATTCTCCCATTTCAAGAATTTCTGGAGTTTTTTTGGATATTACATTTTCAGAAAATGAAAATATTGCTGAAAAGAAAGGAGTGACCAAATTGACCTCGATATTATCGAAATCTTTTGTAAAATCTTTATGAAAGATGCATACTCCGGTTCTTTTTAATATAAAAAGGGAATGAATTTTCATTAAGATTGATACCTTAAATATCCTATAAGTCTAATTATAGAAATACAGTCTTTTAAGTATTTTTAATATAGACAAGTTAGAAGATAATTTAATGTTCTCCTATCCAGTCTCTAATAGCAACTTTAACTGAACGGCTCATTTCTTGTGAGAAAGCAGATCCAGTTTTCCTTAAATAGTAATCTTGCCCAAGATTCTCAGCATTTTTAACAAGAGTAACATTTTCATAATTTTGGAACATTTCAGTGAAATCTTCCCTATTTAACCTTTTATATGTATTGATAAAATGGATATACTTCTTAGGAAATCGTTGTTTGATTATTCTTTTAGACATATCTTGCTTAGGATATCCAAAACAAAGCATTGTTATAGGAAATACCCATTTTGGAAGATTAAACATTTCTCGATGAATTTCAATATTTTCAATAATATCACCAATATAACAAGAACCAATACCCAATGATTCTGCGGCAATCACAGCATTTTGGGCAGCAATTAGGGCATCACAACAGGCGAGTAGAAGATCTGATTCTTCTGGAGTTCGATATACAAAATTTTTATCATCACATAAATTATGCACCCCCGAAAGTGTATAGTAATCATACCAACGTTGCATATCTGCTAGAAATATAAGAACTAAGGGAGCTTTTGCGATATGAGGCTGATTGTCACAAGTTTTTACTAATTTATCTTTCATATCTTGATTTTGAACTTCAAGAATACTATAAAACATCATATTTCCTGCTGTTGGTGCTCGCATGGCACTATGTATAATTATATCTACTTCATTTTGGGACAAAGGTTTTGTCTTATAAGCTCTAACAGTACATCTGTTATTTAACAATTCTAATACTTCATTTATAGTTTCTTCTTCATCCAAATATTCTCACTCTTCAACTTTTTCTCTTAATTATTTATCTAATATAATTTTATTAATTATTAAAATTCAAATGTTCTTGTTATTTTTAATAATTCCGTATCAATGTGGTGAGTTTTTTTCTGAATCCAGATATTTAAATAAAAATTTTAATATCATATTTATAGAACCTCACAGGGGTTTTTGTTCTATTTTATTTGATTTTTTATGGTAAACTAGAGATAATGTCAGATAATAAGTTAGGAAAAATAAGAAATCGAAAAGCAGAAATGTTAATTAGAAATAGTAATCTGCCAAAAGAAATTATAGTAATAAAAGAGAATGAACAATTTACTCAACTATTGAAAGATTTTCCCGATAAGATTGTAGTTATTTATTTTTGGGCAAATTCGTGTGCGCCCTGTAAAATATATAGACCTATATTTGAAATAGCACACCAAAAATTCTCAATGGATTATGTTTTCGCTAAAATAAATGCTGATGAGAATCCTGATATTGCCCAATCTCTTGGAGTAACCTCGATTCCTACAACAGTTCTTGCGAAAGGAAATCAAGTTATACGCAGATTTATGGGAGTTATAAATCTTGAAACCTTAAAGCACATATTTGAGAATTTTAAAGCTTAAACTTGATTGTTTTTAACTCAACATTATTTAATTACCATTGCTAGGGTCCTCGAGTTTTTAAAAGCAATGTATATATAGAATTTAGTTCAATTATTATTATGAATAAGAAGATTCATAATTCTTCTCTGCTAACATTATCATTATTCATACTAATTCTTTCTTTAGTATATTCAATCCAAAATATGATTTCTCCTAATCTGGAGATTATTTCATATTATTTTGGGTTTGGAGGAGCTACTGCTCAATTAGGAGTCTTAACATCTACATTTACAATTCTATCAGGTATTTCTATTGTTATTTTTGGGTATCTTTCAGATAAAATCACAAGAAAATGGATTGTGTTTGGTGGTGCTATAATTTACTCAATTTTTTCAATGATGATTATTCTTGTGATGCCAAACCTTAGTGGATATTACGTCTTTTTTTTTCTTTCATCTGTAAATGGATTTGGTTTTGGTGCCATAATCCCAAGCATCTTTTCCTTAATGGGAGATCTAATATCTCAAGACAATAGATCTAAGGGATTTTCATTTTTTTCAATTGCTTCTCTTCTTGGGATGGCTTTAGGATTAATTTCTGCTACTATAGCCGGTCCAATCGACTGGAAATTATCTTATTTTGTAATTGGGATATTTGGATTCGTAATTGCTTTGTTAATACTATTTGTTCGTGAACCCTCCCGTGTTGGTATAGATTATATTCTTTTACGCGAAATGGATACTATAGAGTACACATATCGGATAAAAAAGTCTGATTTAAAAGAAATTTTTAAGAAAAAGTCGAATATCTGGTTGGTGATAAATTTTGTTGATACAATACCTACAGGCATTATATTGTTTTTAATTTTTTATTATATGAGCGATTTTCATAATGTACCAGAAGATATCTCCCTAATTTTCTTAGGAACTATACTTATAAGTACTCTTATTGGTACTTTATTATTTGGAGTTATTGGTGATAAATTATTTCAGGGAGGTAAGAAAAACACACGAGTATTACTGGCTTTACTAGGAAATATAATACCTATACCTTTAATTTTCATTGCTTTAATTATTCCTTTTAGAGCTCCAGATGATTTATCCGTAGGTGAGCTATTTGCAATTCCAGAAGCTGCTATCATGTTAATCTTAATGATAATTGGAATGTTTGCTAATGGAGCGGTAAATGGGAGCTGGTATGCGACCGTAGTAGATCTTAATCTCCCAGAACATAGAGGAACTACATTAGCAACAGCTAATTTTTTCGATATAATTGGTAGATCATTGGGTCCTTTAATTGGTTCTTTTATAAGAGATATTTTTGGATCTGTGTACGGTATGATGATGTCAATTATTTTTTGGATATTTCTTCCTTTGTTCTGGATACCAGTTCTTAAAAATGCGATACCAGAAATGGAAGCAACATCAAAAATATTCTCAGATCGATTAAAAGAACTAGAAAAAACTTAAGTTCAATCTTTATTATTTCCATGCCCAATGGCTTATTATTGCTTTAAATGGACAAGCACGTTGACAAGTTCCGCACTCAATGCATTCTCCAATCTTTTCAGCATTAACTTTACCGTTTATAACTTGATAAACTTGAGCAGGACACTTTCTAGCACAATTTCCTAATCCATTACAACGATCTTGGTCTATTTCTATCCAATGATTACCTTTCTTCCATTTCTTCATATCTGTCATACTATAGACACTTCGTAATTTGATCATAAGAAATTTATTATTATATAAATTATAATCAAAAAAATAAATAGCTTCAGTGTATAATTCATAATAGTGATTAACTTGGAAATCAAAACTCTTTTTACACCTGAAAAAATTGGAGATGTTCGAATTAAAAATAGAATAGTGCGATCTGCAACCCATATGCGAAGTACAGAAAAGTATGGATATGTTGGTGAAAAACTTATTGATATTTACAGAGAATTAGCGCTAGGTGGTACTGGATTAATAATATCAGGGTTTACAGCTGTAGATCCTGCAGGCACAGCTAATCCATATCAAACATGTTTGTATGATGACTCATTTATACCAGGTCAAAAGAAATTAGTTGAAGTAGTCCATGAGTATTCTGATGTTAAAATTGCAATTCAAATAGCTCACACAGGACGTCAAGGGTATCATCCCAAATACGATACAGTAGCACCATCCCCTATTCATTTTAAATCTACTGGAATAACACCAAGAGAATTAAAGAATAATGAGATAAAAGAATTAATACAAAAATTTGTTAATTGTGGTAAAAGAGCCTATGAGTGTGGTTATGATATGGTACAACTTCATGCTGCGCATGGTTATTTTTTGTGTAATTTCCTTTCTCCATATACTAACAAGAGGACTGATGAGTATGGTGGAAACACTCAAAAGAGGGTAAAGATTTTAAGCGATATTTATAACGGTTTAAGGGATGATATTGGTAGAAATTTTCCTATTATTATCAAATTACAGACAGAAGACTTCTTTCCAGAAGGATTAAACTTAGAAGAAGGAATTGAATATGCCAAACTTCTATCAAAAATTGGATTTGATGCAATTGAACCGAGTGGAGGTGGAGGAGAGGCTATTTCAACTAAGAAACCATATCCAAGTCTTCACATTAAATCATCAGAAGAAGAAAATTATTTCTTAGATCGTAATAAAAGGATAAAACCTTTTCTGGATAAATGTAAATTAATAGCAATGGGAGGGATAAAAAATCCAATTTCTGCTGAAAGAATTCTAAAGGATAATATTGCCGATTTTATATCAATGAGTAGACCGCTGATTTATGAGCCAGATCTTCCAAAACGCTGGGAAAATGGAGATCTATCACCTGCTAAATGTATTAGTTGTAATGGTTGTTATATGACTATGATGCAAGGTCCTGTTTACTGCATTACTAAGAAAAAGAGAGAAGAGAAAATGAAAAAATGACTCAAATAGCAAATAAAAGTGCTTATTCTGAACATTTATTTCAATTCCGATCGGTAGAGAAAAGGAAACTTGTTTTATCTTTAACTATTACTCTTGTTGTGATGATTATAGAGATTATAGGTGGAATAATTACAAATAGTATTGCCCTAATTAGTGATGCAGGTCATATGTTTACACATGCATTCGCAATTTCAATTAGTCTATTTGCGATTATTATTGCTCGAAAACCGCCTTGCCATCATAAAACTTTTGGTTTATACCGAGCAGAAGTTTTGGCAGCATTTATTAATGGACTATTTCTCATCCCTATAGTAGGATTTATTATTTATGAAGCAATTTTGAGATTTCTTCATCCACAAGAGATTTTTGGATTATATATGTTAATTGTGGCTTTTATTGGTTTAAGTGTAAATATCACAAGTATTTTAATACTTCAAGGCAGTCAAAATTCCAGTCTAAATATAAAGAGTGTTTTTTATCATATGATTGCTGATGCCGCTTCTTCAATTGGGATTGTTATTGCTGCTTTTATCATTATGTCAACTGGACTCGTAGTTCTTGATCCTATTGTGAGTATAGGCATAACTATTGTAATACTCTACTGGGCATGGGGGATTTTGAAAGATTCTGTACGTGTTTTGCTTGAAATGGCACCAAAAGGAATAAATGCTGATACGATTGCAGAACATTTAAAGGCAACCTTTCCTGAAATTATCGAGCTATATGATGCTCATCTTTGGACAATAATCCCCAATATGTTAATATATTCTGCTCATATTCATCTAAATAAAGATATCATAATAAGTAATCAAGAAGATTTGATTGCAAAAATTAATGAATTCTTATCTGACAACTATAACATTATTGAATCAACTATACAAATAATGTCAAAAGATCAAGTTAAAGCATGTAGTAACTAATCTTATGTGCTTTACAAATATAAAATAAACATTTAAATAATTCTATATCCCAAGATCATTATTATATAATTATTTTACTTACAAGTTTAAGAGGAATATAAAATGTCATCTGAAAGAAGTGTTGATTTGTTTGCTGGTTTGATATTAGTACTCAGTATTATAGCAATTATTTTATTAGCAGCTTTAGATTTTGCTGGGTTTTATTTACCGAGTTATGGAGAAAGATATTCTTGCTTAAGTTGTGAATATAGTACTGCAGTGGATTTAGTGGCACAATGGATAATACTTATTTTATTAATACTACAGATAATTATTGCACTAAATGATCTTCTTCCTAATAGGTTTATTGATAAGGATCTTAGCCAAATTGGCTTGATTTTAGCAGGACTCACAATTACTTTTTTCATTATTGGATTAGGTTCATTTGGAATAACATATATGGAATATGATTGGTGGTTATTGACTGGAGGATATGGTGTCGGTATTGCAGGTATACTCAATACAATTCTATTTTTCTTAAAATGGAGAAATAAATAATTAATTCTTTTCAATTCTTTTTTTTCTTTTTTGAATATTTAGATTAGCTGGTTCCATTATAATTTACTTTTTTAAATTGAATAGCTTTTTTAATTTCATAACAGATATAAACTTAAATTATGGAAAGAAATTATAAATCCAATATACTTAAAATCTATATTTTTTCGTTTATTTTGGGAATTCACACTGTGAGAGGTGTGTATATACCCTTTATGACAATCTGGGGTGGTCTTTCATTTTTCCAGATAATGATTTTGCAAAGTTATTTTACTGCAATGATTGTTCTTCTTGAAATACCCTCTGGAGCAATAGCAGATTTCTTAGGACGTAAAACAGCATTGGTATTATCCGCATTTGTAGTAGCATGTGCAGCATTAACTTATAGTATAATTCCCAATTTTTACTTATTCATGCTCGCAGAAACCTTATGGGCTTTTGGAGCAGCATTATCCTCAGGAACGAATGATGCATTTATATACTTCTCTTTAAAGTCATACAATAATGAAAAGAACCTTTCAAATGTATTGGGAAGATCTCGAACCTTGAATTTAGTAGCTTTAACAATATCCGCACCTATAGGATCTATTATCGCATATTTTATTTCGTTACAGTTTGCAATGACTTCTTTAGCATTTATCTATTTAGGTGCATTAGCAGTAGGATTAACATTTAGGGAACCAAGATTGAATACTAACAACTATAAACAGGAAAAATATTGGAGCATTATAATATCTGGTTTTAAGGAATTGCGAAAAAACAAAATTTT
>JBHLPW010000062.1:0-28104 GCA_048939015.1 Promethearchaeota archaeon
AACAGACTATAATAGCTGATACATTGAAAGAAAAAAAGAAGCATAAAGAAGTACATTATGAGCATATTATTGAATTAAATTTTAAATTTTTCCATTTATTAATTTGTGATTATCAATCTCTAAGAACACTATTTATTCTTAAAGAAAAATCTTCAGAAAAATTAAAAAGTCAACTATTTCTTTTATCGCGAGAGATTTGCTCCAGATTTTCTGAAGATATCGAAAACTACAATGGAAAAGCAATTAAATTTGATGATGATATTGATCTTCTCTTGAATAAGTTCTTATTTTTATATTTCAATGAGCCTTTTAGAATAAATCAAGGCGAAACACATATAGAAAGTATAAAGAAGAGTCGTGAATTTGAGGCAATGGCGTCTCGAGTTCTTAATGTTATAATAACATTAACCAAATTCAATAAAGAATTTACAATAGACAGAATAATTAAAGAGATTGGAGAACAACATATTGATGTAATTTATGGTGGTCTACATTCGTTAATAGAAAACAGAATAATACTTCCTTTATATTATATAAATGACAAATCTCCTTCTTCACCAAGTGACTTAAAGAAAATAAAATAACTATAATATTAAAATAAATCTATTTAAAACCTTGACAAAAGGAATCTACATTTGTTGGTATTACATTGTGGTTATATCCACCTTCCAATAATGCATAACGTCTTCCTTTACATAATTTTTCAGAATATATTTTCATTAGTCTTCCTAATTCAGTATAATCTTCAGGATATAAAAGATGTCCCCAATCATCAATTCCTTGGTCAAATCCCGCAGAAGCAACAAAGATGTCAATATCTTTTAAACCATCCATGAAATCTTTTACTTCTTTTATATATCCAGTTCTCCCACTAGAATCAGGATTAAGAATTTTCACTTTAAAATCATCGTTTCTATTTGTTAAAATATTTATATTGCCATCACCAGTGTGTAAGTCAAAATCTAAAATAAATGCAGACTTTATTTTGCCTTCAAAAAACAGCTTTAATAGGCTTATACTTATATTGTTGAAATAGCAGAATCCCCAAAATGAATCCGCTGAAGCGTGATGGCCTGGAGGTCTGATAACAGCAAATGTAGGATCACCCTTATATGCTTCTTCTGCAGCTAAAATTGCACCTCCTGCTGCTAATGAAGCTAAATCATATAATAAACTGCTTTTTTTAATGTTTTGTAAATGTCTATGTGTATGTGCTCTTAAAATATCTTCTTCTGTTGCAGGTTTAGGTGTAATAATTTCATATTCTTTATTTTCTGAAATTTTGCTCATAATTCCTTCTAATCGTCCTGGTGAGGCAGCGGGGTCAGCTGAATACTCTGAATTATAGTATGTTTCATGAAAAACAATTTTCATAGATTTTTCATCCCTTCTTAATTAATTATATTTAAAAAACTATATGATGAATATTAATTTAATCAATATATTAGATTTACTGACTTTTTTACTTTATAAGAAAATGCTCGAAGAAAATGATATATATCGTAAGTTGCAGAAACATCTTGATCAATTTCCAGTAGGATTTCCTGCTACAACCAGTGGGATTGAATTAAAAGTTTTAAAGCACCTTTTTTCAGAAGAAGAAGCGTTGATAGCAACTAAATTAAACTGGTCGTATGACACACTTGATAATATTTATGAGCAATTTGAAGAAGAGAACATCTCAAAAGAAATATTAGAAGACTCGCTTAATACTATGATTAAAAAGGGTACAATAAAATATAAAATTGAAAAAAGTAAAAAACTATATGCGAATATTCCGTTAGTCGTAGGTATTTTTGAATATCAAGTTAATAAGCTCACCAAAGAATTTTTAGAAGATTTTGATGAATATTTGGTATCTGCTTTTGGAGCAGAGTTATTAGGTACCAAAATTTCTCAATTTCGCACTATTCCTATACAACAAAGCATCACTCCGGAAAATAATATAGCAAATTATGATGAGGTAATACAAATAATTCAAAATGCTGAGGAACCATTGGTGGTAGCTAATTGTGTTTGTCGTCAAAGTAAAGAACTTTATAACCAACCTTGTGAACAAACTTCTTTACGTGAAACTTGTTTTTATTTTGGTAAAACAGGTCAATTATTTTTAGACCAAGGATGGGCACGTCGTGTGAGTCGAGATGAAATTTTAAAAATTATGGAAAAAGCTGAGAATGATGGACTTGTTTTCCAATCAGGAAATACGGTAAATCCAGAGTTCATATGTAGTTGTTGTGGATGTTGTTGTGCGATTCTTACAAAATTGCAGAGACTTCCACGCCCATCAAGAGTCGTTTCAAGTAATTTTTATGCTGAAATTGATCCTGACTTATGTGTGGGGTGCGGAACATGTGTTGAACATTGTCTAATAAATTCAATTAAACTAAAAGACAATTTCGCACATATTATACTTAAACGATGTATTGGATGTGGAGTTTGTGTGCTAAATTGTCCAGAAGGAGCAATTCATCTTTTAAAGAAAGAAGAAGAAATGAAACCTCCCTCATCGCAAGAAGATTTATTTTCCCAAATCATGAATAAGAAACAACAATTAAGAAAAAAGTAAGTAAATGAAAAGTTAATTTGAAATTATTATAGTAATCTCTTTTTTAAAATTTCAATCATGTCTTTTGTCATGTTTTCTAGATTATAGGTAGGATTCCAATTCCATTCCTCACGTGCGAGAGAATCATCAATAGATTTTGGCCACGAATTTGCAATTTCTTGTCGGAAATCAGGTTTATAATCAATCTCGAATTCTGGTATATGTTTTTTTATCTCTGCTGCGATTTCTCCAGCAGAAAAACTCATGCCAGTTATATTGTAGACTCGACGTTTTAATTTAGAATTATCTGCTTCTAAAAGATCAACCATACATTTTGAACAATCTGGCATATACATCATTGGTAAAACAGTATCTTCCCTAAGAAAGCACGTATACTTCATATTCTTTATTGCTTCATAGAATATTTCAACGGCATAATCCGTAGTACCTCCTCCGGGAAGTGTTTCACTACTAATAATTCCCGGAAGTCTCATTGATCTCACATCAAGTCCATATTTTTTATAATAATATTCTGCTAGGAGTTCACCCGCAACTTTTGTGATACCATACATAGTCGTTGGTTCTAGTATTGTAGTGTTTGGCGTATTGTCTCTAGGGGTAGTTGGACCAAATGCTGCAATTGAACTTGGCCATATTACATTTTTTATTTTATAGTTCCTACTTGCTTCGAGAACATTAATAAGTCCATTCATATTAATATCCCATGCAGTTTGAGGCATTTTTTCTCCTGTAGCTGAAAGAATTGAAGCCATGTGATAAATTGTATCTATTTCATATTCATATAACACTCTTGAAAGACGACTTTTATCTAAAGCGTCTAAATATATCACTGGACCAGAATTTTTAATCGTATCTGGAAGAGGTGTTTTTCTACCTGTAGCAATTACATTATCATTCCCGTATTTGTTTCTAAGAAAAGGTACTAATTCACTGCCAATTTGACCTGCAGCACCAATTACAAGAATTCTTCTCATCTTTATCAGATTTTATAATTTTATTAGTATACTTCATAATTCACTCAATAAATTAAGGTTTATTCAAACCATTCCCATCTTTAACCCCACATTTTAAGGATAAGTAAAACTAAAATACTTTTCAAAATACACATAAATTATAATTTTACTCATGTATTCTAAAAAATTTAAGGTGATATGATGAAAAGAGATCCTGTTGCTTTTCTTAAGGAAGAGATGACTGAATTAAGAAATAACAATCTTGAATGGATTATACGATATCTTGAGCAAGGGTCCAAACCACATTCTAAAGTTGATGGAAAGGATGTTTTAATGCTTAATACCAATAATTATCTTGGCTTAGCTACCCATCCAAAAGTAGTTCAAGCATCTATAGATGCCACTAAAAAATATGGTGCTGGTGCCGGTGCTGTACCAGTTATAGCTGGCTCTTTTGATCTAACAAAGCAATTTGAGAAAAAGTTTGCTGAATTTAAGGAAGTAGAGGCATCAATTTTATGCCAAACGGGATTTGCTGTAAACTCCGGATTAATTCCAATGCTACTTGGTAAACCTGATATCGTTGTTTCTGATGAATTAAATCATGGTTCGATTATTGATGGTGTTAGATTATCTGGTGCTAAACGAATTATATACAAACATTGTGATGTTGGTGATATGGAGAAGCAACTAAAAGAAGCTGAAAAAGAAGGAGCAAGAAGAATTTGTATTATAACTGATGGTGTTTTTAGTATGGATGGTGATATAGCACCATTAGATAAGATCGCAGAAGTTGCTGAAGATTTTGGAGCCATGATTTTTGTTGACGATTGTCATGGAGAAGGAGTTCTAGGTAATGGCCGTGGAATTGTTGCACATTTCAATTTACAGGGGAAAGTTCATGTAGAAGGAGGTTCAATGAGTAAGGGGTTTGGAGTTTTTGGAGGAACTGTCGCTGGTTCAAAAGACTTGATTGAATTTTGTGCAAACAAGAGTCGAACGTATTTACTGAGTACTGCGCACCCCCCTGGTGTTGTGGCTGCAAATAAAGCCTCTATTGAGGTAGTTGAGAGTGAGCCTGAACATGTAAAAAGAGTCTGGGACCATACAAATTACTTTAAAAAGGAAGTTCAAAGTATGGGTTATAATACCGGTAATTCAGCAACACCAATTATTCCTTTAATTATAGGTGATCCTGGAAAAGCTCAAGAATTAGCACGAGTTCTTTTTGAGGAAGAAAATATTTATGGGACCCCTATCGTTTTTCCTATGGTTGCAAAGGAACTTTCGAGAATACGAGTTCAGATGAATGCTTTACTCACCAAAGAAGATTTAACTATGGCATTAGGCGCAATAGAAAAAGTAGGTAAAAAACTTAATATTATTTAATTTTATTTCTTTTTTTGTTATTTATTAATCCTTGTAGTTAGACAGTGAAGACCACCAAGTATTTCCAGTGCCACTAAAATAAAAAATAGAAATTTTCATGATGGTTTTTATGTATTTTTAAAAATGTTAAAGGGGTTTAGCCAAAATAGCTTTTACCCGTAATTCATGGAGTAAACTTGTAGGTCTTGGCTTGATAAGGCATACAGTATCTGCTCCACGTCCAGTACCTCCTATACATATAATATCTTTTTCAATATCTTTAATTAATCCCGCATCAGCTACCATCGTCGCTATTTCTATGCAAACTTTTACCCCCTGACTAAAAACAGTACGTAAGTATTTTGCCATTATTTCGACAGGACCCCATTGTTTTAAAGAGATTCTAAAACTCCTTTCTGAACCAGCAAATCCATGAGTTCCTATAAAGAATTTTAAACCTTTATTTTCTAATTCCTTAATTTTATCTTCTGGAAATTCCTGTCTTTTGTCCGCACCCATAAAATAATATGAATGTGTTACAACCACCAGATTGTAATCATTTGGATTAAAGAATTGTAATGATTTCTCTGCAGTTGTACCAGTTGTACTTGCTATAACAATATCATTAACATCAAACTGGTCAGCATATTTTTTAGCAATTTCTAAAGCTTTATTGGTGTTTTGAGGACCACCCTTTTCAAAATAAGTGACTTCAATATTTAGATCTGTCATATCACATCAAAATGATTAATTTTCTATATTAAAAATATTAGCTAATTTTTATATTAGATTGATACCGAAAAATGAAAACTATTAAAATAATTTTAACTAATAATTAAAAAACAAATATTAGGTTTTAACAAAAAATAATTTTGGTAATAAATATGGAAAATAGTGAAACAGAAATAAAACATAGTAAACTCAACATGGCTTCTTATGGTTCTGGAAGTTTATCTAGAGAATTTTTAAGTATGGCATTTACCACTACAGTCTTTTTTTATTATGAAGATCAAGTTGGTTTGAATGGATGGCTGGTTGTTCTTGGTATTATCATATTTGCGATCTATAATATGTTCAATGATCCGATTCTAGGGTATTTAACAAATCGTCCATTTAAATTCACTAAGAAATGGGGAAGGCGATTTCCTTGGTTACTTTTTGGAGGAATACCATTTGGTATAAGTTATTTTCTTGTTTTTATCCCACCAAATGTCGATCCTATTTCAGGGCAATGGATTATATTTCTTTGGCTTATTTTTACTGCTTGTCTCTTTGACACTTTTCATTCATTATATTTCGTGAATTTTATTGCTTTATTTCCAGAAAAATTCCGAAAAGACAAAGAAAGAAGGTTAGCAAGTGGAGTATATGTACCAATTGGAGTTGTTGGGGTTGCATTAGGCGCTATAATACCTCCAATAATTTTTACATTTGGGAATTTAGCATCATACTCTATTCAAGGTTTTATTGTCTTTATTATCGCTTTATTTTTTCTTTTTTTAGCGATTCCAGGATTAAGAGAAGATCGAGAAATGGTTGAAGAATACCTTATTACCTTTGAACAAGCACCGAAAAGAGAATCTTTCTTTAAAACTTTAAAAGCAGCATTAAAGCAAAGATCATTCATCGTATGGATGTTTCTCTATACGATGTATTTCTCTCTGATTAACACTATGCAAAATTCGCTTTATTATACCGTTAAATACATACTAGAAAAGCCATCATCAGCATCGACATTAATTTTCGCAGGTTTTTTAATTGGAGCTGTTATATCCACTCCAGTTTGGACCAAATTTGCTCATAAAGTTAATAATAATAAGAAGATCATATTGATCGCAGGCTTTTTATTAGGTATCTTTGTCTTTCCCTTGTTATTTCTTGAAAACTATTATGCTATTGTAATTACAATGATTCTATGGGGTATTGGTCTTGGAGGTTTTTGGTTCATGATATTTCCAGTTATGTCTGATGTGATTGATGAATCTGTAGTAATAACTAAGAAACGTGAAGAGGGTATATATGCTGGGTTTTCACAATTCTTTGCTCGTTTAGGTATTATTGCTCAAGCTTTAACATTTGGAATAGTTCATGCTGTAACTGGATTTGTTGAAGGTGCAGCACCTGGTACTCAAACTCCTCTAGCGATCTGGGGTATTCACGTCCATTTAGCTTTAATCCCCATGATATTTATAATCCTTGGTTGCATTGTTTTCTGGAAATATTATGATTTAACTCCTGAAAAAATTAAAGCAAATAATGAAAAATTAAAAGAATTAGGTTTAAAACACTAAAAATAATTTTTTCTTTTTTTTTTAATTTATAGTAAATAATTGCTAAAGATTTCAAATTAGCAATCAAAAAGCTGTAAAATAATATTAATTTTGCTTTTTGATAAATGCAGATTAAATATCTATTTTATCATTTTTATTTTAATCCTAACTTATTCCTAGCTTCTTCTATGGTGGCTGGTTCTCTTCCGATCTCTTTAGCCAAACGAACCATACGCTCTACTAATTGGGCATTACTTTTTACAAGTTCGCCCTTTCGATAATATACAGTATCTTCAAGACCTGTTCTAATATTACCCCCCATACACATAGCAATCATAGTCGTTCTAAGACAATATCTGCCGATAGTAACAACCTGCCATGTTGATCCTTCGGGAAGTAATTCAACCATATTTAATAGGTTTTTAACACTAGCTGGAGCACCACCTTTAATTCCAAGAACAATACTAAAGTGAAGTTTTTCGTCTGGTTTAAAAACACCCATTTCAATTAATTCCATAATATTAGCCAAATGACTTGTGTCATAAACTTCGATTTCAATCCCCACTCCCATTTTTTTACATCCCTCAACATATTTCTTATTAAAATTAATGGGATTATTAAAAATTGAATTCGTTTCCATACCTCTCATATTAGTTCTGAACTCGAATGTGCCTGCATTAATAGTAAACATATCAGGTTGAGGATTTATATTTAATAGATTAAGCCTTTCTTCTAATGTAGCCATTTTAAGAGCTTGACCATACCTTTTTCCTGATTTACTTACCTTTACTCCATATTCTACATGAGCACCAATACCATTTCCAATTTGAGTGATTATTGGACATTTTTCTTTAATTAGTCTCACGGTCTTATTATAAACGTTAAGATCTGCTGTAGCTAGTCCATCTTCTCCTCTTACATGGATATGGCAAACGGTAGCACCTGCATTATAGCATTCTAATGCATCTTTGGCTTGTTCTTCAGGAGTAATTGGCAAATTAGGATTAGACCATTTTCCATGAGCTCCTCCTGTAATCGCAGCAGTTATGATTACTTTCTCTTCAGATAATAAATTTGGTTTCACATGAACCTACCCTTTTTCTAAAAATTGTATTTTACTATATTATAGAGTATTTAATTTATGTTTTATAATAATTTCTTCCATTTAATTCTCATGCTTTAATTAAAATACTAATTTGTCGGTTATAAGTATTTTAGAAAATGGATAATTATTTAACAGGATTTTTAAGCGAACAGGGAACACCACATGCACATTTTCCACAAACATCTGCCAATCCTAAATTGGTATATAGTTGACTATTTTTTAAACAAACTTTATAGCATTTATGACGATCAAATGTATTGATTTTTAAAGAATCAAAAACACACTTTTCAAGGCATTTCATACAAGATTTATTATGAAAGTAAAGACAATATTCTTTTTCCAATCTCTTTGTAATTTCAATTTTCGCTGAAGTAACAAGACTTCCTAATCTTCCACAGCAACCCTTTTCGGTTATTATCATTTTATGTAATCCAAATTTACCTAGCCCAGCAATATAAGCTACATGTTTATGAGACCAATGACTTACTAACAAATTTTTATCAAAATTATGGGTAGGTGGGATTATTACAGCATCAAAACTGTCTTCGATAAGTTTGTTTGCTAAAAATTCATTCAATTTATTAATTAACTTATTTGTTTCAATGTAGGAAATCGCCCAATCCTTGGAAGCACTTCCTTTATTATTATTAGAAGATACAACTTCGTTAGTAAATGGAATAAAGTAAGAAATAACAGTTGCCGCATTATCTAATACTTCAATAGGTAACTTATGACCCATAATTATGGTTTGTTTCAATTTAAGAAACAATGGATCATTTGCATCAGCAAAAGCTATTAATGGCTCAGTCCAAAATTCTCTTGCGTGTATAGAATTTTTATAAGTAATTATGAATTTGTTAATCAATTTCTTAACTTTATCTTGCATATTCATAATATCAAAAAATCTCTCATAAATTTTAAGAGTAATATAAATAATAACAAAAGAATCTTAGGACAATAAGAAATAAGAAACTTAAATTAAATCTAAAATATTTAGTAGTTATAGAAAATTAGATGTAATTATATTTGTTATATGAAGCTTCTAGAAGGAAGAAATGCATTAGTAACGGGAGGAGGTCGTGGCATTGGAAAGGCAGTGGCTCTTGAATTTGCAAAGAATGGCGCTAATGTAGCTATAACTGCTTTAGAATCGGATGAGTTAGCTAAAACAACTGATGAAATCAAAAAATTTAATGTAAAAGTGAATTCAATTCAAGCGGATTTAACCAATATTAAAGAGATTAAGAAAGTTGCTGATGAATTCTTTAGAAATTTTGAGACTTGTGATATTTTAGTAAACAATGCAGGGATGTCGTATTATTGTTCAATGTTAGATGTTTCCCTTGAGAAAGCTATAAAATTATTTAAACTAAATTTGATTGCCTATTATGCGATGGTTAAATTAATAATCCCCAACATGGTTGAACATAAAAAAGGGAAAATTATTATGACTTCTTCAGTTCATGGAAATATGTTTTTCAATCCAAACCAAGTAGTTTATTCTTCTACAAAAGCTGGTGTATCTGCAATGGCAAAATGCCTGCATAACGAATTAAATCCATACAATATCCAAGTTAACGTGATTCTTCCAGGTGCAATCCATACTAAACTATATGAAGACAGTGCAGAACGCGGACAAATAGCACCTGAACCTATTTCTCCAGAAACAATTGCTCCAATATATCTCTTTCTTGCTAGTGATTTATCAGCTAGACATTATAAAGGAATGATTATAAATCAGATGTTACTTTACGATCTTTTACCTAAAATTAAGAATAAAGTGGATAACCTAGATTCTAATATTAAAGAAATAATTAAATCCATGAAAAGCAAATTAAGGAAAGGAGAATATAGTTTATTACGAAAAAATCAAGAACTTATAGATTTTCTTATCAAATATTGAAAATTTAATAGGTTAATGAGAAAACTATGAAGAAAAATTAGACCAAAATGGAAAAAGAAGCAAGATTTTTAAAGATAGTAGCTAATATTTACATAAAAAAAAAGGTATTAGGGTGTATATAAAAAATGACTTTATGTTTTGTTTTGATGAATGTGCAAGCTGGGTTTGTGGAATCGGTTGTCCGTGGATTAGAAAAAATACCAGAGGTTAAAGAGAGCTTTCCAGTAACTGGAGGTATTGATATAATTGTTAAAGTAGAAGGTCCAGATGTAGAAACAATTGCTAAAACTATTCTAGCGAAAATTCATTCAATAGAAGGAGTTAACCGTACCGAGACACATATAGTTGTTCCTCTTTAGATGAAGGTGTTAACTGCACAAAAACACATATTGTGCCATTATAATATATTAGAAAAAATAATTAGGGTTTAATTTAATATCATTCTAATCTGTATTATTAGATTCTTTTTCCACTTCATTTTTAAGAAAATCAATATTTTCTTTAAGGGTTTTCTTAATAGGGTCATGTTTAATTCCTAAATTATCTAAAATCTGAAGAGCATCTTCAAATAGATCTAAAGCTTCGGGATATTGATCTTTTTTATAGTACATTCCTGGAAGATCAAAGAATCTATATGAGATACATTGGAGTGCAGTTATTATTATCCATATGAGTATCGATATTGCTAGAATCCATTCAATTAAGGGAATAATTGAAACTATAATTGAAACCAAAAAAACTATCAGTATAAAACCAATAAAGAAACCATAATAAGCTAGATATTTTTTAAAAGCTGGGCCTTTATACATTGAGGATTTAGGAACTAAATACATTAAATAGCTATAAAGAACAATATATATAGAAGATCCTGCAAAAGCAATTAATGAAACAAAACCATGAAATGTAACAAAGGTAGCATATGCAGCAGCGGAGACATATGACTCATCTGGAAGTATTCCAACTAAAGCAATGCACATATTCGTAAATATTGCTAATCCTGTTGCTATTCTTCTAAGATTATCATTAATATTTACTAATTCTCTTTCAAGATAAATATAAAAGGGAATTAATAAGGAACCCGTTACCACAAATGCAATACTGAATAAAGATTTTGCCGCCATTGTCCCTAATGCACTCACAGTATATTCTAATGGGCTATATCCTGGAGTAACAATGGCCGTCAACGGTAACATAATTGCCATAAATAAAGCGCCAGAAAGACCAAATAAAACTTCCATCCTAGATTCTCTTTTTCGTACCATCTTAAACATTACAAATAATTATTGATGAAATTCATTAGTGTAAGAATTCCACTTTTTTATAACATAATTAATATACTTAAAATTTATTAAAGTTTCACCTTATATGAAAGAATTAAAAAGTAAAATTTTATATTAAAAAGAATTGATATTTATAATTAGTTATAATTTCTAAAAATGAATTAAGTGATCCGATGAGTAAAACTGGCGGGAAATTCACTTTTAAGGTAGTAGTAATTGGAGATGGATTCGTAGGAAAGACTTCATTAATAAGTAAATTTACTCAGGGAGGCTTTCAAGATGAATATATCCAAACAATAGGGGCTCAATTCTCTAAATATACTGAAAAAATAAATAATGACAGCTGTAAATTATTTTTCTGGGATATAGCGGGTCAAGATACGTTTCATTTTTTACGTCCTGCCTTTTATAAAGCTAGTCTAGCAGCTATCGTTGTATTTTCACTTGAAGAAAATGAACATGGTAGAGAAAGTTTTAAACACATCCAAAATTGGCAAGGTGAGATAAAAAAATTTTGTGGAGATATCCCTATTGTACTATTTGGAAATAAAGTTGATTTAGTTGATGATGAAAATATTGACGAGGAGAAAATCTTAAAATTAGTGGAAAAAAAGGACTTTTTTGAATATTACAAAACATCAGCTAAAACAGGACAAGGTGTACATGAGGCCTTTCAAGCCATAATCCAAAAATTATATAAAAAATATAAAGAAATCCCTGTTTAAATTCAAACACCATTTTTTATCTTATTTACTATTTTTTAAAACCTCAATTGCGCGTAGCCCTTTTTGAGGAGATAATTCTAAATATTATAAAAACCCCTTTGATATCCCATAATATTTATATATTTATTTAGGAAAATTGTTCCTTAGTAAAATGAATCCAAAAAAAAAAATACTGATTATAATTGCAATTTCTATATCATTAGTAATAGGATTCATTCCAGTATTTATTTTCAATATCTCCTCTATTCCTCATCAACAAACTGAAGAAGCATCTTTATACCCAAGTAAAGATAATCCATATTACACTTATTTTTCTGACTACAATGATGGGATTCTTCCCAATTATATTTCCCAATATGATATTGAATTAAAAGATGCTTCATACTATTTTAATCTCATAGATAAGGCATTCCAATTAACAGCGGAAGAATTACAGTTATTAGAACTGAATAAATTCATTGTATTAAATAAGATGGGAACTGATGATATCGTAGATGCTTATTCCTATTATTGGTGGAAAGATCTTCCAATATTTATAACAACTGATACAATTTTGCATGTTTGGCATCTTATTTTTGATAAAATTTTGGAAAATACAGAAGAATACGTCTTTTTTCCATTATTAAATGCGTTAATAATTGAAAGTAATAAAAATATAGGCAATTGTTCTTTTTTAGAACCTCACACTATTATTTATTTCAATGTTGCATTGAAAATTATTAATTCTAGTTTAGAGGTAGATCTACCAACTGAAATTGAACAAGCATCTGAAACACTTTACAATGCAATAATGAGTCAATCTGATCCTATTTATTCAGGATTAACAAGGCGTTTTATTGATGATTATAGTCAATATAAACCTCGAGGACATTATACCAAATCTGAAACGTTAATGAAGTATTTTAGATTATACAAATGGATCTCGAGAATCCCATTTTTCTTTGATGATTATATAGGTTATTCCTTACTTCAGATATCGCCAGAACTTATGATAAAATCTGCAATAGAAGTTGCTTGGATATTAAAAAATACAACAATAAATTATATAGATAGTAAAGTTTCTGGATTTGAAATTTGGGATACAATTATGGATTTCTTATTTGTTATAATGGGCCCTCCCAATTCTATAACTCCAAAACATATTGATCTTCATTGTACACAAATAATGGGCAATAATTGGAATCTTAATGAAATTAATGATAACATTATAGAGCAAATTCAAGATAATGTACTCAATGATGAATCCATCCTTGAACCTGATTTTCCATTTTATGTTGATATTTTAGCATATGGTTTCGAGTCTCCTAAGACTTTTACTTTGTTTGGGGAAATAGAAACTGTAGATGGATACGCGTTTCAAAGTGTTGTTCATCCGAATATCAATCAACGGTTATTACCACATGGACTTGATTTTGCATATACATGTCTTGACTCTAATCGCTCATTGGAATTATTGAAAGGAGAATATCCAAATGAGTTCATTACTTTTCCGGAATATGAGGAGGTTTTGGAAGAAACAAAAGAAGAAGTTAATCTACTAAAACAAACGAAAAATGAAATTTTACAATGGAATTGGATCAACTCATTAAAATCTCTTGCTGTAGATGTTCCAGAATGCAATGATACAATAAACCTCCCAGAATTCATGAACTCAACAGCTTGGATGGATGAAAAGCTTACAACAATAATGGGTTCATACACTCAACTTAGACATGATACAATACTATACACTAAACAATCATACACGGGAATAGTATGTTCAACTCCTACTGCCTTCGTTGAACCGTACCCCGAGTTTTACGATTCATTAGGAACACTAAGTCAAATATATAAAAATTCATTTGAATCATTAAGTCAAGTAGGATACGATTTTAACTCCGGGTATTTTAACTTCCTAAGATTCTTGGATACATTCACTTACATTTGTTTTAAGTTAGAGGATATTTCAATTAAAGAATTATGTCTACAACCTTTATCATCAGAAGATAAAACATTCATTACATCTATATACCATGAGAAAACTCCCGTTATTTGTGGTCCTACTCAAGCAAGAGGGTGGCTTCCTTACTTACTTTCGGGTTTTGATTATCAATATAATATTGTAGACCATTATCCAAACTCTAGAGCGACGTTAATTGCAGATATTCATACAGATCCAAATTCTCTAGATGTTTTACATTTTTCTACAGGATTTTTAGAACATATTATTGCATACGTTCCTAGCTGGGAAGGATATGAAATTCCTGTCGTTGGTCCTGTTTTTTCCTTCTATGAATTTCCTGCTTCTAATTATAATCGATTAACAGATGAAGAATGGAGAGGAATTCTTTCATTATGGCTTAATGGAGAGGATTTAGGTTCCCATGATTTTTCCCTTATCCAAAGAGGATTTTGGGCAGAGAATTATATGGTTTCAACTAGTATCACTAACAGCATAATTTATTATGATGAGTTTGATTATGATCCTCCAGAATGGTTCTAACATTTGATTCAGTATAATATAAATAATTAAAACTAAATCCTATTGTAAATTCGTTTATTAATCGATTGTTTTTTTAATATATTTTTAGTATTACATCATCTATGGCTCTCTTCGGGACATGCATATTTCCATTTTTATCTTTCCAATATTTAAATGAGTCTTTATATAGTTCAACTAATGATTCTTCATCTGGATAACCTAAACTTATTACGTGTTTTATTTCATAATTTTTAGGAATTTTAAGTAATTCTCGAATTCGTTCTCTGTCGATAGAGCCCATCCAGCAACATCCTAATCCATAATTGACGGCTCCTAATAATATATTCTCAACAGCGGCACCAACATCAAAATCTACATATATTCTTTTAATCTCATTATTAATTAACACAATAATATAAGCTGTTGGTTCTCTTCCGTTTTCGGGAGTTCTTTGTTCATCTGGTAATGAAGATGCCCATCTTAAAAAAGGGAATAATTTCTCCCGTATTTCAGCATTCTGAACAACTATAAACTCGAGTGCTTGGATATTAAGCGCTGCAGGTGCTATGCGGGCATAATCAATCAATTTCTTTAAAAGTTCTAAGGGAATTGGATCTTGTTTAAATCTTCTGATTGTTCTTCTTTTATATATTATTTCTTCTAGTTCCAAATTAATCACTCCTTTATTGTTCACATATTTAGGTTAATTAAACTTTCAGCCAATTTATAAAAACTCTCTTCTACATTTTTTCCTGTTAGAGCAGATGTTTCCAGATATTCTAAATCAAGTTCTTTTGCGATTCTGAATCCTTCTTCAGAGGTAATTTTTCTTTCAGATGTTAAATCTTCTTTATTTCCTAGAATAAAACCAGTTAATATTTCTTTAGATGGAATGACATTTCTTTTAATATCATTGTACCAATTTTGAATACTTTCAAAAGATTTACGATTTGTTAAATCAAAAATTAAAATTACAGCTTCTAGGCCCTTATAAAAATGGCGTCTCATAAGTTCGAATTTACTCTGTCCTGCAATGTCCCAAAGAATCAAATTAACATGGTCGTCTTTTACCTGAAAACTCTTTTCTGAAATTGATACACCTAGAGTTGGTATATATGTTTGCATAAAGGCATGATCGGTAAAACGGAGAATAGTACTTGTCTTACCAACTCCCGGATCACCACACACTACTACTTTAAAGTTAAAACCTAATCTTTTTTCTCCAAGTTTTTTTTCTTCAGGAAAAGCTTCTCTCTTAGAGCTTCTTTTTTCTTTATTACGTAAATCATCCAAAATTTCTGTAATTTTAACTTTTAGATTAGTAAGTTCACCATAAATTTTGTTCGAATTAGCTTTTCTATTCTCCAACTCAATTATTTTTTGAGCCGTATCATCAAATGCAGATTCAAGATAATCGATATACTTATAGAATATAAGATCGTATGCTTCATTAAATAGTACCGTAATAGAAGATATTGCTGCTCCTCCTCTGCTAGCTTCATCAGGTCGTTCAATATATTTAATTATGCCTTTTAAATTGAACATTGGGAAAGGGATTATAACTAAAGATTTAGGTATGATTCCTTGATCAGTTGAGAGAATAGTAATTGATTTTATACTAACAGAAATTCTAATATTATCTTCTAGATCCAATGGATCCCATAAAAATGGTTGCGGACCAATTTCCTCATTTAATAGCGTATATACTATCGAGTTGATTATCTTTTCAGACATTGCTGAGTCAAAGAAATATTATAATTGTGGAAAAAAACAATGTTTTATTTGACTATCTTCTATAAAATATAAAACTGAGAATTTATAAAATTTTATGAATTTGTAAGGTTTACGTACTAATAACTAGAAGTTCGTGAAACACCTCTTTCACGAAAAAAAGGCTATACCATTATAGCCGTGATTTATATAATAAGGTTGCAATTTGAGAAAAAGCATAATTTACATTTTCTCCTTGAAGCGCGGAAGTTTCAATAAATCCTAAATTTAATTCACTTGCTAGATTATTCACAGATTCAACAGATATGATTCTTTGTTCGATTAAATCCATTTTATTTCCAATAATAAATCCAGTTAAGGTATCTGCTCTATCTTTTAATTGAGTGAGGACGTCTGAATACCATCTAGGAATACTTTTAAATGTTTCATTTCTAGTCAAATCAAAAACTAAGAAAACCGCATCTGATCCACGATAGAACTGTTGCCTCATGGTCTCAAATTTAATTTGTCCTCCAATATCCCATAAAGTTAACTGAACTATAGCGTCTTCAATCTTGAAGATTTTATTTGTCACATGAACACCAAGAGTAGGAACATATGATCTCCTAAAAGCATTATTAGTATATCTTAGTATTAATGAAGTTTTTCCTACATTAGGGTCTCCAACAATTATTATTTTAAATTGATAATCAATTTCGGCTCGATCTTTAATTTGTTGTTCAGGGAATGCTTCAGCTTGTTGTTGAGACGTCTCTTGGAGTTTTAATTCTTCCAAAAGCGCGGAGATATTAAATTCCAAATGTTCAAGTACCTTTTTAAAATCTTCTTGTGAGGCTTTTTTAAGTTCCAAATTTATTATTTCAGAGGTTAGGTTATTGAAAGGAATAGATAAATCTTTAATGTATTTATAAAATATTACATCATCAATTTCTTTAAATAACAAGATTAGAGCAGATTGACCAATATTGCCTCGTCTTGATGGATCATCCCATTTGATGTATTTGACTAACCCTTTTAAACTTTTTGATGGAAAGGGGAGTATTACTAACGATTCTGGGATAAATCCATCTTCACCTGTAAGGATAGTTAATGTTTTGATGCTTATATGAAGTAAATCCATTTGTGTGAAGGTATTGGGGAACCACGCTACGGGATTAGGTCCAAGTTCATCATTCATTTCTATGTACAAAATCCCTTGAATTATTCCTGGTCTCATAATTATTTAAAAATTTTCTAAATAAATTAATAAAACTTCGATATACTCTAAATATTTAGCTTTTAACTAATAATATTTTTTTTATATATAAATATTAATTTAAAAAAAAAAAAGGATTATGATTAAATTTTTAAGCCTAAATACATCAACCAAAAGCTACTTAGATACCCAATTCTCACGATAATAACTAAAAACCCTGGAGCAGTTAATCCTTCTAATAGACCAAATACACAAAAACATATTGAACCTGCTGAGAGATAGAAGAAATTTTTACGTATATCACCTGAAGATTCAAAAGCTTTAATTAAAAAACCAAGTCCTAGGAACATTAAAACGGTTACTAACATAACACCCATTAATATTCCCGCAAAAGTCATTAAATTTACATTATAATCAATTAAATTTATACTAGGAGCTGTTGGTGGTGAGGGAACAAAATTAAAAGATCCTAAGGGATTGAAAAATATTATTACTTCAAAAACTAATAAAATTATTAGTATAATAATGACGATATATATCTTTAATTTTGGTGCTAATAATTCCGCACCAATATACATTGCTGTTAGTATTGCAGGAGTAAACCATATATAAGAGAGAAGAGCAACTGTACCATTATTAGCTATATTTTGTTGAATTATAAGAACAAACAGAAAGTCTGTAAATACTCCTAGCCACATAAGTCCTGCAAACATATTAGCTAACCCTAAATAGGTAACAAGTTTAGCTTTTGTCTTTCTTGACCGATAGATAAAGTATAAACCGAAAATTATCCCAAATATAACCACAATCGAGGCGGTTATTCCATCAATCCATCCATTCAAATTTAGTGGCATATAAATTTCCCTATTTAATTTTAAATGACTAATTAAAAATGAAATTGATATTAAGTAATTATATAATATCTAAAGTTAATAAATAATAGGTTGAAATATTGCTTTCAAAAAATCTTCATTTAATTCTTTATCAAGAATATTCAATCTTTTATTTTTTCTAAGATGGAGATAATTCGGTAAATTGTGGTTCGCGAATGAAAGGGAATATTCGGATCTTGCGAGAGATCGCCAATCATAAACATAACATTACTAGAAAGGACACCTGGGGTTTCATCTTCCCTATGTAATTCATTAATACATTTTTGCGCAATTCTTTTAATATTTCTGGGAACACTACGATCATTTATCATTCCATTTAAGAGATATTCAACATTTTCAAAACCTTTTTTTTCTTCATCAGTGAGTGCCCTTGGCATTGAAGAGATCACCATAAAAAGTGTATGATAAATTAGAAATTTAAAAAATAAAATATTTTTTAAAATATAATTTTTTTGTTTTAGAAGTATTCTCACAAAATCCGAATTCAAGAAGAGTGTTTAAGGTTTTCTCTACAGTTAGAAAAAAAAAATAGTAAGATAAAAACCTTAAAAATAATGGTATCAATATCAAGTTAATATCTTATATTATGAGATTCCATCTAAATATGGGTTTTCCATTAATAAAATAAGAAAAATATAGTGGGTGATAAATATTGACACTTGAACCATATCAAGGATTTAAATTTTTCCAAGTAGAAAAGGATGATGATGTATTAATTATAAAATTAAATCGACCTAAGGTAAATGCATTAAGTGAAAATGTATTTGAAGAACTATATGAAATAGTAAAGACAGCAAATGCAGATACGAATGTAGTTTCTGTTGTTATAGCTAGCGCACATCCAAAATTATTCACAGTTGGAGCTGATATAAAAGAAATGGTTAAGAAATATGGCAGAAAACCAGACAAAGCTATTGACAATCTAAATATAGGTCATTCAACATTTAATTTAATTGAAGATTCTCCAAAATGTTTTATAGTAGCATTCAAAGGTACATCTTTTGGAGGAGGGATTGAAATGTCATGTGCATGTGATATCAGAATTGCTTCAAAAGATGCAACCTTTGCTATGCCTGAAACTAGAATTGGACTTGTTCCAGGATATGGAGGAACTCAACGACTTCCTCGTATAATTGGTTGGGGACGTGCAAAAAAATTTATATTAAGTGGTGAGCCAATAGATGCTCAAGAAGCCTACAGAATTGGTCTTATTGATGAAATTGTACCTAATGGAGAAGAATTAGAAAGAGCTTTGCAATATGCTCATTCAATTGCAAATGGTGCTCCAATATCGGCAGCTTTAACAAAGAAAGCGATAAACGAAGGTTTTAATATGAATTTAAAAGAAGCTCTCGAGAAAGAAAAAGAGTGTTTTATGAGAAATATTAAAACACAAATGTGGGAAGAAGGATTATGGGGATTTATCAGAAAAAAACCTCCAGCTTTTAAAAAAATTGGAGAAATAGGGTATCCTTTTGAGGATTATTTTACTTAAAATATTACTTTTTTTTGTATTAAAAAATGATTCATAATTGTTAATTTCTTGGAGTTCATACAGTTATCTCAATTTTTTTTCCACAAAATGTACATTTTTTTAATTCTTTACTGAAAAATTCTCCACATTCAGCACATTTTTGCAGATTTACATTCACTACATCTTTTGCCATACTTAAAAACGCTTCTCTTACATTTTCTCCCGTCTTAGAGGATGTCATAAATAACTCTTTGTTTTTATTGTATTTATCACAAAATTCCTTCGCTTCTTTTATGGATACTTCTTGTTTATCCTTTAAATCTATCTTTGTAGCAATAAATGTTTTAACAACCTTTTCACCAGTATTTTCATCGATAATCTTAACCCAATTTTCTAGACCATATAAGGATTCTTTATTAGTAAGATCAAAAAGAATTAAAGCTGCTGTAGCCCCTTGTATGTATGGAGGAAATAAAGTACGAAATTTTTCTTCTCCAGCAAAATCCCAAATGCTTAGAGTTATCGGGATTAATTTGGAATCATATTTTAATTCAATATTTTTCTTCTTAAAATCAACACCAATAGTTCCTTTAAGATCCTCAGAAAAAATATTATCGCAAAACCGTAATAAAAGTGAACTTTTACCTACATCTTTATCTCCAGCTAAAACAATCTTAAATTTATACGTAGAATAATCACCCTTTAATTAATATTAAAGAATTATAAGATAAGATAATAAATAAATTTCATTTAAAAAATGTATATATTTTATCTATATTCGTATTAGGTTTAATAAATTCCAAATTCTCGAATTTTTCTTTTTAATGTTGGTATTTTTTTACCTAATTCATCGATTTGATCTTTATATTTATGATAATATGTTTTAAATTCCTTTATTTCTCCTAAATTTATTTCCTTTACAAAATTATACGCTAATTGCTGAATAGAGTTAAATATTTGGTTGAATTCATCAGTGGAGACGATAAGTTTTTGATTTAATTCTTTACTTTGCTTTCTTACCATATTCCTTAGTTTCCCACGTGGAATTCTTATTCTCTCAATTATATTATCACATTCTTGCAAAAGTTGATATGATTGATTTTTATTCTCATCACTCAGCTTAGCTTCAATTATTTCAGTTCTCCAAGTATTTATCCTCCCTCGGGCAAAAGTATCAAAATTAAGAGAGAGAGAATCAATATTTTCTCTAACCAAAAATCGTAGGAATTCAGGATCATCACTGGGTGCTTGTCCACATATTCCGACCTTTTTACCATTATCATGTGCTGTTTTGATTAAATGAGTCAACGATCTTCTAATCGCTTCACTATTAGTAGTATATTTAAATTGTTTAGCTATCGGTATTAGTTTAGAGCCATCTCTATCAACTCCGTATGTCAATTGGGTCAAATCATTACTTCCAATGCTGAATCCATCAAAATATTGACAAAATATATCGGCACATATAATATTTGAGGGAATTTCTGCCATTACATAAACCTTTAAATCATTTTCTCCTCGAACTAACCCTTCAGATTCCATTATTTCTATAATCTGTTTACCTTCTTCAGGTGAACGACAAAATGGAACCATTGGAATTATATTTCTTAATCCCCATTCACGAGCTTTTTTGATAGCTCTTAATTCCAAAATAAAAGCATGTTGGAAATCATCTGAAACATACCTAGACGCACCTCTAAAACCCATCATAGGATTATTCTCTTCGCCTTCATAGATCCAACCACCAATTAGATTTGCATATTCATTAGTTTTAAAGTCAGAAAGTCTAACTACACATTCTGCTGTTGTTCCATCATTTAATTTTTTCCACACTCCTGCTGCAATTGTAGCAATTCCCTCAGCCAGTTTATCAACATAAAATTCTTCTTTATTCTCATATCCAATTGTTAAATCCCTTATTTTATCTAAGGTTTGCTTTAATCGAAATATTTCTTGATTAAAAGGATCTTTATGATATAGATCACTTTTTTTAATATTCTCAATTTTTTTTCTTTGATCTAATAAAATATCATATCTCATTACTAAAGCATCGAAATCTATCAATGCGTTAGGATGAATTTGAGCTTCATCATTGATTATAAATTCTAATCTTGCTAATCCTGTCCCATCTGGGTATTTACCAGAGGAAAGTGCTCCTTTTGGTATTCCTAAATTAACAAGTACTTTTGTTTTTGTTGAGGGGAGTTTAGCAAATTCAATTGTATCAAAATCATATTCTACATCTTTTAACCAAATTCTCGGTTCTCCTTCACTACAGTCAATGGTTATATATTCAATGTCTTCTCGCTGTTTTTCTTTCATATTCTGAACTATTTCGTCAGCACCAACAATTGAAGCAATATTTAACTCTCTAGAAACTATTGCAGCATGACAAGTAGGACCACCTCTTTCAGTAATGACCCCTCCCAGATTTTGCATATAAGAGGTCCAATCGGGGTTTGTTTCTTCCGTAATAAGAATGTCTCCTTCTTGTAACAAATGAGCATCATTAATAGATTCAATAATTTTTATTTTTCCATAGCCTATTCTTCGACCTATAGCTATTCCTGAATTTTCAACTAATAATCTTTCTTCGATCAATTTGTCAGGATTTTCGAGGAGATAAAAGATTTCTTCAACATCTCCTTTAATACTATGAACTGTTTCTGGACGTGCTTGAACAATATACACTTTTCCATTATTGCCCACTGCAAATTCAATATCCATCCTTCGCCCATAATGTTCTCTGATTTTTTGTGCATAATCTGCTAGTATTAAAACCTCGTCTTCAGTTAAACAATATTTCATTTGCATTTTTTCTGGTACTTGAATTACTTCAGTTCCAATTCTTTCAGTACCTTTACTAAAAATCATCATTTTCTCTTTTCTAGCAAGTTCGCGACGAATTATTTGTAGTTTTTTAGGGTCATGCTTAAATACTATAAATTCATCCCCTTTTTCTACACCTTGCACAATTAATTCTCCTAAGCCCCAAGTTCCCCTAATAACAATAACGTTAGGATTCCCTGAATCAGGATCTTCAGTGAACATAACTCCTGAAGATTTTACACCATCAACTCCACCTGCCATTTCTTGAACTCCAACTGAAAGTTTCACGGAGAAATGATCAAAACCTGCTCGTTCACGATACATTGTCGCTCTTGTAGTGAATACAGATGCCATATCTTTTAAGATATATTCCAAAATCTCATTTTCCCCTACGATATTCAGATGAGTATCTTGTTGTCCTGCAAAAGAAGCATCAGGTAAATCTTCTGCCGTTGCTGAACTTCTGACTGCAAATGTAGACTCCACTCCAATTTTATCTATCAATTTACCATAAGCATCCAAAATCTCATCAGCTAAAGAGTCTGGAATTTTTGATTGTTCTATTACATATCTGATATTTGCACATATTTTATCCACTTTCTCAACTGCCTTTATGTTTTCTGATTTCAACTCATCAGAAATTCTATTAATATCTCTAGCAATCAATTCTCTAAGTGAAACTTCTTCTTCTTTAATTGTATAATAGTTCGTATCTAAGACATAATCGAAGGCATTAGAGGTAACCGCAAATCCTAGTGGTACTGATATTCCAAAACTCAATAATTCACCAAGTGAAGCATTTTTTCCACCTACTAGAGGCACATCATTAACCCTCAGATCTTCGAAGAACTTGATATACTTATAATCACTCATTTTTAAGAAGAGCCCTTAATCTATATTTTTAAATAGATTTTCTATAAATAATAATTATTATTCTTCTGATTATAAATTAAACCTTAATAAAAAAAGTAACGTCAATAATCGATTATTTTAACTCCTTTTCGAAAACCTCAAAATCAGAGTTAGTGTAGAGAACAAAGAGAACCTCTTTGATTTGAGTTTTACTACTTAAATAATCTTTTGTTGTTGAAATCATAATTTTTGCGCACTCTTCTATAGGATATCCAAAAATCCCTGTAGAAATTGCTGGGAAAGCAATTGTTTTAAGTCTGTGTTCATCCATCAATTTTAGACTATTAAGTGTTGCATTTTTTAATTTTTCTTCTTCATTGCCTTCTCCCATTCTGGGTCCAACTGCGTGAATGACGTGTTTAGCCTTTAGATTGCCTCCTGTTGTGATAACAGCACCTCCAACATGAGTACCTCCAATCTTATTGCATTCTTCTTGAATATTTGACCCTCCTTTTGCTTTAATTGCTCCAGCTACTCCTCCTCCAAGAATCAATCTGGAATTAGCAGCATTTACAATTACATCTGTATTCGATTCAGTAATATCTCCTTGAACCAAGGTTATGTGTGAATTGCCCACTTTTATATTTTTCATAATTGATAACTATTTTTAACGCTTTAAATTATATAAATGAAAATAAAAAAGGATTTAATTATCTTCACTACTCTTTTTAAAAATTTCGTCTAGCTTAGCTTTGTCCTCTGGACTCATCTTAGACATCGCTTCCATGTTTTGACGCATTAAATCCATCATAATTTTCTGTGATATCATTTGATTTAGAACTGGTAAAGCGATTCTCATCCGAGTTAACTCATAATGCATAATTTTAGCTGTTTCTCTCATTTCTGTTAATTCTTCTTTTGTCATTCCTTCTTCTCCGATTCCCGGACAGTCTGCGTCTACTACTATAAAGTTTTTACCATCATACTCTAAAGGATATGTACGACAACTTAATGGACGATTTTCATATACCAAGCATTTTTTATCATCTTTATTATAGAGAGGACATTTTATATCAAGTAATTCTTCTATTGGCACTCCTCCAAAAGGATCTTTAGGGCTCTTCTCCTCTTCACCTTCTTTTGGTGGAGGTGGTAATGGTTTTAGGATTAAATCAACCCCTCCATCCGGTTTTTGATAAATATCCAAATAAGGCATAAAGTTAGCTACAACACCATTTCGAGCCCACATTTCTAAATCCCACATGGTAATAGGGATAGGGCCTCTAGCAGCACAACAATCATCACAGCGAGTACATTTGAAGGTGAATTTCGCTTTAGGTTTCTCTTCTTTGCTTTCATTCTCTGTGGATTCTTCTTTCTCAGAATCACTACTTTCATTAGTTTGATTATCTTTTTCTTCTTCTGACATTATTGGTTCCTATTATTTGTTTTGATAAATTGCAATTTTAAACATGATTTGAAAATAAAGAATGTAACTTTGAAAAAAAGTTTTATTCTTATCAAATATGGTTTTAAGAAATCATGAACAGGTTCTCCCTATCTAAAATTCTACCTAGATTAACTAATGATGGTTCAATATCGCTTTCTTCACGAATACCAGTCATTACAATTTTTCCATTATTAAATATTAAAAAAACAGATTTTTTTGGTCTCAATATTTTAAAAACTAATCCCGGGAAAACTTCGGGCTCATAAATGGCATTTTCCAGCCTTATAGCTGCAAGATCTAAATTAATTTGTTTATAAAAATCAGCAGTTATTACTATATTTACAACTTCTAATCTAATTGATTCTTTATTAACATATGTTTTTGTTTTTTCATTTAATTTTAAGATTAATCTCTCTATAACTAAATCAACATGATTGAATTTCTTGAGACCCGTTAAAATTAATTTTCCATTTCTAAAGATGATAAAAACACATTTTGGATGTTTAAATCTTAAAAAAAGACCTGGGAAACGTTCTGGATTATACTCAGTATTATTCAAGGTTGTATTAATTTCACTTAAAACAATTTGGTTATCCATATTTAACGTAATTTTGGCTACAATGTTTTGAATAATATACGTTAGACTTCTTAATTTATGTCCTGGTTTTACATCAAGGAACATTAATGGACTCCTAAAATTCTCTTGCTCAAATATTAATTCAAATAATTATTAAGTTGACATTCTATTTAACTCTACTTTTTTAGCGACATTCAAGTAAATATCTTTGCTTTATTTAATTGTAGTAATATCGAGCAATTTTGAAAAAAAAATGGTATTTATAATTAATATAATATTAAAAATAATCCTTTGGAACAATTTAATAAAATTTCATAACAATTAAGGTTAAAAAAAGTCAAGATTTAACCTTTCTAAAAAAGGTTTTTAATAAGGATTAATTTGATTTTTTATGTTAAAGTATAATAGGTTGACATAATGAAAAAACTAGTATTAAAAAAGCTATTTATCTGGTTATTACTCACAATTAATTTATTATTTGCATTCGTAATTGGTCTAACCATTCCAATGTTAGAATCCTCCAGTTCTTTAAATCTTGGATTTATAATGATTCCATTACTAATAATTCTCAACTATATTATAATAGATAGGTTTCACTATTATCTAAAACATAATACTGAGGGGGAGGGATCATAGATGCAGATATTTAAGAAACTGGGTCAAATTAAAAAGCCTATATTAGAATATAACAACCGAAAATACATTTTTTCTGTTAGATCTTTGATTATATTCGCTATAGGAGCACCATTATCAGCATGGTTGATATATTTGTTTTTTGATTTAAGGATAAATTACTGGCTGCATGAGATTGTTGTTAAACAAACAGTTTACTTACTAAATTTATTTTTTAAAATGGGTGCTGTAGCTGAATTTGCACCAAGTGGAAAATATGACTGGAGATTTGCCATCCCGGGAAAAGGACCAATTTATTTTGAAACATTTTGCACTGGAATCCAAGCGATATGTATTTTTGCGGGAGTTATTATTTTTACTCCTCATAGTCAAGATAGAGATACCAATGAAGATATTGTATGGAGAAAAACAAAATCTCTTATTATTTCATCAGTAATCTTTTATGTTGTTAATATAATTAGAATGCTAATTCAGATTGATCTATATTATATCGGGTATGCTTGGGAGGATATACATTATTCAATTAGTGCCGCATCATCATTTATCGCAGCCATAATTGTTCTTTTAATGCATAAATGGATTCCTGAATTTATTCTGTCAATAATTTATACTGGAACCCTCGCAAGTGAACCAATAAAACAAAAGAGAAAACAAAAAGTGAGAAGAATAGTGGAACAAACAAATAGAGTTGACCTTAAGCTAATTCGGAAAATTCTGAGAGTGGATAAAAAAGATTCTTTGCGTAAACTTTCTGCTTGGGCTGAAGAGATGGGTTATAAAATTGATGATAACTATTTAAACATCCCAGAGGATAAAATACCTAATTTTATTGAATTATTAATGCTGGAAAAGCCATTTAAAAAAGATAATTAGATTATAATAACTTCTTTTCATTATACAATTATAATAGTTATATCTTTTTGATAAGAAAATGTTAAATTTTGAATTAGATCAAAAAATATTCCAAATAGGTAATACTAAGTTTGGTGGTCAACCAGGGGAAAATCCAATAGTTATGATTGGAACTGTTTTTTATGCAAATCATGCAGCACTATTGGATGAGAAAAATGGAAAAATTGATGAAAATCTTGTGGAACAAGAGTTACATAATTTTACAGAACTGATTGAAGATTCCCAATTACAAGGAGTAATTGATGTTGTAGGATCTTATCCAGAAGCGCTTGTTAAGGAATGTGAATTTATTGCTGATAATGTAGAGTATCCTTTTTTGGTAGATGGATTGAATGATTCTTCAAGAATCCCCGCTATGGAAAAATTTCAAGAAATGGGGTTATTGGATCGAGCTATTTTAAATAGTATTGATGAAAATACTTCTGATGAGAATTTACAGCGTTTAAAAGAAATTGGTGTTAAGAACGCCGTGCTTTTAACATTTGGGAATAAATATATTTTTCCAAAACAGAAATTACAATTTTTAAAAGAAGTATTAATTCCTAAAGCTCAAAAAGCAAATATTGAAAATTTAATTGTCGATACAGCAGTTTTAGATTTGCCTTCAATATCAATAAATTTTGAAACTTCTGGATTAGTTAAGGAAGAATTGGGATTACCTGCAGGATTTGCCCCCGCTAATGCGATATATGGATGGAGTTTTGCTAAGAAATATGGAGAAACCGCTAGATGCGGTGGTATAGCATCAATAATGACATATTGTGCTTGTGCCCCTAGTGATTTCATTCTTTTTGGACCAATGAAATTTGCAAAATGTGTTATACCCGCAATTTCATTAATTTCTGGAGTAAATGCTTACTATAGAAAAAGAATCTTGAGAAAAAAGATAAATGAGAGAACACCATTGAAATCAATATTCTAAGC
>JBHLPW010000119.1:0-6217 GCA_048939015.1 Promethearchaeota archaeon
TCCTTTAATAATAATTGAATTCTGACTCATATTTACAACTATTTATTATAGTATTTCATAAAACAAAAATTTCATGGTGTTATTTTGTAATCTTTCTTTATATCCTTGATTTTATCTCTTAAAAAAGCGGCATCCTCAAATCTGAGTTCTTTTGCTGCCATGAACATCTTGTTCTCAAGATATTCGATAACAACCTCTATATCTCCTTCTTTTTCTAATTCCTCTATCTTATCCTTTACTTTCTTTTTTAATTTTTTAACTTCTTTTTCCTTGAATTCTTGTTCTTCCGAAAGAGATTTTAATATATTTTTTTTAATTGTTTGAGGAGTAATTTTATTTTCTTCATTATATTGACTTTGTTTAGTTCTCCTTCTATTTGTTTCATCAATCGCGGCCTTCATTGCAGGAGAAATTCGGTCTCCATATAAAATTGCTTTTCCTTCAACATTTCTTGAGGCTCTACCAATAGTTTGTATTAATGAACGGGTATCTCTCAAAAACCCGAGTTTATCTGCATCTAATATCGCTACTAGTTGTACTTCTGGTAAATCTAATCCTTCTCGAAGAAGATTAATTCCAACTATTACATCATAGGTCCCATCTCTCAGTTTCCTTAAAATTTCGAAACGCTCAACAGTATCTACCTCTGAATGTAGATATTCTATTTTCACACCTAATTCAACATAATATTCTGCAATATCTTCTGCCATTCGCTTTGTTAGAGTAGTTACCAATACTCTACCATTATTATCCACAACTTTTCGAATTTCACCTAATAAATCATCAATCTGATTTTTCGCGGGTCTAATTTCTACCATTGGATCAACAAGTCCAGTTGGTCGAATTATTTGTTCCGCAGAAATTCCCTTGCTTTTTTCTAATTCATAATCACCAGGTGTAGCACTCATAAAAATAATATAAGATATTTTACTTTCCCATTCTTCAAATGTAAGAGGTCGATTATCATAGGCACTAGGTAAACGCCATCCATAGTCTACAAGATTTTTCTTACGTGATCTATCTCCACCTATTTGCCCATGAATTTGAGGAAGTGAAACATGAGACTCATCTACTACAATAAGAAAGTCTTTAGGGAAATAGTCAATCAATGTCATGGGAGGTGTACCAGGAGCTCTTCCATCAAGATGTCTTGAATAATTTTCAATACCTTTACACCATCCCATTTCTCTTAACATTTCTAGGTCAAATTTAATGCGTCTTTCTAATCGTTGTGCTTCAGCATACTTTTTTTCTCCTTTAAATGTATCTAACTGTTCCGTTAATTCAACTTCAATTGATTCAAGTGCTTTCAACTTATTTTCCTCAGGAATAATGAAGTGTGTGGCAGGAAAAATTCGGCAATTAGGTAATTCATTTAATATTCCTCCTGATATTGGATGTATCTCCTGAATTGATTCAATTTCATCTCCAAAAAGCGAAATTCTTAAGCCATTTATTAAATATGCTGGCCAGATATCGATGATATCTCCTCGTACCCTTACAACTCCTGGTTTGAAATCAATATTATTACGTTCATAATTAATACTAACGAGTCTTTTCAAAATATCTCCTCGTTTGATATTTTGCCCCACTTCTAAACTTAGAGAAACCGCAGTCCAAACCTCAGGATTTCCGATTCCATAAAGGCACGAAACTGAAGCCACAATAATTACATCTTCTCTTGTTCTTATCGCGTGAGTCGCAGCTAATCGTAGTCTTTCTATTTCTTCGTTCACACTAAAATCTTTTTCTATGTACATTCCTGAAACAGGCATGTATGCCTCCGGTTTGGGAGCAATAAGTGCCACCAAAATTCCGGTTGATAGTAATCATAGTATGAAACGAAATAATGTACTGCGTTATCTGGAAAGAGTTCTCTAAATTCGTTATAGAGCTGAGCACATAAAGTTTTATTCGGAGACATTACTAATGTCGGTTTTTGAACTTCTTGGATCATTTGTGCGACTGTAAAAGTTTTTCCAGTTCCTGTTGCACCTAACAAGGTTTGAAATCTTTTTCCATTTTTAATATTCTCTGTTAAAGTTTGAATTGCCAGAGGCTGATCTCCAGCAGGTTTAAATTCAGTTTTTAATTGAAAATCCATATTATTAAATTTCTACTAATTGTATTTAGTTAATTTTTAATCTATACAAAGAACAATATATAAAAGACAAGTCTTTAGATATTCTAATATATAATATCTTATGATTTTTACGATAAATGAATAATTAATAAAGAAGAATGTGAAATATATTTGCTTTAAATGATAATTTCTGTGTGTGTATCCTCAGCACCTTCAATAGTACGAACTAATATAACTAAATCATCACCATCATTAATAGTTCCAATTTTAGTTCCAATCACAGCAATATTTATGGTTAGTTCTAAAGAATCACTCGATGCAATTTCAAAAAATTGTTCATTGAACGCATCTAAAGAAATAAAAGTGTTATTAATATAAACAGAATCAACTGTGACATTTAATAATCCATTATTATTAATTAGAATAGTCAAAATTCCTGGGTTTATGGCAGTTGTTCCCCCATCATCTATTTCTATCTCATAATATACTGAATCTACAAAAGCATTGAGAGTTGTATTTATTTCTGCTGTTGTATTTGTTGTAATTCTAATAAAACATTCATTTGTTTCATTGATCTTTAAACTTGGAATATCAAATGTTGCAATTGCACATTCTTGAATATCTAATGAAGAATCTCCATAAGAATAAGTAATGTTACTTACAAGAGTATTATTCACATAAATATTCTCTATGTTTATAATTTCATTACCAGTATTTTTAATTAATAGTTTACCTGTTTCATTTGCATAAATATATGAACTTGTATAACCCTCTACATTTGTAATAACTTGAAGATCTGGTTCATCTTTGATTGTATGAATATATCCAATATCTGATGAGACTGTTGTCCCATGAATTCCAGTAATGCATACTAATATTTCTTCATTTACATCTCCAGATACATAATTTGTTGCATCAATGAATATGGTATCTTCTTCAAAAGTCTCCAAGCTTAAGGAACCACTCTTTGTTTCAAAATCATTAAAATCAACTTCTGCTAAAGATTCAGTTAGATAAACTGAATCTAATGCAAAAATGATATCTCCAGTATTTTTTATTTTTATATTCAAAATTGTGGTTCCATTATCATAAGTATAGGCATAAGAATTTTCAAAATCAATTGGGATATGCTTCCTATAATTATTGTTAATAAATGCTAAAACTTCAGGAGATTGGATCCGATCTTCACTTAAAATTGAAAGAGAATAGTTTTCTACATTTGATGTGAATAATAATTCATCGTATACATTATTTGGTGTAGCTACTCCAATTTTGTTAGATGTTTTAATAGGGTTAAAGCTTATATCGACATCAGATATCAAAATGTTTGCTTTTGTATTAGGCTCTAAGATAGAAGATCCACTTAAATATGTTGTTTCATTTAACCAAGATTGCGGAGTATCGTCATTTGTATAAAATCTATCCAATACAGAAATTGAATCGCCTTTGTTTTCCACTTCAAGATAAATGTCAACACTAGAAGCATCCTTTTGAATTACTATACTATTTTCCTTATTTATCTTAATATTTCCTTCTACGGGGCCTTTAACAAAAAAATTGTTTGTATAGTTAGTAAAGTCATAGTTTTTACCACCACTAAATTCTTCTGAGCGTGCTGATACATCTATTTTAACAATATCATCTTTTTGCAAATTTGCATCTTCCATATTTACCCAAACCAATTCTTCATGTCCATCCCTAAGTATTTTAGTTTTATTACTCATACTGAATGAATATGTCTCATTATTGATTGTAACATCTGTAATTAGCAAGTCTTTTGTACCAGTATTTTTTAATTTAAATGAAGCATATCCATTATCAAAAACCTCTGCATCTTTAATAGTGAAACTAGAATCTAATACAGAATAATCAATCTTAAATAACTTAACTAATCCAAATTGAGAAATATATATTGGTGTAAATACAAGTGAGTCGTAGTCTCCATCTTTAGGAATATAATCAATCCATTTACTTCCATCTGAAAGTTCTCTATTATTTATCCCCCTAACATAATTTTGTTGTACACCAGTAGGATCGGATGTAATAGATTCAGTTGATGTAGGTTCGCCCCAAAACATTAATTTTACTAATTGGCTTTGAAACCATCTCGCTTCAGGTTGTCCAGTAGTTGCATTTCGGTATTCATTAACATCAAAGACATTATTATCCGCCCAATTATCTTCTTCCATTCCCCATCTAAGATATGTAGCATAGTTATCATTACAAATATCGGTCATCCAAGTCCACTTACCCTCATCACCACCTAGTCCTGTATAGAGAAATCCAAAATAGACTAAAACATAGTCGGCTTTTAACATCCGAAACACTTTAGCACTATAAATCTCATTGGATTGCATCAATGCCATTCCTGTCATACCTATTCTTGTTTCATTCTTCGTCGCATTGTCATTGACAGTGGTAACGTTTCCAACGGGAGTAAGCCAATAACCATAATCCCACCAGGATACTACTACATCTGTTCCTTGTAAATTATTTTTCATCCAAGTTAAGGATGCTTCCCAATCATGTAAAAAACCACCAGGTTGCATTTGTGCATAAGACATTTGATTAATTGCAATGTCAGTTGTATGAACAACTTGAGAAATACATAAGAAACCAACAACAATGTAAACTGCAAATGTTTCTGATGCACCTAAGGTCCCCTTTAGTTGTCTTTTTCTTTTTCTACTTACTCCAACTTTTCCTTCTTTTAAAAAACTGCCGAAAATTTTTAATACACTGGTTAATCCATAAGCACCAGCTAAGGCAGCAGCAGGAGCAAAAATTAAAATAATTCGAATCATACTTCCTGTAAAATAATACATTAAAGTGATAAATGTTATCAAAAGGATATCTGCAGCATTTAATCTTTTCATACCGAAATATACACCTAATGGTACAAGTATTAATGGAATTAATGTGTTATAATAAAAAACACTCCATGGACTTGGCATTTGTTCAGCAACTGAAGCAACAATGGCAATATTTTCACGAAATAAAGGATTTAAAATAGTCCAGAAGCGAGCTCCAAAACCAAAAGGTAATATTTCAGGAGCTACCCAAATTAAAACACCAAATATTAAGATGGCTGGAATAAGTATCCATTTTATACCACTCACTAAGTTTTTATAAAAATTAGGGTGTTCATTCTTTTTGATGTGAATAATATGAAAAATAGTCAAAATAATGGTTAACAAAAATATTCCTCCCAAATCCAAACTCGTCATTAGAGATTGATAACTAAATTTCGTATATAAAGAAAAAATTAATATTCCTGTTCCCTGTACCCCTGCATACGCCATTAAAACATTTTCATTATATTTATTCAATAATATTAATAAAAAGCAAATAATAGGGATGACTAAATAAACAAATTGATAACCTCCCCAACTTAATGATAGATACCCTAAGAAAATCCCCCCAATAACTGAGAATGAAAATTTACCTGTCCTTATTGCTTTTAAAAAGAATAAAAAGGTCATTAATGTAGCAAAAACGCCAATGGTCTCATTATCAAAGAATCCGGCCGTTGTTCTTTGCAAATATCCGGGATTAAATGCCAAAAAAAACGCTGCAAGTAACCCAGTGCCCCTATTATGGACTTCTTTTCCTAAAAAATACATCACTAATGTAGTTATACCTCCCATAAATGCGGGAAAATAAAAGCAAATGTTGTATAAAGAAACGGGTACTCCAATAAAGCGGAATATATTATAAATCGTTACCACAGTAAAGGTTAATCCTGGTCTTAAACCTCCTCGATAAAAACCTTGAGGATACCAACTTTTAGTATCTACCCAATTGAAATACTCATAAATAGAATGAGTACTTAAATATTCTGCATTATACCATTGAATCCAAGGATCAAATGCTTTAATTAGATTGATTCCTCTTATAAGAGGGCTACATCTGATAATAATTGCTAAGGCGACAAGTAAAAGTATTGCAGAAAAAAATAAAAAATTGGTTGTTTTTATTGAAATCGATATTCTAAGACGATCGCGGAAATTTCTTAATGAATTGAGAATTTTAACCATAATTTTTCAATTGATACTAAGTTATTTACTATGATAATACCCATAATTTAATTTTGCATTTAAAAAATGTGCTTAAGATTAAAATCTTTTTCTTTAA
>JBHLPW010000007.1:0-103633 GCA_048939015.1 Promethearchaeota archaeon
AATAGATTGGATATTGACTTTTACACGCACAATTTTTTTCATATTTTTAAAGGCACACCAATTTATGATAATTATATGAAGTTTGGCTATGAAGTTAGTCATATGGGTGAGAAAAACAAGGTGCATATACAAAACAATTTTCCTTTTGATATATATAAGGTACCAATGCACCCCAAATGCGCTAGAATAGAAATAAACGAGATAGCTGATTATAATAGTCTAAAAATTTTATCATTATTTACCACAAGAACAAATGAGAAAAGCTTTTTTAATAACCTTATTCTTATTTCTGATGTCATTAAGCCTTCACTTGTAAAATGGATGCAAAAAAATTTAGCTCTAAATGGAGTGATTGTACAAGTATATTCGAATAAAAAGAATTTTCTTGAATTTCATAAGAAAAACAAACAAACCTTATATAATGAGTATTCACCAACATTAAATTATGAATCATATTATTTGGAACACCATAATAATACTTCTCTTTTAAAACCTGGAAGAATTGCTTTATTTAATCAACAGATTGGTTTAAATTTAACTTTAAAAAATACAAATCAAGTCTTAGAAGATCATTCCAAAGGTTATGATGATGTTCATTATTCAATTGGAATAGATAATACTCCATTCGACACTAAAGCACTTTATAAACATTTAATTAAACTTTCAAATAGAAAAGATATTTATAATTACCTCTTCAATATTAATCCTTTACCTCAATTCCAACAATTATGTCGTTGGACGAAGAATCAAGCAAATTGTTTAACGTTAGAATCTGTTATTATCGGAAATGATGATTCTATTAGAATCTGTTGGAATTCAGATCCTATTGCACAACTTGGAAGTTCTTTTAGTGATATAAAACTACGTTTAGAACATCTAAAAGAAAAAAGTGTTGAAAAAAGACAATGTTTTAATTGCAGAGAAGAAGAAAAATGTGTTAAATGTATATTTCCATATCCTTTATCCATCAGACAGTATTGCGAGTATAAAAAGAGTTGTGAAACAACTGAAGCTTCTGAATATATTAATAGATTTAATGTGTTAAAAGATTTTTTATTCAAACCACTAAATCCTTTTGAGTGGTAAATTAATTAAATAGAAAAGAGAGCTTTTAGTAAGTCTTTTAAGCATAATTTTCTTTTTTTTAATGGAAAGTCCTATCGAAAAGTAGTTACCTCCAATATTTCAAATCAAAAACGGAGAAATATCTTTTGCTTGAGTCAACATCTAGAGAATTATGGAACATAGAGCATTTGATACAACAAGCTAAATTTGAAAAAGCGCTTGAACTAATTGGAATGCTTGAGACGAGTGAGACTAGTTCTCCTAAAGATCAATTATCCCTATATATTTTGAAAGGAAGAATATTTTGTTATAAAGAACAATATAAGCAAGCTGTAAAAGTTGGGGAAGAAGCTTATCATTTAAGTCAAAAACTAGGTTCTATACCTCATTCTATTGAATCACTCCTTATCACAGCTTATACCGCCTATCTTGGTAATATAGAGCAAGCTTATAATAAAGTTGAAGAAGCTGAAAAATTTATAAAATTAGTTTCCAAAGATGCTGATGGAGATGTTTCAAAATTCGAAGCAGATTTATTAATCATAAAAATGGTTGTTTATCACAATAGAGCTGATCATACTAAAGCATCTCAGTTAGCAAACGAATGGTTATCTTTACGAGCGAATACAGGCGAAAAACTTGAGCTTTCCCGCGTTTATAACTTATTAGTAGATATAAACTTGCTGCTAAACAACCCTAATACCGCTTTAGATTACGCACTTAAGAGTTTGAAATTACAAAAAGAATTAGAAAATCCAATAGGAATCGCTACAAGCTTTAATTTAGTTGGAACTTGCTATTTTCGTAAGGGTGATTTTGATCAAGCTTTAAAATTTTGTAAGCAAAGCTTAATTTCAAAAGAAATTAGTATTTCAACCAAAATATTAGCATTACATCTTTTAGGTGCAATATATAAAGAGAAAGGTTATATAGATAGAACTTTGAGATATTATAGCCGTGCAGCAAAACTTGCTGAAGAAGAGGAATATATAGAAGATTTTATAGAAAATACAGTGGGAATTGGTGCTACTTATAGAATGAAAAGAAATTTTGATCGAGCGGTAAAATATCTCAAACAAAGTTTAACTCTTTCTGAAAAATTTAATAATTCATATGGAATGAGTTCCTCACTTTTCTATTTGATTCTCATATATTTAGATAAGGATTATCTTGAAAAAGCTCATTCATACATGGAACAACTGGAAGAATTCGCAAAAAATCATGAAAGCAATGTATTTAACCAATTAAATATGATAGCAAAAGCTCTCGTCTTGAAAAGAGGTGGAAGAATAAGAAATATTACTGAAGCTGAAGACTTATTAATAGAAATCGTAAAAGATGAATACGCTATTCCTCAATTATCCCTTCTAGCAATAGTCAATCTCTGCGATCTATATTTAGAAGAACTAGCTATTACAAACAATATTGAAATTTTGGAAGATATATATCCTCTCATCTCTAGAATATTTAAAATAGCGGAAAAACAAAACTCATATTTATGGTTAACTGAGACCAAATTATTACAGGCTAAAATGGCATTAATTAGAATGGATATCGAGGAAGCAGAACTTTCATTAACACAAGCACAACAAATTGCAGAATTGCATGGACTTGATTTATTAGCTATAAAAATTTCTCTCGATCATGACAATCTTCTAGAACAATTAAATGAGTGGAATAATCTTAAAAACACAAATGCTCCAATATCAGAACGGATAAAACTTGCTTCCTTTGAAGGGGTTATAAATCGTATGAAGGGAAAAAGTGCCATAGAAACTACTAAATTAACTCATGAAGCACCGATATTACTTTTAATTATTGCAGAAGGCGGACTTCCCCTTTTTTCAAATCCATTTTTAGAGGATTGGCAATTTGAAGATGATTTAATAAGTGGATTTCTAACAGCTTTTAATACTTTTACCGGAGAACTCTTTGAAAAAAAACTTGACAGGGCTAAATTTGGTGAATATACTATTCTTATGCACCCTGCGGGCTCATTCTCAATATGTTATTTATTCAAGGGTCAAACTTATCTTGCTAAACGAAAATTAGCCCAATTCGTTGAAGAGATACAAAAAACGACCCCCATCTGGAAATCTATGAATGACTTTTATAAAAATAATAGGATACTTGAATTATCAGAACATCCTTTACTTGAAACTCTAATAAATCAAATTTTCTTAGATAAAATACCTGATTATATGGTTGAATAAACAAAATTTCCTAAAAATAATGTCTCAGAATTCAGCTTCCAGTTGTTCTATCTCTGCAAGGAATAGAGTAGCAATTGTGCTCCATTTAGTTTTTGTTTCTTGATCAATTGAGGATTCCTCTGTGGCTTTTAATCCTTTTTGGAAATATTCTTTCGCTAAATCATAATTTTCTAATTCTTTATAACAGATTCCTAGTTTAATATAAGTTTGGTACACGTACCAATCATTACTGCTTATTTCTATGGATTTTTCAAATTCTTTAATAGCACTCTTATAATCAGTGAAGTACATCAGAATCTCTCCGTAAGTATCGAGGTAAGAAGCGTTATCTGGCTCTGATTTTATGAGATTTTGGATAATAGTTAAGGAATCTTTCTTCCGATTTAGATATTGTAACCAGAAAGCCTTATAGTTAAGGAGATCCTTACTATTTGGATATTTTTCAAGTAAAGTCTCGATGATTTCTAGCCCTGTTTCAACTTTCTTCATTTCTTTAAGAACATATGCTCTCTTTATTTGGATATTTATTTCTTCCTTAGGAAATTTATTGAGCATATCATCTAGAACCATTAAGCCCTCCCGATATTCACCAATATCAATAAGAATTCTGCTTTTTGAATAATATAAGTTAGTATTCTTAGGATGAATTTTAATCGCTTTGTCAATTTCCATAAGAGTATTCCTTGCCTCACTTGGTTTAACTGGATAATTAATTTCAACTAGATCAAAAAATTTCTGTTGGATCTCATGCCAAATCAAACCTTCTAATTTATCATACGTATCGAGTAATTTCCTCTCTCTTTCAATTTTATAAGCTAAATAGTTGATGTAATCGGGTAAAAAATCTCTTAATGATTCTCTAAAGCCATTATCAAAAAGATTACCACAAATTTCATCCAAAATAGCTGTTACTGTGCTTTCCATTGTTAAAGGGGAAGTGCTTCCTGGAGTCTCTTCATATAAATTATTTAAATATGAATATCTAGTTATATGATTTTCAACAACAGCATTAAGCATTCTCTCAATTTTATCATTTACTTGAAAATAATAAAGCTTCTCCCCACCTACATTTAATTTGAAAAATTTTATGGGAAAGATGCTTTCTTCTACAATTCTAAGAATAACAAAATTCAGCTTAACGATATTTATATCATACTTTTTAGAAAATTCTTCAGGAGATATAAATTGAGGAAATTGATTCGGATGATTTATAGAAAGATATAGCAGGATTTTATCATACTCCTCTTCATCATCTAAAGTAGATTCAACTTTTTCATATGGTAATTTTAATTTATTATTTAAAAACCTGAATTTAATGTTATCATCTTTTATTTTATATTGCTTAAAAAAGCTAATTGTCTTTTTAGTGATATCTTTAATCCGTTTACCCTCTTCTTCTAAGAGTGATTGTCGGTCTAAATCATACAACCTTAATATATTCGAATATTCAGTCTTCCCTAATCTTGTTATCCTATATTCTTTATCCTCCTTTTTAACAAACTCATTATCCATTAATGAATTTAAATTCTTAGAGAGAGAAGATTGATTTATTGAAAGAGGTGGTTCAAGAAAATCTGACCATTTACAATAGTTATTGTTATATAACATCCACAAAATCCAGTGATCGTAGTTCCTTCTTCTTAATATTGCATCTGGTGGATAGCTTAATTTTCGTTTTTTCTGCCTTGCTTCAGACAATTCATAATATCTGTCCTTGCCTCTCGTAGTGATTTTATATTCGTTAAATGCGCTTTTTTCAATATAACTCTTATCTTTAAGTTTGTTTAAGTAAATTGATAAGGTTGAATGTTTAACTTTTTCTTTCAGATTTGCCCAAGAGCAAACTTCATTATTATTCAATATCCATAGTATAATAAATTCGTAATTAGGCTTCCCAAAAATAGGTTTTATTATTTCCTCAGGAGGATAATTACATGTAGTAACCATAAATAGGACACCTCATTGATCTTTCTTTATAATAGAAAATATTTCTGGAGTCTATTTATGCTTTACGGTCCATAGTCAGTCCAAGACTCTATTTAGACTTCATCAAGTCAGACAAATAATGCAATTTAGATCGATAAAAATTTTCCAATGCTAGTCATATGTTTTTAAATTAATTTATTGACGAATAAGGATAACTTTTATATCTTTCTAAATCTAATCTTACATTATATATTATTCTCGATTTTTTTTTCTACAAAGCGCTCGTATGAATGAATCAGCATCAAAATTTAGATTTAAAATTACCGTTATAGGGGATGGCCAGGTCGGAAAAACTTCCCTAATTAGAAAATTTACTGAGGGGTCCTTTCAGAAAGAGTATATCAAGACAATCGGTGCTCAATTTTCAATATATGATAAAAAAATAAACAATGATAAAATCAGATTATTGTTTTGGGATATTGCTGGTCAAGATAATTTTAATTTTGCACGACCTTCTTTTTTTAAAAATAGTAACGCTGCTATAATAGTATATAGTCTTGAAGAAAATAGTTTAGGTAAGGAGAGCTACAATCATATTACAGATTGGTATAATGATATCATAAAATTCTGCGGAGATGTTCCTATTGTTCTATTCGCCAATAAAGTTGATTTGATAGATGGAAATAAATTGGATAAAAATAGACTCCAAAAAATAGTCAATGAATGCAACTTCTTTGGGTATTTTATAACATCAGCAAAAACAGGTAATGGCGTTATTGAAGCGTTTAATGCTATTATTAATGAATTATATCATAAATTCAAGAGTCTTTAGGATTATGTAGCGTTCTTACTTAAAAATCCAAAAATAGTCCAAGATTTCGTATAAAGTTTCATACTGTAACCTATATATGAAATATAGATAATATAAAACATGGAGGTAAGGGCGGAATCACCAGCAGGGAGAGAATTATAGCAAATAGTAGACGGAGAGCTCGTTTGTCAAAATTGGACAACTCGAGCTCTCTACTTTTTGTATATTATAGAGTCAATCAAATTTTGTGTTGAAATTTGTTAAAACCAAAAAAAACTTTTATATTTATAAAAAACTAATCTTATTTTAAGCAAACATCCCAAATTATATTCTAAGGAGATAAACAAATGTCTAATTCAGGCTCAAAATTCAGATTCAAAATCACCCTAGTTGGCGATGGACGTGTAGGAAAAACAACATTAATCCAAAAATTTACAAAGGGAGAATTTGTTGAGGAATATATCAAAACAATTGGAGCTCAATTCTCAATATATGATACGGAAATAGAAGGTGATAAAATTAAATTGATGTTCTGGGATATTGCAGGTCAAGATGATTTTAATTTTGCTCGACCCTCTTTTTTTAAAAATAGTAATGCTGCTATAATAGTATATAGTCTTGAAGAAAATAGTATGGGTGAGGATAGCTACAATCACATCTCGGATTGGAACGACGATATTAAACACTTTTGTGGGGATATTCCTGTTGTTGTATTTGCAAATAAAGTTGATTTAGTGGATGAGAATGATTTAAATAAATCTAAACTTCAAGATTTGGTTGATGCTAATAATTTACTAGGGTACTATATCACATCTGCCAAAACTGGTCAAGGAGTTATTGATGCTTTTAATGCAATTATTAGTGATATTTATTATGCTCTCAAGGCACTCTCTTCATAATTACCAAGAAGAAGTCTGTAATGACTTTTATTCTATGAAAAAAAAAATTCTGTTTTTATAACTAAGGAGTTTAATTTATAACGAATTTTCTATTACTAATATTGTATTTACTTTAAATATAAAGTGTTTATTAAGAGTTGATTAAAATTCGCACATATGAACAATATGTTGAAGATCTTAAAAAAATGAAACCGAATATCTATATCGGTGATGAAAAGGTTGGTAGGAATGATCCTCGACTCCAAGGAGGAATGCACATTATAAAAGAAACTTTTGACCATGTTAATGAACCAGAATATGAAGACTTATGTACTGCTACATCACATTTAACTGGTAAAAAAATCAATCGTTTCTGTCATATACACCAGAGTGAAGAAGATCTTTTAAATAAACAGAAAATGACACGAGTTCTATGCCATCGTGTTGGAGGGTGTATTCAGAGATGTATGGGTATTGATGCAATGAATGCACTCTCAGTCATTACATATGAATTGGACCAAGCTTTAGGAACAGACCATTATAAAAGATTTTTGAAATATCTAGAGTATTTTCAAGAAAAGGATATAGTAGCTAGCTGTGCTCAAACTGATACTAAAGGAGATCGTTTAAAGAGACCACATCAACAAGAAGACCTTGATCAATATTTAAGAGTCATTGAAACAAGAGAAGATGGTATTATTGTTAGAGGATGTAAAATTAATATTACTAATACTCCTTACGCTGATGAGTTTATTGTTGTTCCATGCAGGTATATGGGTCCTGAAGATAAAGATTATGCTGTAGCATTTGCGTTACCAGCTGACTGGGATGGTGTTAAATTGCTGACAAGACCCGCGTATTATAGAAAAAGCGAACATATGGATGCAGTGGGATTACACTTTGGGGATGCCGAAACATTCATTATTTTTGATGATGTATTTGTTCCCAATGAAAGAGTTTTTCTAAATGGTAATGGTGATCCCCGACAAACTCCATATGCGGGATTTTTAGCTCTAATGTTTGCTCACTATCATCGTCATTCATATACAGGTTGTAAACCTGCAGTATCGGAAATTATTGCTTCTGCATCTGCCTTAGTTGCAGAATATAATGGCATTGAAAAAGCTTCTCATGTTCAAGATAAATTATCTCATATTATAGGAATTGCTGAACTGGTTTTTGCAGCAGGTGAATCAAGTGCAAAACACTCAGAAAAAAGTCCTTCGGGTACACAGATTCCAGACGAGGTCTTGACTAATGCTGGTCGTAGACTTGCAGGAGAGAATATATATGAAGAGTATAAAATTTTGGCAGATTTATCTGGAGGATTAATAGCTACATTACCTTATGAAGGAACTTTCTTCTCTGAGGAGGTTGGAGATTTGGCTATGAAATATCTTAAGAGAAATCCTAGAGTTAAACCCGAAAACATTTATCGTTGTTTTCGTGGTATTGAAAGTATGGTCGTCTCCGATTTAGCAGGGGTAATGCAGGTTGCTGGGTTACACGGTGGTGGAAGCCCACAAATGGAAACTATTACTATGATGATGCGTTATGATACAGAAAGACTTAAAGATATATCTAAATACCTCTTTGGGATCAAATCAAAATTAAAAAAGTACGAACGACCTACCGTTACACCACGTAAAATGCTTGAGAAATTTAGAGTTGCTCTGCAACGGAAAAATAAGGAATAGATTTACTTTTTTATTTTTATTTATTTTTAATATTAAGAGAACCTTACTTTTCAACAAATTTTTATTCTTATAATCTCAATATGTTGATTTAAGTGAAAATCTTGACAATAGATCAACTATAAACTGAATTTTTTAAATTTAAATAGATTAAACTCAGTATGTATATGGCTAAATTAGATCAGAGATTTTCTCCATATCAGATGCCTTGTGCGATAATTGGGACAATCATAAATGAAAAACCAAATTTTATGATATGTACATGGGTAAGTCGAGTAAATAGGAATCCTCCTCTCTGGATAGCTTCTATTAACAAGAAACATTTTACTATAATTGGAATCAAAGAAAGTAATTTATTTAGCATTAATTTTCCATCAGCAGATTTAATAGATAAAGTAGATTATATAGGACTCACTTCAGGAAGAGATATAGATAAATCTACGTTATTTGAGATATCTTATGGAGATTTAAATGTTCCATTGATCAAGGAGTGTCCAATATCTATTGAACTAAAAGTCAAAAAGCTAATTGAACTATCTGATCATTATATAGTTTTAGGAAGAGCTATAAATTCTTATATTGAGGAAAAATATCAAACAAATGGAGTTCCCGATATAAAGAAGATGAACCCCGTTATATATACTGGCGTTGAAAGAAATCCAACTTATTGGTTGTTAGGTAAGAAATTAGGAGATGCTTTTAAGTTAGGAAAGGAGTATAAAAATTAATGATATGACAATTATTTACTCATATTATACATAAAACAAACATTTGTGTTTCTGATAGGCTCTCAATTCCAATATCTTTATTTTCAGAAATAAATTTGCTTATTGAGATACCATTTTCGAAGATTTCAGTAAATTTATCATGAAATATTTGATAAATGTTTTTATTCCGAGATATATATGTGCCTATTAAAATGTTTGTGGGGTCGAAGCTTGGTTGGATTATTTCAGTATCAGTAAGAGAAAAATTACTAAATGCTTCATCCGTGACATGAATCTCTATTTTTTTAAATTCCATCTTATATGGTTCTACATGATTTGTGAGAAGCTCGAATTCTTTACTCATTAAGAGATCTTTTGCAACTTCAGAATTAAAAATAACCTTTACATCTATATTCATAAGATTGCCCTTAATTCTATTCATTCCAGCGCTCATTAACATCTTTGCTTCTTCTGGAAGACTTCTAAATCGATCTTCATGGATCATTGAGTTTAATGGATTATCATATCTAATCCCAATTGCAATTCTACATTCACTTTGAGCTAGGAAATGATGGTATGATTCATCAAAGTTGGTTACATCATAATTAATAAATTCTACAGGTTCTTGAACAGTTTGTTCTTCCAGTTTATATTTTGTAGTAAAATCTTCGAGAGCAGATTCACATTTATCTCTTTTTTCATTGAATTGATTTCGAAGAGTTTCAATTCTCTTTTGAATTAGATTTTGCCACAGTGTTAGTGTTGGCGTTGCTGCTAAGTGTATTTTCATGGGTCTATCAAAAATTTGAACTAAACCTAACTCACTTAAAACTGAGCAGACTTTATAACCCCTTTTTAAAGAGAGACCAAATTGATTGCACACTTCTTTTAGATTTTCTATCCTTTTATTCAATAGGAGATAATGGTATATTCTTTCAATACCTTTTTCTATGATACCAATTGAATCAAACAATTGGCTAAGAGGCAATAATTCGGTATCTTCCATTAAATCACCTATTACCAGTTCGGTCTAATGTGAGTTCTGTAAGAACTTTAAAGGCGTCATCTACATTGACATTTTCTTTAGCAGATATTTCTACAAAGCTAGCCATATCATTTTTTTCAGCAATTTGAATACCATATTCTCTTTGTACTTTACGTTGGGTTTTTTCAAGATCCAATTTTGAGCCTACCAACATAATCGGAATTGGTCCACCCTTTGCCCTAACTATCGTAATCCATTCCGAAATGTTATCTAGCGTAGCAGGTCTAGTAATATCATAAAGTAAGAATGCCGCATTTGCACCTAAACAATATGTAGGTAATAAAAATCGGAAACGTTCTTCTCCTCCAACGTCCCATAACTGTAATTTAATTAGTTTATCATTTAATTCAATTGTTTTAACATGGAAATCAACACCAATTGTTAATCTTTCACTTGGATTAAATATATTATAACAATACCGTTTTGTGAAAGAGGTTTTACCAACTGAGGCATCACCAAGCAATAAGATCTTAAATGTATAATCATAACTCGCCATTTTCATTAAACCTTAAAGTATTAGGTAATTAAATCAATTTAAGTATTTATATTATTATACCTCTAACGTTATTACTTTAATGAATTTCATTATTTTTAAATATACTTTGATTTTTTTTTTGTTTTAGTTTAAAGCACATACATATTCTGATACTTCGTTTTATAGTTAAATTTAGCTCTTTTACGGTTTTTAAATACATCTCAAAATAATTAAACTTAAAACTTTACGGGTTATTATTTAATAGGAGTTAAAAATACCAACATTATATCAATGAAATTAAATGAAAGCAGAAGATATTATTTTAGGGTTATTCTATGCTGATGAGGATAATTTAGTGTTTGATAATATTAAGTTCTCCGAAAACTTTAGTGATATGCAAATTAATGATATAAAGATGCTTTCTTTTAGATTTCTCGGTCCAGTTTTTTTAACAGCAGCTAGTGGGTTAGGGAATAATTGGAAAATCGAATTTATTGAAGCCTCACTTTCCTTACATGAGGAAAAAATTGATGAAGTTGATATTCTTCAATCGTTTTTTACACTCAATTCTTCAATTGAAACACAATATGGGACAACAAATCTCTTTGCATTAATTAGTACTCCATATACGGAAGATACAAAACTAATTTATGATGAAATATCAAAATACATTCATCCTAGTATCATTCAGGGTAAAATTGTAAATGAAAATCTTGTAGGAAGCCGATTTGATTTTACAAGGTTTATTGATAGTGAATTGGAGAGAGGTATTAATTTAATAGAATATTCTCTAGGGGCTTCCCGAAAATCGTATTGGGAAAAAGAGCAAAGATACTACTGCATTGGATTAATTGAACGAAAAATGGGAGAAGATTTTAGCATTTCAAACCTTTACACTGTTGATAAGGATGATCCTCTGAGAAAAGAATTTCTAGAATATATCCCTTCTTATTATGTTATTGCAATTTTACCAAATTATTATGAAAATCGTATAAGTGAAACATTAGAAGTATATAACAAAAAAGGTATTCATCCAAATATTAGAAGGATAAAATTAAAGTATGGTGAAAAAAAAGTTTTTTATTTAGAAGAATATATGATTGAAAGTGGAGTTACAAAAAGTTACGGAGTTATTCTAATTCAGCCATATGGAGAGATTGAAGAAAACAAAAAAATATCATTTTATAAGAAAAATCTAAGACTTTTATTGGATGGAAACAAAGATCTAAAACAAACTCTTAATATATTAAATCCACACATCTTATCTGAGAGGTGGGGGGCTATTTCAGCTGAGGATCTCGAGAAGATAGGTTCAATTCTTGATAAACGAGACTAACTACAATTAAAAGAGTAAAACTAAAAACAATGGAAAGTATAAGCGTTGAGGAAATTTATAAAATTGATAAGGATAAGTTACTAAGGTATTATGAAAGAATCCGAAATCAGCTTAAAAATTCGGATCCGACTCAAATCATTACAAAATTTTTAACTAATCAATCAATAGGTACTAATCAGACAGAAGTCAATGAAACATTGCTTTACTTTAAAAATTTGCTAGCAGAAGGTAAAGAACTTTTAGATTTAGCTTTTGAATGGATCAGAGCCCATAAAATTCGATTAGAATATAAGAAATATTTAAGTAGAGCTCAATATCCAAAAGATTTTATAAGTTTAGCAGTGGATGATTGTATTTTCCAATTTTTTCTTGAATATGATAAATACATAAGAAATTTGCTTCGAAAGGATACTAAAGAACATAATTTTAGTGCTCTATATGAAATTTTCTTCAGTCCTTATGAAGCAAAAACTCTTGATATTAAGGATATTTTGGAACGGCATATTGATAACGTACCTACGCATTTTGATGGAACAGAGAAGATTAATACAAATATTATAATTTTACGTTCTGGATTATCAAATATCATATCTAAAGATTACGAGAATGTTATATCTGCAAGAAAAGAAGAAAAGGTCCAAAAAGAACTTAAATTTAAGAAAAAAACTACATATGAAGAAAAATCAGATAGTGGCTTTAAGGGTTTACTTATAGAAAGGATGATTAAAACTTTTTGTATTAGTAAAAAGGAAATTAATGATAAAGAAATAGAAAATGCAGTATCACAATTTTTATCATCATACTTTAAATTTGGAACACTTTATAATTTTGACGGATTTAAAGATTTATTGGTGTACAATTTAGCAGAAGATATTTATTCTGGATTAACAGAAAAGCTTAAACAAACTAATTCTTTAGAAAGTATCAAGTATTTGGTTTTAAATGTTATAACAATCTTTAGTAAAACAGTTAAATCAAATACACTTGATGGTATGGCCTGGAAAAATGATTTAATACCTTTTCTTAAAGAATTTATTATTAAGTTTATCAACAACTTATAAAAAAACAAAAATTCGATTTAGAAAAAGTTTTTTTATCCCCCTTTAAATAATTCTTTCATTTTTTCTCTAATTACTGGATTTAATTCCTTTCCAATATAACATTTTATTTCTTTATAAACAAGTGGATTCTTTAAAAGATTTTTATGCTTATTTAGAAATCTTATTACTGACCAACGAACTGAATCATCTGGATCATTTAATAATGGTAAAATAAAATTTAGGTAACTAATATCTCCAGTTTGAGCAATTTTCATTACAGTTCTGGCTCTAGTAATGAAATCCGGATGATATAACTGAGGTACTAAAACATGCTTAAGAGTGTTATTTTTGACAAAATCTAATATAAAATTGAAAGTATCGACTTTACAATTATGGATTTCATTGTTCTCTTCGATGTAAGAGTTAAGTACAGGTTCTATTTTCTTTCCAAGTTTTAAAAGACTTTCAAAGGATATAAAAAAGTTTTCGGATAAATCAGATGTATCTAATTTTAAATTATCGATTAATATCCTAATAATTTTGTCGTTAACTTTCGAGATTTCTATAAAATCCCAATTTATATTATCATCTTCTTCCCAGAGTTTATTATCCCTAAAATAACTCACTAAATCGACCTTAAATTTTTAAAAGTTATAATTTAATAAAAATAGGATTCGTCTTTTAATTGGTTTATTATTAAAATAAAAATAAAAAATCAATTAATACTAATATATCTCACAGTTTAATAATAAGCTAATAAAAAATTAACTTGTTAATAATTATAAGATATACAAAAATGATAAAGACTTAATCTATCTTAGTAAGAGTATTTTTTTAAAACAATTGAAAAAACTTTTTAATAATAATTCTAAATCTTTATATCCCTATTTAACAAGAGATTATTCATAATTTCAGTAAGTTTGATACATTATTATAAAAAATATCCTGTTTTTCTTCAGTTGTAATTCGTGGTAAGGATATGATTTTTTCAATTTCAATAGGCAATGTTGATGTTGTAGGTGAATCAGAACCAAATATTATTCTAGTATGCCCCACCGTTTTGATTAAATTATATATCCCTAAAGAAGGAGAACAACTAGTCTCAAAATATAAATTTTTAAATTTCTTCAAAATTATGCCTGTTCGCATCGCATATTCCATACAAAAAGCTGCATGACCAATTATAATTCTTAAATCTGGAAATTTTTTAGCTAATTTTCCTATATCTTGTGGCTCAGAACCATCATGAAATTCAGTTTTTGGATGGGAATGGATGAAAAGTATTATATCTTTATTAAAATCTTGCATAAATGTAGCTAATTTAAAAATACCTTCGGGAAATTTGAAAAAATTAAAACTACCATGCACTTTAACACCTACAAATCCCTTTTTAAAATGTTCTTCTAAAATTCTATAATTCTCCTCTTCTTCCTCTAGACTTAGATTAGGATTGAACCAGAAAAACTTATAGAACCTTTCAGGGGCTTTTTTTGCTATATCTATTACATCTTGATGAGATAACTGTCCTTTCGGGAATAAAGTTTGGATTTCATCTAAATATTTAGAGAAATTAATTTCCTCCTTAGAATCAGAGGCATATTCTTTTTGTTTACTATGATATTTTACTCTATTTATAGTTGTGATTATTGCCTTTTCTACATTGTAATGATCCATATATTCTATTACATCTTTATAAGGTGCAAGAAAAACTCCATAGGTATGAGCATGAGAATCAAAAATTTTAAAGTCTTGTGCAGAGGACATAATAATACATCTAATTTTGCAATTTTACCTAATTGATTGAAATATTACCTAGAATTTCTTTAAAAAAAGAATAAAAAACTTATAAATCTTTAATTTTTTCTAGAATGCTAGCGTGATTTTTTTCCCAGTATTTATCGACAGCTTTCCTTACTGCTCTTTTAGCTACTTTTCTTACAACAGTTCTTTTCATGGCCGCTCCAAGAACATTCATAATTTTTTCTACCATTAATCTTTTAATTATTCCTTCTATTGATTCGCTTTTTGCAGCTTTATGAAGCCATTTCTCAAATATTTTGTCAGCATTTTTTTGAATTTTTTCTCTTAGGTCTGATGGGACTTCTTCTTCCATTTATAACTCACTTTAAAATTTTATATAAATGATAATAATTTAATCATTTAAAATTATAGAAAATGAAAAAGAAGAAAAAGACTAAATCATGAATGATTTTTTATAAAAGTGCCATTTTGATATTCATTAAATGCGATACTTAATTCTTCTTGTGTATTCATAACAATTGGTCCACGCCACGCTACAGGTTCTTTTAGTGGTTTCCCAGATATGAGTAAGAAACGAACTCCTTCTTTTTCTGTACTAATTTTTATCGCATCTCCATCTTTATAAATTACAAGAGTCTCTTTACCTACCAATTCAACTTTTTTATCATCGAAATATCCCTTACCATCAATCGTATAAGCAATAGCATTGTATCCTTCTTTAATTGTATAGATAAACTCCGAATTTGGACTGACAGTAACGTCTAGATATTCAGGATCAGTAATTATATCTTGTACAGGTCCTTTAACGCTATTGATTTCACCTGAGATTACTTTTACTTTAACTCTTTCATCATTCATTGAGATTTCTGGGATTTGAGAACTTTTTATATCTCGATATCTAGGGTTCATCATTTTATGTGAAGCTGGTAAATTTGCCCAAAGTTGAAAACCCCAGAGTAATGAATCATTCTTATCTTTTTTAGGCATTTCTTGATGTATAATCCCCGATCCTGCTGTCATCCATTGAACATCACCTGCTTCTATAACACCACCATTACCTAGACTATCCCCATGCTCAATTTTTCCGTGTAATACATAAGTAATTGTTTCTATACCACGATGAGGATGCCATGGAAACCCTGCAATATAATCCCTAGGATCATCTGAATGAAAGTCATCAAGGAGTAGAAATGGATCGAGTGAGTCTTCAACATATCCAAATGCTCGTTTTAAACGAACTCCTGCACCTTCCATGGTTGGCCTACTTTTTAAGGTTAATTTAACCTTCCTAATTTTCTCCATAATATTTAACACTTCGGTCACACAGTTATTTCTTTGCCTTATAAAAATTAAATCCATATTGAAATATGTAAATAAATCATAAATCATAACCGTTTAATAAAAGAACTTAATTTATGATACAAATTAATCTATTCTATGTTAAATCATAGATTAATAAATGCCCCTAAAAAGCCTAAAAAGTTTGTACAAGCAGCAATTGACTTTTTAAATAGACATGCGAAAAATAAAAAAGTTTTTTGTGCTTTATCTGGCGGTATTGATAGTTCTGCAACATATCTTTTACTAAAAGAAGCTAAAATCAATACTATTCCTGTGTTTATCGATCATGGCTTAATGAGAATTATTAATGGTATTGAAGAAAGAGAGTACATTAAAAAAATATTTCCAGATGTAAGAGTGTTAGATATTAGGAAAGATTTTTTACCCAAGATATATGGTGAAGGGGATGCTGAGAATAAACGAAAACTCTTTAAAACAGCATATTCTGAAATTATAAGTAAAGTAATTCGTGAAGAAAACTGTGACCTATTAGCAGATGGAACTATACTCCCAGATATTGAAGAAAGTTTTGGAGTGAAAATTACTGATTTGAAGGAAACAATGAGTCTTGAGGAAGAATCAGAATTGATGGAAAAACACTTGGAAGGGTTTGTAAAAAGTCAGCATAATGTTGAGATTGAGTATGATGTAGACGCCACTCTTCAGCCTGTTGCTAGCCTTACTAAACACGAAGTCCGTGAACTCCTTAAGTATTTTAAAATGCCACAGGAGCTTATTTACAGAAAAGCATTTCCGGGACCAGCACTTTCAGCAAGAATCATAGGACCTGTTACAGAGGAAAACCTTAATTTTGAGAAGAAAGTCCATGATCTTATTGAATCTTCAGTTGAAAAGTATTATCAAGACATTTATGGAAAGATGATGATTATTAACAAGGATGGTGAACAGGAGCCATTTCAAGTTTTTGCTGCTATAAGTGAAGACGTGGTACACAAAAAGGTTACTGGACTTGTTGATGGAAAAAGAATTTATGAAAGACCATTATGTGAAAAAGGAGAATGGGATTTTAAAAAATTAATTAAAAAAGCTTCTGAATTAGAAGGATATGCTAGAATCCTCTATGAGTTAGGTGGGAAAGTTGAAGGGAAATATGATGTCATAATCAGATCTATTAACAGTAAAGATGCAAGAACAGCAAGAGTTACAAATTTACCAATCGAATTTTTAAATAAGTTGAAAGAGGATTTATTAAGTATAGCAGAAACTAAAAATCTGTATTTTGATGTTACTCCAAAACCGCCTGCTACTATTGAATATGTATAATTTTTTTTATACTCCACCTTTTTGTTCTTTATATAAAGTAAACCATTTAAAAATTCTATGAAAAACATTTGATTTAACTTCTTGTAAATTTGCATAATTTACACCAATTATTTCAAATCTTTTAAGAAAAATACTTAACCGTTTTTGAAAAGAGTTAAAATTTTTTTTGATTTTTGGAGTCCATCCAATTTCAGCGAAAGATATCAAACGTGGAAAAGTCTGCCATTCTAAACGTTTGATAGTAGGGATGTATTCTGACCATAAAAGAGCTTCTAAACCTAAAACTTTTTTATTATGTTTTTCTTCTAACTTTTTTGGAATTGGATCATAACTATAGGCTAGTTTAAGTGGAGTAAATTTATAAGAATGGTCTAAATAAACATACTTAAAATCAGACATTATCGCTTCTCCACCTTTTCTTAGATACTCAAGAACTTCATCTTTTCCTCGAAACCAGTATTGACAAATAGGGTCTCCTTTTAAATTTTTATTTAAAGCATCATTCCAAATAATAACTTTTTGCCTATAGGCGTTCAAGAAAGATATTATTCGGTTTGTAAAATAAGGTTGAAGTTCTTTTACATGAGTTAATCCTTCCTTTTTTAATCTTGATTGACAATCCGGACATTCTTTCCATCTAGTTTTAAGTACTTCATCACCTCCTATATGAATGATATTCGTAGGAAAAAGATCTGTTATTTCTTTAAGGACATTTTGAAAAAATTCAAATACCTCTTCTTTTCCTATACATAATACATCCCTATGAATACCCCAATGTATAGAGACTCTAAAGGGATAACCTTTACAACTTAAATTGGGATAGGATGCTAAAACAGCTCTAGTATGACCTGGTAAATCAATTTCAGGTATTATTTGAATAAATCTATCATTAGCATATTCTATAATGTCTCTAATATCTTCTTGAGAATAATATCCTGAATGGGGAATTCCATTACCCTTTTTGCTAAAAAGTCCACCAACTACCGTTTCTTCCCTTTTAGAACCAATTTCGATAAGTTTAGGATACTTTTTTATTTCAATTCTCCACCCTTGATCATCTGTTAAATGCCAATGAAATTTATTCAATTTTAATAGACTCATTAAATCAAGTAATCTTTTTACAACTTCTTTTCCATGAAAGTAGCGAGCTTCATCAAGCATATATCCACGCCAAGTAAATTGTGGAAAATCCATCAAATCTAGACAAGGAATCTGCCAATCTGTATCTTCAACTTTAACATTGTTCTCAATTTTGGGAGGAAGAAGCTGTCGAAGCGTTTGAATACCATAAAAAATACCAGCGGGAAATGGAGCACTAATAATAATATCTTTTGGAGTTACTTGAATATTATAACCTTCTAAACCTAATTTCTTTTTATTATCGGTTAATTTTAGATTTATTGAATTACCATTTTTATTTTTTTCTTTAAAATCTTTCACATTTAGATTGAAACCTGTGGCAGGGAGTAAAAAATCCTTAAGATATTTACTTAGATTAAGTAGTTCTTGATCCGAGTAAATATTTGTGTTCTCTGATAATATAAAGTTCCCAGAATCAATATTTATTAAAACAGGTTCAGGAATTATGTTAATATTTTGAATGCTACTCACTCTATTAGCGAATCCTTTAAAATTAAAAAACAAAAATGATTATTAAAATTAATTAGAAATAGAAGAAATATATAAAATGACTTTTCTGTTAATATAATGAAGTTAAAAATCAAAAATGAATGGTTTTTAGATGAAGAAGGGCGTAAAATACTTCTTAGAGGAGTGAACTTAGGAGGAAGTAGTAAAGTTCCATATAATCCGAATGGAGCAACACATACAAAAACAGATTTTAGTAATCATACAGACGTTTCATTTGTTGGACGTCCATTTCCTTTAAAAGAAGCAGATGAACATTTTTCACGATTAAAACATTGGGGTTTTAATTGTCTTAGATTTTTGGTAACCTGGGAAGCAATTGAACATAGCAGACCAGGACAATATGATAATGAGTATTTAGAATATCTCGAGGAGGTATTAAAGGTTGCTGAAAGTTATAAGTTTTATACCTTCATAGATCCTCATCAAGATGTTTGGAGTAGGATGTCAGGAGGAGATGGTGCTCCCGGTTGGACTTTTGAAAAGGTTGGTTTAGATTTCACAAAGTTTGATGAAACAGGAGCAGCATTAGTAATGCAATATAGATATAATCCTGAAGATCCTTATTCTTATCCTCATCTACATTGGATTTCAAACTCTTTAAGACTTGCTAATGGAACAATGTGGACAGTATTTTTTGGAGGAAGAGATTTTGCTCCATCATGTGAAATTAACGGAATCAATGCTCAAGATTACTTACAAAATCACTTTTTCCAAGCGGTCAAGCAAGTAGCACTCAAATTAAAAGGAAATCCATACATCATTGGATTCAATTCATTAAATGAGCCATATGAAGGATGGATTGGGCATTTAATAGATGGGAGTGATGTCGAAGGATTTTCAGAAGCTTTAGGTTATGCTTTCAAACCTATAGATGCAATGTTAACAGGAGCCGGATATCCCAGAGAGATTCCATATCGAGAAATAAAACGGTTTGGTATAAAAGTAACTAGAAAGGATCTAATTAACCAGAAGGGAATTTCATGTTGGCTTGATGGATATAAAGATATTTGGAAAGAAGAAGGTGTTTGGGGATTAAACGATGATGGTGAACCTATAATTCTTAAAAATGACTATTTTAAATACAAAGATGGAAATAATATAGATTTTTTTAAGGATTACTTAGCTTTATTTTTCAAAAAATATACAGAAATTATTAGAAAAGTACTTCCTGATAGTATCATCTTTTTCGAAGGTCCTGCAGAAAAATTAAAGACATCAGAAAAATTAGAATTTACAGTTCCAACAAATGTAGTGAATGCGGGGCATTGGTATGACGATGCCACTTTAGGTACAAGAAGACCCATGATAAAAGCAAACTTTAACACCTATACTAATAAACCCGTGGTGGGTAAGAAAAATGTAAGAGAAATGTTCATATCTCATTTAGGGTATATTAAGAATATCTCTAGTAAAATTCATAGTGGTATTCCTACTTTAATTGGGGAGTTTGGATTAGTTTATAATCTTAATAACGGCGAGGCATATAAAAAGTTCAAGGAAGAACCAGATAACGCATGGGAAAATCATATAAAATTACTTACTATGTATTATGATGCTCTAGATGCGAATCTACTCCATTCCACTCAGTGGAATTATACTTCAGATAATACAAATAAATGGGGTGATCTATGGAATCTTGAAGATCTTTCAATATTTAGTAGGGATCAACAATTAAAGCCTGATGATATTAATAGTGGCGGAAGAGCAATTGAAGGATTCTGTCGTCCACACTATATTCACTGTTCCGGAACACCATTAAGAATGGAGTTTATTTATAAGGAAAAAACATTTAACTTCGATTATGAAGCAGATTCTTCACTAGAAGCACCCACTATCATTTATGTACCTCAAATCCAATATCCAAATGGATTCAAAATCGAGGTTTCTGAAGGAAATATTGATAAAAATGAAAAGGAACAATTAGTCTTCATTAGAACTAAGAAAGATGGAGTCCATAATATAAAAATTGGTCAAATTCATTAAAGTCAATTTAGTACTTTTATTTCTATATAGGTTTAAATAAAAAGCATAAATAATTCAAGATATAATTATATTTTATTATAAAAAACTCATTAGTTTTAGATTAAAATCTATAAAGAGGGTTTATAATGACAACTAAGGTTGTTACATTTGGAGAAATAATGCTTAGACTGTCCCCTCCTAATTTCAAGCGATTTATCCAAGCTCACTCGTTTGACTTGATTTATGGTGGCGGTGAAGCTAATGTTGCTGTTTCATTAGCTAATTATGGGATTCCTGTTGATTATATAACTAAATTACCTAATAATGAAATTGGTGACGCGTGTATTCAATTCCTAAGACAGTTTGGTATAAATACAAACAATATTGTTAGAGGTGGAAATAGATTAGGTATATATTTTCTCGAAATGGGCTCGTCTGTTCGACCAAGTAAAGTAATTTATGATAGAGCATATTCTGCAATATCTGAAGCTGACTCTGAAGATTTTGATTGGGATAAAATTTTTGATGGTGCTTCTTGGTTTCACTGGACAGGAATTACACCAGCGATTTCACAAAATTTAGCAAATATCTGTCATGATGCTGTAAAAGTAGCAAAAGAGAAAAAGCTTACAATATCGTGTGACTTAAATTATCGTAGCAAATTATGGAAATATGGAAAATCAGCAAATGAAGTGATGTCAGAATTAGTAAAATATTCTGACATTGCTATTGGAAACGAAGAAGATGCGGATAAGGTTCTGGATATTAAAGCCCCTGATACAGACGTGACTTCAGGAGATCTTAAAGCTGAGAATTATAGATATGTAGTTGAAGAAATAGTGAAACTGTATCCAAATCTAAAAAATGTAGCAATTACATTGAGAGGCTCATTTTCTGCTAGCCATAATACATGGTCGGCCGTTCTTTATGATGGAAATAATATGTATATTGGTCCGCAATATGAAATAACCCCTATTGTTGATAGAGTAGGTGGAGGAGATTCATTTATGGGAGGTTTAATCTATGGTCTTATAAAATATAAACATGATCTCCAAACGGCACTTAACTTTGCTGTAGCTGCTTCCTGTCTGAAACATACTATTTTAGGTGATTTCAATTTAGTTTCTGTTGATGAAGTTCTAAAATTAATGGGTGGAGATATTTCTGGACGGGTTTCGAGATAATTTGTTCAGGAGGTTGATATAACAATGAAAGATTATTCGAAAATAATAATTACTGCAACAACAGCAAATTCTTGGATTTATCCTGAAATTAAAAATTGGGCTCAAAATACTAATCAATTAATAAATGATGTAGTAGAATGTTATGAAGCTGGTGCTGCAGTAGCCCATGTTCATCTCCCTCGTGGAGAAGAAATTGAAACTGTTAAAAGAATCCGAGAAAAATGTGACATCATAATTCAAGCGGGTATGTCAAGCGAATCAATCCCAAATAGAGAGGGCGATTTTAAGGCAAAACCAGAAATGATGTCAGTCATGTTAACCCATCATGCAGAACACTTTACTCAATTAACGGTCGATGTCTTACATCCTCTAAACGAACTAGAGGAATATTGCAGAGAATGTAAGAAGTTTAATATAAAACCTGAATGGGAAGTTTGGCATCAAGGCTCATATTGGAATCTAAATTATTTGATTGATAAAGGTTTGTTAGATTGGACACAACCTCATATATTAACTCTGTTTTTTAATTGGCCAGGCGGAACATGGTCTTCCCCTCATTATAATGAGTATATTAATAGAAGACAAAACATGCCGACTAATAGTGTTCATACAGTTAGTGTAATGGGTGAAGAGCAAATGAAATTATTGGTTTTTGTTCTTACACATGGTGGAAATATAAGGGTTGGCACTGAAGATTACCCTTTTATCAAAAAAGGAGTACCTGCGAAAAATAATGCTGAAATTGTAAAAAACTATATTGATATTTGTGGTCATGTGAGTCGTGAAGTCGCAGATCCTTCTGAAGCAAGAAAAATTTTGGGACTCTAAAATAATGACTTTTAAACAAGAAATACTTAATACATTTTCAAAAAAAAAATCTCATCAAATTGTCTTCAGTCCACGACTATACTATTGGTATTTCGGAAATAAAATATATTCAAGGTTAAAAAAAAATTACTCGGTAGGTGTACCTCCTCAATATTATGGCAAATCTCAATTAGATATATATAAAGAGCTTAATGTAAGTCCTCGTTATGCTGAAGAAACTCTTTATTTACCACTCTATAGCACAAGATTTTCTGCTGGTTCCCAGATTAAGGTTCAGACCGAACATGGAACAAAGGAGGGAGAAACCATTACAATCCATAAAACACCTCATGGAACGCTAAAATATAAAGAATCTATTGGTGGTGGATTAGGTGGTCATAAAACAGAATATCCAATAAAGAGTTTGGATGATATTAATATTATGAGATATATAATGGAAAACACCAATTTTTCATTCTTAAAAGAAAATTATAAAATAGCTGACAAACAGTTTGATGATATCTGTGTCACAAGTACTTATTTGATGAAATCACCATATCAAAAATTAGTCACAGAGTTAATGGGTTTTACAAGAACAATATTATATCTGAAGAAATATCCCTCTCAAATAGAGAATTTCATGGTATTTCTAGAAGATTGGGATAATGAGATGTATAAACAGATTTCTGATTCACCTTTAGAAATTGTTAATTTTGGCGAGAATCTTGATTCAAATTTAAGTCCTCCGCATTATTTTGAGAAGTATTTAGTGCCTTATTATGAAAAACGAGTAAAGCAGCTTCATCAAGCGGGAAAATATTGTCATATCCATATTGATGGGAGTCTTAAGGATTTTCTTCCATATTTAGAACTTTTAAATTTTGATGGATTTGAAGCCTTAACAGCAAAACCTCAAGGTGATGTTACCTTAGAGGAAATCAAAGATGCTATTGGTAATAAAATATTTTTAGATGGACTACCTTCCATCTTATTTTTACAAGAATATAGTTGGGATTATCTCGAAAAATATACACAAAAGGTGCTAAATTTATTTGCACCTAATCTGATTTTAGGCGTTTCTGATGAACTTTCTCCGAATGGGAATATCCAAAAAATAATAAAAATATCTGAAATTGTTAACGTTTTTAATAACTAAATTTTATACTGGAATTATCTCTTTCCATCAAAGTTTTATGAAATAAAATTCAATTTTATAGTATTAGTTAATTCCAATTTTTAAAATTGATATAATGAAATTAAAAGGAAAAGTTGCTGTAATAACGGGAGCGGGAGCAGGTATTGGTAAAGCAACTGCTTTTCTTTTCGCTAAGGAAGGAGCTAAAATATGTTGTAATTCAATTACACAATCTGCATTAAGAGTTAGTGAAGAAATTAATAAGATGGGTGGTGAATCTATATTTATTCAAGCAGATGTTTCCATCGAAGAAGAAGTAAAGAGAATTATTGATAAAACTATTGAAAAATTTGGAAGAATTGACATTCTATTTAACAATGCAGGTATAGTACTTGGAGGTGCTGTTGATACAATATCCACAGAGGATTTTGACAGAACAATGGCAGTGAATGTTCGCAGTATTTATTTGGTATCTAAATATGCTCTTCCTTTTCTACGAAAAACACACGGTGTAATTATAAATAATGCTTCCTCAGTAGCATTTAAAGGAGTGAAAGATAGAGCTGCATATACAGCTTCTAAAGGGGCTGTCTTATCTATGACTAGGGCTATGGCTATGGATTATTTAGAAGATAAAATCCGAGTTAATGCGATATGTCCTGGTACTACGGATACTCCTTCATTAGCCGATAGGATTAAAAATCGAGGAGGAAATTATGAAGAGGTAAGAAACCAATATATTACTCGTCAAAGAATTGGCAGACTCGGGACTCCTGAAGAGATAGCAGAAGGAGTATTATTCCTTACATTGAATGGATTTTGTACTGGCGTCAGTCTTCTTGTTGATGGAGGCATGACAATGTAGTCTCATATTATTATTAAAAACTTATTTTATATGGAAACCATCATGGATTATGTAAAATTTGGCATTATTGGATGTGGAAATGCAAGTGGTTATCACACATTAGGGATTAAAAAAGATCCAAAACCTAATATTAAATTTGTTGCAGCCTATGATATAAATGAACGAAATTTAAATCGTGTTTCTAGGAGAAATAAACTAACACCCTATACAGATTTAGATAAGTTTCTTCAGAGTGATATTGATGCAGTTTTATTACTAATTCCGCATTTTTTACATGCTGATTTGACTGAGAAGATAGCTGAAGCAGGTAAGCATGTATTATGTGAGAAACCAATGGCTTGTACTTTAGAAGAATGCGATAGAATGATTGAAGCAACTAAAAAAGCGGGTGTAAATTTTATGATTGCTGAAAATCATCGATTTTTACCTGCTCATCAATATATCAAACAACTTCTTGACAAAGATTTTATAGGAGATATTTTTTTAGCTCGAACGTATGAAGGTGCTTATTGCGAATCTCAAGAATTTCTAGATCCTAATTTTTGGCATTTCACTTTTAATAAAGGTGGGGGTGGTGTTGTAATGGATCAAGGTGTACATAAATTCGCAATGTTAAATTGGTTTTTGGGTGAGGTTGATTCTGCTCAATGTTGGTGCTCAAAAACATTAGACAGTCCTCCTAACAAAGGAGAGGATACTGCTATTATTCTTCTACGCTATAAATCAGGAGCTATCGTAAGTGTAAGTTTATCTTCCACAACGGTACATCCCTTAAATAATAGCACGGAGCTGCAAGGAACAAAAGGTACAATTTATGAAGACCATTCCTGGGAAAACCCACTTAAAATATTTTCATCTCATTCTGAAGCAGAAAAAAAAGGTGAATTTTATAGTCCAACTGCACCTATTGAACATGGACCTTATCCACAATATTATACAATATCCGCTCGTTATGAAGATCGTTATTTTGCTGAATGCATCTTGAACGATAGAGAACCTGAATTCACACCTGAACAGGCTAAAGAAGCAGTTGTAGTGGTACTTCTTTCTTATCTTTCTGCAAAGAGAGGAAAGATTACAACTATGGAAGAATTTAGAAGTTACGTAAAAAATGAAGGAACTTATAAAATTCTAGAAGATTTTTTACCAGTAATACAAAATAATTATAAAAATTTAAATTGGTAAAAATGTAATACTTAAAATATAAGGGGATTGAAATTGGTAAAACATATTGGAATTATTGGTTGTAGTGCCGAAGGAGCTGCCTTATGTTATAAAACAATTTGTATAGAAGCACAAGAAAAATTGTTTAAATATAGGCATCCTGAAATAACGATGCACACTCCTCCTTTAGCTGATTATATGCAACATATATGGAATGGTAATTGGGAAGGAGTAGCAGAATTAATGCTCAAATCAGCGAAAATTGTAGCAAACGCTGGAGCGGACTTTGGAATTTGTCCGGATAATACTTTACATCAAGCTTACGATTTGATGATATCTAAATCTCCTATCCCTTTTCTGCATATTGCAGAAGTGGTGGGAGATGAAGCTAAAAAGCAAAAATTTAAGCATTTAGGAATTCTAGGAACAAAATATCTTATGAATTCTCCTGTTTATCCAGATGCTCTTAAAAAATTTAGAATAACTTCCGAGATTCCAGAAGTTCCTGATCAAGACAAAGTCGATAAAATTATTTTTGAAGAATTGGTAAATGGAATATTTTTAGAAGAATCAAGAAAATTCATCAATAAAATTATTCAAAAACTAGCGAAAAATGGATGTAATGCTGTTGTTCTTGGATGTACAGAAATTCCTCTACTTGTAGATCCTAATGATTGTCCTTTATCTACTTTAGATTCTACTAGATTGCTAGCTAGAGCAGCTATTAAATATGCTTTAGAATGATACTTAAAAGATAGAAAAAGAAATTAATTAAATTTATTGAGTAGTCCATCCACCATCAATTCTAAGATCGGCTCCGGTCATATAAGAGGATTCTTCAGTTGCTAGAAATAGAATTCCTGTAGCAATCTCTTCAGGTGTAGCCCACCGCCCTAGAACACCTTCTGATTCAAACTCTTTCTTAACCTCTTCATAAGTAATGCCTCTGTCTCTCGCCTGCTTTGCAACATCACTCTGTAGCATTGGAGTATCAGTAGCTCCAGGACTTACACTATTTACACGGACATTGTAGGGAGCTAAATCTAATGCTAATGCTCTAGTATACCCTAATACTCCTGCTTTTGTAGAACAGTAATTTGCATGAGCAGTTTGCCCTATATGAGCCGCAACAGAAGCTAAAGTAATAATTGAACCTGATTTCTGTTTTTTAAAATATGGAATTGCGAATTTACACGTGTGATGAGTTCCTTTAAGATTTACATTTATAAGAAGATCATAATCATCATCTGGAAAAGTCTCAACAGGTCCAACTCGTACTATACCTGCATTAACAATTAAAATATCGATTCTCCCATATTTTTCAATAGTTAAATCAATCATATTCTTAACTTCATTAGGATTTCTAACATCAACTTTCATAATTGATGTTCTATCTTTTCCATCTTCAATCAAGCCAAGAGTTTCTTCAAGACCTTCTTCATTTATGTCTGAAAGAATTTGTATTGCACCCTCTTTTGCAAATAGTATAGCAGTTGATCTTCCAATTCCAGAGGCAGCTCCAGTTAACACTACAATCTTATCTTTTACTCTAATGTTTATACACCTCTATTTTACTAAAATTGTATTATTAAATTAATTTTACTGAGAATTTTCAATATAGACAGATTCAAAATTTATATAAAATTTTCTTGTTTTTCTTAATTATGAATTCTGTAAAATATGGATTAGTAGGAATTGGCAACACCATCAATTCAGCTTGGCCTTATCATTTTGTTGGATGCAAAGATAATCCAAAAATAGAATTTTTATCTGTATTTGATATTAATCAAAAGAAAGCATCAAAATTAGCAAAAATCTTCAAACTAAAGACTTTTAATTCTTATGAGGATCTTCTTGAAAGTGATATTGATGCTGTTCTTGTATTGGTTCCACATCATGCTCATGAAGAGGTAGTAATTAAAGCTGCAAAAGCAGGAAAGCATGTTTTATGTGAAAAACCTATGGCGACGACCCTTGAAGGCTGTGACCGAATGATTAATGCGACTAAGAAAGCCGGAGTTAAATTTATGATTGCAGAAAATCATCGTTTTTTACCTGCTCATCAAAAAATCCATGATTTCATAAACCAAGGAACGATAGGGAAAGTTTTTATGTTAAGATCTTACGAAGGAGTTCCAGAAGTTCATAATGTTAATAACCCCGATTCTTGGAAGGCACATCCTTTAAAAGCAGGAGGGGGGGCATTAATGGATATGGGAGTTCATAAATTTGCTACTTTTAATTGGATCTTAAACGATAGAGTTGATTCTGCATACTGTTGGCTAACAAAACAATTAACAAACTTACCAGAAAAAGCTGAAGATAATGCATTTATTCTTTTGAAATACCAATCTGGTGTTATTGTAGAATGTGTTTTAAGTTTTACAGTTAATGCTCCCTCATCAAACCAATTAGAGGTTTATGGAACAGAAGGAACTTTAATAGAAAATCATGATTGGGAAAAACCAATTAAAATTTATACACCTCAAAAGTTAAATGCGGATAAAGTAAAAGGATGGTATTACCCTCTAATTAACCATGGTCCTTTTCCAACATATTATCACATATCAATGGGTAATGAGGATTCCTATTTTACAGATTGTATTTTAGAAGACAAAGAACCTGAATTCACTCCAGAACAAGCTAAAGAAGCTGTTGCTACGGTTCTTTTAGCATATTTGTCAGCTCTTAATGGTAGAACTACATCAATTGATGAATTAGTGGATATTTATAAGACAAAAGGAACCAAATTCATACATGAAAATTTAATGAAGGCTGTTCAAAATAATTATATATTAGATTAAATCAAAATTGTAAATAATTTTATCTATTAGGATTAGATTGTAATCATAAAAATAAAAGGGAAATACTTATTTAACAAATATCTCCTTATCTAAACTTGAGAGTCTTTCACAACCAGAACTAGTTATTCTATAACAGTCTTCAATTCCAACTAAGCCTTGACCTCTTACATTTTGCCAAGCTTCTACATCTAATACCATATTTTCTTTAATAGAGCCATTATAGGTATGTCCTGGACCAAAAATATGTGTTTCTTCAGTTTCTAAGCCTATACTATGACCAATTATCATACAACGACCTTTCCCTATTTGTTTATAATATTTGAATGCATCTTCGTATAGTTTTTTTGGATTAACTCCAGGTTTAAGGTTATCTAAACAAAATTCTTGGACTTTAATCATATTTTCCATTGCTTGTATGCCTTTTTCAGGAGCTTGTCCAACAACAGCATCTCTACTTACGTCTGAAACATAACCCTTCCATACAGCACCATAATCAAATCGTATCATATCACCACGGTGCACAATTGTACCTACACCGGGTGCTTCAGGATCAGAATCTCCAATGTTCATAGTCAAATGGTCCCAACCTTCTGCTCCCTCATTAACAATAGTAACTCTCGCAATTTTAAGCAATTCATTATCAGTAATTCCTTCTTTCACCGCTTCAATGCAATTAAGAATGGCTTTTTCAGCAATTTGAGTTGACTTTTTAATTCTTTTTATCTCTTCTTCCGATTTAATCAAGCGCATTTCTAAGAATACATTATCTCCATCGACAAAAGAAGCAGCTGGGAACTCTCTTCGTAGGAATTCAGATTGATATCTAGGCATAAGAGTTTCAAGACCAATTTTTCCACTTTCCAAGCCTAAAACTTTGAGTTTATCTTTTAATAAGTTCAAACCTCCTTTAGGAGAGCCAACACGTTCATAATCCTTAACCCATGAAAATTTTTCGATACTATCATACAAAATCCAAATAAATAAGGTAACCTCTCCATAGTTGTTTATTATTGAAAAACTGGGATATTGATTATAAAGAACAAATAATATTGGATTAGGGGCAACATGAAGAGTAGGAATCCCAGTTGTGTAAAAAACATTAACTGGTGTAGTGGAAATTAATGCATCAAGTTCAAATTGTTCAAGAAGATCAATTGCACTTTTCTTATTATATCCTATCGGTTCTACCATTTAATTTTCACTTAAAATTTTTAATCATAATCCATAAAGATTTCCAATCTTTCCAAATCAGACATAGTTCCTTTTGGCTTAAGTGTTCCATCCATAAACGCTTCCATTGGATCAACATCTCCAGTTGATATACCAAGAAATAGATCAGACTCAACCTCTAAGCTCATTTCAGCATTTTCATTGAATCCATCTTCTACTTTTGCCTTTTTATCTTGGAAAATTAACATTACCTTATAATCGATATCAGGAAAGATAAATTGCATAGTTTTTTCAAAATCTTCAAACTCTTCAGCAATTTCTGGGTCATCAAGTTTTTTTGCCCATTTTTCTAAGGCTTCTTTTAATTCTTCAGCTGTAGCCATAAATTTTCACCTTACAAAAATTTAATTAAACTTTGTTTTATAACATTATTTTTTTCCTCTTTTCTCCTTTGGCTTTAGCACAATATCCTGGGGGTATTTAGCTTTTGTCCAAGGCAGACTTGAAAAAAAATGGGTAAAAATACGAACTATTAGTGTTGGTCTATTCTTTTGTAAATTACATTTTTTAAAGTAGACACGTCGATACGGTTCAGCATATTTCCAACCTTGGAGTTTTCTTCCCGCAAACCTACTAAATGGTCGATATGGTAAGATAGTATATCTTAATAACCATTGTTGTGTTCTATGACAACTAATCAATTTATAAGTTAAATTTTTAATATCTCTTTTCTTAAATCCAAAAAAGAAATTTGGATGTAAGGAGGTATAGAAATAAAGAATTGGTGTAAAATTAATCAGTTTCTTATATATGACGTAGAATAGTGCTTTTCCAGTGTTTATGTGATCCATATGATAATACCAAGAATAAATTGCTTCTGGAGCGATTATTACGTCTGGTTTTTCTTTATTGAGATAGTCAGTGATTGTATTTACAAATTCAGTATTAAATGGTACAAATCCATCAATATAACCAAAAAAATCTATCTTTTCGGAATGAATCCCATGAATTTTCACTGCTTTCAATAATTCTCTTGTTCTAATCTTTGCTAAAAAAATTCCCTTAAATTTGTCATATTGAGGACCTGGAAGTCCAAATTCTCCTCTTGTCATTGAAGCAATCCGAATATCATAATTCTTTTTGCTCTTAGTGGCAAGATAATGCATTAAATGACCACATTTATGTTCTAAATCATCAGGATGTGCTTGAAAGAATACAATTTTTACCATATTTTCTCAGAAAACTATTTAATTTCTTCCATTTGGGCAGTTCTTTTGCCTAATAAAAAAGAACTTGTTCCAATCAAAAAAATACCAACGATTAGAAATATAATGGAAATAATACTTGAAGGAATCAATAAAAATATTAGAAAATATATGAAAATTGGGATAATAAGTGTAGGAACGTTTTGGATCGGAACCAAATTGCTTGCTTGGCCGACTTTATAGGCTAATTGAATTGTTGCTAAACCAAAAACGTTAGTGGAGATTAGAATTATACCCGTTATTATGAACATAATTAACTCAACTAAATTAAACCCTCCTCCAAAACCACCAGTAATTAGTCCCATAAATTGGCTTGTCCATAAATTAGACAAAGAAAACATGAATCCAGATAAAATAGCTAATAGAATTCCTCGTAATTTCTCAATTTTTTTTTGGAAAATATGACAAGCAAGAGATAATAAAATAATTATAATTGTAAATACAATAGTACGAATTAAAAGCCCAATTTCTAACACATTTGTCTCAATTATATCAATTGATAATCCACTCATACTTAGCAAAAAAGTCCCTGTTATCATTAATAATATACCGATTATCTCTTCGGTTTTCAACTTTTCTCCTACAATTTTTACTGAACCTAAAGCTAAAACTATTAATCCAAAAGCCATAAGTCCAGGAATAAGTGCTGGACCAATAAATGCTTGAGCTGTTAAAAAGAAAATAGAGCTAACTCCAAAACTTAAAATTACTCCCAACAACCAAGTAGGTCTTTTAACTAGACTTCGCATAAATTCAGATTCTTTGGATACTTCATTAACTGCTTTTTTTTGAAAAACGGATCCTAATTGTGTAGTTGATCCAGCTAAAAGAGCTAAAAAAACACCTAACCAATAGAAATTAGCAGCCATTTTTATTTATGATTGTCTTCCTATCAAAAATCAAATTGAATGTTTTATTTTATGTTTTTAAGATATAAAAAATTATAAGTTTTCAATTCCTCTTTAAAAAACCTATAATTTAATTAATAATGAGATTATCAGAAAGATTATGATGTCGAATAAAATAAAAATTGAAGTAGTTTTTATTGGAAAACCACAATGGGAGGCAGGATGGCCCTATTTAGGTTATGACAATCAAAAATTAATAAATGAAATTAAAGAACAGTTATTAAAGAAGTTTCCAAATGTAGCTTTTAATTGGGGAACTATGATTACAACATACGATAAGCCTTTGGTCGATAATATTAAGGAAAATATACTGGATTCAAATGGAATAATCATCTTTACGATTGGTCATTATGGAGATCCCGGGATTGTCCAAGCAGGCATTGAATTTATCGAATCTAATAAACCTGTTATCCTTGCCAATTATATTTATGGAGGAGATCATACTTTTACTAAAATATATTCAAATATTAAGAACAAAAAGTATCAAGTATTTCCAATATCTTCACAAAAGATTGAAGAATTTGTTAAACCAATTGAAACGTTAATTAATTTGCTACGTTTAAAAGGAATGAGAGTCTTGGTTTATGCTAGTGATGTAATAAAAATGAATTGGGATGTAATTTTAGGATTATTCAATCCAGAACGTAAAAGAATAAGAAAGGATCATCCAGAATTTCTTGAACAAATTGGAAAAATGAGTGGTGATCAAGATTTTGAATTTTATACAGATACGGCTGGTAAGGATCAAGCACATCAATGGAGAATGGATGAAACAAAATATAGAGAAATTTTGAAAGAGATATTTGGTATAGAAATGATAAGAGAAGATCCAAATGAGATATTAGACTATTATTCGAATATAAATGAAGAGGACGCTAAAATTGTTGCTGATAAATGGATTAACAATGCATTAAAAGTAGAACCTTCTGAAAAGACAATTCTGAATTCTGCAAAATTATATATCACTTTTAAAAAAATATTGGAAGACAGAGATGTTGATTTTTTTACTCCTGATTGTGGAACATTCTTATTGACGGGAATATTACCTGCTTATCCTTGTATGGCTTTTTTCGAATTAAGTAATGAAGGGAAATATGGTATTTGTGAATCTGATATGGATTCAACTGTTAGTTTCCTTTTTGGGCTCTATTTAACCAATCGTCATGGATTTGTATCTAACCACACTTTTGATTTAGTAAATGAACAAATTACTTATATGCACTGTGTTGCGCCAAATAAACTTTATGGGGTTAATGGCCCATCAACGCCTTATGAAATTTTATTTCATGGTGAAACACACTTATTAGGTGCTTCCCCTTGTGTTAAATTTCCAATCGGTGAAGAGGTTACTACTATAAAAATAAGTGTTTTTAATAGAAAAATATCAATTAGACAAGGAACAATTATTGACAATGTGGTGGATGATAAAGGATGCGTATCAAAAATGTTAGTAAAAAGTAATGTTGAAAAAATTATGAAAAATTATGATTGGGATACTTTTGGATGGCATCGTGTTACTTTTATTGGAGATTGGAAGGAGACTTTCATAACTGGAGCTAAAATTTTAGGTTTAGAGATTATTGAAGAAGATCAGTAATTTTGCTAGAAAAAGAGTAATTTGAGTAATTTAGAAATTTTTATATCATCTTTAAATAAACTTAGAATAAAATTAAATTGTATCTAAAAAAAAAGTTGATAACAATTATGAATGAAACTGAAAGGGGAAAAAAGGATAAAGTACATTCACGTAAGGGTCGTCTTTTATATTCTTTAGGAGCTGTGCCATCAGCACTCCCATATAATATGATTTCTGCTTCATTTGTATTTTTTTATGTTACAGCTCAATCTGGACCGCATCTTAGTCTGGCTCTTTCAGGTTGGGTGTGGGCAATATATGGAATTTGGAATGCGATAAATGATCCTCTAATCGGATTTTACATGGATAAGAAGATAACAAAATGGGGGCGACGTATTCCATACATAGTAGTTGGAACGATTCCTTTCACAATCGGATTTATGCTTCTTTGGTGGGTACCTTATTCAAGTTCCGAGCAAATTTTTATATTTCTACACGCCTTACTTATGCTATTCATCTTCGATCTTGGATTTACACTGAGTATGACGGGATGGTCGGCTCTATATACCGAGATGTATGAAGAAGAAGGAGAAAGGGCGACAGTTGTTGCTATAAAAGATACAATTGCTTTCATTTCATCCTTTATCGGTATCTTGATTCCCCCAATGATTGCAGATGCAATAGGATGGGAATTTGCTGGAATATTAATAGGAATTTTTATCCCTATAACAATGCTACTTTCATTACTTGGATCAAAAGAAAGGGAAGAATATCAAATTGATGAGCCATTACCAATATTAGGTGCTATCAAAGAGACATTTAAAAATAAACCTTTTCTTATAGTCACTTTAACTTATACATTGCTTGACTTTTGTTTTGGATTAACTATAATGGTTATTCCATTATATGCTAAATTTATTCTGCAAGTAGATGATGCTTTTGTAGGTTTTGCTGCTGCTGGAGTTGCAATCGGAATACTCATAAGTGTACCTTTTTGGAGGTCTATATATGCTAAGAGAGGTCCAAAATACGGATTATTACTTGCAATGATCATTTTTTCTTTAGGGATATGGCCACTATTTCTTATAAATGATTTTCTTATACTATTCATTGTTACTATTTTTCCAGGCTTCGGAGCTGCTGGTATGCTTATGACTGAACCCGCTATAAGTGCAGCAATAGATTATGATGAATTAAGAATAAATAAAAGAAGAGAAGCATCATACAATGGTATTTTAACATTAATTGCAAGATTATCATTAGTTTTTTCTGGAATAACATTAATTATCGTTGGATGGCTAACAGGTTTTGATTCAAACGCAGAAACACAAACACAAACAGCCCTAATTGGTTTAAGAGCTTTAGTAGGATTTGTTCCTCTTCTTGGTGGACTCCTAGGAATTCTGGTGTTCAGCTTCTTCCCTATTAATCATGAAGCTTTCACTAAACAACAACAAGAATTGATAAATTTGCATAAAGAGAGAATAGAGAGATTAGAAAAGTAGAAGATCTAATTTCTCTTATTAATTTTTTTTTTATACGATTTTTCACAATAAAAACAAAATGAGAAAGACAATATTATGGAATGCGATCTTGAAGATATAAAAATTTATTATGAAATTTATGGTGAAGGACTTCCCGTTTTAATGATTCATGGATGGACTGTAGATCATCGAATAATGAAGGGATGTATGGAACCCATCTTTAGGACTAGACCCAATTATGAAAGAATTTATTTCGATTTACCAGGGATGGGAATGTCTAAAAGTAAAGACTGGATTATGAATTCTGATGATTTCCTCAAAATCACAAATGACTTTATAGAAAAGGTTATTCCAGATCGAAATTTTATCGTTGTAAGTGAATCTTATGGTGGTTATTTAGCAAGAGGATTAATTAAGAAAAAATACAATTTAATTAATGGGATCTTATTTTTGGTTCCTGTTATCATTGCAAGTTTTGATAATAGAGTATTACCAGAACCAACTATTTTAGTAAAAGATTCAAATTTATTATCCACTTTAAATCCTTTTGAATTAGAGAGTGTCAAAAATATAGCAACAATTATTAACCAAAAGACCTGGAAAAGAGGAAAAGAAGAAGGTTTATCTGCTGTAAAAATTGCTAATTTAAAATTCTTAAATAAAATCCAAAAAAAAGGATATGAATTCTCATTTGATGTGGACAACTCATATGAAAGCTTTGACAAACCTACATTATTCTTTTTAGGACGACAAGATTCGAATGTAGGATATCGAGACGCCTGGAAAATAATTGAAAAATTTCCTAGAGCTACATTTGCTGTTTTAGATAAAGCAGGACATATCGCACAGATTGAACAAGAAGATTTATTCAACGTACTAGTTAATGATTGGTTAGATCGTGTAGAAGATTATAATCCTTTTAATAAATAAAGAATAAATTTGCATTTAAATTATTGTTATCAATTTAATTCTTTTGGCTCTTCTCTTGGTAATCTTTCATTTACAGGTAAAATGGGCTCAAACTTCCTATGGGGTTCTGTTTGATACCAGTAAGCAGTAGATGACCAGTCATCTGAACGTTGATTAGCATGTCCGTGTTCTATTTTTACTTTTATGTTCTTATGGAAATATATCGGGTCTTCTATATGATATCTGTAATAAGAAATCTTACCACTCCAGTTTTTTCCACCTGGCAACGTAATTCCATAATATGGGGAACAATAATAATCATAAGGGCACCATGCTGTGCAGAAATAATCTTCTGTTCCAGTTCCATAAAGTATAATTTCACCATCATCGATTTCTATATAATCATCTCCCTCACCAGGCCAATTGTGTTTGGAATATTCATTAAGATTGTGAATGTCTAAATGGCATCCTACATAATGACCCTCACCTTTGGCTTCCAAAAGAACATAATCTTCCTCATGAGTCTTATTTCTTTTAACAAAATCCTCAGCTTTATTCAAGCTATAATCCATTCCTTTACAAGGATTTTCACGTTTCCAAAAAACATGAAATCTCCCTAAATCAGAATCCAGTTCTAAATATTCTTCATAATCAATATAATAATAGAAAACTAAAGTAGTATTACATTCATTCTCAATTTCAATTCTTGCACTTTTAGAAAAAGGCATTGCCCAGAAACTATTAAATCCTTTACCTTCCGCAGGACTCATAGAAAGAGGTAAACTCCAATAGTTTACAGATTTGGCGTGACCAACTCCAAAGAAATCTCCTATAGGGCATTCTACTGAAGGATTTATTTCACCGTCCCACCACATTCGAATTATTATTTTCCTTAAATAATAAGGATCAGGATCAGCAGTTCCCAAAGTTACCCAAATATGTTTTATAATTCCAGAACCTTGAATATTGCATAATTCAAATTTAGCATTTTTATCGATGATTATAGTATCATGGTTTGTGCCACGTTTATTGTAACTGGAAATCCTCTTTCTTTTTATATTCTTTTTAATTTTTGTTAGATTCATTAAAGAACTAAATCCATATTCCAAATATATCCCCCAAATTGAGTTGTTAAAAAAATAAATATTAGAAGGAAATTAAACATTTGTTATCCTAAATTAATACAAATATTCAATTTTATGGAGGAGTATAAGCCGCAATCTTCTGAAGTTCCTTGTCTTTAAGAAATTCGGTTGTAGATACTTTCTTGATTAGTTTTCCATCATCAAGAACAATTACTTCTTTTGAATACTTAGCTATAACCCGAGGATCATGTGTCACTATAATTATAGTACGGTTTCTCTTGTGAAGATCCTGTAATATTTTCATAAATTCTTCAATCATACGATAATCTTGTCCAGTAGTAGGTTCATCAATTATTAGAATATCTGGTTCTAAAACTAACACTGATGCTAATGCTAATCGTTGTCGCACTCCTTTACTTAAATAAAAAGTTGATTTGTACATTTCTTCAAACTTTTTTAAATCTAAAAGCTCAGTAATTTCATTATATCGACGTTCTATTTCATGTTCATGAAATTTAAGATTTTTTAATCCAAATTCGATTTCTTCTCGAATAGTATTTTTAAATAGTTGATGATCTGGATTTTGATAACAATAACCAATAATTTGGGAAATATTTGTTATAGTATAATCTTCTATAGACTTGTTTTTTAATTGAACCTCACCTTGTTGCGGTTTTAAAAGACCATTAAAATGTTTTATTAAGGTAGTTTTACCAGAACCATTTTTTCCTATAAGTGCTATAAAATCATTGGAGAAAATTTTTAAATTTATATTTTTTAGGGCTCTTATTTGATTTGGATAAGAAAAACTTAGGTTGGAAACATTTATGATAGGTTCACTTTTTTTTATTACAGGAGTGCTTTCAATTTTTTGATCTGGGGTTGTATAATAATTCTCACTGGTTGGATAATAAATACCAAGTTCATTTAATAAGGATACATGATGAGGTAGTTGAGATGTATTTGTATCTAACTTTATCTCTCCATCACCAATGAGAATAACCCGATTACAGAATTCCATTATTTTTTTTGTATCATGGCTTACTAATACAATGGTTAAATCAAATTCTCTCCTTATTGATTCTAACAATTCGAAGATTTCACGCTTTCCTTGTGGGTCAAGATCAGAAGTAGGTTCATCCAAAATAAGAATTTCAGGTCTCATAGCCATAATTGAAGCTATTGCAACTCGTTGCTTTTGACCTCCTGAGAGTTCTTCTGGAGATTTTTCTTCATAACCTTCTAATCCAACTAGCTCAAGAGCCCATTTAATTCGATTTTTAATTTCGTTCTTATCCAAATTTAGAGTTTCTAAGCCAATAGCAATCTCATCTTCAACAGTCATCATTATAAATTGGGTTTCTGGATCTTGGAAGATTAGACCAACACGTACTCCTAATTCATGCATTTTAGCGGTCCTAGTATTAGTGCCAAAAATTTCAATAGTTCCCTTTATCCATCCTCGAGTTCTTAAAGGTATTAAGCCATTAATACACGAACATAAGGTCGATTTACCCGCGCCAGTAGGACCCATAATTCCAAGAAATTCACCTTGTTTGACTGAAAAATTAATTCTTTTAAGTATTAAATCTTTAGATGATTTATATTTCCATGAAAAATCTTTAAATTCTATAACCGTGCTCAAGTATACTCACATAAATAATCCAATAATTAAGAAAACGAAACTTTCCTTAATAATACTTAAGTAAATCGAATATAATAAGAGTGAGATTAATAAAAAGATAATTAGAAAGTCTTTTTTTTTCATTGGAAAGTAATGATATATTGTTCTTTTTTTTGATCTCATTGGGATACCTCTTGCTTCAATAGATGAAGACATTTCTTCTGTTCTTTTAAACATTAAAACAAATAGAGCTGCAAAAATTGAAATGAAATTTTTAATTTTCTTAATTATTGACACTTTCTCAAATTCAACGCCTCGTGTCATCATAGCTTCTTTTACTGTAGAATATTCATGCTGAAACATAGAGATCCCTCTAAATGTCATACTTATCATTAAACAAACCGAATATGGGACTTTGATTGATCTAAGACCATGAATTAAATCTCTATCTGATATTCCAACAAACATGAATAACATCAAAAAAAACATAATTATTGATCTTAATGATATATTTGAGGCATAATAGAGTGTTCTTTCAGTAATTAAAATATGCCATATTACTTCATCTTTTATAAGAACAACATCGAATTTTAAAAAAGTGATTTGTCCTGGTTTATAGCTAAAAAAACACCATGAAATAAAGATCGTTACATTAGCTAATAGAAAGAACACAATTAGTTTTTTAAAGCCTTTAGAAAATACAGGTATTTTAGTTAACTTAATTAGAATTACATCAAATAGTAATAAGATAAATAAATCAAAAACATTATGTAAAACTAACGCGACAATACTTAAGATAAAAACCATTAAAATCTTAGTAATGGGATGTATTCTTGCCATAATGGAATTTGAGGGAATATAAGAAAAAAAAGTTTTTGACAAAGTTGATATATTTTTCACCTCATCTATGAAAACCATTTCTCGACAAAAATTGAAGTTTCCTTAATTTTTCCGGTTAAAGTTACCATTAAAGGAGTTGCTATTGCCGATAAAACTATTAAATCACCTGCGAACCACCCAATTAAACCAACCCAGAAGCTTTCTGGAGGAGCATAACCTGCCCAGATTGGAACCGCTACTCCAATTAATGCAGATCCAATTGCGGCACAAAAAATTCCAAAGATTATATACACCAACCAAGATTTTGATCGATTCAAGGCATACATACCAATTATTAAAATGATCGATATCACAACGCTAATTATCCAGATAATTTGCCAAATTTGACTATCTAACAGAGGAGTAGCAATTCCCGCTAGAACAAGATTTATTACTAAGACTCCTAATAAAATATATAATTCTTTAGAACGTTTCAATTCTGCACCTAAATCTACATCTGCTTTAAACGCCCTAAAAGCAACGAGAGGAATAAAACCTTCAACAAAATCAGCTATAGACCAAAGAAAACTCCAAACACCAAATGGTGTACTTACGAAACCTAGAATTACACATGAAAAATAACCCGCTATAGAGCCCCACATTCCTAACCATAGACTTAGAGGTACGTAAATTGCTGCTGCAATATATAAACCGGAAACTCCTGGAAATGCACCAACAGGGGCAGCGATAACCGCCCAGATTGCTAATACAGCTGCAACACCCGTAGCTAAAGCAGTCACAACTATATGTCTCCAATTTACTCCAATCTTTACTTCTTCCATATCACTCATTTTTCATTACCATTTGAACTTATTTTAAACTTTGTTGATAAAATTTGTTAGAATTACATGTGAAGATTAAACACTTTATTATTTAAAGTTTAATAACCAGTGATTATTACCGAATTACTATATAAAGTTTTTTTAAATGAAATCTCTTCAGGTTTAAAAGGTAACTATCACTTTATGGTTTTAGAAGAATAATTATTATTCTCCTTGAATTTGCACATATACTCTTCGATTTCTTGGACCATCAAATTCCGCAAACATTATTCCCTGCCACGTACCAAGCATCAGTCGATTATTATGAATTATCACCTCAACCGAATGCCCTGTTAGTGAACATTTTATATGAGAGTCAGAATTGCCCTCACCATGCTTATACGAATATCCCAGTCCGCCACCTTTGGGAATCAATTTGTTTAGATAATTGCTAATATCTCTTTTTACTGAAGGATCTGCATTTTCATTTATCGTAACACCTGCGGTTGTATGTGGGATAAATACTCGACAAACACCCTCTTTTACATTGCTTTTTCTAACTATATTGTTGATCTCATTTGTAATATCCATAATGACCTCCCTATCTGGAGTTTTGACTCTAAATTCATTAAATTCAATCATATTATCACCAAAGAATACTTAATTTACAAAATAAAAAAATATATTTAATTGTTGAAAGAACCATGTTTCCCTTTACCTTGAGAAAATGCTTTGCTCCCTTCCAAGTATTCTCCACTCGCAATAGTTTTTAATCCCAATTCAAACTCATTCGCCATAGCATCTACTAAATTCATGCCAAACTGCTGATAAGAAGATAATCTATCATTTCTCATACAGGTTTGGGGAAAATTAGCGATATCTCTCGCCAACTTTTCAGCTTCTTCTCTTGATCGTCCATTAGGGACTACTCGATTTGCTAAACCCCAAGAGAGAGCTTCATTTGCAGTCACAGGCCTTCCGGTAAGAATCATGTCCAAAGCTCTACTTAAACCTATTAATCTTGGAAGTCTAATAGTGCCTCCATCGATAAGAGGAACCCCAAAACGTCTGCAAAATACCCCAAATATTGCATTTTCTTCAATTACTCTCAAATCGCACCATATTGCAAGTTCAAGACCACCTGCTACTGCGTATCCTGCTACAGCTGCAATTACTGGCTTTGATAAAATCATCCTTGAAGGACCCATAGGCCCATCCCCTTCCGCATTTATTCGATTCTCTTCCCCAGCAACAATTGCTCTCAAATTTGCTCCAGAGCAAAAAGTCCCATTAGTACCCCATAATACAGCAACTAGAGCACCATCATCTTTTTCAAATTCTCTGAAGGCATCAGCTAATTCTTTTGCCGTTGGTCCATCTACTGCATTTTTCACTTCAGGATTATCAATGATAATTGTATAAATTGGATAGTTTTTTTCTACTTTAATTGACATAAAAAAGGATAATACTAGAAATTTTAAAATTCTAGCTAATTATAATCCAAATTTATAAATACTTAGATGAAAAATAAATAATTTATAATTAAAACAATATATTTATACTGAATTTATAATGCCTGAAAAAATTACTGGAGAAAGTTTTAAACCAAAAGCCCTTAAAGAAGCTGAGGAATATTTTAAAAATGTACATATGGCTCAAGAACAACATGTAATATTTAATGATTTAGTAAAAATTGTTTTGAAATATATACATATGGATGAATTAGCTGCAAAAGGTATTGGTTGGCGATCAGTCAGTAGATGGCAGTTAAAGCATAAAAGAGATCTTTTTGGATTGGTAAATGAAACACCAGAAGAGAGAATTAAGTCTGTCGATCAATTATTTGAGATAGTCAAGGAAGAATTAATTAAAATTTTAGAAGATCCTAGTGAGAAATCTTTGGTTAATAAAGCAATAGGAGATATGATGGAATTTTACAAAAAAGAATATGCTTATCGGTAACTAAAATCGATAAAAATTGATTTATCATTTTAACTTTATTAAATTGTAGTACTTTTTTTAATAAAACGGATTAAATCAAATATTACTCCCGCTTTAATTTTGAATGATCGTTCATTCAAAATTTTAAAATAATTTAAAAAAATTCTGTAACCTTTTAAGCTCGCTAATAAAACTCATATTAAAAATAAGATTTATAATAATATTGGCGAGAGGATTAAACTTATATAGGATGCTGAGAATTCAACCTAATATCTATTAAATTAAATATCTATTGGATTGAATAGATGTTCATTTAGTAAAAATTGAATAAAATTGAATAAAAATGGTCAGAGGATATGGTTATAAAAACTAACATAACTGAAATGCTAGGGATTAAGCATCCTATAGTAGCTGCTCCTATGGGACCCTTCTACACAACAAAACTAACTATTGCTGTGTCAGAAGCAGGTGGTTTAGGGGTTCTAAGTCATGTAACATTAAGTGAAGGAGTAACTGTCAACCAGTTGAAAGAAAGTATGAAAACTGTTGTTGAGTACACTGATAAGCCTTTTGGACTAAATATTAGAACAGCAGCATTACAACCTGATGCAATTAAACTATGTAGGCAAATTCCAAGATTTATTTTGGATAATCCAAAAATCAAAGACCAATGTACTTATTTAATAACAAGTGCAGGATCACCGAAAATTTTATATAACAAATACTTTAAGGCTCTAAAACAAAGTTCAAATATCAAGAATTTTCATGTAGTACCTTCATTAAAACTAGCGAAAAAAGTAATAAATATTGGTGTTGATGGAATTGTTGCAACTGGACATGAAGGTGGAGGGCACCAATCCTATGAGAATGCAAGTACATTGATTCTTTTACAGCAATTAAAACAAGAATTTCCAGAAATTCCTATGATTGCTTGTGGTGGCTATGCAACTGGAGAAGGATTAGCTTCTGCCTTAGCTATGGGTGCTGGGGCAATTGCAATGGGAACAAGACTTATTGCCTCAAAAGAATGCGATTTTCATGAAAATTATAAAAATGAGGTTAAAAATGCCAATGTATCCGATACAAAAATGATAACAGGTGTTTTTGGACCTGCTAGAGTATTGAATAATAATTATGCAGAAACTGCGACTACTGTTTTGAATAAAACAGAAAAGAGAGCTGAAGAAACTTCGATATCTATAATAAGAGATAGTGTAATAAAATTAGAAAAAGCATATAAGGGAGATATTGAAAATGGTATCATTCTCTTAGGACAAAGTTGTGGGTTAGTAGAGGAAATTGAAAGTGTATCAGATATTATTAATTCAATAGTCAAAAGTGCTGAAAAATGTTTAAAGAATGCATATTGTATGGTAAATTAAGTTAAGATATTAGGGAATTTTAATAATGACTGAAACAGAAATTAGTTCTATATTTGAAATAACTGATATCGCAGAAATAAATAGTTTGAGCTTAAATGAGTATGGAACTTCTATAAATAATTATTTTGGTGATAAACAAAACTCAGACCTTTACAAGCGATATTATGAATGGTTTGATCACTCTAAATTTGAAAAAATTAATACTACTTTCTTGAAGGAATTTAATAAATCATTTCAAGATTTTTTTCAAAAATTTGAAATTTAATTAGATAAAACAGAAAATTAAGAAAAAAGTTATTTAAAATTTATTATCTTTTCCTTAAGTTTGTTTATTTCATTAAGATATATATTTGAAGCAATAAATGATTGTTCGCTTTCTTCTTTTTTCTCTAAAATCTCAACTTTTAATTTAAAAGCGTTTAAAAGAATTTCTGAATCAACATTTTCAGTTGCATTAATAAGTACGTCAATTATATGAAGGGCAAACTGCAATTTTTCTTTCTCAAATAGCTTTTTAGCTCGTAGATAATAATTCTTAGCATCGGAAATTTTTAAGAATTCGTTAGCAATTTCACAATTTTTCGCTGGAAAAAGATCTGTGGGGTTTCCGGTATCATACCATCCATGATATAATCTATAAACGGCATGAATCGCAAACCTATAGCAACCATACACTTGTGCTAAGATTTCGTGATTAAATTTATCGGGAAATATTTCAAGCATTTCATGATATATCTGTTCAAACCATTTGCCTTGATTTAATCGTTTTACAACTTCATCATGAACAAAATTTAAAACTTCGGCTGTTATTGAAAGAATTTCTTTTATTTTTGCTTTACCTTCAATGAGGGGACCTTGACCAGGAACTAAATACTCTGGTTCTTTTTCAATCATTTTTTCTAATGCTTGAGCCCAATCTTTAGGGTATCTTTGAACTTTATATGGATTTCCTACATTTGGGAAAACAGAAATTATGAAATCTCCCGTGAAAAGAACCTTCTCTTCAGGAACAAACATCCAAATTTGATCATCAGTTTCTCCTTTATTATGGTATAATTCAAAAGTGTATTCTCCCAATTTGAAGGTATAATTTTCATTTCCATGAAGTAGTATTGTGGGATTAAGAGTCTCTTTAGCAGAGTCATATTGTTTATTTTTACCTAATACAGAACCGAATTGTTGATCATGAAGCCAATTCAAATATTTGTCTAACATCCGATATTTTTCAAAACGAACAATTAAGTTCTCATGGGCAATTATTTGGGGTATCTCCCAGCCTTTGTCTTTAATTTCTTCAATGAAAGGTAAGTATCCAAAACAATGATCAAAATGTCCATGAGAATATATTATGTATTTAATGGGCTTATCAGTGATCTCCCTTAGTGCTTTAAAAACTTTTGGACCATTTAATTTTGAGGATATATCGAATAAAACTAAACCTTCACTTGTTTCAATAACTCCCATGTTTGAAAAAGCACTAATTTTATGGAATTTGCCATTAGCAAAAGCTTTAGGAGGATATAAACCAAAAAGTAACTTCCTCTGTTCTTCTGTCATTTTCATACTAATCACTCATATTCAGTTTAACGACTATTAGTTTTTTTGAATTTTAGAAGATTTAACCGAAAAATCTTAACTCAATTAATAAATTCAAGGCAAAACTTAATTGCTGGAATTATATGATATGCAATCCCTAAAATATGTGGACTTAAGCTTATCTTAGGAGTATCATAAAGCTCATATTGATGTGGTATTTTGAATTCATTTAGAGTTTCATGAATTTGTTTTGTTGCAATTGCTGAACCCATTTCATCATTTTGAGCACAATTAATCATTAGATGAACTTCTTTTAATGCTTCTGGACATTTTTTAATCAAATTATTTATATTATACCTCATCCAATTATTTAGCGAATCCTGGTTTAAATTTTTTATTTTCCCGTTTTCATCACGCTTAATTGAGGGTAATAAAGGATTATCTTTTGAAAAAATGAGGTCACATGTATCTAAGATGTCTGCCCATGTTTTCTTACCCATTGTTTTTGAGATTTTCTCACCAAAAAGAAACTTGTTTAAAGGCACAATAAGCTGCCAATCTATTAATTCAGGAACTAAATTCCCCGGACTTAAAGCGACAACTGCAGTAAACTTTTCGGGGTAAGAAAGACATAACCTCAATGCTCCAGCACCCCCCATAGAACCGCCTAAAATGGTACGATGCTCTTTATCAGGAATCGTCCTGTAAGAGGAATCTACATATTCCAAAATGTCCTGAGCAATATAATCCATATAATTTCCTGAGAAGGGAGAATTAATATAAAAACTTCCTTTTGTTGCGGGCTCGCCACGTAAATTTTTAGTATTGTTGATATTAAAAATATGGAGACTTGCATCCGGTTGAACCAATATGAACGGTTTCAATTCTCCACTTTCAATTAATTCATCTAACTTCTCATAAGTAATCAAATTATCAATATCAATTTTGTCTAATACTTTTTTTGGAATGCGATCCAATGGGATAACTCTATCATTCTCATTAATAGATGTGATTGTCCAATTATGGTTATTTCCACCATATCCATGTAAAAAATAAAGTACTGGATATCTTGAATCTCTTGATTCAAAATAATTTGGGGGTAAATAAATGCGCAAATCGCGATTTACTGGGCTATTAAGTGGATTGTCTTCTAAACTTTTTGCTCGAATATTATCGATAATATATCTTCTATTTTGCTGTTCATTGAACATGAGAAATCATTATTTTATTAATCCAATTACAATAATCTCAAAATAAAATGTTAATTTATAATCCAAGTTCCTTTAATTTTTCTGTATTTTTAAGCGCATCTTCTTTCCTTATAGTGTACATCAGAGTGAATACAATCATTCCTATGAGCATTATAAAGAATGGAATTAAACTAATTTGAATCAGTAATCCTGTATATCCCGACCATGTAATAAGCTCGTTGGACTTAAAACCAGTAAAGAGCGATACTATTGCAAAAATTAAGGTTTGGAGTGCATAGGAATAAGCTGTAAAAATCCTTAAGATTCCATAATAAGTACCTTCTTCTCGTTTACCCGATTTAACAACCGCATTATCAATTGCTTCAGCACCTATATAAATTCCACTAACAATTACACCACCATAACTCAGCCCTCCAAAGACACAAAATACATTCAAGAAAGCAACTGGTAATATAACTATAGAGAATAGCAATAGGAAAAACAAACTAAATAAAATTAAACTTAAAATTCCACTCTTTCTAGCTCCATACTTCTTTACTAAGGGTATAAAAAGTAAAGATCCCACAAAAGTCATTATTAGAACGATTAATTGTGGAAGTATCGCCTTAAATGAATCTATTTCATAACGAAGTCCGTCATATAAGAAAAAGGGTATTCCGTTTAAAAAGCAGATTCCAGCGATTGAGTATAATGTGAACATAATAACATAGGCCATCCAATTTTTATCTGTAAAAATTCTAATAAGACTTTCTTTAATTGCAGAAAAACTTTTCCTTGCTTGATCTAATTGCACTCTGAATGCACGAATCTCTTTATTTTCATAAGCCCCATAAGAGAATGGAATTAACATTATGTAAAATATAATTGTACCTATTATTGCAGTGCCTAAATATGCATTGGGATCATCCTTTCCACCCAATTTTCCTAATATTATTGGAATAAGAATTGCAGGGATTATAATTTGGTAAATGATACTTATAATCTGACTTGCTCTTATACTCTTACTGCGCTCATTTTGAGTTCTGAATAAGTCTGGAAACAGAGCAGATTGATTTATCTCAGCTGTCGTTCCAAAAGTCTCAAAAATGCACATCATTACTGTTATCCAGACAATTGAAAGCACTATATTACCTGGATCATTTAAGACAACAGATATTTGGATAAAACAAAAAATCAAGAATATTGGCTGAAAAATTCGACCTAAAACTATCCAAGGAAATCTTTTTCCATATTTTTCAGTAAATCTAGTTGAGCGATCAGCAAAATAACCTAATATTGGGTCGTTAAATGCATCAACTGTCGAATATATAAGATATATCATGAAAATAGTAATCTGAGGAATTAATATAATATGGGCAGCAAAGTATTGTATTCTACCCCACAAGTTTGTCATGATTAATCCAACAGGTCCTCCCACTGCCCATGCCCAATATTTTACTTCCTTATGAGGAGTTCTAAATAGTAAATTTGTATCGTTCATCTCGTCAGATTGTGCCATTTTTAATCATTTTTAAAAAGTATTTAGGTTTAATAAATAACATTTAACTAAACATATATAAAAAGAATTCTAAGTTTTAACTAAATTTAATTTATAATTAGATCCAAATTTATATAGTGAAATTCCTTTCTCAATCGAATTTCTGGTAAAATTTGGGACTATGATAGTTAGTTCAAACTTTAAAAAATAAGAGATTTAAGAAATTTATTTTTGATTTTTTAAATATTCATGCATCTCGACTAAAGTACTTGTTCTTATTAGAGCAGCTTTAAGAAATTGGAATCCTATATCGTAAGTTGATCCATCTCCTCCAATATGAATAAGATATGGCACTTTTCCTTCAAATAAGCCTTTTGCTTTACGTATTTTATAGGCTGTGCTTATCGCATCTGCCACCGTTGCACCAGACTCGAATAAATGATGAACCCAGGGAACGCGCCAAGAACTTACATTATCCTTTGAGGTTGAAACCTCTGAACATGATGTATTATTTACATAGATTATATTGTCACCCGCAACTTTAGTTGCAGCTGTAGCCATTTGATTCAATACCATCCCTGCTCCACATCCAGGGCATAATCCATGACCGGGATGCAAGTGATTTTGTGGTTCTAATTCTTTTCGATTGATACGATAAATATCGACAGGTTTCTCTGCTCCAAATTGTTCAATCAATCCTTTTAATTTTCGATTTCTTTGTTCTGTATAATATATTATTTCATCAATTTCCTTTTCCATGAATTTTGGTTTAAATAGGTGTCTAAAACGTCCCATTGATTTCAAATATTCAACAAATTTATCTTTATCAATATCTAATCCTCTATAATATGAGAAAGTAGGAACTCCATCCTTTACTCGAATTGTATATAATGGCCAATAGCCACAATCAGTTGCTAATTTAGAAATATTAACCGAATCTTCTGCCGCATGTCTCCAGCCTCTCATACAATCAGAATAGGATTGAAGAAAAGAAGAACCATTTGTTTTTAAGGCTTCCATAACTTTTCCCATAAAATCATTTGGATAAGCAGGATTCAATGTTGCTAAAAAAAGTGAATTTGAACCGTAAAAAGCAAAAGGAGTAACCAAATCTTGTTTCACTCCAACTTTTCCAGGTATTTTTTCTCCAGCGGGTCCAGTTGTAGTAGATGCATGAGGTGGCGTTCCACCACTTTCTTGTATACCAGTATTCATAAATGCCTCATTATCATAATTGAAGAACAATACATTAGATTTTCCTTCTTTTGAAAGTAAATCCGCCATTTTTATTATATTCCTTTCTGGTTGTGACATCTTACCTATCTACCCCCAAAATTTTATCTTTTGATTCTCTTACTCCGAGATAAGAATAGAGTGGTCCCTTCATATCTGTTACAGATTCCATTTTCTTTTTTGCAACATCGAACTCATCCCTCGTAACATCTCGACCCCCTAAACCTACAATAAAACTTCTGAAGATTGTTCCAAGAGGATAGAGAGCTGAAGCAACTGTCATTGCAAATGGTGGTAAAAGACCATTTAAAGAATCTGATTTTTCAAATAGAATAAGTTTCTCGATATTATGTTCCTGTATTATTCTTTGTAATTCCTCATAAGGAAATGGCCTATAAGCGCGTATTTTAATTAAACCCACATCTTTATTTTTTGTCATCCAACTGATTATATTTCCACACATTGATCCCATTGTAAGAAATGCAGTTTTTGAAGAATTATCAAGATTATAAGTTTCAATCAAATTGTATTGTCGACTAGTTGAGTTAGCAAATTCTTTAAAACAATTTTTCATTATTCCCAAGACAGGTTTTTTATCTTCTTCTAATCTTCTTCGACCTTCCATGAAATAATCTGGAGTCACAATTCCGCCCCAAGTTCCTGGATTTTTAGGATTAATATGATGTCTTGGCTTCTTTGGCGTTAACTTTCGAACTATCTCATCGGGAATGAGTGTTAAGTTCTGTACTGAGTGAGAAATTATGAATCCATCATGTACAAACATTGTTGGAAAGAGTGAGTCTTCTGAAATCATAACTGATAATATTGCGGCATCATAAGTCTCTTGTACATTCTCAGAAACGATACAGTTCCACCCTAATTCAGAGTTAGTCTGTACATATTCCCAGCTATTCCAGATTGATAAATTAGGAGAATTAAAAGCTCTGGCTGAAATCATCATTGTCAGTGGTACACGCCATCCTACTGCCATTGGTAATGCTTCAGTCATTAGTAAATAACCTTGTGACGCGGTAGCTGTAAATGTTCTAGCACCAGCAGCACATGCAGCTGTTGAGTAACTTATTGCTGCTAATTCAGATTCAACATTTATAAATGCTGCTTTTAACCGTCCATGATGAACTACATCAGACAATCCTTCAACTGATTGGGTCTGAGGAGTTATCGGGAATGCACATATAACATCTGGATCAGTCTGTGTTACGCCCCCTGCTACAGCATAATTTCCAATCATTGTTGTTTCGATTGGTTCTTTAATTTCCTTGAAAAAAATACGCATTGGTTCTACACTCATTAATTATTCACCTCCTTCCTCCTCAGGTACCGCACAAGATGCAGGTCCTTGTTTTAATTGTTTACTTATAGCTTCAACAGGACAAATATTTAAACAATTTAGACATGATTTACAATGAAAATTGTCTATTCCCTCCATATGCCATAATCCGTCCTCACCTTTCGCTCGAATTATTGCAAAATCTGGACAAATATACCAGCATTGAGCGCAATCGGTACATTTTTCTCTATCCCATATAACTTCCCATTCGCCCCATGTTCCCGTTTGAACCTGAGAACTGCCATAAGGAATAACATCCTCGTCGCAATACCATACTCCTGCTTTGTCCATTTCTTTAAAGCCGGGCAGTCCAGGTTTAACTTGTTGCCAAGGCACTTTTGTATCTATTGAAAAATCAATATCAATTCCAAGATCATATACACATGTTTCTTCTATGGCTTGTTTTATAGCCTCAATGTTTTTTCCTGCAATTGCTCCTTTAAATCTCCTCATAATAGCATCAGATAACTCATCCAATGTAAAGATATGTGAAACTCTAATTAATGCACCCAATATTATTGTATTTGTTATATTCCTCCCCAATACTTCCATAGCTATTCGTGTCGCATCAATTGTAGCTACATTTATGTCCTTTCTTCCTACAATTTCTTGTAAAGATACTTGATCCATAACTGTATTCACAATCAGCCATCCTCCTTTAGGCATACCAGCGGTAACATTAATTTCTCCTAAAAGAGACGGATCTAATACAGAAACAAAGTGAGGTCCATAAACTTGTTCATTATTTCGTACTAAATCTTCATTTGATGAAAGTCTGACATAACTTTCAGTTGGAGAACCCATTCTTTCAGCACCAAAGAGAGGTTGACAAACACCATAACCATAAAAAGCTTCTACACATAAATTCGAAGCGGTAACTCCACCTTGTCCCCCTCTTGCATGAAATCGAAGGTTAACTACATCATTTTTTAATACTTCTTTAATTTGTTCTGGAGTTAACATTTTAAGTAATTTTTTCCTTTTTTCTAAATAATTAAATTCGATAAAATAAATCTTAGGACAAAATTTAAGTTATGTATAATCTTTCTTAAAACTTTCCTAGAATTGCTTTATAAAAAATAGCTGTAAAGAGAAAAAACTGGTTTTACTCATATTCCTTATCAAGCTTTTTTACGACATCAATACATAACAGGAGAATATTCTTTAATCCTTCTTTTGAAACTAAATCCATTGTATCATTCTTAGTATGTACAAATTTTAAACCTGGCTGAGAACCAAGCCAACAAGCTTCAAAACCTTCATTAACAATAGGCATATAATCAGACCAAGCGCCTGTGGGAGCATAGACATCTTTTAATTTTATTCTTAATTGTTCACTACTATCTACAAATAAGTTATTTAACTTCTTGGAAGAAACTTTTCGTGGAATTCCATATGAGGTTATTAATCTAATGAGTTCATTCCCTCCGATTAAATCGAGGTTAATAAAATAAGTTGAATTTTTATCAAATTCCTTTTCAAATTTTTTTATAAAATGAATGGCTCCTCCTAAGTTTAATTCTTCAGAACTAGTAGATAAAAATAGTAAATCAATATTGTCGATTTGATTCAATTTATAATATCTTGCAAGTTCTACCAATACACCTACCGCAGCAGCATTATCATATGCTCCAGGAGAATTATTCCCAGTTTTGTTAAAATAATTAACTGCTCCAATTATCGCAATAGTTATACTCGCATCCAATAAGATATTGTTTAAGATGGGAATGTAAATGTTAAAAATCAGCATTAGGAGACTAAAAATTAAATAGGTTATCATTAATATTAGAGAACCAAAAACAGAGATAAGAAAAATGATTATTCGGGTTAAGGATGAAAATGATTGAGATTTAGAATCCCAGTGTCCCATAAATACAACTGTAGCACATGAATTAGAACTTTTTAAGCGTGTAAAAATGTTTTCTGTCTCATAGTTGTTTGCTTCATTTTTAAATAATTTAATTTTGGATGAGACAGATATACCGAGTGCTTTATATGATATATAAATTGCTAAAATGGATAAAACAAGAGTTAAATAAAGATTAATATATGTTGACAAAGCCAACAAAACCAAAACTGAACCCGTAAATACAAAAATAAGTCTTACTATAATCCATTTATAAAAGGAAGTCTTAAATTTATCTCGAGAGATAGCATTATACCCTGCTTTCTTAAATTCATCAACTACAATCTCGCTAGCTTTTCTTTCTCCCTCTGTTCCTATTAATCTAGGGAAAGCAAGTCTTTCTGTGATACGATATGCATTTTCGATATTAGGGTTCTCATCAGAAATGATATTATCTAATTTTTTTGATCCTAATTCTTTTGCGTTCATTTTTGACTCAATAACCATATCTATTTGTTTACGATAAAATATTTAAACCACTCGATTGGAAGGGTGCCTTTCACTTGTTTTAAAAAATCTCTGCTACTTAGCACACCTAAATCTGATATAAAACCAGAAATATATTCTGCAGGGGTGATATCAAAGTAGTAATTATGAACCTCTAAAAATCTATTTGTTAACTCCTTATTATACACTTCTTTTATCGGTTTTTCTGTGATTAAAATACTCTGGCCAAAATGGCTCTTAAGATTATACTTATATGAATTACACACCACATATACATCTACTTTTTTACTTTTAGCTAATACTGCTAAAGGAAATGTACCGATTTTGTTGACGATGGAACCATCTACTAAAATACTGTCAACGCCTACTAAAACCAAGTCAATTTCATCTATAAATGTGCCAATGGCAGCATCAATGATTAAATGAGTTTTAAAATATGGAGATAAAATTTCTGCGACTTTCTGTCCTTCAAGAAGTGGTCTAGATTCTAACACATAAATTTCAAAATTGAAATCTGTGTTTTCCAATAAGAGATTGATAATTGTTGAGCTATAGGATATCAACATGATTTTCAGTGGAACTTTTTTATTTATTTCCAAAAAATTATGAAAAATCGACTTTAATGACTTTCTTCTTTTCTCTCTATCAATATCAAACTGATTCAATCTTTCTTCAATTCTATTTTTATTAAAAATCTCTAAGTCGTGTATCAGATATCCTATTGTATTAATTAAAGGAGCCATACTTGGACGAGCATTAAATATTTGTTTCGATAAAATCATTATTTCTTCTTTAACATCTTTATATGGATCTTTTATTAAACTAAGTTGAAATGTAATTATTTTAAGAGCATTATCAATAAATTCATTAGCTCCAGAGGTATTGTCCTCTCTTAATTCCCCAAGCAAATTTTGAAAATTTTGGATATTCAATCTGATTTAATTAAATTATTTTTTGAATTATTGCCTATTTATATGGGATTAATCAACCATTATTTAAAAATTGTATCTTTATAATCATAAAATATCAATTTCCTTAACGATCGAGAATAAAACAAGAATTTGAATCAGTTATAATTTACCCACATAAAATTTCTGAAGGAAGATTAATACATGAACAATTTTAGAAAAATTTAAAAAAAAAAATTAAATTTTGTTTAAATATCTATTTTTCCTATTTACTTCTAGTGGTGATGCCAAAAATGATGCCAATTTCTAGGATGTGCATTGAAATAATACCAAGCTCCAAATGCATGTTCATATCCCGGTTGGTTAGCAGCCACCATTACAATTGTAGTTTCCCATCGTTTACCCTTTAAAGTCATAAAGTAATTAGTACCTTCTTGAGTTTCATCACTGAGCCACATAGGAGTTATATAATCCCATGTCCAAAATGGAGTGCCATCCTTCTTATAATAGGTTGTAGAAGTAATGAATGATACCTTGAAATCATTCCATATGAATCCATCACTCACTTCCCAACCAGCATTTACAACCCAACCATCTGAACCGCTCTCAACATCATCAAAGAAACCAATTTCAGTGATTTCAATATCATCAATGTACCAACCTATTTCATTATAGGCTCCATCAGTCCAATATGTAAAGTACAACTCGATAGTACGTCCTTCGAATGCTGTTAAATCCATTATCTCTTGATACCAGCCAGGACTAAAACCTGTAAAAGCGTTCCAATTATTTGAAGCATTGTAGGCATATGGTTCTACATCATCAGGACAATTGATATTATCTTGATCATATAGAAGTATGTCTGTTGTTAATAATCCTGGAAGTGTATACCATGTATCAGATAAAACATCGTGAATCTCTACATAACCATAGTCCCAATCGGTTTCAATTTCGTAGTAAGTCTGGAACGTTAAAGTAGCTCCCCCTTCAGGAATGGTAAATGTCTGACCAAACCTAAACCATGACCATGTTGATCCATCAGAATACCACTCATATGTTCCACTATATGGATATACAGCACCAGCAAAATCATCGCCATCAAAGCCTATATCAAAGAAGCGTGGTGTATTTGTAAATTCTACATAACTTGCAGTGTAAGGTAATCCACGACCGACTAATATATATTCACCTTCATATGGATATTTATCTACAAACCATTCAAAATAACCGGTATCTGGATACCAACTATCCCACAGTTCCATTACATAAGGTATACTTAACCCTTCTGAGTTTTCGGAAGGAATATCTAATTCAAAATAACCATATCTTCCACAATCTAGTGATGGATCATCAAGATAGTTAGCAATACACCAGTCTTGAAAGATTTGGTCAAATGATCTTTTGATACCCATGGCATTAAGTGCATTTACCCAACCTTCAATTCCATTCGCCTGATCTTCAACTAGATAAGTTAATAATTCTGCTCCACCATAATGTTCATACATATAGAATGTCCATAGGAATGATGCTCCATAATCAGCTAAATAGCCTTCCCAGAGAGTTAATGGAGTATCCCAGAACCATAGTAAATACTCAGAGATATGTCCTGGTGAGAATCCATATCCACAAAGCCATTCAGCTAAAGTTGCGCAACCTTCATCAACCCAAGAAAGTTCATCAAAATCTCTGTCATAATGAATAAGGTGTTGAAATTCATGGGCAAAAGTTCCTTCATATTCCCAAGCTTTTATACTGAGATAATTGTAATCAAAACCATTATAAGGATCCACCATTGGAGGAGTTTCACCTTGTCTTCTCCACCACTGGTAAGTATCCATGTGGAAGGCATTCACACCTGCATCAGCAATTCGAGACCAGAAATATCCTTCAATAAATCCGGTAGGACTGTCACCAAAGTAAAAAAATTCATCTTTAACGTTGAATACCATTATCTGAACTGTACCATCGCCATATGGACCTGGTCGTTCCGCAGGATCATTATTATACATACCAAAGTATTCCACATCAGTATCATGAATGTTAGAGTCGAACTCATTTAGGACTTCTAATAGATCCGCTCCAGTAATGTAATCTACATAACCTTCTGGTAAATAATAACCACCTGGATAACCTTCATCTGGTAAACCAGTATCAGTCCATGGATAACTAAAAAACCATACATCATCAGGACTATAACCAGGATCTCCATTATCAACATACCAATCATATAATGGATCTAATGCGACCCATATATTCCCATTGGTACCATTAAAGATATTTTCAAAATAGAGCCATTCTAAACCTCCAGTATAATCGTTAATGGTAGGATAATGCCATGGACTATTTGGAGGTTCAATTTCATCTTCTAGTGTTAGAATATTAGTATATTTGCTATCATAGATAGGTTCTATATCAAAAGGAGTTGTAGGTTCAACACTTCCAGTCGCAAAATTTATAACTGAAAAAGTGGTAATACTTAAAAAGGCGAAGACTACTAGTATGGTGATAAGTTTTTTTCTCATTAATTTATCATCTCATTTTTTTTTTTTATTAAATTTTCAAATCTTTTCTTTTCCAATTTTGCTGTTCAAATATCTAAAATCTTATAGTTTTGAAGATATTACGAACATCGCCAAAAAGTCATAAAATTTCTGTATATGGTTTACACCCTACAAAATTCTAGACATTTTCAGTGAGATTTATTATATCGTGTTCTATATAAAGTTTTTTTTTTCATTTTACAAAATTGAAAAGTAGATTCGAGATTTTCTATACTACTTTTTTTACATAAATGTAAAGTTTCAAAAGATAAAATAGACAAACTTGTCACTTATATTAGACAAGTTGACATTTATGTATTGAAAATTCTTAAATTAGTTTTTGACAAAAATGAAAAATGCGAATGGGAGCGTATACCCATTTCTTTGAACATATTACTAAATAATTGGTTTCAAAATGATGCAAAAAATTAATGACAAATATGTTCCTATAGATTAAATTCATTTGATCTTTCTCTCTATTGCCCTTTTTTACTCCTTAAAAATGAGTCCAATTATAAGGGTTATATATGTCTTTTTCAAACACAATACAATAAATCAAGATCAAAACTCTTTGTTTTAGTAATTAATAATGTCAAAAATTTAGGACTCTTATCATTATAGAGTAAATAATTTTAAAATACTAACAGTAGTCCTATCTTTATTCAAAATAAAAAAAAAAAAGATTAATTAAATTTATACATATTTTAACATCTGCAGTGTGGTCCATGGTGATGGTGATGCCAATGCCAATAATGCCAATAAAGGTAGGCAAACATCATGGCTCTGTCTGCTCGTAGGAAACCCGCTCCAAAATCATCGTCCTCCCATACAAATTCCCATGGATAATATGAAAATCCCCAATAATAACTTGATAAATAGTCATAAATTGGATCATAAACATACGCGAGATTGTAATCTTCTTCACCAGGATAGCTGTCGAAATCCATGGGAAGGGTTGAAGCAGCAGCTTTCAAGATTGTTTCCATTTGCCATTGATTTAAATATGGAAATCTTTGTAATATTAAGGCAGCTATACCAGATACATGAGGACATGCTTGACTTGTACCCCATACATAGTAATATCCAAAATAATCCTCAAAATCGGCAAATTCTGGTTTGTAAGGTCCCACAATACACGCTCCAGGGGTACAGACATCAAGTTCTTGTTCACCCAATGGATGATCAAAAATTGGTCGGGAACTAAAATCCTCAAGATAAACTTGCCACTCATTACCCCAAACATCAGTATTATGTAAATTTTCAGGAACATCATTTAACCAAAATTCTCTATTAGACCAACCGATAGCTTCTCCTGTACTACTTGAATAATCGTGATCTACAACAGGAACCCATTGTTCTGTCCAACCAGCAGCACCTACGGATATTACTTCAGGATATGCTCCTGGCCAACCCATCCCATCTTCACCTGAATTACCTGCTGATGCTATAACAATTACTCCTTCGCTTATAGCATAATCTATTGCATCTTTTATTATTGGTGCTGGTTCCGGCCCTCCTAAACTCATACTTATAATAACAGGACCATGTAAGTAATGTGCTATATCCGCAATATAATTAATACCCGCAGCAACCATTGGATCAGTACCACCTGAAAGAAATTGATAATCTTCAGGAGCATCTGGCACATACCAATTATCAAGTACCAATACAGGAATTATTTTAACGTTTGGCGCTACTCCTCTAACCCAGAATTTCCCTGCTGAACCATCATAAAGATATCCAGTAATAGTACTTGTTACATGAGTTCCATGACCATCTCCTTTCCAATCATCAACTTCAAAACCTCTTTCTATAAGAGGTCCAAAAGTGTAATCTTCTGCTATTGGATCCCATCCAACTTCATGTGTAAAACCTTTTCCAAGTTTCCATTTAATATTTCCCTGAGGTAAAATATCTCGCCAATTACTCAATAACCCTGTATCTAATACAGCAATATAAACACCAGTTCCTTTTGACCATACTTTATCAGCATCTACCATGTCAACTGAAAAAGGAACCTTCCCTCTACCGCTACCAAAATTTGTTCCAACTCCACAATAAGGAGATTGCATTTCTGCTTTTAAAAAACCAGTATTATTTCCTATTGATGTCTTTGATGCAAATACAACAGGAATGAAAGCAGGTATCATTGAAAATAGGAGTATTCCAATGAGGATATAAGTTCTTTTTTTCACTTTTTATCAACTCTCTTTTTTGTAAATTTTTTACATTTTCTTTCCAATAATAGCAGTTCTTTCTAATCCCAAAAATCTAATATTTTTTGAAGATTTTAAGAACATGGCCAAAAAGTCATAAAATTTCTTCAAGTGATTTACACACTATGAAATTATTGACATTTCTGTGAGTACATATTATACCCTTTTGTATATAAATCTTTTTTTCATTTTTACAAAATTGGTGAGAAGCTATAAGATCTAATCAACACTCTTTCCATTATACTAATGAAAAACGGAGTTTTAGGTAAATCACAATTTACTTTCAAGTAAAAATGATTAATCTCAAAAATTTTATTAATAGCAATATTTTAATTATCAATGCCTTACATAGCGTCTCAAGAATTAAATATTAAAGACATTTCCTTTATTAATAGTATAAAATCTATTGCTGTAATTGGACCATCTAAAAAGCGAGAATATTTCTTTTTAAAAAATCATGCAGGGTATTTTAAAGGTCCAGTGTATGCAGTACACCCCTCTGTTAAAGAAATCCCAGATTTTAAAAATGAAAATATTTTTCCATCTTTAGAGGAAGTCCCAGGAGAGGTTGATTTTGCTTTTATCGCAGTACCACCATCTCAAATTTTAAAAACTATCGATTCCTGTGTAAGGAAAAAAGTAAAATTAGTTACGGTTTTTACTTCTGAATTCTCTGATTCGGGGACAAAAGAAGGTATTGCTTTAGAAAAGGAATTATTAAAGAGGGCTCAAAATAAAGTAAGAATCTTAGGACCAAATGGATTGGGAATCTATTATCCTAAATTAGGTATTGCTTGGCGACCAGGTTTTCCGACCAAACCTGGAAATATTGGTTTTATTGCCCAATCAGGGGGGATATGTAATATTGCCATATATGGTGCCGAAGCATTAGGTATTAATTTTTCTAAAGTATTTTCATTTGGAAATGGCACAGATATTGATTTTGTTGATTTGCTTTATTTTTTAAGCAATGATCCAGAAACAGACATTATTTTATGTTATCTCGAAGGTATTAAAGAAGGAAGAATTGATGATTTGAAGAAAGTTCTTGAACAAAACAAAAAACCGACTGTTGTATTAAAAGGAGGACAATCGCATACAGGCTCTATTGCAGCCCAAACTCATACTGCTTCAATTTCAGGCGATAATCGTCTTTGGAAGGCTCTTTTTAGGCAATTTAACATTATTGATGTTGATTCATTGGAGCAATTACTTTACACTGCTCGTTTAATTGACTTTTACGGAGTTTTTGAGTTAAATAATTTAGCAGTTTTTAGTATTAGTGGTGGTTATGGTGTGATTTTAGTAGATCTACTTGAGAAAGCAGGAATGAAAATACCCCCATTCAGTCCTGAAATCAGAGAAAAATTAAAATCCAAATTTTTTTTACCAGGTACAAGTTCAAATAATCCTTTAGATTTAGCAGCACAATTTTTCTTTGTAATTTCTGTATATGAAATTATTGACATTGCTTTATCAGATAAGAAGATAGATGGTTTAGTTTTAGACATGTCCAGTTTTTATTTAACTCCTGTTCTTAAATCAAGAGATAATCAAGATTTTGAAGCTTATATGATCAAGAGCCTAATTCTGGGACATAAACATAAGAAACCATTAATCCCTATAATCCAACGTTTGAATAATCCTGAAGAAAGAGAAAAAATTTCAAAAAAGTTAATTGAAAAGAAAGTTCCTGTATTTGGAGATCCTCTTGAATTTATACCACTACTATCTAAGATTTCTAATTATAAAAGAAGTAAGAAACAGTATTAATCATTTTTTAAATCTATATACTGTTTTTACATAATTAGAATTGCCGGTTGAGGGTTAATTGCTATTCAAATCGTGATATTTGTCTATTTTAAAGCTAGTTTACTTACTTGAGAGACTATATCAGCAAATCTTTTACCTTCTGCTGCAGAAATCCATTCAATGATAAATCTTTCATCAGAAATATTATTTTTTTTCATCCAACTTCTAATTCTTTTTTCTCGCTTTATCGCAAAATCATTTCCAGAAATATAATGACAATCTTGTGGATGACATCCAGTCAACATTACAGCTCCAGCTCCATGGTTAAAACAATGTTTAATAAAGGAAATCTTTACTCGTCCTGAACACATAGTTCTAACAATTCTGGTATTAGTTGGATACTGGACACGACTTGTTCCTGCTAAGTCTGCACCTGCATATGAACACCAGTTGCAAGCAAAGATTAATACTTTTTCAGAAGGATTATCGCGAAGAGCTATATCAATCTGTCTAAGGATCATTGCGTCTGTAAAATTAGTCATAGTTATTGCATCTGTGGGACAATCTGCTGCACAGGTACCACAACCCTTACATAAAACAGGAACAATTCGTGCTGGGGTTTTCTTTTCTCGATCAACACTGATTGCACCGTAAGGACAACGAGATTCACAAGTTCCACAACTTGTACATTTATTTGTATCTACAAAGGCATATAATGGTTCTACATGGAATTCATCTTCAAAAAGCAAATTTCCACAACGACCTGCTGCAGCACTAGCTTGAGTAACTGTTTCTCTGATATCTTTTGGTGATTCAGCACCACCAGCAATAAAAATACCATCAGTTGGAGTATCCACTGGACGAAGTTTAGGATGAGCTTCAATATAAAATCCTTTTGGATCCTTAGCAATAGGAAAAGGAATAGATTCAGATGAACCTTCTACTCCTATAGAAAGGACTACTAAGTCAAATTCTTCAGTTAAAATTGTCCCTGTGCTTATATTTTCAACAGTTACATTGAGATTTTTGGTTATAGGATTCTCTTTAATTTGACCTGGCCGTCCACGTATAAAAAGAACACCCTCTTCTCTTGAACGTGAATATAATTCTTCAAATCCTTTCCCAAAAGCCCTAATATCAATAAAAAATATTGTAACCTCAACGTCAGGCCAGTGTTCTTTAATCAAAAGACTGTCTTTTATACTTTCCATACAACAAAAATTAGAACAATATGGATTAAATCGTTTATCACGAGATCCTACACAATTAATAAAAGCAACTTTTTTTGGCTTCCTAAGATCACTAGGACGTACGAGTTCTCCATTTGTTGGTCCTGAAGCATTGATTAACCTTTCAAACTCAAAAGTCGTTATTACATTTGTATAATTACCCCACCCATATTCTGGGAGTTTAGAGGCATCAAAAAGTTCAAAACCCACAGCGATTATTATCGCTCCAACTTGATATTTAAAAATTTTTTCAGAATCCTCATAATTTATGGCTTCTTTTTCACATTCAGGAACACATTTTCCACATGCTAAAGGTGAAAGGCCTAAACAGGCTTTCTCATCAATTATATAGCAAGCTGGTACTGCTTGAGGATATGGGATATATATTGCTTTCCTCCAACCTAAATTGCCAGAATATTCATCAACAACGTTTTCAGGGCAGATTGAGACGCAATCTCCACATGCTGTACATAGATTTTCGTCTACATATCGTGGATATTTTTTGATTGTTACCTCAAAATTACCAATATATCCAGATATGCTTGTAACTTCTGCACAAGAAATTAAATTAATATTATCATGGATACCTACATCTGCCATTTTGGGACCTAAAATACAAATTGAACAATCCATTGTTGGAAAAGTCTTATCTATGAGAGCCATCTTTCCCCCAATAGTGGGTGATTTTTCAACAAGAATAACTTCATACTCATCAGCTAAATCTAAAGCAGCTTGAATCCCTGCTACACCTCCACCAATTATTAAGACTCTTTTTGTAATAGGAACAACGATATCATCAATTGCTTCTAATAATTCCGCTTTAGCAATAGCCATTTCAAGAATTTCTTTTGCTTTTTTGGTTGCTTCTTCTTTTTCTGAGAGATGTACCCAACTACACTGTTCTCGTATATTAGCAACTTCTACTAGTGAAGGATTTATTCCAACTCGTCTTAACAGCTTTTTCCATGTTGGTCCATGCAACCTAGGGGAACATGCTGCAACAACTATCTTCTCTATGCCTTGCTCTTTTATTGCGGTTTCAATTTCTACTTGCCCAGGATCCGAACAAGTATATGTATTGACTTGAACTAATTTAACTCTTGTATCTTCTTCAATTTCCTTAGCTATTTGATCAATATCAACTGTTCCACCAATATTTTTTCCGCATTTGCATAGAAATACTCCGATATTAGGTTCAATTTCAGGTTTGTTATCACTTTCAGTCATACTTTCAATCACTTTCTTCATTTTCTCTTAAAATTTTCTTACTTTGGGCATTTGTTCGAACTTGTTCTATTTTTTTGCTGAATCCTTCCCGTTCCTCTTCAACGAATTCTCCGCATATAATAATCCCTTTCTTGAAATCAAAAGTTGCTTGATGAGGGGGCCAATCAAGTTTAATTCTAATTTGCTTTTTTAACCAATCTAGCATCTCAACAGCATCACCTAATTTATTTTTAGCTCCATATTGAACGAAACAAGGAGCAAGAACTTCTATAAAACTGAATCCTTGATTGTCTAGACATTTAAAAATACTTTTTTGTAATCTAAGAGTGTCGTATCCCGGCCATCTAGCAACATATGTTGCTCCCGCAGCAGCAGCAAGACTTACCAAATTGAAGGGTGGTTCTACATTTCCATATGGAGTTGTTGCAGTAATATCGCCAATCTGACTTGTAGGGGCTACTTGACCTCCAGTCATGCCATATATATTGTTATTTATACAAAGTACAGTTAATTCTACATTTCTTCTAGCAGCGTGAATAAAATGATTGCCACCAATAGCGAAAAGGTCTCCATCTCCTGATAAGACTATAACTTTTAATTTAGGATTTGCTAATTTTATACCTGTTGCAAAAGGTATAGCTCTTCCATGTGTAGTATGGAAAGCAGGGGCTTTAAAGCAGCCACTAGATCGACCAGTACATCCTATACCAGATACAATAGCATAATCCTTAGATGTAAGTCCACTTTCTTTTAAACAGTTTGTAATGGAAGTAATTACAGTTCCAATTAAACAACCAGGACAAAAAATAAATCTGTTTAAATTTAACATATCCATTAAAGGATGACCAGCTACTTCAGAGGGATTCGAAATTTGATCTGATGGACTCATATACTAAACCTCCTTCATCAATTTTTTAAAAATAAATTTAGGACTAAATGGTATTGTAGTTGGAATTGTAATACCAGAAACATTAAACAAATGTCTAAATCTCTGAACTTCTCTAATTATCATTCCATAGTTCATTTCAGACACAATAACCTTTGAAACTCCCATTTTCCCTATTCTTTCCATTAATTCATCAGGAAAAGGCCATAAAGTTTTTAATCTCACAAGTCCCACTTTATATCCTTTTTCTCTTGCTTTTTCGACTACTTCTGGAATCCCTCTCGCATTAATTCCATAGGCTATGAATACAATATCTGCATCCTCTAAATGCATTTCCTCCCAATCATTAATTTCAGGTCTTGCTTTTCTAATCTTTTCACAAAGTCGTGTAATTAGAGTTTCTGCGGCCTCTGGTGTCATTTCTGGGTTGCCTTCTATATCATGAGTTAAACCTGTAACATAAAAAGAATAATTAGTCCCTGCGATTGCCATTCCAGGCACAAGATCCTCATCAAAAGCCTCAAAGGGTTTATATTCTTCTGGTGGAACTTGAGGTTTCTTACGATTTATCAATTGAATATTTGAATGGATATTAACAACTTCCATCATCTGTCCTAAAATTCCATCTGAAGCAACAATTACAGGTGTACGATATTTCTCAGATAAATTAAATGCATGAATTGTTAAGTCATACATTTCTTGAACTGTAGATGGAGCTAGTACAATAATCTCATAATCTCCATGAGATGCGTATCTGGTTTGATATACATCAGATTGAGATGCGTTTGTAGGTTGTCCAGTACTAGGACCTCCTCTCATTATTGTGACGATAACTGTCGGTGCTTCTAACATAACGCCTAAACCTATACTTTCAGCCATAAGTGAAAGACCTGGTCCAGATGTTGCAGTCATAGCTTTTATTCCCGCGTATGAGGCACCAAAACAACTTGTAATTGAAGCCAATTCATCCTCCATTTGTACAAATGTTCCATTAACTTGAGGAAGACGTCTTGACATATAAGCAGCAATTTCTGAAGAAGGCGTAATAGGATAACCCGCAAAATATAAACATCCTGCTGTAATTGCACCTTCAGCACAGGCATAATTTCCACTAGTTAATATTTTTTTTTCTTGGAACTTTATTTTACTCACTATTTTTAACCTCCTTAACAAGTGTTTCCAAAATATATAATGAGACTGTAGGACATAACCGTTCACATTGTCTGCATCCTGCACATTCTTCAGCTTTAACTACGATCGCATAATGAAGCATCCGACTATTGAACTTATCTTTGCTTATTTCTATTATATCTTTTGGACAGAATGATAAACATAATTCACAACCATCGCATTGTTCAGAATCTATAAATATTTCATACTTTTTTTCAGGAGTAGGAGGTGGTAAAATGGGTGTACGTTTAGATTTTAGCATTTTTTAATCATCCTTTATTATATATACACTGACTATTTTTTTTCTCTTATGCTTTAAAATAATAGAGTCTCTTTTAAACTTGCTTTTTATTAGTATAAGCAACTCAATTTATAATGAGATCTTAATATGAAATTAGATTAATTAGAATTTAAATAACAAATTTTACAAGATTCTATTAAAGAAACCAGTTTATTGATCTTGATTTATATATTCCTGATAAAGAGCTTGACCAAGTTGATAACATTGAATATTTATAGCCCTAAACCTTTTTGGCATATTATTCAAAACTTGGTTATAATGCTCTTTTTTTAAATCAATTTTTTTACTCTCTTTAAGATATTGAGAAAGGAATCCTAAACAAAGAATGTTGGCACTTTTGGGCGTTTTATTTTCATCAGCTCGTCTAGTAATTGGAACACGCTGGATTTTACCTTTCTGTATGATTTCTTCGGCGTTAGCAATTGTATGCTCATCAATAAAAGAAATCGTTTTTTCACATATACATTCAGAAGCACGTTCGAATCCTTTTTGATCTATAGCAATAAAAATATCAGCATCTTTGTCGCAGAAGGGATATGAAATAGGAGCAGAATCTAAAATAACATCACAAAAAATAGGACCTCCTCTAACAGAAGGAGTATAATCAACTGTAAGTGTTGCATAATAATTAGCAGTCATTGCAACACTGACTAATACACTTCCTACAAATTTGATCCCTTGCCCGCCTCTTCCAGAAAATCTAATTTTTAATTTTTTATTCATGGACAATATAAAAATTTTTGATACGTATTATTTTAATTTAGTAAATGTTATTTTTAAAACATTATATTAAAGAGAAGATTTCTATATTTTATAAGTTATTCTAATGGCTTAAATACATAAGAATACACTTCTTCACCGTTTAGATCATTACAAATTTTTTTATATATAGGTTGAAGAATTATACCAATTTTTAGATTCTCTTTATTAGTGAGTTGTCCTAATGCTTTTACTCCGTTCTCAAACTCCACAACTCCTAGAGCATAAGATTCTTGATCTTGAAATTCCATTGGTGGTGCATTTAATATAGTATAAGTTAATAACTTACACTTTCCCGAAGCTTTTATTGATTCAAATTTATCTGTTTTACATTTTAAACATCTTAAATGAGTTGGATGTTGCAAGAATCCACATTTTTTACATTTATTATATTTAATTTTTACTCCAGCATCCATAATTACCACTACTATAAATCAAAAATCATTCAATTAAGTTTTAAAAATATAAACTGATTGCTAGTAAATATTCAGTTTTTAAGAAATATTAATCTTAATAAGAGTTGATAAATATTCAGTTTTTAAGAATGTTATTCTTGCTAATTTAAATGAAAAAATCTTTAACTCCAGAAAAAATTCAGAAAGATTATTCAACTGGAAATCTAGGCAAGGAAAATGCTGCTGATTTATTAATTTCATTAATTGATAGTAGCGATAATACTGAAATTAGAGTAAGGAGTATCAAAGTATTAGAAAAATTACAATTTCAAAATGAAAAGACCTTTAAGATGTTCGAGAATCTATTGATATCAGATGAGAACGCAAGTGTGAGAGCTTCGGTTATAGAATATTTGATTCAAAATTTTCTAGAAGAGAGTCTACCTGCTTTAAGATGGGTAATTCAACACGAAAAATCTCCTCTAGTTATAAAATTATTATATGATTTCATAGAAAGATCTTTTTCTCCTCAATTGAAGATAATAAAAAAAGATCTGACCCTTTGGGTTGAGGATTTTTCTTCAAAAATTGGAATTATCCCTCAAGAATCGATATTTTTCTTAGATTTGGAAGCCTTATTTGCTAAAGGTAAAAGAAGCTATGAAATTGATCCTTCTATTTATAAGTATTTTGAAAAGTTAACAGATATTAAACATGGTGAGCCTTGGTTAGTTATTAAAAAAAAACACGTTGAAATATTGAATTTTAATTATTTTAATTGGAAATTTATTAAGAATAACACTGATATCCTCACATCTCTTTCAAAATTACAAGATCTTGATGTGTATCTATGTTCATTAAGAAAATATAGTCATAATCAAATTCTATTATCGACAATTCCAGAATCGATAGGATCTCTTATCTTTTTAAAAAAGTTATTTTTAAGAAGGAATGGTTTAAAGAAATTACCGGTTTCCATGAAAAATCTCTCAATGCTTAAAGAATTAGATATAAGCTACAACAAATTTGAAGAAATTCCTAAAGTAATAAATTCTTTTAATAAACTTGAAATTCTTAATATAAAACATAATTTTATCCAAAACGTACCTGATTCTTTATCTTATTACATTAAAGTAATTAGATAATTATTTAAACTAAAAAATATAAAGTTTAAATCAAACTTTATAAAATATTTTTATTCAAGTGTATATCATGGCAGAAGAAAAGAAAAAGATAAATGGCGGCGATGTTTTAATAAAATGTCTTCTTAAGGAAAATGTAAAATATCTATTTGGAATTCCTGGTGGACAATTTTTGAACATGTATGATGCAATATATCAATGGGGTCGAGAACAGGGGATAAGTACTGTATTATTTAGACATGAGGCAGCTGCTGCTCATGCTGCTGATGCTTGGGCAAGAGTAACAAATACGCCGGGTATCTGTTTTGGAACTGTTGGTCCTGGAGCAACCAATCTTATTTCTGGTGTCGGAGCTGCTTGGGCTGATAATATTCCTGTTATTACGATTCTGCCTCAAGTTAATTCAGAGTTTCAAGACTCATTTACCTTACAAGGTAGTCTTGATCAGATCACAATGTATAAGCCAATTACAAAATATCAGAAAAGCATTCGTACAATTAAAGAGATCCCCGATGCGGTTCATAAAGCATTTAGAGAAGCTTTAGGAGGCCGTCCTCAGCCGGTTTTATTGGAGATCTTTGAAGACGCTTTTCTAGAGGAGATAGAAGAGGATACATTATTTATTCCAAATACTGAAAACTATCGATCAATTGAAAAACCCGCTATTAAAGATGAATTAATAGAAAAATCTCTTGATATTATATTAAAAGCAGAAAAGCCTGTAATTATATCAGGTGGAGGTGTTTCACGAGCAGAAGGTTGGAATGAATTAGAAGAATTTGTTGACTATTTGCAGTTACCTGTAATAACAACCGGAAGTGGAATGGGAACAATACCTGAAAAATCAAAATACCTATTTGGAGCAGGGGTTGCGGGTATGGGATTAAAAGTGATACCGGAAGCAGACGTAGTTGTTGCTTTAGGATGTAAATTTTCTTGGACAATGGCGCATGGTGATGAACCCTTTTGGAAAGACTCTCAAACATTAATACAAGTAGATATTGATCCTTCAATTATTGGAAGAGCTAAACCAATAACTCTTGGTATTCAAGGAGATTGTAAACAGTTTCTAAAGCAAATCCTTGGAAAAGTTAATAAAATAGAAAAAGTAGAAAAAAGAGAATGGTTAGAGCAACTTGTTCAGACTCGACAGAATAATATCGAAAAATTAAATAAAAAATTATCTAAAGATAAAATACCTATTATGCCAAAGAGACTAATTAAAGATATTTTTGAAGTAATGGATGGAGATGCTATTTTGATTCTTGATGGTGGAGATATCTCAGTCTCCGCAGCAGAGCAAATTTATGATTATAATGTACGAAAACCACTCTCAACCTTAGCTGCCACAGGTATGGGTCAGCTGGGTACTGCTGTCCCCTATGGAATTGGTGCTAAATTAGCAAAACCAGACAAACAGGTAGTAGCAATAGCTGGTGATGGGGCATTTATGATTAATATCCAGGATTTAGAAACAGCTGTAAGATTAAATCTAAAAAACTTAGTTTATGTCATAGCAAATAATAGTTCATGGGGTATGATTAAATCAGGACAGAAACTTTTTAAGGGTAAACGTTATATTGACGTAGATCTACCAGAATTTGATTATGCTAAATGTGCAGAAGGTTTTGGCTGTTATGGAGAAGTTGTAATTGATCCTAATGAGATAAAGCCTGCATTCGAAAGAGCAAAAAATTCTGGAAAACCTGCAGTTTTAGATGTAAAGATTGGATTTGAAACGCCTGACACTACAAAACTCATGGGTAGTATGGGAATTCTTTAAATTTTTTTATTTTCTTTTAAAATTAAATTAAATTAAGCGTGAAAGGTTTGTTATGAAAGCTTTAGTAATACAGATTGAGAAATTTCTTGAATTGTTAAACAAGAAAATGTCAGATCCTAATTTCAAACCTAAAATATATGATTTGGTGGGGTTAGAAGAAATTTCTGAACCAGAATTAATAAATGAAAACTGGGTAAAAGTAAAGGTAAAATTGGGAGGTATATGTGGTACTGACATCCATATTCTAGAGGTTGATCAAACAACATACCAACTTAATTTTGTTTCAGGTCCAGCTGTTCCTGGTCATGAAATTGTAGGTGTAATTACAGAGGTGGGTGCGAATGTGAAGAAGTTTTCAGTTGGAGATCGAGTAATAATTGATGAGGTTCTTAGTTGTGAAACTAGAGGACTTGAATTATGTAATGCGTGTAAAGAGGGAAACTTTAACTTATGCTATAAATTTGATAAAGGTGATATAGCTCCAGGATTTATGATTGGTTTATGCAAAGATACTGGTGGAGGTTGGGGAGAATACCTAGTTGTTCATCAAAGTCAAATAATTAAAATACCAGACTCAGTTTCTTTCGAACATGCATTGATTGCTGAACCTTTAGCTGGATCAATCCATGCAATTCTAAAAAATCTACCTAGAGATGATGAGAAAGTTGTTGTAGTAGGTTGTGGAGTAATGGGGTTGTCCACAATTTTAGCATTGAAGGCATTTTCTAAATGTAAAATTATTGCTTTAGATACAAGACAATCCCAACTTGATATAGCTACAAAGTTAGGTGTCGATGAGGTTTTCCTGGCAAGTAAAAGTAGCTTTATAAGAAAAGTAGCTAAAACTCTAGGAGCCAGAACAATATCTCCTCCATTACAAGATCCAATACTTGTAGGTGGTGGTGCTGATATTGTATTTGATTGTGTAGGGAACTCACCATCATTAACGACTAGTCTCAGATTATTGAAACCTAAAGGAACTCTTATGTTAATAGGACAACCAGCATATCTAGAATTAGATTGGACTCCTTTATTCATCAAGGAGATAACTCTCATCGCCTCCAATACATTTGGTTCCGATGCTATTAAAGGAGTGAAAAAAAGAACAATGCAAATTGCTTTAGATCTGATTTCATCTGAGCAAGTGAACGTGAGTGATTTCATTACTCATAGGTTTCCTTTGGAAAATTACAAAGAAGCATTAGAAGTCGCTTCTAATAAAAGTGAACATAATTCTCTCAAAGTAATCTTTGAATATTGAATTGTTTTATTTTTAAATTCTCGATATTTTGATAAAATTATATTAAGAATTTAGATTAATACTAATTATAATTATAATTTCTTAACTATATAGATGTGAGTTATCTAAATATGGAAAATAAAAAAGGAGAAGTTCAATGTATTAATGATGAGATATTAGAAAAGCTGAGTTTACAAAATCGGTATAATTTTCTAAATAATAATTTGATGAGCATTCTGAACCCCAAACATTTTAGCTTTCTAAGGAAAGCGCAAAAATTCTTTGTTAAATTTGAAAAAAAGCATAACATTAATCATACTGAAAATTTGTATGATTGGATACCTGAAATTGGTAAAGAAGGCTTAGTAACAAGAATTAATAAGTTTGATGAGTTAGATTTAAACTTTGATCCATATGGTATGACTGCAGAATTCATGCGGTGCTTAGCTGTTGATTTTTTTGATCCACAATTAATTATGGGGATGGGTGCTAGTGTATTAGCAGTGAATCCTCTAATGCTTCATCATGAAGATGTTGAAGTTCGTTTAAAAGCTCTAAAAGAATTAGTGACGGGAGAAAAAATAGGATGTATATGCATAACAGAACCAGAACGTGGATCTGATGCCGTTCATATGCTTACAACTTGTGATGAAAATGAGGATGGAAGTTTCACTTTAAATGGAGAAAAAATTTACCAAACAAATGGAGCTAAAGCAGATTTGGCGATTGTTTATGCCGTCTCTGAAAAAAATAATGGTAATACAATGGCCCAGTTTTTGGTAGATACAACATGGGATGGATGGAATGTAGAAAGAATTAATATTCCTTGGACACCACGAGTATATCTAGGGAAAGAGACTTTTACTAACTTAAGGGTTCCTTCCGAATACGTTTTAGGAAAACCTGGTTTAGGGAGAGAATATCTTTTTGAAGGATTAAATCTAGAGAGATTAGGTATAGTTCTTGCGAACGTAGCAGAATGCTGGAATGCAATATCACATGCTGTTATATATAGTAATATGAGAAAACAATTTGATCAAGAGATTTTAAAATATCAGGGAGTTGGTTTTCCTTTAGCAGAAATGTGGGCAAAAACAATGAGTCTAACTTTAGCAACTTTGCATATTTGTCAGATTATTGATCAGAAAATGGAACAATTTGGAACTCTTCCAAAGAATTTTAATCTAGCTCTCGTAGCTACGGCTTCACAATTAAAACAACAAAGCTCGAAACTTTCAGAACGAATATGTTTTGGATGTGCAGATCTCATGGGAGGGGCTGGTATGTGTGACAATACTCTAATGAGCGATTTAGTTGGAATTTCAAGAATAGGACAAGTTGGGGGAGGAACAGCTCAAATTCAAAAATATATAATGAGTCTCGCATTAAGGCAATTATATAAAATGCTTTAAAACCTTTTTTTTTCTTTTTCTTTTTATTAATAATTTAAACTTGTTATTGCTTAATATAAAATCATAAACATTAGATTTAGAAAATGAAGCACTAAAAGAATCCATGAAACTAATGATTGTAGGGCAACATCAAAATCATTAATTACAAAAAGGGATCCAATTTTTAAGGGAAAATAACTGAAAGTGTTATAATAGCAATTATATGATGATTTAGTAAGTCTTTTAAAAATTGGTTTATTTTTATAATTTTATTTAAATATTTTGATGTATTCAAATTGCTTTTCAGAATACTGGAATGAATTATGAATTCTAATAGTAAATTTGTTTTTGTTACTGGTGGTGTAATGTCTGGAATCGGAAAAGGCGTTGCTACCGCGAGTATTGGAAAAGTCCTTCAATTTCGTGGCTTTAAGGTGTCCGTAGTAAAGATAGATCCGTATCTTAATGTAGATCCCGGAACCTTAAATCCAATCGAGCATGGAGAATGCTTTATTACTGAAGATGTATGGGATTTCCGACCTGTTACTGGTTCTGATGAAAGATCATATAGAATTTCAGAAATTGATCAAGATTTCGGCACTTATTCTAGAATATTAGGGATTGAGATGCATCCCTCACATAATATTACTTCAGGTCAAATATATCTATCAACAATTCTAAGCGAAAGGAAAGGAAGATTCTTAGGAAAAACTGTCCAAATAATACCTCATGTAACAGATATTATAAAAGAAAGATTGTTAGAAATCGCTGAAAAAGAAGAATTGGATGTGTTACTTATTGAATGTGGTGGAACAGTAGGCGATTTAGAATCAAGTATATTTTTAGAAGCGTTTCGACAATTAAAGTTGGAATTTCCAAAACGTACGGCATTTGTACATGTGACTCTTATTCCTTATTCTAGAGCGGTAGGACAGCAAAAATCTAAGCCAACTCAACATTCTGTAAAGATGCTTCAGAGTCTAGGGTTACAGCCTGACATCATTATTGGAAGAAGTGAAAAACCTTTAGATCATGATATTAAGCGAAAAATTTCCTTGTATTCGAATGTTCCTGAAAATGCTGTAATCTCAAATCCCGATTTAGAAATCATTTATGAGTTACCCTTATTATTTGAAGAACAAGGATTGGGGGATCTTATTTGTCAACTAATTGATTTGAAGGCTAAATTAGTTGCTTACAGTGAAGTAACAAACTATTCTGAATGGGTTAAAATGGTTGAACTGTTTAAAAACACTAAAGATACAGTAAAGATCGCTATGCCAGGTAAATATTTTAACATTTCAGACTCATATATATCAATTAATGTAGCTTTAGAAGATGCTGCAGCTCATTTAGGTTATAAAACAGAATTAAAAATGATAAATATAGATGAAAATATAGATGTGGCTAATCAACTTAAAGATTGTGATGGAATTTTACTTACTCCAGGATTTGGTGAAAGAGCGGTTGAAGGGATGATAAAATCGGCAGAATATGCTATGGAAAATAAAGTTCCATTCTTAGGGATTTGTTTTGGAGCTCAGTTATTTTTTGTAGCTTTTTGTAGAAAATATCTGGGTTTAAAAGATGCTAATTCAACAGAGCTTAATCCAAATACACCTTATCCTGTTGTTGATATTTTAGAAACTCAAAAAGATGTTACTGAAAAAGGTGGTACAATGAGATTAGGTGCTCAAAAAATAGTTATTGAGAAGAATAGTCGACTATATAATGCGTATAAAAAAGAAGAAATACATGAACGATATCGACATAGATATCATATTCAAGAAAGATTTATAACCGCGGACGCTAAAGAAAAAGGTTTGTTGATATCTAGCAGGGATGAAACTGGAACCATTATTAACAGCATTGAATTAGATAGAGAAGACCATTGGATGGTAGGTACTCAATTTCACCCTGAGTTTAAATCTCGACCATATAATCCGTCTCCATTATATTTAGATTTTATTAAAGAATGTGTTAAAAATAAAAGGTCGTAAGATTATCACTCTCGCTTTAATTAAGCAAGTGATATAAAGATTTTACATAGATCTTCTCTTTAATTTCTTCAATTCTTATTAGTTTTTCTGAATTAACAGGTAGAATATTCCTCAAAATGATAACTCTTCTTTCATTAGGCTCCATTGAAAAATAGTTATCTGAAGCTATGAAATCTAGAAAGTTAGATTCAATAAATACATAGAGGGCTATGTGTTTAGTGGTAATAATCAACTTAACATCTCTTTTGTTTAAATTACCAATTTCAATCTGATGAATCTCATAATCTAATTCTGGATCTTTTAAAGGAAATGATTTTGGATTATCAAATAGTCTGAAACCCTTAATTATATTACTATTACTACTTTGAGCCTCTTGAAACTTATAAAAAATAATATGATTCTGTAAATCTTCTCTTGTTTTATTGATATCTGAAACATCTACAGTTCCGAACTTTTTAGAACAACAAGGGTTAAGTAAGTTTTCAAATACACCATCTTTCAATACATTACCATTGGAATCATAAATTCTCCATTCTAATATTAAACTATGAGGTTTAGTATGATCATTTGTTCCCCAAAACTCAACTGAATTTTTTTTTTCTTTAACACTGGCAAAAACTGGAGAGTAAAACCTCTTAGCAAAATAGTGAAGAGCTTTCCATCGTCCAAAATAATCTAATGAAGACCAACTTGCTACCGGCCAACAATCATTTAATTGCCAATATAAAGAACCCATACAATGAAACTCATTACGATTCCTTCTCCAATGCTCTACACCATATTCAATAGCTTCTGCTTGAGTAATCTGAGATAAAATAATTTGATTCTCAAATTCCTCTGGAGTTGAAAAACGTTTTTTCATATATCTTATTATTAATTTATTACCGGCGGAGTTTTTTTGATGATTCTCCAGAATAGAGGAGTTAAACTTTAACTGATTGTCTGGACAAAAACTTTTTACAGTTTTTAAAGAAGGAAAAGATTCAAATCCAAATTCAGACATGAACCGGGAATTAAATTTTCGATAGGCTGAAAAAGGTTTTCCTCCATGCCAAACCGCCCAGAAATGTGAATCTCCAGAATTGGGTGAATTTGAATCGCTTTTTCCAATATTCTGTCCTAATAATCCGTTTGATGGTGAACTTGGCCAATATATTCGCATAGGATCAAGGTTTTTTATAAGATTTGGAAGGATATTTTCAAAAACATTTAAATATCCTCTCTTAAATTTTATCAAAATATCAGGATCTTCAACTTTAACTTTTGTTTTCAAGTAAAAGTTCCAAAACCATTCAATTTCATTATTACCACACCATAGTGCCAAACTTGGATGAAGTCTTAATCGTTTTATGTTTTGGATGACTTCTTTTTTAACAGACTCTATGAATTCTACAAAATAAGGATAGATGCTGCAAGCAAAAGGAAAGTCTTGCCATACTAAGATCCCCATTTTATCACAGAGATCATAAAAATAATCATCTTCGTAAATTCCACCACCCCATACTCGTATCATGTTCATATTTGCATTCTTTGCAGACTCTAAATTCATTTTATATAAACCTAATTTCTTTCCTCTTGGAATGAAATTATCAATAGGAATCCAATTTGCTCCTTTGGCAAATATGGGAACTCCATTTAGTAAGAAATAGAAAGTTTCTCCCCATTTGTCTTTATTTCTAATTAATTGGATATCTCTTAATCCAATCATTTGTTTATATTTATCAATAACTCCATTTCCTAAAACATATACTTCTAATTCATATAAATTAGGATTACCAAGATCATGAGTCCACCACAAAAAAGGCTTTTCTAGTTCAAACTCAATTTCTAGTTCCTTTTCATATATAATGTTTTTTTTTGAGAAAGATTCTCCATTAGGTGAGGTTATCCTAATTTCTAATATATACTTTTGACTATAAATATCATTTAAATGCGAATCGATTTCTACTTTAATTATTATTTTTGTAGAAATAGGTTTCTTCAGTAAATAGTCTTCTGGATTCTGTATGACTGTACGATTTTTAACAAATTTGATTTTACTGTAAGAATTAATTGATTTGATTCTTAGATCATTATATCCTAATAGTTCCACTGACTTCCAGATTCCAATATCAGGTAATTTTGGACCCCAGTCCCACCCAAAAGAAAATTGTGCTTTTCTTAAGTAAGGAACTCCTGGTATAGCTTCATCACCAGTATTCAAATTCATGTTATATTTAGTTATCAGTTCTCTTGCTTTGGAGGTTGGACTCTTAAGTTTCACTTTTAATTTATTTCCAGACTTTTTCAATCTTTCTTTAACATCGTATTCATAAGCAATGAACATATTTTTTGTTGTTCCTAATAATTCTCCATTAAGATAAACATGTGCAAAAGTATCTAACCCATTAAAACGAAGTATAATTTGCTTGTATTCTAAAAAACTTGGATTTAAATCAAATTGAATTTCATATTCCCAGTCTGATTCATATACCCATCTCACATTAAATTCATTCAAACCATAAAATGGGTCTTCAATAATTTCCTGGTTTATTAATGTCTCATAAACCGAACCCGGAACGTTAGTATCGATATGAATGGACTTATCACTATTAATTAACTGCCATCTTCCATCTAAGGTGATAATTTCTACCATATGAACTAATTTCTATTTTGAAGATTTTAGAAAATTATTCAATATCAAGAATTCTTTTTGCGATCTTTTTCTTTTCATCTAAATTGGCTTGACGGGCAATCATAATTCTTTGTGCTTGAGGTGATCCTGCACCATGCATAGATTCTGTGCGATAACTAACAGAGGCTACTCCCATTGTTAAATTTTCAATAAAACGTAATACTTTATACCTGTCTTCAGCACACATCCCATCACATGTCGTTAGATATTTTTCAATTAAGGGTCCAATTTCTTCAGATTTAATATCTGCTTCAGAAGGCATGGTACAAATCAATCCTCCCGCAAGATCTTCAGCTAGTCTACCAATTTCATAAGGAAAACGCGTTACATTTTGTTTACATACATTAGCAAGAAGCATATCCATTTCATAATTGCCTGCTTCTCTTTTGAATCCTAAGGAACTACAAGCTATCCCACAACTATAGAGAGTTTCATTTAAATGCGTCATTTCTACTAGTTTATCTCTAACATGAGATGCATTTTCTGTGCCATTATATTCTGAGATTAGAGCTGTAGCTCCAATCAATGCGTCACCTACTCCTACTTTACAACCTCCATAGGATTGACGATGAAATCCCGCAAAACGGTTAACTAATTCCCCCGAAAATCCAATTTCACCCTTCATAAAAATATTTTCATTTGGTATAAAGACATTATCAAAAATTACAAAAATCTCTTGCCCACCATACTTGAAATTCCCAATATCGAGTTTTCCCTTCTCAATCTTTCTTGTATCACACGATTGTCTCCCATATATTAATGTAATTCCCTTGACATTTGTATCAATTCCAAAACTTACAGCATACTCCTCTTCACCCGGTCTTAAATTTAAAGTAGGCATGATAATCGCTCGATGCGAATTAAGAAATCCTGTTTGATGAACTTTAGCACCTCTAACGATGATACCATCGTCCTTTTCATCAACTACATGTAAATATGCATCAGGGTCCAGTTGATCTTTCGGTCTTTTACTCCGATCTCCCTTCGTGTCAGTCATAGCACCATCAACCATAAGATCTTGGTTTTGAACTTCGATCCAATATTTTTTGAATCTCTCATGATAATCGGTGCCATTCTTTTTATCCATTTCGTATGTTACACTATACAAAGCATTTGCAGTGTCAAAACCAACACATCGCTGAAAACAACAAGCTGTATGTTGACCTAATAATCTTTGCATTTTTACCTTTTTAATTAAATCTTCTGTGGATTGGTGAATATGAGTAAAACGGTTTATAATATTACCAGTTAAATGGGATTTTGCTGTCATCAAATCTTTATATTCTTCAATTTGGGCTAATTCATAAATTTTCATTACTGTATTTATTGATGGTTTAATAATTGGGTGGTTCCAAAATTCCTCGACTTTTTCACCGAACATATATAAATTTACGGCTCTTTTTATGCTTTCTAGATATTCTTCTGGAGTTTTTAATGGCATTTTCTTTATATTATCTTATTTGATTTTATTAATTGATAATAAATTGAGTAATTATTAAAAATATCCCTAATATATGTTAAGGTCTTAAGCCAGTTAATATTAATTACTAAAGTTTAAGTAATTGAATAAAAAAAAACACAACTAGTATCTCATGAAGAAAATACACATTTTGTTCAATTTACTTAATACCAAGTCTCTCCTTTTCTAAATCAACTAATTTTCTACGCAGTATCTTACCTGAGCCTGATTTAGGAATATCATCAACAAATTCAACCTCTCGAATCTTCTTATACGCAGATATTCTTTCAGCGACCCAATCTATGATTTCTTTCTTAGTTACCTTTCCTTTAGATTCTGGTTTTAAAATGATAAAAGCTTTAGGAATTTGACCAACATCCAATTCAATAGAGGGTTTTCCAATAACAGCAGCATCAAAAATATGAGGATTATTAAAGAGTAAATCTTCAAGTTCAGCGGGTGCGATGCTCCAACCTTTATATTTTATCATTTCTTTGATACGGTCCAGTAAATGTTCATATTCTTCTTCGTCTATATAAGCCATATCACCCGTTCTAAGCCATTTTTCTCCTGTTTTTGGGTCTACCCAAAATGCTTCTTCAGTAGCTTCATGTCTTTTCCAATAACCCTTCATAACTTGGGGGCCTTTAATAACAAGTTCACCAACCTGACCACGTTCAGGCAATTCTTTACCAGTCTCTAAATCAACTATCTTATGGAATGTATCTGAAAGTAAAGTACCTTGAGATTCCATTTTACGCCGATACATTGGATTCACAGCTACTACTGGAGATGCTTCAGTTAAGCCCCAGCCATGTTGAACTGTTACTTCTTTAGCATTACATTTCTCCTTTGCAAGTTTGTCAAATCTTTCAAGAAGTTCAAGAGGGATTGGTGCGGCACCATTGTTAAAGATTTTTAAATCTGCCCAATCATACCCTTTAATATTTGGATTTTCAAGATGTCTTACTACCTCGAGAAATATTGGGGGTACGCAAAGACTATGTGTAACTCGATATTTTTCAATTAGTTCGCAGAATTCTTTTACATTAAATCGAGGAGTCACCACTTGTGCGAAACCTAACAATGTTGCTTGATTCATTCCCACATTTAAACCATAAATATGGTAGAGAGGAAGTACAATAATAGCAACATCTAATTCACTTAGCTCAAAAGTCTGAGATATTTGAACTATATTTGACACAAGATTATAATGGGTAAGCATCGTTCCTTTTGGTAATCCTGTTGTTCCACTCGTATATACTAGTGTTGCTAGATCTTCTTTTACATTAAAATCATATTCTGGAGGATCTGGTTCCGTTTTCGTCATAATATCTGACCATCCAATAGTACCATTTGGTATAACTGGCTTATCTTCAGATTCTATTACTATTATGTTTTTAATCTTTGTTTTAGCTTTCACTGCTGCTACATATGGATATTCTGCATGGGAAACGATGATTGTTTCTGCTCCAGAGTCATTTAATTCATACTCTACTTCTGTTTCTTTAAATTGTGGATTCATAGGTACTAAAATAGCTCCTGCTTTTTCTAATCCAAAAAATGATATTTCCCATTGAATTGAATTGGGACCGTATAAAGCTACTCTATCTCCCTTTTTTACTCCTAGATTCTTCAATACTGTAGCGAATTTATCAACTTCTTCTTGAAAATCTTTGAATTTCATATATTTAGGATGAAGGAAAGCGTATCTATCAGGAAATCTTTTTGCCGTATCCTCTAAAATCTTAAAAATAGGAACTTCTGGATAATAAAGATGGCCTCTCTTATATTTAACCATAGTATCACCAAATTTTGAATAAATAATTACTGTCTATTTATCATTTGGTTCTTAATATTTATAATTATTTATCTAAATATTTTGTTCATTCAAGTTCTAAATAATAATTTTGGTAAAATTGAATTTAGACTTATATGAAAGACTGTTTTAATCTCTATGGATAAGAACTAAAAGAAAGTACTTTAATTAATTAAAAATCATAAAATCTCTGTCTTTGCTATTTCTATCATATTCTTAATATGAGTCATAAAACCTTCATCTGAACATAGGAAGAGTAACTCTTTTTTCACAATCTCAGCTTTTTCATTCCTTTCTCTAAAATCGAAAGGAGATATAATTCCAGAAGAACTTTTCTCTTTTAAGCTCTCTGTGACTTTATTTATTTCTATTATGAACTGATCTAAATTTTGGAAATATTCAGGTAATGCAGCGGGAAGATTTGGATGGATTTTTTTCAATGAATTAGAAAACTTTAATATTTTTTCAGAGAAATTTAACCTTTCCTTTAAAATTACAATTACATTTTCTGACTTATTAAGGAGTTTGAACATTATTTCATAGAATTTAAGTTCATTTTTATCTCTATTAAGAAATTTAGTTAAATTCCTTATCTTTTCAGTCGCATCGAATTCTTCTAATTGTTCATATTCACTAATCTTATTTTCAGATTCTCTTATTTCTAAATTAAGTAATTCAAGCTTTTGATTGCTCAAATATGTATCTAATTTCATTATTTTTTTTTGATACTCCTGTTCATCAAGGATTATCCGAGTTGTTTCAAGCACATCTGGTAAACATTCATATATATATTTTAAAATTGAGATATAAATTGGATGTTCTGTGTTAGCAATGGGTCTATTATAGAATTCTATAGCATCTAGATTATCACTTAATTCAACCAAAGATTTAAAGAATTTCCTTAACTCCAACATGTTTCTTTGAGCATCCATTGCGATAGAGTACATTTCTTCGAAATACTTTTTATAGAACCTCCTTGCTAATTCAAGCTCACTTAAAAAATTATTGACAAGAGGTATTAATTCTCCTGAAACGCTTGTTTTTTTGTAATCTTCACCTATATCCTTTAATTTATCTTCCTCTCTAACAGTTATCATTTTTATTATAAATTCTGGAAAGTCTTTTGTTACAATATCGTATGTTTTAATGAAATACCTTTTTCTACTCAATATTGGAATTATGGTGTTTATTGTCATAGTTCTCTTTTGGATTGCTTTCAAGTCTTCTTCTAGTATTCTGTTGATATGCTCATCTAATTTCCTTTTATTTTCAATATTTGAGACTTTTCTATCTTTTAATAATTGATTAAGGCGGATTCCTCTAATTTGAGCGTTTCGACCTCCAAATATTTCTACAAAAATACCCCCAAGAATTCTTAGGGCTAAAGCACCTGCCAATAATTTATCTTTTTCCTCATCAACTAGAATCTTATTTGTTAACATATTCATTAATCTAAACATAAACGTTTTTTCATTTTCTCTTGGCAACTCTGCAACTTTAGATCTATACTTTTCAACAATTTGATCTTCTGGGAGTTTATTTTCCCATAAGAGATCTAATATTCTATCTCCTTCAGCTTTAGGAAGAATATCTAAATAGCGAGGGATTATTTCAACTAATGCCTTAGCCCAATTTGAATGTTCAATAGCTAATGGGAGTTCTTCATGATATTCAGCTAGTAAATCATGGATTAATCCACCTTGTTCCAGAATCTTCGGACCGCTATATTTTCCTAATGTATGATTTAAGATTTCATCAAAATTTGGTTCCAGAGAAAAAGGCATTCGTATTTTGATTTTTTCTAGAAATGCAAGATATAAATCAAATAATCCACGTACTTTATGGCTTGACCGATTTATAATAAACTGATTTATCTCAGCTTTGTTTAAATCACCAATTTCTACTAGTGAATTGCCGAACATTATAGCACCATTAAAAATTAACTCTAATTCTTCTGGATTATGAATAGAAGCTGTTTCTGAATATTTAAATAAATATTTGGCAAGATCAGATCCAAGATATTCCCTATGTTGTTCTGGAATTTGATTTATTGCATTTAACAACTCTTCCATAAGCATTTGAATCATGTCTTGTCCAAGAATAAGAGTAAACTTCTTCTCAGCTCTTTTTAAAAAAGCTTCTACATCCGTAAATTGAACTCGTTCTTCTTCTTTACCAAATAAATGGGTTAAGATATCATTAAGTTGACTACTATTTTCCAATAAGTTCCCCTTTTTAACTTCTTCTAAAAAGCTTTTGTATAAATCAACTAAAGAATGTACTGTATTATTACTTCTTTTTCTTATTTCTTGATTAATTTGATCCCATGTCTTTCCATCTAAATTGGTTAATGAACCAGAAAATAAAATAGAATGATCTAATATTCGATCTGCGGTTTCGATAGGAAGAGTATCAATATTTTGGGATACTTTAAACAAATATTTTGAAATTTCAGAACTCATCTGATCTCGGTGCATCTCATCAATTTTCTCAAATGATTTCTTAAGTTCTTCTGAATAATTATTAAATTTCTCTTTTCCTAATCTTTCAGAAAAGTTCTTATCTGCTCGTTTCAAAAACATTTCTACATCATTCATTTGAGTGACTTCAGCTTTTCCACCAAGCATATATGTCAATATATCTTCAAAAGTGTAGAGATCGTGACGACTCTCCCCCTTTTTTGCTTTATCAACAAAGGCACTTAATAAATCTGAAAGACTTCGCATAGAATTATTACTTCTATTTATTAACATTTGAATTACTTGATTTCTATCTTTATTTAAGAGATCTTTTAATGATTCTGAAAATATAAAAACATAATTTAAAACACCCTCGGTAATCGCGGGGGATATTTCCTCAATCTCTTGTGAGTAGTTAAACAAAAATTTTGGTATTTCGGAGCCAATAACTCTTCTAAATTTTATTGGAATTTCATTAGTAGCCTTCTTAATTTTATTCAATAATGAAATTGTCTTTTCCTCACCAAGTTTATCCTTAAAGGATCGCTCCGCCCTTTTCATAAAAACTTCCATACCTAATTCACCTTCAAATCACAGAAAGAGATACAATTATAAAAACTAATTAAAATAAAAAATAATTCAATGAGATAAATAATTAACCTAGATGATCAATTTAAATTTATGTTTAAGTAAAATTGGGATTTACCTTTAAGGCTTTATGGTATTACATCTCTTTTTATATAAGTAGTTAATTTTCTCTTAAATTTTTTATACTAACAATTATTACAAATAAAAAAGATTAATTTCTGGATTAATAACATAACGTCAGAATTATGAAAGATAGTAACGACATTCAAATAATAAGAACTGCTTGCCCAGCTCATTGTGGAATAGATTGTTGTGGTATAATGGCTCATGTTAAAGATGATAAAGTAATAAAATTAGAACCTGCTGAGTTCCCATTTCCCTACGATAAAAGAATATGTTTAAGAGGATTATCTAGTTTGGATATTACTTACCACCCAGATCGTTTAAAGTATCCAATGAGAAGAGTTGGAGAGCGAGGTGAAGGAAAATTTGAAAGGATATCATGGGATACCGCTTTTGATACTATCTCTGAAAAATTCATTAATATTTCAAATAAATATGGTTGGGAATCAATAAGCTGGGTACTGGGTGGTCCAGGAGCAGGTACAACAAAATTTGGTGCCTATTTAAGACTTGCAAGTTTAACACAATCAACACGCGTAAGTGCATGGGGTTATGGGGATGCTGGTGTACCATGTGGCAGCAGAGTCATATTTGGAAGTCAATTTCCTTATATGTATTTATTTGGAACATTTTGGCAAAGAAAATGGCCAGATTTATTAATAATTTGGGGAAGTAATCCTGCAGAAGCAGCTCCACTTCAAACTATGCGAAAAATTTTAGATGCGAAAGAAAATGGCTCTCAATTAGTAGTTATTGATCCCCGTTTTACGATTACTGCTTCGAAAGCTGATGTGTATGTCGGACTCAAACCCGGGACAGATACAGCACTCGCTCTTGGTCTTATGAATGTTATTTTTAAAAAAAATCTATATAATGAGAATTTTATTCGATTTGAAACCAATGGTGCCTATTTGGTGAGGAAAGATAACAGAAAACTTCTCCGGGGGAAAGATATTGGTGAGCAAAAGGTAAATGCATACATAATTTTTGATGAAAATTCAAGCACAGCTAAAATATTAAGGCGTTCTACATTAAAAACAGCTAGTATTGCTGGAGAATATGAAGTAAATGGAATAAAATGTAAAACTGCTTTACAGATGCTAATGGATTTAGCAAACGAGTATACTCCCAATAAAGCTGCTGAAATTACAGGACTTTCACCAGATCTTATAGAGAAATTAGGTGAAAAAATTGGTAGAGTTGATAGGGCAACATTCTTTACTTGGATGGGATTTACTAGGACGTATTATGGAGATATCTCTTTACGAGGAATGATATCAGTTGCAACTATTACTGGTAATGTAACTACTTCTATAAACTCTGGATATATACCTGCTGTTTTGAATTGGGATCCCTTCCTAAAAGCAATTCCAGACAAACCATCTTTTCACAGACTGGGTATTTTAAATCTCTATAATGCTGTTATTTTAGGAAAACCTTATCCCATTAAAGCATTATGGTTTGCATTTATTAATTTTTTAAACCAATGCGTAGATTATAATAAACTCATCAAAGAATTCTTTCCTAAATTGGATTTAATAGTCCAAACAGAGCTTTTTATGACACCCACTGCTAAATTTGCAGATATATTGCTCCCCGTATGTTCCTTTTTAGAATTTTCAGACTTTTTACCTCACCCTTACCCTTACGTTCAATTACAACAAAAAGTAATTGAACCTTTATATGAATCTAAATCTGATGTTGACATTGTAGCAGGATTAGCAGAAAAACTTGGATTTGGCCAATATTTCCAAGGAGGTGAGGAATCTATGATAGATCTTATCATGGATCATTCTTCCTTGCAGGGATACTCAAGAGATAAACTTCGCAAGAACGCAATGCTTTTAAGAGAGATACCTGAAAATACCAATATTCCTTTACCCTTTTCTACCCCATCTGGTAAAATTGAGTTATATGCAGAACAATTAAATGAAGACGGTCAAGCTTTACCAATTTACTTGCCTCCTATAGAAGCGCCTATTTCTGGAAAACCTCAGAAATATCCTATAGCATTTATACAGGGACATAGTCGATTTAGAACTCATTCAATGTTTGCAAATGTAAACTCTTTGCTTGACCTTAACCCAGAACCCATTGTAGATATTAACCCTATTGATGCTTCTAAACGTGGTATTAATAATGGAGCCCGGGTCACTATTTTGAATGATAGGGGCAGAACTACTCTTAAAACACGAATATCTGAAGGAGTGGGACCTGGTGTGATCGATATAACCGAAGGTTGGTGGATTAATCAATTTAAAGAAGGAAGTGTAAATCATCTCACTCACGATATAATAAATCCTGTACAAAACAAGATCTATGAGCCAAATATGCATATGAATGATGTAGCTGTTGAGATAAAAAAATATGATGAGGTAGAAAAATGAATAAGAGATTAGGTATGGTAATTGACCAAGAAAGATGTATAGGTTGTGAAGCTTGTAGTATAGCTTGCCGAATAGAAAATCAAACATCCCACTTTTGGATTCAAGTTGAAACGCAAGGTGGAGATCAAAAAGATACTCCAAAGGGAAAATTTCCTGATCTTGAAATAAATTTTCTCCCACATCTATGCAATCATTGTGATAATCCTCCTTGTGTAGATTCGTGCCCTACTGCAGCTCTTATAAAACGAGAAGATGGACCAGTAATATTGGATAAAGAATTATGTACTGGATGCAAAGCTTGTATAAGTGCGTGTCCATATGATGTGATTACCTTCGATGAGAAGAATAACATTATAGAAAAATGTAATCTATGTGTACATAGAATTGATCAAGGTCTTGAACCATTTTGTGTAACTTGTTGTGAAGGTCAAGCTTTATTTTTTGGAGATTTAAATGATCCTACAAACAAATTATCAGAATTAATTTCTAGAAGAGGAGTTTTTCAACTTAAACCGGAAGAAAAGACAAATCCCTTGATTTATTATTGCCCTCCTAAACCTAAGAGAAGACTATAACTTAATATCGCAAAAAATAATGAAATATAAATTGGATAGAGAAATATTAGTTTATAATTGAATATTTTAATGTGAAAGAAAGTGATCAAGACAAAAGTAACCGAAATGTTAGGATGTAAATATCCTATAATTGTAGGAACTATGGCTAATATCACATCGCCAGAATTTGTTGCAGCATGTAGTAATGCTGGTGCTTGTGCTGTATTAGCTAGTGCAAATTATAACACCCCTGAAGAATTACGTGAGGCGATCAGAAAAACAAAATCATTAACTAAAGAACCATTTGCAGTAAATATCAATTTATTTCCTGCTCTCATGCCCCAAGATAAATTAGAGGATTATGTTGAAGCTACATTGGATGAGGGCGCAAAAATAATTGAAACAAGCGGTCATAAGGCTCCAGAGCATCTAGTTCCTAAATTTAAACAAGGTGGCGCTATATGGATACATAAATGTGCGGGTGTGAGATATGCTAAAAAAGGAGCTTCTTTAGGTGCTGATATAATAACAGTTGTAGGCTATGAAAATGGTGGTGCAACAGGGATTCTAGATATAGGCTCTTTAGTCATGGCTCCAAGCGTGGTAGATGCTTTAGATATTCCTGTGATAGCTGGAGGGGGTGTAACAGATGGACGGGGAGTTGCTGCAATATTGGCTCTTGGAGCTGAAGGTGTAATCATGGGAACAAGAATGATGGCTACAAAAGAATGCCCCATTCATGACAATTTAAAAAATGCACTTATTCAAGCACGTGAAACTGACACTTCTTTAGTCATGCGCTCAATTAAAAATACCCACAGAGTATGGAGAAATAAGGCTGCGGAACAAATTATCGAATTAGAATCACAAAAAGCCTCTCTTCAGCAAATTGTACAAGTAGCATCTGGTCAAAACGCCTTAAAAATGTATAGAGAGGGAGATTTAGATGTTGGTATGGTAAGTTGTGGTCAGGGGGTAGGATTGGTCAAGGATATACCTACTGTTAAAGAATTACTAGATAGGATAATGAAAGAAGCAGAAGAAGTTATCCAAAAATTAGGAGATATTTCTAAATAAAGTTAAATCTTAAAAAATGAACCTAATAAACAAACAGAATAAACATAATCGAAAATACAAAAGTTGAAGATAAAAAATGAGTAGTGAAACTGAATATAAAAAAGCTCTTAATATATTATTTAAAGCAGGGGGATTTCATTATCCATTTTCAGATACATTACATAATATATTAAAGTATACCATCAAAGATGAGAATCTAGATCTTATCATGGCTTTTGAAAATACCATTTCCCAAACAATGGACCAATTAAAGGAGAGCAGTGGATTATCTGAGGAAGATATATTGAAGAAAGTAGATGTTTTAGCAAAAACAGGCGTAATGTTTAACCAACCTAACCGTCATGGGGTAATGGTGTATCGAATACTACCATTACATAGGCAATTTGAATATATTTTTATGAAAAATCTTGAAAAAACAGAGGAAAATTATAAGATCGCACAATTATTCCATAAACTTAATGAAGAACTAAGTGATATTATACAATCTGATTATGATAGCTTAAGTTCAGATTTAGAACAAATGACCCCACTGGATCGTACGGTCCCAATATTAGAAAATCTAGACACAGGTGAAGAAATTAATATTATCGTAGAAGAAGAACTCCAAGTCCCAACGGAACAAATATTAGCAATTCAAAAAGTTAGAGAATTAATTGAAAAGTATGATGATATTGCTGTAGGACTTTGTTATTGTCGTCAACATCAAGAATTTCTTGGGAATCAATGTCAACAGATCGAACTTACACCAAGTTGCATGACCTTAGGTAAATCTGCAAGGCATACTTCTAATCACGGTTTCTCTAAATTGGTGTCTAAGGAAGAAGCCTTGAAAATTCTAAAAAAGTGTGAAGATGCGGGGTTAGTTCATAAAGCATATCATCTATACGGTGATGTAGGCAAGGAAGAAGTAGCTATTTGCAATTGCTGCAGCTGCTGTTGCTTAAATGCAAGAAGTTGTTTGATTTATCCTGTAGTTAATGCAACTAATTATTTATCTAGCATTGATGAAGATTTATGTATAGGATGCGGTACATGTGTAGATCTATGCTATAACAAAGCTATTGAATTAAATGATGACAATAAAGCGGAAAGAATAGAAGAATTCTGTGTTGGTTGTGGTGTTTGTGCTTATCATTGCCCTGAAAATGCTATTTCTATGATTGAAGGACCGAGATTAGTCAGGATGCTTCCTCCAAGAAAAAATAAAAAAGTATAATTAATTTTTTTTAATAATTTTATTTAACTATAGCATAAGCATTTCCAAGAACTACAGCTCTATCTGTTCTTACTTGAATTATATAACGTCCATTATCTTTCCAACCCTCTGTTGTTAAAGTTTCGCCAGGATATACTTCACTAGTAAACCGTGCGTTAAATTCTTTAAATCGATCCACATTTCCATTACAAGCGCCATAAATTATAGCACGTGTTGCAAAACCATATGTACATAATCCATGGAGAATTGGACCTTTAAATCTTCCACTTCTACTGGCAAATTCAGGATCTATATGTAAAGGATTTAAATCACCGTTAAGTCTATATAAAGCAGCTTGATTTTCATTAGTTTTATAGGAAATACTAAAATCTGGTTCTTTTCCTTCAGGAGGATTTATGGGTTCAGTTTTAGGACCCGGATCCCCACCAAAACCTCCACCTTTCAAGTAAAAAAATACCCATTTAGTATCAAATAGAGATTCACCTCCAGTTTTCTGACCTGAAACCTTCATATGGATAACAGCAGCTTTTCCTTTATCAAATATATTCTCCACTTCTGCTTGACAAACTATTTCATCTGAAGTAGAAAAAGATTTATGGAGTTTAATTGATTGCTCACCATGGACAAAGTGTGAAAAAGAAATTTTACCAAGCCTTTGAAGCTGAAGACCTGCAGCTGCTACTATGCAAGCATAACTAGGAAAAACTTTCAATCCTCCAGAAACTCCTTCGTATAAGAACTGTAGCTCATCAACTTGAGCTCCAATCCCCAAAGCATACAATACTACATCTTTCCAATTATATTTAAAAGTTACTTCAGGGAATTCTTTTCCTACAACATCAAGATTTAATCCCGACAATATTTTATCATCTTCTATTAAATAATCTATTTCCTTTTATATTGAATATTTAATGTAAAATAATATTTGACTATTTTTTTATTTGATATTTTAAAGAAATCCACTTCTTTTTAAGCATTCAACAAATCATTCAATTTTTCTTTTTAAAATATCTATATTTCCTAACCTAGTAATTTTCAATATAAATTTACTTCTGAATAAGAGAAAATTAAACATAAAATAAAAAAAATTTAAAATTAATTAGGTAAATTTTAGTATTTCTATATTATTTTCTTTCTTCTCATGAAAATATAAGCAATTCCGATAGATGCTAGTACTGAAGCAAATAGAACTAATCCAACTGAAAATCCTGGAATTCCTGGAGCAGTAGGACTATATTTCACTAAATCAAAATGCTGTACTAAAATCCAATGCCAAGCAGTGTCCCAATCCTTACTTACTGCACGTCCGGTTAAATCATTTCCTAAATAGAGCATTGGATATTGATAATTCTGAGCCCAATCTGCCAATTCACTATAATACTTCTGTTCTCCAGAAGCATTTTGGAACCATAGTTTTGCAATCAAACTATCACATGTAGCATTGTAACTAAAACCCATATTAGAACCTGCTTTATAGGGGAATGCATAGGGAGGTGAATTATACATCGCTATGACTCCATATCCAGGAAATGGTTCCGCTTCATAAATACCCGTACTTTGATAATATGCTTGAATGAATCCAAGATCATCAATACGGCTGTGATAAGGTTTAATTGCAAATCCATCACAGGATAATAATGGAAGTTGACCGGCTAATATTGCAGGATATGTACCAATTGTATCTTCGGTAGCATCAATGGCACATCCAATATCCTCAAGAGCAGATATCAACACCTGATAAGATTCAAGATGGGCTTGATCATAATGATCTTCAAATGTATAAATAGGATTAGAAGTTGCTACAGCGTTCCAATCATCTGTTGTGCTAGTCAAACTACGATTTGCACAAACTAGACCCCAGACAGGATCATCTAGTAAGGTTTGTCGCGCTATCGTGAGATCTCTAGTAGGTAAAGGTACAGAGGGGTCATAGTATTCGTGAGTAGCTGCCACTAATCCCCCAGAACGTACCACTCTACCATTGTATAATGCTAAGTATGTATCGTAATCAAAAGCGTAAGAAAGCGCTTTCCTAAAGGCGCGATCAACACCATTAGTTGGCTTTAGAGTTCCATTTGCTTCTTTTATATTAGTTGAGGACAAAATTCCAACAGCAGTTAAATTTAAGCCTATATCATACCAGTAACGTAAATATGTCTCATCAACGCAATTTAAAACAAGAACTTCACCGTAATTTTCCTGACCCATATCTATATAGTCCAAGTTAGAAGCGGTAGCTATATCACTATAACCAAGCGGTTCCCAGGAATGATCATAGGCAAAGTCAATATCACCTGTCACCAATGCTGTTGTCCTTGCATTATATCCTGTTGTATCATGACTAAACGTAACTACTGCCACCTTTGGAAGCATATGCCACCCTTTAGCCTGTTGAGCTGAAGCGTTCCACCAATCATCAAACCTTGTCATAGTACCTTGGTCTAATGTGAAATTATCAAACATATAGGGACCTGTACCAATTAAATGTCCAGGGAAAGGTGATGTCGCGTTATTTTGGGGAAACTTTGGAACATCTCCATATCCCATGATTGGAACATCAAAATAGTCCTTATAAGAATCCATGGAGATAAATTTTACCCACGCATTCGATAAATATTGTGGACCGGTGCCCCAATCATTAAAATAGACTCTAACTGATCCTCCTGATTGCTTGTCATCAAGTATGGTTACATTTGTAAATCGAGGGAATCTATTATAACCATATGGGACATCATATAAACTAGATGTTCCAAATCCAGGATAAACATTTAGATATCCATATGTATAAGGACCAGGGCCACGTAGTTTAGTTACATTCCATGATGCAGTAGCATAATCATCCCAATCTCTATAATCCATCCAATAAAGCGGTCTATTAGCGGTCACAGCAGAATCAACTGTACTACCTAGACAAAAATCGATATTTCCCAAGGTGTACATGAGCCTATCAAGATTCCATTTGCAAACTGTGGCGTTAAAATCAGAGCCATCGTGAAACTTAACGTTTTCTCGGAGAACGATATCCATATAATCAACTCCACCATAATTCATAAAACCTTTAGCGTTCATTTCATCTGGTCGGGCATGTATTGTCCAACTGGTTGCAAGTAATGGTACTAAATTATTATAATCTCCGGATTCCGCACCATATGGTAATTCAAATAATCCTTCAAGAGCATTATACCTGAAATAATCGCCAGTAGTAGCTGCAAAACTTATACCATCCCAATTACCTATGGGGGCGGGTCCACAAGCTCCTACTGTAAAAGTGGGTATCGTACTTTGAGCTTTAACACTGAAAGGTATAAGTGGAAATAACATAGAAATAACAAATAGAGAAAAAATTAAACTTTTTGACCATTTTCTCATTTTAACTATTCGCCTTATTTTTCTTTAAATTAATTTTTGATTTTTATGGTAAAATTTTTGTATCAAATTAATTTACGATGTAAATTTATTTAAAGCTTGTGTAATTATAAATTTAAACATTTGTGAAACTTATACCAAATATCAACTTTAGAGTTAAATTTAAGGTTATAAACTCCGATTTAAGATAATGTTGCAAGACAAAGAAAATCAAATCAGAAGTGACAATAACAAGAAAGGCAGTATAAAGATCGATCTTGGGCGCCAAGGTAGTGTTTTTATTGCATACACGATTGTATTACTAGGATATTATGGTCTTGTTGCTAACATCATTATGATTGATGAGTGGATCTCTTTTACTGAACAAACTTGGATAAGTTTTACTGAAATGGAAAGAACGGTGTTATTTTGGACATATGAAGTATATGTAGATACATTCTTCTTGCCTTTGATATTATTATTTGTTACTTGTTTTTTATTAACGTATAAGGAAGAAATTTTTCACTATGGAATAAAAGCGTCAATCTGGCTTGTTCCTTTTATAATTATCGAAGCTTTTATTCTATATGCAATCATGTATGGTTTTAGCATAGAACCAATTATATTACAATTTGGAAATTGGAAGGGTTATTTACATATTTGTATCTTAATAGCAACCACATTATCTGGTGCTATATGTGGTATGAAAGTCAAACAATTAATTAAATCAAAAAGAAATATAGAATAAGAGAATTATAAAGACGTTATTCTTTGGAAAAAGGGAAGAAAATGGCTAAACAACCAAAAAATATGATAAAATATATCATCAAGCGGATATTAATGATGATTCCGATGTTGTTGCTTGTTCTAACTATTTCTTGGCTCTTATCCTATTTGATGGTCCAACAAAATTTAGTTAACCCTGTTGCCGGTAGATTGGGTAATACACTCGATCCTGATGTTATTGAAGCAGAATTACGGAGAATTGGATACCATGATCCTTGGTATATTCAACTTGCCATATATTTTAAGAATTTTTTTACTGGAAATTGGGGTTCTTCTTATATAATCATCCGGGATAAACCTGTAATAGATTTAATTTCGGAAATATTTCCAAGAACAATAGAATTAATGATAATCCCAATAATATTAAGTCCTATTATCGCAGTTAAACTTGGAATAGCTTCTGCAACCCATAGGGATAAAATAAAAGATGTAGGAGTTAGAATTATTGCAATCTTAGGGGCAGGATTCCCTGTCTTTTGGATTGCTGACATGCTCCAACGCTTTTTTGGTTATTATTTGAGTAATTTTACATATCAAAGTTTCGATATACCCGCTTTTTTTGCAAATTCACCGGGATTAACAGCACCCCGATCTATAACAGGATTTCGAATAATCGATAGCATAATAGCTAATAATCAAATTTATTTGTGGGACACAATTGTACACTTAATCATACCTGCTATTTGTATTACTTTTGTTTCACTAGCAAGTATGACAAGACAAACGCGATCCAGCATGTTGGACGTTTTGAATCAAGATTATATTAGAACTGCTCGAGCTAAAGGCGTATTAGAAAAAGATGTTATAAATAAACACGCTATTCGCAACGCATTATTGCCTGTCAGTAATCTAATCGTTGGGGGTACCGCCACAGCATTATTAGGCTCTTTTTTTGTTGAAATAGTGTTTAATTATAAAGGTTTTGGTTATTACATGGTTATTTCTATATTAACAGGAGATTACCTAGTCACTCTTGGGCTCCTAGTATTTGCTACTATAATAATCCTCTCAGGAACTTTAGTAGCTGATATACTTTATACTATAATAGATCCACGAATTATTTTTTGAGAGAGGAGGTTGATGAAAATTATAGAAAAAGCTTTAATAAAAGAAAATGTAGAAGAGCAGAGTTCATCAAAATCATTAAGAAAAATGAAATTTCTTCGCTTCTTAAAGTTTTACTTAATTCCTGGTTGGCGAGACCCTGAATTTTCAGCGCGAGAATATGAGATTGAACAAATAAAATCTAAAAGGAGATTGTTTCGACACCTTGTTAAGCCTCTAACAATAACTGGACTAATAATGATTTTATTTATTTCTGTATTAGCTATATTTGCACCTTGGTTTACTATCTATCCATTACAAGACTTAGTGATACCACATGTTCCACCTAATCCAGAGGTTTTTGCTCCTCCATCATCTGACCATCCGTTTGGGACAACATATAACGGATATGATGTTTTAGCTAGAATTATTTGGGGGGCTAGAACTACAATTTTATCGTCGTTAATCCCCGTAACAATATCCATTGGTGGAGGTCTAGTTTTAGGCATTTTTTCTGCTTATTTCGGTGGGGCTTTTGACTATATCATGATGCGTTTTGTAGACTTATTCTATGCTTTTCCAACACTGATACTTATTGTCATAATTACTCCTATGCTTGGTACTGATTTATTAACTACTCTTATTATTTACGGAGTTCTTTTTATACCATATAATATTAGGTTCATGCGATCACTTGTTTTTCAAGTAAAACAACTTGAATACATTCAAGCAGCGAAAGTAGGTGGTGCGCGGAAATTTATTGTTATGTTCAAACATATATTACCAAATGCAATATCCCCTATGTTAGTATCTTTTTTTGGAGGTGCTGCTATAGCAATAATAGGTTTAGCAGGTCTTGCATTTGTAGGATTTTCAGACAATACTGTAGCCAGTTGGGGGCTCGATATTTTATGGGCTCGAGGTCGCTATAGTAATATCAGTGCTGCTGTTTGGCCAGGAATATTTATTGGAATTGCTGCCATAGGATATATACTCGTTGGAGATGGATTTCGAGATGCATTAGATCCACGATTAAAATTATAAAAAAGAGGGATAAAAAGTTTTAAGTATAATATATCAAACTGTGTTTGGATTAAATTACGGAAAAGCATTAGTTGATTCACTTATTATTGTATTAGTTTTATATTTAATTTCAAACATTATCAATAATCAAATTCCTGAGGATCAGCAGGTCTCAAAGAAATTATTTAAGAGAAAGTCAGGAATAATATGTATTATTTTATTAGGCATTATCTTTGGCGTTAAATGTCTTTTTGAAACTTTATGGCTTTTTAATTCTATATTTTTAGCTTTCAATAATAATGCTGTATCATTCGCAATTATAACTACAATCTTTTATTTTCTATATAGGAGATTAATAGAAAAGGATGGTCAATTTATTAAAATATTTAAAATTTTTATTGTAATAACTTGGATAATTGCGATAATATTTATTTCAATTCCGCTCTTAGGACTTGAAAGACTTCAAGGGGAAGAACCAGTATTAATTGATATTTTTTACCTTGGATTTATATGGGCAGGTTTTATTATTGCATTTGATATTCTTGTAACAAATCTTATTAATAAAATTCGTCCAATTGAGACGCGAATTCCTAAAATACCTTTAAAGTACTCCATGTTTACTGGTGGACTTATCTCATTTGGAATTTGGTCAATACAATTAATAATCTTTGAATTATATTTAAATAGATTATTTGGAATAAAAATATATACTCAAGACATTCGTATATTATTTGGTGTAGTTAGTGGTCTTTATGGTTTCATATATTATATATCGTTGAAAAAGAAATTTATGCCAGTTGAAAAAGCAAGAAGTAAGTTAAAAGTTCAAAAAGCATTAGAAATAGTGAAAGATCAATCTCTTGAAGACTCTAAATTAAGTAGCAATCATCTTATCCTTGATGTGAAAGACCTCACTACATATTTTTATACGGAAGAAGGTATTGTTCGCGCAGTAGTTGATGTATCTTTTAAAGTTTACGAAGGTGAAGTTCTTGGTCTTGTAGGCGAAACTGGATGTGGCAAATCTGTTACCGCATTATCTATTGTTCAACTAATTCGTCCTCCAGGAAAAAGAGAAAAAGGAAAAATTGTTTTCAGTGGAGAAGATCTAGCTTTAAAATCTGAATTTGAAATGCTAAAATATCGTGGAAAAGATATTACAATGATATTTCAAGATCCACTTAGTTCGCTTAATCCAGTTTTTAAAGTAGGTAAGCAGATATCTGAAGTATTTTTACTGCATATGGAAAATGAACTACTTGTCGAAACTTCTAAATTTCCTGATAAAGGTATATATAGCATTGCTCGAGAATGGAGTATAGCCCTTTTAAAAGACTTAAATATACCCTTTCCTGAGGTAATTTTTGATAGATATCCTCATGAACTAAGTGGTGGTATGCGACAAAGAGTTCAAATTGCAATGGCATTGGCATGCAGACCTAAATTACTAATTGCTGATGAACCAACTACTGCTTTAGATGTTACGATACAAAATCAAATTCTTAAACTTATGAAAGAACTTCGTAAGAAATACAATACTAGTATATTATATATCACTCACGATTTAGGTCTTATCTCCAAAATGTGTGATCGTGTTGCTGTAATGTACAGTGGATCTATTGTTGAATATGGAGATATAAAGAAATTATTAATTAACCCCTATCATCCATATACCCGAGGACTTATAGCTTCTGTTCCTGTTATTGGAAAGAGTCAAAAACGGCTTGAAGTTATATTGGGAATGGTTCCAAATCTAATTTATCCACCTTCAGGATGTAGATTTCATCCTAGATGCAAATATTGTTTCGAGCCTTGTAATTCAATAGTTCCAAAACAAAATGAGGTTGATAAGGATTATTTTGTAGCATGTCATCTATACAATCCCGAATATAAACATTTAGCAGAAATTAGTATAAAGAAAGTAGAAGGAAAAATTTAATTAAATTATTTGAGTAAATGAAAATTAGTGAATATAAATATAAAGTAGAGGAGAAGTTATGATTTTTCAATTTATTGATCTTTCAACAATTTTGGTATTAGCATTAGTCTTATCCCTCCTATTTCTTTTTTGTCTAGCTTTTGTTATTTCATTTTTTATTATAAATTGGGATCCTCGATCCCAATTAATTAGAGTAAAACTCCCTCTATATATAATTTCATCACTTATTTGTGTTCTTTTTAGCTTTGTTCCTCTACCAGAAATAATATTAGGAAGCTTTTGGTTGTTTTTTTTTACATACTGTTTAATAGCAGTGATTACTAGTCTTGCTATTAAGTATATTACATATAAAGTAGTTAGGGTCGAAAAATTTTGTCAAATTAGTGATCTTGAAAGAAATAAGAATCTACTTGAAGTTAAAAATCTTAAGGTGCACTATCCACTTATAGGAGGAATTTTAAAAAGAAAAATAGGGGCAGTTAAAGCAGTTGATGGTGTTTCATTTGATATAAAGTTTGGCGAAACACTTGGATTAGTGGGAGAAAGTGGATGTGGAAAAACTACTATTGCAAAAGTGTTACTCGGTTTAGTAGATAAAACAGAAGGAGAAATGCTTTTCCAAGATATGGCAATTCCTCCCAAATATTCATGCTATTTAAGACAAAAGATTCAAATGATTTTCCAAGATCCAGATGCTTCCTTGAACCCTCGTAAAAAAATCGTTGATATTATAGCCGATCCTCTCAAAAATTTACTTGGCATAACTAATGAATTAGAAATAAGAAAAAGGGTTTTAGAATTGTTAAATCAAGTGTCATTAAAGCGAGAACATATGGATCGTTATCCTCACGAATTTTCAGGCGGACAAAAGCAAAGAATTATTATAGCTAGAGCATTAGCTTGCAATCCAGAGTTGATAATATTAGATGAACCTACCTCTGCCCTTGATGTATCAGTTCAAGCACAAATTCTTAACCTTCTTAAAGATTTGCAAGAAACATACGGCTACGGATTTTTATTTATTACTCACAATTTAGCTGTTGTCTCCCATGTTGCTGATCGTGTAGCTGTTATGTATCTTGGTAAATTTGTAGAGGTTGGAAGTAAGGTACAAATTTTTTCAAATCCAACTCATCCCTATTCTAAGGCACTCCTCGCCTCACGTTCTGAAATAGACCCGTACAATCAAGCGATCAAATTTGTTATCAAAGGTGAAGTCCCAAGCCCTATAGCACCACCTCCTGGTTGTACTTATAATCCACGCTGTACTTCTGAGGTTCGTACAAAAGCGTGTGAAATTGAATTGCCTCATAAGATCAAGATTGAAGATAATCACTATATATGGTGCGTAAATCCTCCTAAATCAATGCAATCAACAATTCAAGAGTCTAACGAGAATTTACCGGATTAATAAATAAATCTGTCCTGTTAATTTAGAACAAAAACCCAAAATTATTTATAATTCTTTTCAGCATTAAATCTTAAAAGAGTTAATATTTATTATATTTAAAGACTTTTAGCCTTAGAAAAACTATAGAAACTTTTAAATATGTTATTATACATAGATTTAAATAAATCTACATCGTAAATTTAATTAATAATAAATACAATTATTGAATTATGGTAGTTCAAGTTTTGAAGATGACCCCTCTTCAAGGGATACCTTCAGAGAGGGTCCGAAAGATGAGAGATAGAATGCTTGCTATACCTAAAGAACTTGATCTTGAGCGTGCTCGTTGTTATACCAGAATATATAAACAAATGGAAGATGCTCCTCCTTGCATGAAAAATGCTAAAGCATTAGAAGAATTTTTACGATGCGTTACAATTAGGATTGAGGAGGATGAGCTTCTTGTAGGTGTAAAAAGTAGTAAACCGAGAGCTGATCCGTGGGAAATTGAACACGGAATGCGCGCGAAACTTTGGGGATTTGTCTTCAATGATTCGATAAATAAAAAAATAAAAGATATGATTATATCAAAAGTTTCTCTTATTAACCGGTATGTTCCCTTAACAGAAGAAGAACAAGAAGAGTTGAGGAACGAAATTCTACCTTACTGGAAGGGAAGAACAGTAGAAGATCGTAAGGTAGAAGCTTATAAAGAGGCAGGTTTATATGAGGAATCGAAGGATCCTATAGGTGCTAGTTTTGGTTTTAGTTTTGGGAGTGGCACTGATATTTTTGCTAGTGCTAGGGGTCAAGGGCATACCATACCAGGTTTTAGACGAGTACTTAAAATGGGATTTAGAGGAATCGAAAAGATGGCGAAAGAAGGCCTAACAAACCTTAAGGAAACAGATGATAAATATGACCAACGCAAGGATTTTTATGAATCAGTCGTAATAGCCGCAAATGCTGTCTGTGATTATTCCAATCGATATGCTGATCTCGCAACGGAAATGGCGAAAACTGCATCAGAAACAAGAAAAGCTGAACTTCTTGAAATCGCCGAACGTGCAAGACGTGTCCCAGCATTTCCAGCTAGAACATTTATGGAAGCACTTCAATCAGTTTGGATGATTAGTGTCATTATGGAAATGAGTTATGGTGTAGGAAGTATATTTTCTCAAGGACGAGTGGACCAATATCTTTACCCATATTACGCAGCTGATTTAGCAGAAGGTCGGATTACTTATGAGGACGCTTTGGAAGCGATTGAGGAATATTTAGTTAAGCTTTCTACTGCAAGCTTCATTCAGAACAATATCACTATCGGAGGATTAGATAAGGATGGAAATGATGCTACTAATGACATGTCTTACATGATTCTTGAAGCTACAGCTAATGTGAAAAGCTTATATACGACGATATCGATAAGAATTTCTTCCAAGACACCCCGTGATTTTTTGAAAAGAACTCTTGAAACTTATAAATATACAGCCGGAATGGGAATTCAAAATGACGAAATTTTAGTGCCACAACTTCATAATACTGGATATTCGTTAGAAGATGCCCGAGATTATTCAATTGTTGGGTGTGCAGAAACACATGGTACAGGGAACGATTTTTCTTATGCTGCTGGTAATGCTATTCAGATTCCAACCCTTTTTAATATGGCATTAAATGAGGGCCGTACACTTTTATCAGGAAATAAAACACTAGGGGCAAAAACACCCCCAGCAAAAGATTTTAAATCTTTTGAAGATGTGAAGAAGGCTTTTGTAGACCAACTTAAATTTGGTATAAATCTCAGTGTGAAAAAGGCTGAGTTAAAGGATAAAATTTATGCAGAGTATTTACCTTCCCCATTACTTTCCTCCTCAATAGAAGGATGTCTCGAAAGCGGAATGGATGCAACTCGAAACGGTGCTAAATATAATAATAATCCCATGGGTACACAAGGGCTTGGTACTGTGGTAGATTCGTTAGCAGCAATTCGCTGGGCAGTATTTGAAGAGAAATTAGTAACAATGGAAGAATTAGTTAACAATATGAATAATGATTTCAAGGGAGCTGAAGAACTTCGCGCAAAATTGCAAAATAAGGCACCCAAATATGGTAATGGTGATGAAAGGACCGATGAACTAGGAAAATGGGTCGCAAATACTTTATGTGATATTACAAGAAAATATAAAGCGAGAGGCGGTGATGGTATATATCATAATTGCCTTATATCTGCTGCAAGTCAGGTTACAGGGGGTAAAACATTAGGTGCAACTGCAGATGGAAGATTAAAGGGTGAACCCGTGTCGAACGGCATGTCTCCTTCAAATGGTACAGAAAAGAATGGGCTTACCATGACACTCAGATCAGTAGCTTACGCGACCGCTGAACCTCTTCTAACTAATGGAACAACATTTAATATTAGACTTAATTCTAGTCAATTGCAGACAGATGAGGGACTCGATCAAATAACTTCTATAGTAGAGGCGTATTTAGAGTTAGGAGGTCGAGAGCTTCAAATAAATCCAATAAGCTCAGAAACCCTTAAGGACGCACAAACTCATCCAGAAAACTATCCTGACTTATCTGTTAAAGTAACAGGCTATTCTGCGCGATTCATAGATTTATCAAAAGAGCTTCAGGATGATATTATCGCAAGAACGGTATTCAATGAATTATAACTTTTAATTATTCGTTCTTTTTATTTTTTATATTTGATTTTCCTTCTTAGCTTCAATTTTTAAAATTAATAATGATATTTTTAGTTACTATATTTTTGTATAAAGATTAAGAAAAACAGTATCTTGTTATCGTAATCTGAACCTAACGAGTTAAACCAGACCACTTAACATTTTTAACACCAGTACTTCTTGCAAGTTCAAGAAAGTTCTCCATTTCTTCTTTTGTCATTAATGGCTCATCTTTAAAAGGCCATGACATTCCTAAATTTGAATATTTAATGTCGCAGAGTTTATTAAATGCTAATAAATCCCATTGATCTGGAATGTTATATAATTCATTTACAATGAATTCTCCTATTCCTTTAACATTCTCTACCGTGGCAGTATAGTGTGGTATAATTGGTGTCCTAATCCACATTATTTTTCTATTATCTTTGATATACTGTGAAATCCATTTAGCATTTTCTAAGATTGTTTTATTTGAAACTCCTGTATATTCTTCATGTTTTTTTGGATCAATAACCTTAATATCTAAAAGCACGATATCAACGTACGGTAGTAAATCTTGATAAATTTTTTTGCTTGAATATCCACAGGTATCTAAAGCTGTAGAAATCCCATTTTCCTTGCATAATTTAATAACTTTCAAAAGAAAATCGGGTTGTAATGTAGGTTCACCACCAGAAACGGTTATACCTCCTTTTGTTTTATTAAAAAATATTTTTTCTTTTTCTATTTCGTGAAAAAGTTCTTCTACATCCCACCATTTTCCATACATACTCAATGCCGTACTCGGGCATGCCTCTACACAATCTCCACAACTAGTACATTTCTCTCTTTGAATATGTAACCCATCTTCTTCAAAAAATAAAACTTGCTCTTGGCAAGCATCTACACAACTATTGCATCCAATGCATTTACGTTCTGTCCAATAAAGTTGAGGTTTTTTAGGAATTGATTCTGGATTGTGACACCAAACGCAATTTAAAGGACATTTGTTAAAAAAAATTGTTGTCCGAATCCCGGGACCATCTTCAGTAGCCATTCTTTCTATCTTAAAGACTAATCCTTTAGATTTTGATTCTATGTTAAACCACTTTATTTGTTTGAAACTTATTTTAAAATATAAAACCAATTACACTTGTTTATAAGTAGTTAAAAATAAGATTTTTTAAAAAGATTTTTAATAGCCAATGGCTATTTATTTAAATTTATGTCTTAGATGATTTAAGATACTATATCTAATTCTTTCAGTTTTTCTATAGTTGGTCTTCCTGTTTCCCAATCCCATCCACGAATATCATAATACTTCTTTAAATTGTCTTCTAAATCGAGTTTTACATTCTTTATTCGTCCTGAGGATAACACTTTCAAATTGTGATTGGATAATTTATCGTCTTTCCTTGTAATTCCTAAATTACAACTAATTAAACGTTTCAAATTATTTATTCGCTCTCCAACCTGTATTAGCGATTTTCTACTATAATTAAATCCAGTAGCAGCATTTATATAACCAATAATATGTTCCAGTCTGGGGGTTGCAAAATTACAATTCACTGCTGAATCATCAATTGCTCTAAGATCTTGAAGATTTACAACTCCTTTTTCTCCTCCTGTTATATCATATCTATTTTTACTCCTTTTAATATGGAGCATTCTATTGTTAATAGTTCCCCCTTCCGCTGAATACCAATCACATTTATTATGATTTGCACCAACACATCCAGTCATATAACTTAACGCCTGTCCAGCAGTTGCCCGTGGCTCATGCATAGGGACTTCTAAACCTTTTACATGTGCTGCTAATTCAGGATCCACTTCCAGTTTACGTGCCATAATTCTCACACCTTCTGCAAGAATATCTCCGATACCTTCCCTTTTAACTATTTTTTCAATAAGTTTGCAAACAACATCTCCATTTCCCCATTTAATATCTTCTATTGGAATATCATTCAAAAACTGATTTATTTTTTCAATTCCTAAATCATTTTCAACTAAATAAATCAGAAAAGCAATCGAGACTCCACAAGAAATAGTATCGATACAATATTTGTTACATAGATGATTTGCAAGAAGTACTGATTTTGAATCAAAAACACCACATAAAGTACCTAAGGCTGCAACAGATTCATATTCTGGTCCATCACTTTCAATTTCAATCCCATCTATGTTAATAATTGTTGCTTTACCACACTTTATGTTACAACCCGCACACCCATAACTGAATACTGGATATTCTTCTCTTAGAGTTTTCCCTGTTAAATTCTCGGCAAAAAATTCTGTCTCTGTGAAGTAATATCCCGGCGTATCACCAAGAACCATCCCTAGATCGAGATACATATTAGTACCATATAAATTAAAAAGTAAAGTTCCTACATCTCCCATTGGGTTTGCTTCCCTTTCAAGTTGTGCTTGCTTTCTTAACTTTTTACCTGATTCATGATCTGCTATTTCAATTTTTTCTTTTCCATGTACAACTAAGGCTTTCAAATTCTTTGATCCCATAAGAGCTCCTAATCCACATCTACCAACTACTCTACCTTCATCATTCATTATAGCGCTATATTTAACAAGGTTCTCTCCCCCTGGACCAATACAAGCTATCCGAATGTTTGGAAGATTTAATTCATCTTTGATTAGTTTTTGAGTTTCGTAGCAATCTTTACCATGTAATTTTGTAGCATCTTTAAATTCTATTTTTCCATCATGAATATACACATAACTTAATTTACTTGTTTTTCCCAAGAAAACTACAGCGTCAAATCCACTATTTCTCAAGGCGATACAGAAAAAACCTCCGGAAGTACCCTCACCCCATATACCGGTTAAAGGCGATATTCCACT
>JBHLPW010000120.1:0-6163 GCA_048939015.1 Promethearchaeota archaeon
ATAAAACGAACAAAAAAAAATGGAGTATATACGACTGATCTCTTTACGTTTGATTTGGATGATGTTTTGAGAAAAGAAGCATTAGAACAAATTCCTTCATATTATTTTATGGGTATTTTACCTGATTATTATGAACAACAGATGAATGAGACATTAGGATTATTTGGGAAAAATAGACTAAATACAAATGTTATTAAAATAAAAATTAGTAATCCAGAAAAAGTTGTGTTATATATAGAAGAATTCGCTACTAATGCTGATGGTAAAACAAGTTATGGTTTAATTTTAGTACCGAGTAATGAAAAAATAGAGGAGGCTCACGACATATCATTTTTTAAAAAAAACATGAGGTATATGTTAGATAAAAATAAAGATTTTGCAAGAACAATTATTGAATTACATTCTAGAATAAATCCATTTGAAATTTGGAATTTAAATTCTGATGAATCTTTACATAATATCGAAAGAGACCTTGATAATAGAAAATAATAATTTTTTACAGGTTATGAAACAATATGGAGGAAATACAGTTTAATAAACTATATGAGATTAATAAAGAACGAATAAGTTCCAATTTTCAACGGATTCAAAACCTGAATACAAATTTGAATTTAGAGGAAGTTATAGCTCAATTCCTATATAACCAATCAATAGGAATCCAAAAAGGTCAAATTTTAGAAATATTAAAATATTTTCAGAATAAGCTCTCAAATAATAAAGAATTACTGGATTTCGCATTTGAATGGATAAGAGCTAATAAAATTCGGCTTGATTATAAGAAATATTTTACTTTAAATGATTATAATTCATATACTAGTGCATTAGATGATGTTATTTTTCTTTTCTTTTTGAAATATGACAAATTTTTAAGAGCCTTATTTAAGTCAAACATGAAAGAATATGAATTTTGCACCTTATATCAGATCATTTTCAATTTAAAACAATCAGAATCCTTTAATTTCTCAGCACTTCTAAAAGAAAATAAATCTAAAGTTCCCTCTATTATAATACATGGAGAAAAAATTGATATCACTATTCACATTCTTCGAGAAGGATTATCAGATATGATAAAAAATGATTATAATGAAGGACTACCATCAGAGGTAAAAATTATTGATTATGGGAAGAAAACGAAAATTGAAAATGCTATTGATCGAGATTTTGATGGAACAATGGTTGAAAGATTAATAAAGTTTTATTGCTTCCAAAGAAGGAGTATTGATAAAAAAGAATTAACGATAGCTATTAATCAATTTTTATCCTCTTACTTTCAATTTAATTTATTTTACGAATTTAACAAATTTAAGGAAAAATTAGTTTCCAGCTTTATCGATTATATTTATTCCGGTTTAACTGAAAAATATGCCAATCAACCGATTTTAAGCTTAAATAATGAATTTTTTTTAGCACTAGATGAATTTGAAAAAAACCTCAAACAACCCACTTTAAATGGTAAAGCCTGGATTCATGATTTAAGACCAATCTTACAAAGTTTCATTGAAAAATTTGTAAGTGGTTTGTAGGTTTTAGAAGTTTATGACAATCTTTAATATTATTAATTTACCTTGTTTGTTTCTATAGGATTTACTTTAATCAAAAAATAAAAAGAATTAGTAAAATTAAAGAAAAAGTAAAAAAAATTCGTTAAATTAAATATTTTATTTAATTTAAATTGTTTATTTTTGATAATTCTTCCATTTCTCTTCGAGATTTGGATCTTGAATTGTTTCCATAATATATTTAGCGTATTCTTCTCCAGTTGCTCCTGTATCTCTTCCTGTCATTTTAAGTTTTCTTTCATATGTCGCACAGATATCAAGAGCCATCTCAAGTTTGTTAGCTTTCTTGACGAAACCAATATGATTAATTAGTAAAGCAGCAGCTTTTATTATGCTTGAAGGATCCGCATATCTAGTTCTTCCTGTTTCAACCATTCTAGGAGCAGTACCATGAATTGCTTCAAACATAGAATAACGTTTACCAATATTAGCGCTTCCTGCTGTTCCAACTCCTCCTTGAATTTGAGCTGCTTCATCTGTTATAATGTCACCATAAAGATTTGGAGCGACAAACACTTTGAAATCACTTTGACGCGCTGGATCTACTAACTTTGCAGTGGCAATATCAATATACCAATCATCCCATTTTACTTGTGGATATTCTTTTGCAATTTCTTCTGCCATTGCAAGGAATCTACCGTCTGTAGCTTTTACTACATTAGCTTTTGTAACAACAGAAACCCGATTAATATTATTTTTTGCAGCATAATCAAATGCAAGTCGTATAATTCTGTCTGATCCTTGTTTAGTTATTACCTTAAAATCTATTGATAGATCCTCTGAAATATTTATTCCTTTAGAACCTAATACATATGCTCCTTCTGTGTTCTCTCTAAAAAACATCCAATCTATTCCCAATTCAGGAACTTTGACAGGTCGAACATTTGCAAATAGATCTAACTCACGTCTCATGGTAACATTAGCACTTTCAATATTCGGCCATCCATCTCCTTTTCTGGGTGTATGAGTTGGACCTTTTAAAATTACATGACACTTCTTTAATTGTTCGAGAACATCATCAGGTATTGCTTTCATATGTTTTGCTCTATTTTCAATCGTCAAACCCTCAATATCTCTTATTTCAACTTTTCCCTTTTCAACTTCTTCTTTTAAAAGAAATTCCATGATATTTCGAGCATGTTTAGTTATTTCTGGTCCGATACCATCGCCTCCAGCTGCACCTATTATAATTGGTTTTATAGTGGAATAATCTACCCAATCTTCTGCTTGTTTCATTCGTTCTACGCGTTCGAGTTGTTCTTCTACGAGTTTTGCAAAGTGTTCTTTTGCATTCTCTACAATATCTCCCATATGTATAATCACAATTTCTATTTGTTATGTTAATTTTTATTCTATTCTCGTTTTATCTTAAAATTTTTGATTTGAAAATATACATTATTTATTCGCTAAATAAAATTTCATCCCAAGGTTGCCTATAGAGCCCTGCTCGTTGTCTTTTTTGATCAAATACATGCCCCATCATTCCTATCGAACGTCCAAGTACAAATAATCCATTCAATGCTTCACTGTATATAACGTCTTCAATTTCTTCTGGTGTGAAATCTAAATTTTCTAATAGATCCAGAAATGTAATTCCGATACAACCATCAACATTCAAAATCAAATTGTTCCTTTTTGCTGTAGTGATTTTCTCTACTTCTAAAGCAAAGTCTAAGTGTGGATGCTTTTGGAAACTTTTAAAGACAAATTCTTTAAGCAATTGAACTCTTACATCAGGATTTTGAACAGATTTAATTCGATGTCCAATTCCAGGAATATTAATATTAGCGACGTCTTTCATATACTTAACAAATTCTCCTGGTTGCATGCCTTTCTTTAGAGCTTCTCTTATATATTTAGCAGCATCAGATATTGCTCCTCCAAATCGAGGACCAATAGTTAGTATTCCGCTTGCTAAAGCTGACATTAGATCCTTTCCTGCTCGAGCGGTTATTATAGCATTATGAGCACCACTTACCGCAGGACCATGATCAGCCGTCAATTTCACAACAATTTCAATAAATTGTTGAGCAAATTCTGGCAATTCTCGTTTAAACCAAAGCAAACCAATTACATATCCTAAAGATTTATTTTCTCGTATTATTGTATCTAATCCCACACCTGCGAACGTTGGAACATCTCCACGGTCATCTGAGATTGTAACAATAACATCACTAGGTCTTCTTACTAAACCCATTCTAATTGCATCATTAAAGTCAATTGGTATTTTAGGTGCTTCAAATTCTTCAATATGCTCTATTTTACCTTCTGATTTAAGTTTTTCAAAAGTTTCATTGATTTTTTTATCGAGATCTTCGTAGGAATCAGGAACAATTGCACCAGCTTCCCTTAAAGCTTTATTTTTAGCTTCAGCAGTTTCCATATCACTTCCTGCCATCGCACCAGCATGCCCAAACTGCAATCCACTGGGTAAAATTTTAGCAGCAGTTCCAGCAACCCACATTACTAATGGTTTAGTAATTTTACCAGATTTAAGAGCATCAACAATAGCATATTCATCTTTACCCCCAATTTCACCTAATGAAACGAGCATTTTAATATTCGGATTTGCTTCATACCGCATTATATGATCAATCAAGCGTGATCCTGGATATCTATCTCCACCTATCGCGATTCCCTCATAAATTCCATCAGTATTTTGCGCAATCATAAAATTCATTTCATTAGAAAGTCCCCCTGATTTACTAACAAATCCTACTGAGCCAGGTCTATATAATTTTGAAAGAATAATATTCTCTGTTGTACCTGCTGTATTAGCTATTTTAAACGCTCCGGCTTTTATACCTCCCACAGTTGCAGGACCTATAATTATTTTATTCTTTTCTTCAGCAATTTGGATCAAATGTCGACTCTGTCTTTCAGGCATACCCTCTGCAATTATCACTACTGTCCGGATACTTTCTGACTCAAGTGCTTCTTTACTTGTTGGATAAGCACTTCTAAACGAAGAAAAATTGATCATAACATCCGCTTTTGGATGATGTTTCATTGCCATTTGAAGGGTTTTATAAACAGGAACGACAATTTCTTTACTACCCCAAAAGGTTTTATGATACGAGATAGCAGCTCCTTGAGTAGGACGTATTACTGCTGCGACAGATGGTGTTTCTCGTTTACATAAGTAATCAAAGTCAATCATTCTTTGAATTGCTCTTTGTTGAAAACCATAAATTATAGCTTGAGTATTTTTATCAAATAAATCATAATCTTCCATTTTATCATCTAACCCCCTTAAGCTATTCCCTCTTCACTTTTTTTTATTAACTCAACTACTCTTGTCATATGAGTATATCTATCATATACTTCAATTGGTACGCCGGTTTCTTCACCAACTTGTTTCATTAATTCTAATCCTTGTTTCTCATTTGGTCCACCTCTTCGAACGTATATCTTGACGTTTGCCTTCTTTAATTTATCAACAGAATTTCTAATGGCACTAACTATACCAGTAAAAGTAGCCTTGACATCTGTAAAATTAGCAATTCCACCGCCTATTATGAGATATTTTGGTTTTCCTTGAGGATCAGGATTTTCAGATATCAGGTCAATAATCGTTTGGGCATATATTTCAGTATGTTCACGACTAGGATTACCACTATATTCTCCATAGTTGCCTAACTCTCCACCTAAACCTAAATCTACTACAGTATCAGTATAAATTACCGAAGCTCCACCTCCTGCCACCATCGTCCACACTCGCCCTCCTCTATTCAAAATTTTCAATTTGAGGGAAGCGCCGGTTTTTTCGTCAAGATCTCTTATTTTTGCTTCTTCACCTGATAGTTTTTGACCAAATCCAGCTGGAAATTCAATTGGATTATTAGGGTTGCCCCAAGTATCAGGATGAAGGAACATTGCTGTATCATCTAATCGAGCTTTTACGTCTAATGGGACTATCTTTTTATCTTCTGTAATGGCAAAAGGATTAATTTCTAGAAAAGCAAAATCTTGATCTACATAAACCTGAAATAATCCTTTAATAAAAGGTATTAAAACGTCTTTAAGATCACCTAAATCTGGCATTTTGCTCGCTAAATCAAATGTATTTATATCAATACCAATAGGAACTGGAATATGAGTAACTTTGTCCCAATTCTCTTCGATAAAAATACCCCCTTCAAAACTAAAATGGATGATATCATTTTCTCTTTCAGAAGTAATTGATACATAATATTCTTTTTCATGAGGAATAAAGGGTTCAATAAGTAAACGTTTAAGTTCTCCCCTAACACCCCCAATTTCACATACTCGATCCAAATTTTCAAGACAAAATTTTTTCATCTCATCACAAGTTGCATCAAGTAAAAGTAAATTAGCTTTACCTCTTTTCCCAAATAGTTGATCAGGCTTAACAACTACTTTTTCTGACTCAATCCATGGTTCTTCTATAATTAATTGGTTCAAGTCAGTTTCACATAAAGCAATGGCTAATTTATTATGGTAATGAAACTCAGGATAATATTTTGGTAATTGACTTGCTAACAGTTTTTTTGCATCAAATTCATAGATATTTTTCTGAGCCAAACTTCTCAAACTCTCTTAAGTTTTAACAAAAATTTCATTAATTTTTATAATTTAGGAAG
>JBHLPW010000063.1:0-27504 GCA_048939015.1 Promethearchaeota archaeon
AATACTTCTAGCATACTTGAGCGTGTCTGTCTCACAATTCCTGCAATAGTTACAAATGCTAAACAAAACACGGGCATAGTAATGTGCCACAGATAATCGATAACCAAATAGAAATATCCACCGAATAACGAGTCAATTAAGAAGAACCCTGTTATAAATTCAGGATCCTCATATTGTACTTGTTTATAGCCAACCGTAGGAAAGATTTCGACTTTGTACCCTAGAAAAAATTGCATTAACATTCCCAAAAAGAAAATCGGAATCGACACACCTATTAATGCGATTCCTCGAAAAATTGTATCTCTCGCTTTGTTTCTATGAGTAGCTGAAATCACTCCGACCTTGATTCCAATATAAGATGCAATAATGATTGAGAATAATGTAAGATCGAAAGTTCTTGGAAGACGCCTTGCAATAAGGTCCCATACTGGCGTTCCAGTTGCAACTGAAACAGAATCACCCCAATTACCTGTAAAGAGATCTGCTAGATATCTGAAATACTGCAATACGATAGGTAAATCTAGGCCTAGTATATGTCGCATTTGCGCTATTCTCGTTGGATTCGGATGGGTTACTCCTTGAGCTTGTAAAAGTGCTATGACAGGATCACCAGGCATCATTCTAGATAGAATAAAAGTAAGGGTTAAAACTCCGAAAATCACTGGTATTATAGCAATCAATCTTTTTATTACATATTTTAATAGGCTCATAAAACCACTTTATTTTTTTTTTCTTTAAATTTTTTTTATTTATTATTCTGTTGGTAATGCTTGAGCTTTTATAATATATCTCTTATATTTCTCTTTTGCCATTGCTCCTAAAAGAGATGCTAATAAGATGATCATAAATAAACTCAACATAGTTACATATGATTGCCATTGCGCAAAATAATAACTTATGATTGTGATATCAAATCTCTCATCAATGAACCAAAACCATACCCATGATTCAATTACTATAAAGGGTATCGTCCAGATGCTATTTCTTATTCCATATTCAAAGAAATTTTCTCTGAAGGTCATTAAGAATATTATTATAAAAAGAATTATACTTGAAAGGTAGGAAATAGGAGAGAACAATACATTATGAAGAAATAATATATTTATTCCTATGGTTTTGCGGTATAGATTACTAAGATATCCAAAAAATACGAAATGGATCAGTAATAACGCTAAAATTAAATTTCCCTGCCTACCAAAATCAACTTTTTTAAATTCCATTTCTCAAATACTCATTTTTTAATTATATTTTGAAATACTCTATTGTTTAAATAATAATTTGTTTTTTTTAAATATTGTTTTGATATTTCGACTATTTACCATATTTTGCTATATTAGAATAAAAAAAAAAAGTAGTTAATTAAAATTTTTTTTAAAAATTTTGTATTAAATTTTATATAGTTGGAACTCCTGGAATCAAGTAGGAATCTCTACACCAGAGATCTCGCTTGACGTTGTAGCAAACGTTTCCTAAGCTCTTATGATGTCCATACATAACCATATCGTTCATAGTTGGCATTTCAGCGTAAAGCACATTGATTGCTCTATTTTGGATATAATATAATAGCTCTGCTTTTCTAGCACCCTCTACGGGATAGAGTGTGTTAAACTTGGCGGCTAAAGGACCAGAAGCAGCATCAGTTGGAAGGGCTTTTTGATAATCTAACAACCAACCCAAGATGATAGGATCATTAAGTTGGATGTGATTGGCAGTTGACAAATTACTTAATAATGGCTCAACCATATTGAATGGGTCCAAATAATCAGGTCCCCAACCAGTGTGGAATAACTCAAGTATATCTGGCTCATAACTAGAAACATAAATGTATCTCTCCCAGTCCATAACATCGGATACAAGGGCAATACCAATTTTGGCCAAATCTTGTCTGAAAGCTTCATTCATCGCTATTCCTGTAGTCCATCCTTCATGCTCTTGAACTAGATATGTAACAAAGGTTTTAGCTTCCCAGGCTGCGTCATTGGCAGTATTGTTACCAACTGCCCAAGGTTTGAGTCCAGTTGCATCCCAACCCATGTCTGCACAAGCAGCTAACATAGCTTGTCTTGCGACGACTGTATCATAATCTGGTGAGATAAAGGATGCATTATAGTATGGGAATCCTGGTGGTAAGAAATGAGTTGCTCGAATTCCAAAACCTAACCGGATTACCTGAATATAATAGGTATAGTTATAGGCATATGCTATAGCTTTTCTTATATTAGTATTATTGATTTTATGGTTATTTATTCCCCAGTATCTATAAATAAAACTTGTTTCCAAGTTTACAAATACCAGATTTGGATCGGCTTGAACTGTTGGAATCATAGATGATGGGAAAGTACCTCTATGTACTTCTCCACCAAGCAAGGCATTACCTGCGGTTACAGTATCTGGGTAAAAGATCCAAATTATTTCATCCCAGAAGGTTGATTTACCCCAGTATAAGTCCCAACGCACAAATTTTTGTTCTTCACCTGCTACAATCACTTCATATTTGAAAGGACCAGTTCCAATTAACTTATCTTCTCCTAGTACTAAATAATCTGTTGCTGGAGTTGATCTTGGAGATACTATTGACCAAGCTCGATAAGATAATAAAGGAACGAAAATCGCGTTTGGCTTAAATAATACAAAGGTAACATTATAATCGCCATTAATTACAGTTTCATTAAGCTGAAAATTTCCTTCCAAGTCATAGAATAGACTTGATGGATCACATACGTGTGATTCAGATGGTAATGTACCAGTTACGTTACAGAAGTAGGCAATTCTGTCAAATGTAAATTTAACAGCGGTTGCATTAAAAGGAGTGCCATCATGGAACCAAACGTTTTCCCTTAGGATAACAGTTAATTCGTCTTTAGCGCCATTCCAAGTTGGAGCTTCTGCTGCTAGAGTATACAACAAAGCATAATCGGGATCATAAAGGTCATAGGTCCAAAGAGTATCACAAACGTGTGCAATCACATCATTTGATACACTATCCCATGAATCAACAGGATCTAAAACTGCTGGAGAACTGCCTTCTGTTGTTCCGATTTTAAGTACATTTTTTTGTTCTGGTGCCTTAACAGCACCTGCACTAATACCGAGGATAATGTTTCCAACACCGGAAGCGGCAAGTACAACAGCAAGAATTATTATTGCTAAATTTTTCTTTTCCATTTCCATATTGAAATTCACTTTAGTTTTTTGTTGTTTACAAATTTTTTGTAGATAAGTTGTTAAATATTGATTTAAATTCGTATCCTTATAAGTTTTATCCTTTTTTTTTCATTCTTATTTCAAATCATAAAAGGTTTTTAAATATAAGTGAAAGACTTATATTTAGGGTTATAAAATTCTTAACAATTTATTCATTAATATTAGGTTAATTCGCAAAAAGGTCATTTTGATAGTTGTATTTTTTAATTTAATTCATTTAATAAGAACAAATTAATAGGGAGATATGGGAATAAAATGGGAATCCTTTCTAAGTTCCTACAAGCTAAACAGCCAATTATAATAAAATGAAAAAAATAGTATAATTATAAGAATTAAGCCCGCTATTATTATTCCTTTATCTAGGAATGCCTTTTCTGTGTTACGAGCAATTTCTGGTTTAGATGAAGTTAAATACATATATCTCATAATTATATAAAGCGCGATTGGTATTGAGAAGATAACTAAATACTCATTCGGATTAAAAATTACAGGTTCATATAAATTAAATTTTATGATAAGATAGAGAGAATAGGTCATAAACAACGCTCCAGCAGTAATCAAATGAAATTGTTCGAGTAATTTTACTGAATACTGGTCATATACTTTTTTATGATCAATCGCCTTTTCCTTTCCAAGAAAGTCTAAATCTCCCTTTCTCTTAGCTATGCTTAAAAATAAAGCTACTTCAAATATAGCTAGAAATAACCAGGCTGATACAAATTCTTTAATAATTGCACATCCAGCTAAAGCCCTCCAGAGATAGCCCGTAGACAAAATAATTACGTCAATTAAAGCATATCTTTTAAAAATATGATTATAAAGTTGACCTGTTATAATTAAAATGGTTATCATAGATATAAATCCTAAATTGGGTATAAGGAAAATAAGAGAGAGTACAATAATTCCTCCTAATAATATTATTAATATTAGAGCAATAATGATAGAAAGTTCTCCAGAAGCTAGTGGTTTCCTTCTTATTTTTTCAAGATGTTTTTTATCCTTTTTTATATCTACTAAATCATTTATAATATAATTGAATGAAGACGCACAACATAATATTATAAATCCAATTAACAAGTTTTTATAATATTCAGTTTCAAATAGTCTTTGACTGAAAAATATTCCAACAAATATCAATACATTTTTATAGTATTGCCGAACTCGTAGAAGATAGAGAATATTTTTTATTTTACTGAGCATTGTTAACTTCTTGAAAGACTCATCTATATTAAATTTTATTAAGGAATTATAATTCGTTCTGGTTTAATTTTCTTTAAAATTTTAAGACCTAATCTACTTGTTAGGCTTGTCTCTGATTTAATTTGAATAAGTGCGCTACTAAAATCAAAAATTACTATTTCTATTTCCTTATAGGGTATCTGAATATCTTTGGAAAAAATATTCTTAAACAGAATTACTTTGTGATTTTTTTTATCTTTAGGTGAATCTATCTTATAATTATTTGTGTTAACATCGATTTTTTGAATATATCCTATTTCTAAATTATTCACGGGTTTTTTAAGATATACATATACAAGTACTTTTTCCTTTAATAGCCAATTCATTATGTTAATCTCAGATTTCCTAAATTGTTCAGTTCTACTAATAGATAAGAATATATTTTGTGGTCGAATTATTAATTCACCCAGTTGAAATGTTATATTATTTTCAGGATTTTTAGGATCAATCATCTCGATTTGAAATTCGCTTAATTTATTTGTTGGATTTATATTTTTGCAAATATAGGTGTGTAATTCTCCTTTCTTTTTCAAAAAAATGTACTGATCTTTAAGATTTTTAATGAAGAATACTGAGTTTGATAGTTTTGTCTTTTTAATAGGTTTGTGAATTTTTTTTCCTTTTTCATCTAAGAAAATGTAATTCCCTTTTTTATTGTTGGTGTACACCTCAATATCAGTTAAGGTTAAAGGAGCATTTTTATGAAAATAATATTGTTCCTGCATATTAAATTGAAAACGCTCATATTTTGAAGAATTTAATAAAATTGATTGACTAGATCTCAAATTTTGTACGAAAAATACTTCAGGATCAGTGATATTGTCAATAAAGTGGATGTCTTTTAATTTACCAATAACAATTTCATCTGTAATTAAATTTCTAAAAATATAATCTTTTTTTACTTCAAATTGGTATAATTCTTTCCTCTTTATATCTTCCATTAATTTAGGAACATTATCAATTCCAAAATGTTCTTTAAATTTTTCATTCGCAATTATTTTGAATTTTTCTCGAGCATTTTCAAACTTTAAAGCATATTTTTTTTGTTTTGATCTTCTAAGGCAAATAAAGGGTAGAATTGCTTCTTTACTTGGCTTCATTTTACTATCTAATATTGCTGCAATTCTAAAGTAACTAGGGGGATGTGAATTTAGAAATGTTGCTAAAAGTGATATTTTTGATTGTTTAATCATTGATCGATTAAGATACTTTGCTGTATTCATATAATCAAGAAGTTGATTGTCTTCTGTTATTTTTTCTTCACACAATAACATCGTATTTAAACCAAGTTCCCTTCCAGTTGCATAAAAGCTCTCAAGATTGTAGAGTGCTTTAACAAGTTCATTTGCATATCCAACTTTCTTTGTTCTTAAATCTGCTTTTCCTTCTAGAATTCTGACAAATATAAATAAAAAGAAGTATATAACCAAATTCAATAAAATGAATAAAACTAATGGGATCTGAGGATTTCCAAAAGTATAATCATAATAAGTGGCAGGAATACCCAGTAACATTCTAACTATAAGATCGATTGAAGTAATTATAGTCAAAATTAATGTGTGTTTTCCTTTAGTATGTGATAATTCATGCGCTATAATACCTTTTAATTCATCTTTTGGGATCTCATTTATGTTATTAGCTATTATAGCAATTCTTTTATCAAATACGGAACCATAAGCCATAGCATTTAAAATAGGATACTTTCCAAATCCAACTTTTACTTTTCCTTTAATTCCAATATTAGTTTTTATCTCTTCTATAATAGTTAAAATGTTTTCTTCCTTTACTTTATGAATTCCAAGTAATTTGTCTAGTAAGAATCCAGAAACAAAATATACTCCCCAATTTGCTAAAATTAAAACAAAATAAATATTCAAAAAGAGATTTATAATTTTAAATCCACTGAAACTAATTGGTTTATCAACGAGAAAATTTAATGGAGTATATTGGTTGATAAATACTACTGCTAACCACGCAATAATATAGAGGAATAATGTTAGATATTCGGGACTCATAAATCTCCAGACAATCACATATTTTCTTCCAAATAGTAGAAATCCTAATATAAGAATTATCCAGAAAGAAAAAGCAAAACTTGTATTAATGTAGAATGGATCGTTGAGATAATAAGAAATTAAACCTGCAATAAATATAACATTATATGTGATTAATGAAATAATTAAAACTTTATTGAGTATTGGATAATCCCTTAATTCATATATTCCTACCCATAGATATATCGAAAAAGCGCCCATAATTGATGTTAAAAAATCTTTTGAGAAGAAAAAAATGAGAAAGAAAAAAAACAAAATAGCAACAATATCACTCATTTCACTTCTTTTTCCGTTTTTAGCCCATTGATAAAATTCTTCAATAGTTAATACATAAAGAAAAAGTGTTATTAAAAATGTCCAATCAATTAGATTATCTGCTAGATTAGCCTTTAATAAAAAGTAATTTACTAATATAAAAGAACCTAGTGAAAGAAATGGATATGAAATTAAAAGAAAATATCTGATCTGTTTTTTCATTTTGTTTTACCTCTGCTATAGTATGTTATTATAATTTATATTTCATTTAATATATTTTAAGTAGGAGCTTTACTTTTCTTCATCTTTTCAATTTCAAACCAGAAATATTTGATTGTTGCCAGATACCATAATAGCAATATTGGAATCATTAGTACAAAAGAAATTAATAAGTCAATTGGAATATTTACTATTCCAATTATTATACTTCCAATAGGTAGTGGCATAATCACGCTTTCAATGAAAATTAAAAAAACTAAAATAGAAATTAAAAGTACTATCATTAAAACAATAATTCCTCGAATTCTAGGAAATTTATATAATATCAAAATGGTTGGAGCTATTAAAACGAAAAAACATATAATTAAATAATATATATTCAAGTTACCTAGAGTTACCTGCATAAGCAAGATAGATAACGTTGAAAAGAACCCACAAATTAATGATATAGCATAAAAATTTTTTACTAAAGTTGGTTCTCTTAATGGCCCACTTGCTAAAATTAAACGAGGTAAGGTTAAAACCGCATCTTTTTGATCTGAGGCTTTAATTCGATCATCTTCAAGTAAAATTATATCATCTTTGCTTTCTCTGACGCTACTACTACTTTCAAAAAAACCACGTATGGAATAAATATAATAAAAACTGTTAAAAATATGAATTAGGAGTACACAAAATGTTGCAACTTCCAAAGACCCAAATAACATAATACATGCGATCATTGCTCCCATACCTAATGTACCAATGTCACCAGGAAAAATTTTTGCAGGATATTTATTAAAAATGAAAAAAGGAATAATAACGGCTATAACTGGAACTGTAAATAATACTCCTTCAGCGGAGTTCCAGATAAGGCTACAAATAAATAAAAAAAATACTGCAATTAAACATGTTCCTGAACCTTCACCGTTATATCCTTCCAACATATTTACTGTATTAATAATAATTGCTACAATCAGTGGTACTAGAAAAGGATATATTATTGTTAGTCTTGTCCTATCGATAAATGGAATGGTTGGTGAATTTATGGTTATAAATCCAAATAAATTAGCTATGAAAAGTATGCTACCTGTAAATATTGATAATATGATTTTATAACGAGAACGTAATTTTATTCTATCATCTATAAATCCTATAAATCCAGCTAATAATACTGTTAGAAGAAAAATTAAAGTTTGATTAAAGAATGTTGGAAAAAATACAATTATAAAAATTGAGGAAAATATTAATCCAATTAGCATACTTAATCCTCCAGATTCTGCAATTTCAGGTTTAGAGTTTTTATGAATATCATTTCCAACGAATCTTTTTCTTTTCATGAAATTTATTAAATAAGGGAGGATAATATAAGTTATTGAAAATCCAGCAATGAATACAATACATAAGAGAACAATATCAAAAAAATTCCAATTTAAATCGGTAATATGTATCACTTTTTTCCTTATTTTTTTAATAAAAACTCTGTAAAATCACAGAATGTAAAGTTAAAAATATTTTATATATTAAATTTTTTATTTTTCAATATTAAGAAATAAGAAATGAATAGCCCGGCACGGATTCGAACCGTGTTCGCTATACACATCGGAACGACGTGTATTGTCGCGGGGTTCAAGGCCCCAAATGCTTGGCCATATTGCTTAATACAAAAATGATGTATTAATCTACACCACCGGGCTAATTGAGCAAATTAATGCAGGAATTATTTAAACACTATTTAATTATTTTAAAATATTAAATGGCTTTAAATCTTGATTAAAAAATTTTTCATCTAATAAATTTTTATGGTTTTCAAGGAATTTTATTTCCATTTTTTCATTTCGATATTTATCTGGTAACATTTGTGGAATGGTATCAATAATTGGATACCAACGTTTGCACTCAGTACATAATAAGATACCAGATTTTATTTCAAAATCAAGCTTAATTTTATTTATTAAATATAATTCTGGTAAAATTTTATCAAGATCTTTAATATTTGGATTTTTTGAAAATTCAATAATTTTTGATTTAACATCTGAATTTATAAGTTCAAAACATTTTTTACTTAATTTATTTGATGTTCTATCAAGAACATATTCAAATTCAATTAAACTTGAGACAGTTAAGTCAAGATAAGATTTTAATATAGTTCTTTCAATAATAATATTATCCTTCAAGAAGTTTTCATTATCTTTATAAGAAATCTCGACAATTCTCTCATTTTTAATAAGATTAAGATCTCTGTTTACATAAAGATCTATAATTGATTGAAATTCCTCTAAATCATTTTCAAAAGAAAAAATGTATAATTTTAAAGGATAGTTTTTATCTATTGGGCATGCTAGTATATCAAACAACCACGGTTTCATAGACTCTGACCCTCAAACAATCCTATAATAAATAGCTTCTTAATTGTTGAATTAGTTTATCAATTGTACGGTCAATCTTTCTTCTTCTTTTTTTAAAATTATCAGATAATTTAAGATATGCTGCTCTCGATGGTAATCTTCCTCTCTTATATCTGGATTCTAAAAGTGCAAGGCTATCTTTAACACTTATTCTCTCGGCTTCTAAAATATCTAATCTTTTTACAATATTTTCAAACACTTCACCAGATTCAATTAATATTTTTTTAAAAGGAACGATTTCTTTCTGAATTTCATCAATTTTAGCATTATTTTTGTTTAAAACATTTTTATACTTCTTTTTTGCCATTTTTTTTCTTCTAGCATCCTCTTCAGCCTGTCTAATTTCTAAAATCAGAGCATTTTTTTCCTCATTTAGAGAGCAATATTCTCTAATTTCATTAACGGGAATATATTGTATTTCTATAGTTTCAATATCTTTCTTAGTACTCCTTGTTTTTATTATAATAACATAGATTGATGCTATTAATAGAATTAAGAACACAAATATAAAGGGGCGTAAAAGTAAATTAAAGATATCAATAGTAAAAATAAATTGTATTTTTTTATTTTCACCTGGTGAAATATAATCTGAAAAAAATTCCATGGTAATCATTCCTTGAGATTTTTTAACAGCATCCGGTGATTCACTAATATCATCGATTTTCAAACATCCATCAATAATAATTTTAACTGTTTGGTCTTTTCCTAGATAATCAAAAGTAGTTGTAATTGTATCAATATTTATTGACTCTTGAAACCAATTATTTGAAGAATAATTCTCAAAAGGTAAATAATATTCAATGTTAAATCTAAAAGAAGTATTAGAAATCATACTTACTCGATTTGCTGTTAAGTCAATACTAACTTGTTTAGTACTTGTTCCAGGAGTAGGTTCTACAGTTGTGCCTAAAATTTCTCCAAGATCATCTGAAATAGATAATTCGCTTGCTAATTTTGGAACATTAAATATAATATATCTTGAAGTTCGAATACCTGTATTTTTCAATAATACATTTTCTCGAATTCTGATTATCCCCCAAGGGGAAATAAAAATTTCACGAGTAATTTTTTCAATTTCTAGTAAATTAATTTCTTGATGTTTAACCCAAATTTGTACATCTTTATAGTCATTCAAGTTTGTTAAAAAGGGTTCAATAAAATCATCACCAATCTCACTACTAATTGTTTCAAAATCATAAACTCTAGCATTAAGCCCAGGATTATAAGTTCCCCAATCATCAGATACATCCTCATCTCCTTCGCTAAATGAGGGTAAAAAGTGATAAGCTACGATTTGCCCTGTTAACTTATATGGTAGTATTGGAAAAGCTAAGCCTTTATAGTTAATATAGTGATCTAATCCCCCAGTCTCATCAGTTATATAATAAGTCTTAATAAGATCTTTCAAAACTTGTCTAAAGATAATAGTTTTTGATTGATATGGTAATAATGGAGAATCAAAATAAACAGCAAACATTTCGAATTCATTCATTACCATATTTAAACGATCTGTTAATAATGTGCTTTCTCCAATTAATCGTTCTTCAGAAACACTCGAAGATTCGAAATATACTAGATTATTAGAATAATTTAGAGGGATCCCTATTAAAATTGAACTTATTGGTTTATTATTATGGTTTTCTATTGTTAAAATATCACGGATTTTTGTTAAACCATAGAGATCTAGATCCACTCGTCTATTAATATAAGTTAAAATTATATTTTCTACTCCTTCTTGACTAATAGCACTTTTAGGATCGCTTTTTTCATTATGATTTATATAATTTCTATCTGAATTTGTAGGAATGAATATAATATTCATAAAAATAACTAAAAAAAGTATGATGATAATTAAAGATCTTGTTCTTTTTAACATAATTATTTAACTTGTCTGTGAAATTATCTAAGAGTAATGAAAATAATTAATAAAAATTTATTAAAATTATTTTTACTTGTCAAAATAAAATTTTATATGCTTTTGCCTATTAATAAAATAAGATTGTTTAAATTATTCTTTAATAGTTTTTAATTATGTCATCTAGACGAACTCAATCAAGACGTACTAAAAGAAGAAGCGGAACTGCTCCTATGCCGATGGGAGGTGCAGGATTAATGAGATTCTTCCAAGATAGTTCTATAGGAATAAAGGTTGGTCCTATTACTGTAGTTGTAATGTCTGTAGTTCTTATATTGATAGTAATATTAGCACGAGTGGGTGCTTTTGGCTGGTTATTCGCTCCTGGTGGTGGATAATCATTCTTCTTTTAACTATGTGATATATAACTTATAATTGGCGATTAAGAATGAAAATTTCAGAATTTCAGAATTTAATTAAAGATCTGTATTTTAAAACAGACCAAAATAGAGGTATTGAAAAAACTTTTATATGGTTGGTTGAAGAAATAGGGGAATTTGCTCGTATTTTAAGAAGCAAAGATATTAGCGTTACTGATGCTTCAGAGGAATTATCAGACATTATTGCCTGGACAAATTCGTTAGCAAATTTATTAGATATCAATCTTGAATCTGCTATTTCAAAAAAATATCCTGGAATGTGTCCTAAGTGTAAATCAAATCCTTGTGTTTGTGGTAAATAAGTCTTCCCCCAATTTATTATAAATGAATTATAAAGAAATTAGATCTCTTGACTAATCAAATTTTTGAAAACAATAAAATCGTTTACAAAAAAAAATAAAACTTTGTTATCATTTTTGTTTTTGCAATGAGTCTTTCTAATAAGAGAATCTGGATTGATATTGAACAACCCAAAACTGCAATAATGTTTAAATCTCTCTTAAAAATGTTTGAAAATGAAGGTGCAGAGATATTAACTACTGCCCGAAATTATGATTCAACTTATCAAATTTTAGATGATTCTAAAATAAGTTATGAAAAAATTGGAATGCATGGTGGTGAAAAATTAGAAATTAAGCTAGAAACATATATAGATCGTTTGAAATCTCTTTTTCCCATTGTGAAGAGATTTTCACCAGATTATTTTGTGACTTTTCTATCTGTAGAAGGAACAAGAATTGCATATGGCTTAAAAATACCTTCTATAGCGATGAATGATGAACCGCGTAATGAACCAGTATGTAAACTAATCCATCCATATATAACCAATATAATCACACCAGAATGCATACCATTAGAATTATATGTGAATCTTTATGCTGATAGGGAAAAAATTATTAGGTATAATGGACTTGATGAAATTGCTTGGATTTCAGAATATACACCGAATCCAGATATTCTGAAAAAATTTGATCTAGAAAAAGGAAAATTTGTTATAGTAAGAACTGAACCGACTTATGCTTCATATCTCATTCATAAAATTAGTCCAAATGAAACTCAAATTAAGACATTTTTGCCTTCAATTTTCAGAGAATTTCCGAATTATAAATATTTTTTATTAGTTCGTTCAAAACTTCAAGAAACTTTTCTTTCTAAAGGACTTAAAAATATAAGTAATGAAAAAAATATTATCATCACTCAATATCTGCCAAATTTAGTAGATTTATGCTTCTATGCGGCGACTGTGATAAGTGGGGGTGGAACAATTGTGAGAGAATCGAGTTTACTAAATGTACCTAGTATCGTATTTTTCCCAGGAGAATCAGCACCCCAAGATAAATTTTTAATAAAAAATGGATTTCCTTTAGAACACTTACGAGATTCAAATCAAATTACAAATAGAACTAAGGATATCCTTAATAAGGGCTCTACCACTGAAAGATTTAAGATATCTTCATTTAAAGAGAAAATTAGCCAATTTGAAAATCCTAACAAAATTTGCTTTAAATTTGTGAAGAACAATTTATTAACCAATTAAATAAGTATTTGTTGAATTTTATTCTTCATAGCTGAATTTTTGGTATAGCATCTCAAGTTTTTTCCCTACTTCCTCCCATGTATATCTCTTTATAAACATTAAAGCTTTTTGAATTAGAGATTGTCGTTTTGAGTCATTACGTAGTAAAAGAACAATTTCTTTTGCTAATTTTTTTGGATTTCTGGGAGGTACAAAAATAACATTATCTTTTAAAACCTCTTTATAGGCAACTAATGATGAACAAATTACTGGAGTTCCACAAGCTATTGCTTCAATCGGAGTTAGCCCAAAACCTTCAGAGGCATAAGAATATGTTACAAAAATATCCCCCATCGTGAAGAATGTAGGAATCTCTTTTTCAGAAATAAAGCCTACGAAATGAATATCTCTATATTTACGCTTCCATTCTTGATAGGTTTTTTCCATATAAAAATCTGGTTTACCACCCATAACTAAATTAAGTTCAGGGATTTCTTTTTTTGCGATGTGATACGCTTCAATAATATCATCTACTCCTTTATATTTTGCAATACGCCCGATATATAGAAGAATTGGACCGTTTATACCAAGTTCTTCTTTTAATCTTTGAGCTTCTTTAGGAAGGGGTTTATATTTACTTTCAATCGCAGAATACAGATTGAATACATGATTTATATCAATTTTAGGTATATAATACTTAATTTCTCTTTTTATAGATTCGGAACATGTTGTCACATACGTAGATTTGTTAACTACATATTTGATCAGTAACTTTTCAATTGGAATTCTGGTGAACTTAGTCTCAAATGGTCCTAAATCATGAATTGTCGAAATAAATTTTTTATGATTAGCTAAGATAATCGGCAAAGCTCCTTTTGGACTATTTCCATGTATTATATCAAATTCATTATTTCTTAGATATTTTATTGTGTGTAAATTAAATTGAGGAAACCAGAAAAATCTCTTTCTAATAATGTTTGTTTGTACTATATTTGGATCTATAAGTTCAATATTCCATTTTGCTGTAATAACTTTTACATCATGCCCTTGATTTTTCAAATAATTATATATCCCAGTAAAAAATTTAGCAGCTCCATCTTGAGTGTCAGGAGCAAAGGTTAATGAGATTAAACAAATTTTTAATTTTTCCATTTTAATTTTGTACAAAATATTGATTAATAAAAATTATTGATTCAAGTTAATTGTTCAAATCCATCTTCAGTCAAAAAAATAGTTTCCTCTATTTGTGCTACATAAACTCCTTTTTTTTCAGCTAATACATAATGCGTCTGTAATTTTCCTTGCTGAATTAACTCCTGAAGTCCAAATGCAATACCTAATCTAAATTCTTCTGCTAGCCATCTCTCTGCAAATGGTAAAGTTTTATAAGTTCTATTAATGAAGCCTAGAAGTTGTTTTGAAGTTTTTCTACGCAGAGGTACTCTACCAACATAAGGATTAAGTTCATAAATATATGAATATTGTGTATTATGAATTGATCCTTCCCCAGTGCTGGCAAATATCTCAATGGAAAAAACATCACCCACTTCCATCATGTCACCACCTTGAGATCCTAATTCGGGTAATTGTTTTTTACCATGAACAGTCCATCTTTCAATCTGATGACCACCAAGTTCTCTAATTGGATTATAATTAAAACCCTTCACTATTTCTTCTATCTTTCTTCCAATATCTCGTGTATTTGTTTTTGGTTTAGCCATCATTTTTGCTGATTCAAGAGCAACATCAAGTGCCTGTATAATATTTTCAAGTGATTCTTCTTCACTAAAATTCATAGAGAAAGCTGTATCTACGATATATCCGTCAATATGAACACCTAAATCAATTTTGACTATATCACCTTCATTTATTTCCAAACCATCATCTTTTATGGGTGATGTGTAATGTGCAGCAATATTATTAATACATAAATTTACAGGAAAAGCACATAATCCTTCTAATTCTTCAATTTTTGCTTCAGTTTCTGATATTAAATCATATACTTTTGCCCCTACTTTAATTTTGGGTTTAATATACTTCTTTACTTCTTGTGCAATTTTTCCAGCCTTTCGAAGAGATTCAATTTTAATTTTTTCCTCTTGTTCTTTATCCATCTCTTCTTTACTTTTTTCTTCTTTAGTTTCGCTATTTAGTTTTCCATTCTCAGTCATTATAATAACTAATGTGGGTTTTGATAAAAATATTTTTTAAATAAGTATTAACTTTATTAATAAAGTTTATATTAAAATTAGATTAAAATTAAAAATAAAAATAATATTATTATATTATTATCTTATTAGATCAATTACCTACTATTTGTTCAAGTTGATAAATCTTTGAGCGAAAATATCAGTGAACTCATCGACCTTTTAAGGCGAATGGAAGCAGTCAACTCAGATATTCAGGGAAGTGCTATTGTTAGCGTACAAGGCCTACCAATCTGTTCCGTTCTTGCTAGGGATATTAATGATGGGATTGTAAGTGCAATGAGCGCAGCGATACTAAGTGTTTCAGAACGCGCTGTAGAAGAACTTGCTCGGGGAGATCTAAAAAGAATTCTTATAGAAGGCGTTGATGGAATAATAATTTTATCAAAAGCAGGAGAAAATGCAATTTTATGCACTCTAGCAAAAAGCGACGCTTCCTTAGGAATGGTTTTCTTAAATATCCAGAGTGTATCGAAAAAAATAGCTGAATTGTTAGATTAAGTATATTTAATATGACTTTTTATTTCAAAGAAATAATATAATTAATTTTAATTCTAATATCAAAATAATTATATTATGCAATCAAGTCAGGTTTTTGAACAGTTTAGATCAAAACTTTTAAGAATAGAAAACAAAGACTTACTTGAAAAGACTTATTATGAAGGTCTTTCAAGATATCTTAAATCTGGGCAGTTTGAGAATTTTATTAATTTGTTCAATTCGTCTGTTGATTTTAATATTTTTATAGATATTAACAAAATTCCAAACCGTTTTAATATTATTTCAAACTTACTTTTACAATGTATAGAGAAAGTATCAATGGGATATCAAACCTCAGCTCTAGGTGAGATTATTGATATTTTAAGATTTTGTAATGAATATAATTTATTAGAAAGAGAAATAAATGAGGTAGAAAGAAAAGATCTTGAAGGTTTCAAGAAAGATAGATTATTTATTGCAAATTTATTTGATTTATTTGGTCGTATATCAGATTCACTTATTTTATTTATTTATAAAGTAATGCCTTTTGATCTTTATTCATATTTTATAGAACAACAAGACCAAGCAAGCCAATATTTCTCTAATACAGATAATTTGGTATATTTCATTAAAAATGTTTTTTTTAACCAATATTCTATCTATGGATTAAGTGTCAAATATTTAAGTTCTGTAAAGCAATTTTTTGATGTTTTTGAGAAGAGTTATTTGGACTATAAAGAACATTTAAGAATTAAGGAGGAAAAGCCATCGGATGAAGATAGAGAATTAATATTTTTTAATGCTACTTATATAAATCGTACTTTTTATGATGATATAGAAGAAGAACATGTGCATCGAGAGATTAAAAGACATCTTGTATCTCCTAAGAATATTCTGAAAAATAAAGAGAAAATTCAAGAAAATAGAGATTATAATTTTTATAATTTATCAATGGTTCTTCTTGGAGGTTTGGGACCACAAGGTTTAGGCTTTACATATTCTACACCCAAAGGGGAGGTTATAGAGATTTGTTCAGACGTTAAGCAAAATAAGGCTATAATTATAAAGTTTAAAAAGTTTTTAAAAACACAATTTATAGAAAAATTAGAAAAGGAAATGAAAAGCTTGCATATAAAAGATTTTACAATTGAAAAAATAGTAAAATATCTGACTGAAGTGTTAGATAGAAAAGATCTTATCAGCTTTTTTGAGAAACAGTCTATATTAAACGATATTTATAAATTTTTGCTTGAGGAGAATAGAGATCTAAAACTTTCGGATAAAAATTTTAAAAAATTAATAAATAAAATTTCAAATGCAATAAATGCAATTTTAAGACCTATAAAAATGATGGATCAATATAGAGCCCGAATGTTTTTAGTGGCAAGTGGATTGTTAAAATCAGAAGACATTGCAAAATTAACAAGCTTGAAAGAAAAATCCCATTATGATATTTTAAGGGAAAGAGTTTTCTTTCAATATATTACAAACTGGTTCTATGAATTATATCATAAAGAAAGGAAAAAAAGAACAACCAAATAGCCCTAATTGCATTTTATTTTCTAATTTCTTGAATTTGATCAAATATATTATCGAAACGTTGTCTTATTGATCCATATAACCCTTCTTCTTCTGATACGATTGAATTAATTGCTGTTTTTAATCCATAATGACTTTCTGAAATTAATATTCGGATTGGTAAGGTAAGGATATCATTAATTATCATTAGTAATTCTTGGAGAATATTAATAATTTGAGGAACTTGCTCACGAGTTCTGTCGATTGTAGAAGCTTCAGATGAAATTAAACCATTTTCACGTTCTTGTTTTAGTTCTTCCCAAACATTTTCTTTTAATTCAGAAAAATCAATTCCTAGGTCTTCTAAAGCCATCTGAGCACCCTCAAATATATAATTGATTGTGTCTTTGCCAGTAAAAAGCTTGATATTTTCTACCATTTCTGATGGTGCTATTTGATCAAGAAAGCTTACTAATAAAGCATTATAATCTCTTACGACATCAAGTGGGATAAATAATAAAGTCATTTCTTTAAGTTGTTTAAAAATATACCCAAAAATTTTAGCAATCCAATCATTCTTAAATCCTTTCTCTAATAATCCACCAAGTTCATTTAGAAGATGAATTCCGAAATATCCTATTATTCGAATCATATCATCTTCATAATTTCGAAAGTAATCAAAGAAATGCTCTGGTTCCATATTCATCTTATCTCTAATAATATCAGAAACTCGTCTTTTTATATTTTCTAATGGTTCATCAAGATATTCGTCCAATTTATCAATTGAAAGCACATCTTGGAGTTTATCTATAATATCAAGTTTTGTTTCTTGTACTATGTCTTCTTCCTCTAAACTTTCTTCAAAGTAAAGACCTGTTGATTTCCTTTCTTTATTCCTAGAGTCCATTAGTTTTGCCCAGTCTTTATAATCATGAATTTTACAAATAAATTTAAGACTATCACCACCCTTAGCTATGCATTCTTGCTCTATGATTTGGATTCTATAATCATTCCTTTTTATTCTTAAGATGAAGTTAGCTACACTTTCTAACATGCCACATAATCCACAAGCTAAACCTTCTGATCTCTCATCTTTTAGTTTTTTGAAATCAAAAGTGTCCTCCTCATCATTGCCATATCCAGCACAGATTGGACAATTTTTTATATTTAAGACATAATCATTATATTTTGATTCCTTCTTAGGAATTTCTTCATAAGTATAATCATCTAATTCTCTTCCAAAAACAACAACCCATAGAATTTCAAAATATTCTAAAACCTTTTTTGGATTTCCAGGCATAAATTTAAATATACTTGAATGTCGTTCACATGATTCATAAGCTGATCTTTTTCCAATTTCTCGGAGAACTATAAGGCTCTCGTCTTCATTATTTGTAATTTGATTAACCTCTTTCAGAATTTCTCTATAGAGAAGCGTATAAAATAAGGCATTAGTCGAACGTCCAAAAACTTTAGTAATTTTTTTCATTAACCATTGGAATGCTCCCAAATTTATCCCTCACTTCTGATTTTATATTTAAATATTTGAATACAAGACTTATCACCATAAGCTTTGGATTCATAAACTTTATATGGTGTTAAATTAATTGATGACGGTTCATATGATTCCTTATTTATGAGGGATATGAATTCAGAAACAAACCCAAGTAATATTTCACAGCCAGCTATTTCGACATCACTATAATGATACTTACATAATGCGCATTTATAATCTTGAACTTTAATTTCTCTTTGAGATTCATTGATATCTAATGACACTACACTATTCAAAACTTTTTGATATATAGTTGATATAACATCCTTAATGTTATTGATCGTAACAATATTGGTAGGTTTCCAATAGTTAATGTAAGTCTTTGCAATGTTTTGTCCCATTCTTCTTAAATTATCCTTTGAATCGCTTATTCCATTTTTGTCCAATAATCTTATTAGTATATATATGGCATTTCTCATTTGATTCATCGTTGCATCTGTTTGTATCAACTCTTTCCTTGAAAAATTCATTTTTTTTTTTCCAATCTCATATTTAATTAAATATTGAAAAAATTTCATCAAATAAAAAATTTTTATGTCTTTACATAGATTATTAGTATGAAATCTAAATTATAATTAAGTGAAGATATAAAATTAATAGTGATCCTTTCTAATATCGATATACAGATAGAAATTAAGATTAAAAAGAAGAATCGTATTTTTTATTAGATAATTATTTAATTACATTTTACTAACAACTTCTCTAAGAACTTGTTCTCCCGCAGCACCTACCATTATACCGTTTCGAACAAGTAACTGACCTTGAATCTCGATTGGATGATTTAAAAGTTCACCATTATTGAAGAAAAGAAGAGTGGGTATAGCTGTAATACCAAATTTTTCGCCTAATGGTCTATTTTTATCAAGATCTTCCTTTAATAACTCAATTAAACCTTCCTCTTTTAATTTTTCTAATATTGGACTTAAAAATCGACAGGGCCCACACCAAGTTGTATAAACATCTATGATAACTTTGCCCTGCTTCATACTTTCTGTAATTTCAAGACCAAATTCTTTTAATTCTTCAATATTCGTCATTTCTTCTCAATTTTTAAATTATTTGCTTTATAGTTAGTTTTTAATATTATTGTGGAAATAAATATTTGATTCTTTTTATTAATTTCAATTCCAATTTAAAAAATAATTTATTATTAAGACTCTTAAAAGAAGTTTTATTCAAGGAATAAGATTTCAAAGATAAAGTAAATTTAGAAAAGAATTAATTTTAAAATCGACAATAAGTTATACTAGATAATATTAAGATAAACTGATTATTTCAAATGGCAACTATAGATTTTAATTTCAGAAACCAAATTCTGGGTAATGATATTGGTAATACCTTAGCATATTGTTATCAGTGTGCGACTTGTAGCGGTGCGTGTCCTGTAGCACAAGTAACTGAAGGTAGATATAACCCAAGACGCTTAATTTTAGATGCTTTATTAGGACTTAAAGAGAAAATTTTTGGTCCAGATAATTCCTTTAATATTTGGGGTTGTACTGTATGTGACACGTGTGATGAAGTTTGTCCTCAGAAGGTCGAACTTACAGAAATTTTTACAATTCTAAAAAACATGAGTGTTGAGAGAGGTGAAGCTCCTGCTCACTATACCGGTCAAGCATCAACAGTATTGGAACATGGCAAAGCTATCCCTATGCAACCTGCAATAGAAAGAAGACGCACGCAATTAGGTCTACCAGCGATTATGACTCCTGATATAAAAGAAGTAAAAAAGTTGTTAGAAACGACAAAATTAAATGAAAAACTCCCAAAAACTGAATAATCATTTCATATTTCTTTTTACTGTAATTTAATTTTTTAATTTTAGTTAGAATTTTATAGATTTATTCTATAATTGAATTATAACGAAAATTTATATCTTAGATTTATAAAAAATTTTGAAGGTGGAAGACATTGCGAAGACCTATTATTGGTGGAAATTGGAAAATGAATCGAGGTACTCCCGATGAATCAAAAGAAATGCTAGAATGTTTAATTCCTTTGGTAAAAGGAATTACAAATGTTGATATAGTAATTGCAGCACCTTATACAGTACTTACTGAAGCTTATAAAACTTTAAAGGGTACTAATATTAAGTTAGGGGCACAAAACATGTATTTTGAGGATCATGGAGCGTATACAGGAGAGATATCGCCTAAATTTTTGAAAGAAATAGGTGTTGAATATATAATTCTTGGTCATAGTGAGAGAAGGGATATTTTTAAAGAATCAGATGCGTTGATTAATAAAAAACTTAAAAAAGCGTTATCTATTAATTTAAATCCCATAGTGTGTATAGGTGAACATCTGGAAGAGAGAGAAACAGGAAAAACTAAGGAAATTATTGAATATCAAATTAGTGAAACATTTAAAGGCCTTACAAGTATGGAAATGCGGAAAATAATAATAGCTTATGAGCCAATCTGGGCAATAGGAACGGGAAAGACAGCAACTCCAGAACAAGCAGAAGAAATACATGTTTTTATACGAGAAATATTTAAAAGAAAATTTGATTTGGAGACGGCTAACTTAATAAGAATACAATATGGTGGATCTATTAAACCTAATAATGCAGAAGACTTGTTTAATAAAGAAAATATTGATGGAGGTTTAGTTGGGGGTGCTTCACTTCAGGCAGATTCTTTAAATCAGATAATCAGGGCTGCCGATAAATCAATTAGATAGAATTTTATTAAAAGCGGAAGTGAGCTTTGCAGGAAATTCACCAAAATAACTTTGGGGATCCGCAAAGAGTAAATAAAAATATGGTTCGAATAATACATTCTCAACTGTGGGTCCTACATCTGATTTAATAATACATACTTGAATGGACTCTCCGGAAAAAAAAGACTGTCTATAAATCCACTCCAAAGGAGGTATTTCAGGTATATATCCGATATGTCTTAAAATATGATACACGTTCTCTAATGAATATTTTTTTCCAAAAGCGACAATTGGTGAAAGGTCAAATGAGGTAATACAAATTCCCCATAATCCATAATTTTTCATTTCACTCAAAAAATCATTTGCCAGGTGTTTAATTTCATTTTGATGCTTCGATATAATCTTTCGTGCATTCGAATCTGTTAATATGTCGATAATTTTATTTTCTTCACTTCTATGTATATTATCAGCAGAATCAAGAGGTATTTTAGTATTGATAAAATTAGTATAGATAAGTTTTATCTTTTCTCGAACAGATTTGTGTAATAAAAAAGTTTCCGATTGAGCTGTTATTAGCACATCCCCATGTAATTTTTCTTCATTATCAGTATTATTGGTTTTTTGCTTTTCTATTTTAGACTTAAATTCAAGTATTTCAATTTTTTTATCGATATTTCGGGCAAATTCAAAAAGTGCTGATATTAGTCCTGCAGTAAGGTCAAATTTTGATTCTTGACTAAGTTGTTCTTTGATTGTGGGCAGGTTTTTCGAAAAATCGAAAAATCTAAGAAATAATTTCACACCTTCCGGTATATCTTTTATAACTATGTTAAAATAAGGAAATCCCGTAGTAGATATAATACTAAGTTCGTAAATAGTCATTCGTTCTAAATTCTTATATATTGAAATTTTAATAAATTTTTTAATCTTAAGTTAATAAAATCATGGAGAATTTGATAATTTTTACATATTCAAAAAAAATAAGTCATAGTAATATTTAAGAGATTACAATTGCAGGTTTACCGGGGAGTGCGTGAATTGCTTTTTTCTCAACGGAATCTTTTTCAAAATTAATTGATACTTTAGATTGGAATTTTCTTTCGATTATTGGAGTAATTTCATTAAAAAATTTAAATTCTTCTTCTGACGTAAGGGTAAATTTTGGATATTTTCCGATTTTTTTCAATATTTTACCAACTGTTTGGCTAACAAATTTTCCATAGTTTTTAAAAATGCTATCGTGCATCAATTTTTTTATAATTTCACCTTGATTCTTATTATCTTCCAGTAATGACATTAATTTACTGTAGAACTTCAATTTCCAATGATCGGCGATAATTATTGAAATTTTTTCTAGATTCTCTTTTTTCATAGCCATTTTTATTTTGTTAATATCATCAATAATATTCTTCATTAAATTCCATTTATGATCTAATTCTTGTGTCAACAGTTTATCATCATAAAATGGCCATAATGCCAAGCTAACGTATCCTTCTCCATCACTTAGTTCCCAGAGTTCTTCTGTCATATGAGGTGCTATCGGGTGAAGTAATAGAATTAGTTTTTTCTTACATTCTTCGAAAAACTCGTTATTAATTCCCTCACTTCTGTATGCAACCAATTCAGCTACGAATTGGATTAAATTATTAACAGCATTCCTTATTGCTAGCTTATCCATATTTTCAGTAAAATCTTTTATTGTTTTATTTAAATAATATTTAATCAATGTATCTCGAATTGTAGTAGTATCACGTACGTTCTCTTCTACTTCGGTAAGCAAAAAAAAGGTATTCTTTAAGAATTTAAAGGCATAATCAACTCCTTCATCAGACCATTCTAAACCTGATGAGGGACTTGCACCAAATAATATGAAGAATCGTGCAGCATCTGCTCCATACTTTTCAATAATTTCCCCTGGATTTATAGTATTTCCATAACTTTTACTCATTTTTACTGATTTTTCAATTAGATTTGTATTTCCACATTTTCTGCATGCCATTTTCTTTAGATCTGCTTTCATCAAAAATACATTACAGTTAGGACAATAAGGTTGAGTTTTATTAATCATCCCTTGGGTGAGCAAAGCTTGAAATGGTTCGTTAAATTTGTGTAAACCAAGATCTCGAGCAACTTTCGTAAAAAACCTTGCATAGATAAGATGCATAATTGCATGTTCAATCCCTCCAATGTATTGATCGACATTACCCCAATAATTTACAATATCCTTGTTATAAGGAAAATCTGCTTCTAGAGAAGGAGGATCACAAAATGCAAAAAAATACCAAGAACTATCAATAAAAGTATCCATTGTATCTGTTTCACGTTTGGCATTTTTATTGCATTTGGGACATTTTGTGTTAATAAAGCTTTCACTTGATTCTAGCGGATTTCCAGTTCCTGTAAAAGAAACATCCGTTGGTAAATAAACAGGTAAATCTTTATATGGTACAGGAACCATTCCACATTTTTCGCAATATATAACTGGAATTGGGCACCCCCAATAGCGTTGACGTGAGATACCCCAATCTCTTAGCTTATAATTGATTGTAGCATATCCCATATCCATTTCCTTTAATTTTTTAGAAATAGCATTGATAGCAGATCGATTTTCCATTCCATTAAATTCTCCTGAATTCACAAGCATACCATCACTTTCATATGCTCTATTCATTTTAGAAACATTTAATTGATAATTATGCGGTTGAATTACAATTTTAATGGGAATATTATATTCCTTAGCGAATTCAAAATCCCTTTGATCATGTGCAGGTACTGCCATAACCGCACCTGCTCCGTATTCATAAATAACGAAATTACCAATATATACAGGTAATTTTTCATTATTGATTGGGTTTAAGGCAAATTTTCCGATGAACATACCTTTTTTCTCAATCTCTATGTCAGTTCTTTCAAATTTATTCTGGTGCATAACTTCATCATAAAATTTATTGAAAGGATTCTCATATTCCGTTCCTTTCACCCATTCTCGAACCCATGGATGTTCTGGGGCAAAGACCATAAAGGTAACGCCAAATAATGTATCAGGTCTGGTTGTAAATATATCTATGGTTTTGTTTTCTCCAATAATTGGGAATTTTATGATTGTACCTTTTGATTTTCCTATCCAATTTTGTTGCATAATTTTTACTTTCTCAGGCCAATCAACAATATTTAATCCATCCAGTAATTCTTCTGCATAAGCTCTTATTTTAAGGAACCATTGTTTCAGAAACTTTTGATCAACGATAGAGTTACATCTCCAACATTTTCCTCCTTGAGCTTGCTCGTTAGCTAAAACAGTAGTACATTTTGGGCACCAATTAACATAACTTTCTTGTCTATATGCTAAATTCTTTTCTAGCATCTTTAGGAAAAACCACTGATCCCATTTATAAAAATTAGGATTATGACTAAATATTTCTCTTGTCCAATCGTACGAAAGTCCAATCCTTTTTTGTTGATTTTTCATAGTTTCGATGTTAGTATTGGTCCATTCTTCTGGATTAGCCCCGTGATCAATAGCAGCATTTTCTGCGGGCATTCCAAACGAATCATAACCCATAGGATAAAGAACATTGAATCCATTCATTCTTTTAAACCTAGCATAACAATCTCCGATGGTATAATTTCTCAAGTGTCCCATATGTAGTTTACCAGAAGGGTAGGGGTACATCTCTAAGACATAATATTTTGGCTTTTTATTATCCACTTTAACTTCAAAGATTTTATCTTTTTCCCATTTTTGTTGCCATTTCTTTTCTATTTTTTTAGCATTATATTCACTCATAAAGATTTACCAGTTTCTTTAAAAATTTGGGGAAGATATTTATATTTAATATTTTAATAATTGATTCAATAAATTTTTTTTGTAGATAAATATATCCTGATATTTCTTATAAGAAACTTCATTATAATGATTATACATACTTATAATTCGAAGGAATAAAACTTAATTTTTCATCCTTTTTTAGTGAAACTTGTGACAATAGAAAAAATAAGAGTGTCTGTAGGGAGTGCTTCCGTATTAGGATTAGGTAAGATTGCGAAGTTTAAAGATCCTCCAACAACTTGTTATATAATGACTTATAAAGATGGCCATTGTATCGCAAATTGTGGTTTTTGCCCACAAGCACGTTCATCAAACAGTCCAGAAGAGATGCTTTCGAGAGTTAATTGGCCTATATATGTTTTCCAGGATTTTTTGTCCAGATTAAAGTATCTTAAGTCATCCAAAAAGTTTAAAAGAATATGTATTCAGACCCTTAACTATCCTGAAAATTTCACAGATCTAATAGAAATCGTTACTCAGATAAAACATAATACAGATATTCCAATTTCAGTTGCTATACCTCCTATGTCGAAAGAAAAACTAAAAAAATTGAATACTATTGGGGTGGAGAGGGCAGGTATAGCTTTAGATGGTGCCACTCCTAAAGTTTTTGATAAAGTTAAGGGAACTGATGTAAATGGACCATATAGATGGGATCAACATATTGAAAAGCTAATTGAAGCATTAACAATATTCTCAGAAGGATTTGTCAGTACTCATATTATAATTGGAATAGGAGAAACTGAAAAAGAGGTAATCGAACGAATTTTTGAACTTAATAGGCTGAAAATACTTGTTTCTCTGTTTGCTTTTACTCCAATAAAAGGCACTAGATTTGAAAGTAGACACCAACCACCTCTATTAAGTTTTAGAAAATTACAACTTGGAAGGTATCTAGTTGTTAATGAAGATAAAGAATTAAAAGATTTTACTTTTAATATGAAGGGAAACATTATTAATTTTAATATCAATAAAAGAGAATTACAAAATATAGTCTATAATACTGATGCTTTTTTGACTTCTGGGTGTCCTGGTTGTAATCGCCCATATTACACTTCCAAACCATCAGGTCCTATCTATAATTACCCGAGAATGCTAAATGAAAATGAAAAACAAGAAATCTATAAATTATTGATTAATGAAGTAAATTAAAAGTACAATGTAAGAAAATGAGTATATGGCGGTATATACCAATAGAAGTTAGAAATGGATTCTGTAATATGGCATTTGATGAAGCTATATTAAAAATGGCAATTGAAAAGAAATCATCCAACACTCTAAGATTTTATAAATGGAAACCATCCACAGCGAGTATTGGGAGAAATCAAAGTTTAATGAATGAAGTTTATGTAGATTTTGCTAAAGAACAAGGTTTTAATATAGTTAGACGAATAACTGGAGGCGGTGCTGTTTTTCATGATGAGAATGGAGAAATCACCTATTCAATAGTATGCCCCATAAAATTTTTAGAAAAATTAGGTGCTAAAAAAGTAATAGAGCAGTTTGAGATAATAACGAGAGGAATCATTCTGGGTCTTAATATTTATGGATTAAAGCCTGAAAAAGATATTATTCATTGTCCTGCTATTTTATTGAATGGAAAGAAATTTTCAGGGAATGCGCAAATAAGGAAGAAAGGTTATATTCTTCAACATGGCACTATTTTATTAGATATTGATCCTAATTTAATGTATTCTGTATTAAAAGCTCCTGAAAATGTGAGTAAATCAAAAATGATACAGTCTGTAAGGGCTAAATGTATTGGTATTAAAAATCAGATCCAAAATTATGAAGAAGAAAAGTTGATTAATTCATTAAAGCAAGGTTTTCAAAATTCATTAGGATTTGAATTAGAAGAGGGTCAATTTTCTAATGATGAGAAGACTTTAGCACAGAATTTGATAAAAGACAGATATGAAAATATGAATTGGTTAAGAAAATATGAGTAAAAGCTCGAAATTACTAAACAAAATAAAAGTTGGAAATGCAGCATGGTCAGATTATTCAGAATTTTTAAATTTAGAAGATACTGAAATTCAACCATTTCTCAATTTAGCTCAGGATATAACTAAGAAGAATTTT
>JBHLPW010000121.1:0-5904 GCA_048939015.1 Promethearchaeota archaeon
TAAGTTAAACTTGAAGCATATTTAGTTTCAAAAAAATTGCGTATTAAATCGAAGTTTTCTGTAAATGGGCATTGAAGCATTGAACTTGTAGATGATGCCTGTAGATTATTGTTTGTGCCTTTAAATTGATTATCGTCATTGATAGAATAACCTTCTTCAAATTTATTGAGTTTAAAATTATTTTCATTAATATTGAAATAATTGAGAACAAATAATGAAATGAAAAATACACATAAAATTACTTTAAAACCTTGGTTTTTACGGTTCGTTCTGTTTCCAGTCGCTAATACATTCAAAAATCTCATTTTTAATACAATAAAGCAATTAAATAAGTAGTTACCAAAGTTTAACTTTTAAATTATATTTGTAAAAAATCCTTCTCTTTAAAATTTTTTTGGCACGTATCAAAAAGATCGCAATATTTAGCAAAAGTGTAAGACTTTACTCTTCTTGCTTTTTTTTAATTATTTCAGCAAGATCCGATATATTGACTCTTATTTGATCCATTGAGTCTCGTTCTCTAATAGTTACCGTATTATCATCTAATGATTCATAGTCTATCGTGATACACCATTTTGTACCTAATTCATCTTGCCTTCTATATCTTTTTCCTATCGACCCAGCTACATCAAAAAATGATTTGATTCGATTTTCTAATAAATCTCTATGTATTTTTAAAGCTAAATTTCTAATTTTTTCTTTATTTTTAACAAGTGGAAATACGGCTACAGTATTAGGAGTTAAGTTAGTTTTAATTTTTAAATTAATCCTTCCTTGATCAATAGTAAAAGTAGTCTCTAATAATGTATAAATGATTCTATCAATTCCAAACGCAATCTCAAGAACCTGTGGAACTTCTTTAATATTCGGGTCAGATCCCATGCTTACTTCGAAATTTTGTTTGGAATATTCAGCATGCTTTCTTAAATCATAATCTGTTCTATCATGAATACCGCAAATTTCAACCCATCCAAATTGCTTTGTTTCAATTTCCAAATCCCAAGCATCATCCGCATAATGAGCTCGTTCATTAATAGAATGTTGTCTAAACCGAATTAAATGTTCAGGAATACCTAATATTTTTGTTAAGTGATATCCTACAAAAAGACAATATGCATAAGCAGGTTTTTTAAGAATTCTATTCTTAATAGCATTCTCAAGGGTTATTAATTTTGGCTTATTAATACCTTTTTCTTGCATTTTCCAATCTAAAAGGGGTAAATTCTCTAATTTAATCTCCTCATAATCCTCAGAGTCCATCTCCAATTCTTTACTTATAAATATTTGGAGTTCAAATTGATCAAAAGCTCTCATTCGAAGTACTCCTTGTCGAGGTGAAATTTCATTTCGATAGGCTTTACCAAATTGGAAAGCTTTGATAGGATATTGCCGTCGAGCGTCTTGATCGAGACGATTAAATAATAAATATGTTGTAGTAGCTGTCTCAGGACGTAGATAAGCTACTACATTATTTCCTACAGATGTTTTTAACATTAGATTATATTCTTCTATTTTTTCGAAAGGTGTATCGCATTTCGGGCAAGAAAAATTAAATTTCTTAACTAAATTTTCCATCTCCTTAAAGGAGAGTCCATCAATTACCTGATCTGGTAAATTGTCCTGTAAAAATTTATCTGCTCTATATAATGTACTGCATTTATTACATTTAATTACTGGGTCGATAAATCTTTCTAAATGTCCTGAAGCTTCCCAAACGATACGAGGCATAATTGTTGGACATTCAACCTCACTAAATCCAAAATATCGACATTCTCTTCTAAAAAGATCTAGTATATTATTTTTTAGAGCCATCCCGGCTGGACCATAAGAATAAAAACCAGCAAACCCTCCATAAATTTCTGGAGATGGTCCCCATATGAAGCCTCTTCTTTTCAGTAATGAATTAAATGTTTCTATGCTATCCTCAATTTTCATTTTCAGCAATGAATTAAATGATTGCAACTATTTGTATTTTAAGATATTACATGTATTTAAAATAAATTTTTATAATAGGAATATAATAATATTATTATATTTTTTTTAAAGTTAAAAACAAAATTGATCAATTATGTTATTCCAAGCAAATTTTACTTATTTTGATTTTTGGGATGCAATAGAAATGGGGCTGTACTTTGTAATTGTTGGCTATTTCTTTTTACTGTTTTTCTACTTCCTTTTCATTAGATATAGAACTTCAAGGAAGTTGTATTGGCTTTTTTTTAGCTTATTCTTTCTATGTTTTGGTATTGCACGAGTCTTTTTTATTGTATATTATTTCTTTGGACCCGAATTATATACAGGAACTAATGATGTTGAGGTGGTTGCATTTTTGATGATAAATTATCGTTTTGCTACATTCTTCACTTGGTTAGGAGTAGCATGTGCTACAGGTGTGTTAGGAATTCTTCTATTTCCCCCTGAAACTCAAGAAGAAAAAAAAGGAAAAAAATCATTAGTAGAATGGTTTAAAAATAGGAAGAATCAAGAATTACTTATTCGTATTGGTTTATTTGTTCTTCCTATAATTATAGGAATTCTAGCTTTAACATTATCAGATGGGCTATTTATGGATCCAGATTTCCAAGATGTATATCCAGGTATTTCTGTTAATTTAATTGTAATTAGATTTGGTTCATGGGCATATCCCCTTGGCAGATTTTTGCTTAATTTTATTTTTATGCCATTATTTCTTGTTTTGATTCCTTTTGTTTTTCTATATTTAGCATGGAAAACATTCGGAGTCTTAAGGAGGTCGTATGCTTTAAATGCTATTGGGTTTATTCTCTATTTTGGTGCCGGGAGGATATTACAAGGAGCTTTGGACGTAGCTACACTACCTCATGTCAGAGCTGTAATGCCCCCATTACTGATATTACTCGCGCTTCTTATTCTCGTCATCGCAAATAATTATGAGCAATTAAAATAGTTGAATCTTACTTTTTATTCATATTATTATTTAAGCTATTTTTTATTCAAAACCATTCAATAAGATTAGTAGGAAACGTTAGAATACTAACTTTAAATATACTATTTAAAAAAAGATTAAAAATTTAAAACTGAAGCGCTTTAAATTTAATATATTTCAATATATAATATAGAAATTAATTAAAAATTCAAGATATTACACATGTCTGTCCATGGAAATCAATATTTAATGCCTTTTTTTATTAGAAAGGATTCTCGTCCTCTTTCTATTCAAGGAAATGATGAATTAGCTCTTGGGTTTTATCTTTTATCAAAAGATTTAAGAAAAAATGAAAAAATTATTTCCTTTTCTAGGCTACTTTGGCCTATATTAAGTATTCAAGGTGTTATTAGCACACATATAATGTTAGATGGATTAAATTTGTTAAGTAAAAGAGGACGGTTTTCAAATCCACCTCGACAACCACTAATTGGACACATTCTAAGAAATATTGAAAATAAAACAAAAATTGAGGAATTAAATATATTAATAGATATATTATCATATAAAGATCGAGAAGCGGAAGAGATTGGAGAAGGTGAAGAATCAGAATTTCATACACTCAAAGTTAAAGGTTTAATTAACCCAGAATTTCTAGAATCACTATTAAAAATAATTCCTCTAATTGATTATAAACCAATAACCGAATATACTGTGCTAGATACAATTATTTCAACTGAGGATGCTTTAAATATCTCAGAAGATTATAGGACGATTATTAATACAATGAAAGGTAATGCATTAAGATGGAAAACCCAAATTGAATTAATAGAAAAAGAAGTGAATAAATGGCTTATAGATATAAATGTTCAATTAAAAGATATTGATTCAAGGTATTCTAGTCAAATTACAAAAACATCCTCATCTATTGATTCATACCAAGTAAACGAGCAAATGAAACTAGAACAAGACAAAATTGACCAATGGAATGTAAATGAGAAGAAAAAAATAATTGAAAGTATGTCTACTTTATTTAAAACATCTGAAAGATATCTTGAAGAAATTATAAAGAAAAACAAATTCTTTACTAGTGGTGATTCTTTAAAAACTAGAGTTTTTGATGATATTTTACCTCATTTTGAGAACCATTTTGCGTATTTAAAAGAGGAAGCTAAAAAGTTTTTAGAATCTCTGGATGAATTATTTCAAAAATATTATGAGTTAAAGGAACGAGCTTCCCAGATTGATTATGAATCAAATCAAAAATTAACAGAGATTAAAGGGTCTTTAGATATGAAATTAAAAGATAGAAACAAACGATTATCAGAGTTTGAAAGTGAAAAACAAGTAAAAATTACCGAGTTAGAAACGTTAAAAACTCAAATCGAAGATTATTTCTCAAAAATAAAGAGTATTATAGAAGTAAAGCACAATAATTGTATAACAGAAGCTCAAGAATTGACTGGATGGTCTCTTACTGATAATCAATCAGATTTATTTTCAAGACCGATTCAATGGATCTACATGCCAATATATGCTATGTTTATTGAAGATGAGGAAAATATGGAGGAATATATGAATATCGTTTTTCCAGGATATATCACTAATGACCCAAACAAAATATATGAATATATTTCTGATTCCTTTATTAGTTTAGAAAACGTGATTAAGGAAAGAATAGAGAATGATATGGCTACTAGGTCAAACTTTGAATTCTCGTGCGAACGTAAAAATTTGATTAAAGATCCAAATCTTAAAAAGAGACTTCAATTAGGTGTATCGAAATTAAGAGAAAAGATGATTCTTAATGATACAATAGAAGGAGTTATTAGAGAATATTCAAGTAATTTACCTTAATAACATAATCATTTTCTAAAATCATGTCAGAGTCACAATCAAAAAGAAAAGTAAAATTAGATCTTAAAAAGAGGAAAATCAGAGCTTTTTTTTTATCTATTGAAACTAAGAAAAAGAAAAAGGTAGAGATTGATAAAGAAGCTGAAGATCTATATCAAGATGGTATGGTTTATATTCAGATGAGACTTCCTGTGGAAAGAATCACTAAAGATTTTGAGGAAAAATTAAAAGATAAGATAGAACATAACATTATAAAAGCTAAAATCAGAGTTGCAACTGATAGTGATTTGGAGACTTTAAAGAATATATATAACCGTGCATGGTTACTTTCTAATACCCCATATAGACCAATAACTAAAACTGATTTAAAAAAAATTCTTGATTATCCCGATACTGTTTTTCTAATAGCAAAGGTTTATGGTATTGATGCAGCTTTTGTACTTTTAGATTTTGAAGGCAAAAATAAAGAAATTGCTGTAATAGCAGCTTTAGCAGTTATACCTAGGTTCCAAAGAAAAGGTGTAGGTACTATTATAGGAATGTCAGCATGGAACTTTTTAAAGCAGAATTATAGTAATGTAAAAGAAATTAGAGCAGAAGTATATAAAGATAATTTTGTCTCATACTCTTTTATTAAAGGAATTGGATTCGAAGAATTTGATAAAAAAGTGTATAAAAAAGAAGATTTTGAGGTTTCTCAAGATTAAAAAATCTCAAATTAAAGTATTTTGAACAATAATTTTACAGAAACGTTTATATTAAGATTTTAAGGTTTTAATTTTTTGATTCAATATATCTACATTATAACTATCCTTAATCTCATGATAATTCTTTCTCGCTTCATCGAAATGTGAAATAGCCATTTCAATCCTTCCCTTATCGAGATATATATCACCTAATTTGTGTAAAATAAGAGCACACTGTTTAATATATCCCATCTCATCAAAAATTTCTAATGCTTCTTCAAAGTAATTTATAGCTTTCAAAGAATCTTCTTCAAACTCTAAATATATCTCACCCATTTTGTATTTTATTTCTGCTTTCTTACTGTTATCCCCAAATTTAATATATATTTCACAGGCTAAATCATAATATTCAATTGATTTTTGAGTCTCCCCCTTTGATATATATAATTCAGCTAA
>JBHLPW010000122.1:0-5881 GCA_048939015.1 Promethearchaeota archaeon
GTGTCTTGTTTTAATAACTTTATATATTTATGCTTTCTTTTCTTCTTTTAAAATTTTCATAAATTCATAGAAATATTTGTAGGAATATTGGAAATCAGTATCTTCTTTAGAATAATCTAATGCTTCCATAAAAAGTTGATTGAATTTAACCGTTTCCTTCTTTTGGATTACTTTTTTATATTCTTTTATCAAATTCTCTAACAAATTTAGCACATTATGAAATTCTTGGTTTTCTATTTGAATCTCTCCAAACATATCCATCTCTCTTTGAATAATACTTTCTGCAAATATTTTTTGTAATAAGAATGTGGTACCTGTATATTTCGTTAGCTCTGTCAATGGCTCTTTTGACCTGCTTATCAGATTTAAAAAGAGAATATTAAACATATGAGGTACACCTAATGTTAAAGCAATTCGCTTGTCATGGATTTCGGGTTCCGTTTCAGTAATTACTAATCCATTCATTTCAAATAGATTAATTAAATCGTTTACAATCTCTTTATACTTTTCCGTACCACCAACTCTTAATATTATCATAACATAATTTTTCATATCTTTTATACCCGGTCCGAACATTGGATGTAGTGAAAGACAATTAATCGGATAGTTTTTAATGATCTTTTCCATCGTATTTACAACTGTGGTTTTTAAAGAGGTTATGTCTATGAGCAAGCAATCCCTTTTTAATAAAGGTGAAATTTTATTAATCATATTAGCAGTAGTAGAAATTGGAATTGAAACCAAGACTATATCTGCATCGTTCACACTCTCTTCTAAAGAAGATTCAAATTTCACATCCAATTCCTGGGCAGCATTTCTTAATCTTTCTAAATTTCTTGCATGTAATGTTATCGTAAATCCATGTTTTTTAAAGAATTTTCCAAAAATTTTACCCATACCACCAGAACCACCAATTATAGTAAGATTTTTTCCTAACATTGTCTTTCCTTTATGATTTCAATTATTTCATTATTATTTTAATTAGATTGAACTTTATTTGAAATCTTTTGTTTTCTTTATTGGGACCTCAAATTCTTCTAAAAGAGGAATCAGCTGCCTTTTATCATCGGAATTAGTCCCTTTCCAATCTATAATAAAGTAATCGACCTCTTCAAGTGTATTATTTATCATTTGTTTAATCATATCACTATTTAAGTCTTGAATGAAGTATTTTGGACACATAAAAGACATCGCAAGATTATTATTTTTAATTAATCTATGAAAATTAGGAGCATAATGTGTACCTCCAAAGCCTAAACCAACCATTTGATTCCCTCCTTCTTTATATTCAATATATTTCTGAATAGTATTAATGATCGCTTTTGTTAATATCACCCCAGCTTCACGTATATTCCATTCTACTCTACTACTTCCTAATTCCATGAACGTCAGAGGCACATCTAAAATAGTAGGGCCATGATGAGTTACCTCTATATCAATAGAGAATCCATTTAATCTTGGAGGTAATTCTTGCTCAATTAGTGAAATAAATCCTGCTTTATGGAGTAATGCACTTGTATTTGATAATGTCTTTGGTTCTCCTCCAAAATCAGCCTCTCGACCCCAATTACCCGTAGAATGAACTAAAAATGCTGGTCGAGCAGTCTTCGATCTGTGACGACTTGCGAAAATAAGTAAATCAGGATTAAGCTCTGAATCCTCTAACTTTAAATCATTCAATAAGATTAATGAATCCTTAGTAAGTCCAAGAAATACATCGTTTTCAATTAAATTATTATTTAATTTATAAACTCGATTTTCATGCCATGTGAAACCTGTTTCCTCGAAATTAAAAATATTAGAATTCAAAAATTTTTCTCTTATATTCATTGAGGCCTTATCTTCGGCCGAAGTTATGATTAGAAACTCTATTAGATTTCACCTAAGAGTTTTTTTTAATATTTATTATTTACATTTAATAAAAATTTCAAAATTCAAATCTCTTTCTAGAAATTTAATATATCTTAAATCTATTTTCAATATTAATGAGTATTGATTTAATACTAGTTCTAATAATTGCAATACCTTTTGGAGTCTTATTTTTTATCGCAGATTATTACGAACCTAAACTTCTTCATGTACATGCTTCATTAATAGCAGGAATTTCGGTTTCCTATTTCTTCCTAATAGTATTACCAGAAATTGCTGAAAGATTGCCAGAATTTCCCTTTCATTTAACAATTTTTGAATACTTATTTGTTCTCATTGGCTTTTCATTTATTCATGTAACTGAAAAATTAATTTTACAGAAAGCAGAAGTAAGAACTCAAAAAAAAATGAGGAAATTAATAAAAAAGGAACAAATTTTAGAGGCTGTTGAACGAAACACAGAAAAAATTCTTACAAAAGAATTAAAAAAAGAAAGTCTAGATGAACCAGCTCTAAGAGAACTCGCTAGGACACTATCTGAATTAAATGAGGAAGAAGAGGATATGAAGATTGGTATAAATAACTATAAAATTAAGATTCAAAATAAAATTAATAAAGAATTATCAAATTTCCGACAAGTTACCGATTACTTATATCATTTTCTAGTGGGTATTATTTTAGTAGGATTATTAAGGATTGAATTACTAGGTGGTGTTCTTTTTTTCGTTTACGCTTTCTTCAGAACAGCTGTAACCAAACGATCTGAGGCACACCTAATATTTACTGATCTAGAAATTTATGAAGAACAACAGTTTGAACAAAAGCAAGTTTTTAAATATCTCTCATGTGGCTCTGCTTTAACGGGAATCATTATTGGATTAATTATTAACGCATTTTTACCTGCTAATTTAGAACTATTATTTATTTTCTATTCTTTTATTTCTGGCGTAATTTTATATGTTATTGTGAGAGAAGTTATCCCAGAAAAAGAGAAAGGTAATCCTTTAAAATTTCTGATTGGTTTAGTAGGCTTCACTATAGTAATTATTATCATTAATATTTTTACAGATGTATTATATGTCTAGATATATTATAAATTAGAAAATAGAACCAAAATTTTATTTATTTCAATAATTGGACTCTTTATAAAGATTTAAATCTATTAAAACTAAGTTTAAATTAATGTGAGGTTATGAAATAAAATGGATGATATGAAGAAAAAAAATTTTAATGAGATCTTAAGTATTGATGATGATGACAAAAAAATCATCGAGATGATTGAGAAAAACCCTGACATCACTCACAGTGATATAGCAAAAGAGATAGAGAAATCTCAACCCGCTGTTGGAGCCCGAATTATAAAGCTGGAAAGGAAACACCTTTTAACAAAGCAGGTGGGCTTCAATATAAAGGAAGTAGATATAAAAGTTGCTATTGTTTACATTTCCACCAAAGATGTAGATAATATAGTAAGAAAAATTGAAAACTGTCCTTTTATCAACCACGCGTTTAAAATTTCTGGAGAATTTAATGTACTATGCTTTATTGCTGCTTCTGATTTACAAACAATTGAAAAATTAGTAGATCTATGCTTTAGAAGAGATTCTAATGTTATTAATGTTAAAACTAATATATTAATTGAATCTATCCATGATTTTGTTGTTCCAATTGATTTTCAAATCGAAAACTTTGATGGAAGGTATTGTGGGCCCATGTGCCAACTTCAAGATGATCTGTCAAAATTTAAATTTAATCAGGAAAAAGAGACTGAATAATTCTAACAAATTTTGGTATATTGTTTAAAGTAACAAGTAGTATCTAGACTAAGTATTTTCCAACTTTACCAATCCTAGTAATAAAAAATTAGATATAGAATATTTATATTAGCCCTTGAGCTTTTGCTATTTTTACCTTACACTTTTCGCCACACCCATCTTCTAAAGTTGGATTATGTTCTTCAGAATCAAAATCGATGGGTAAAATAAAATCCTTCGCAATATCAAGTACGACTTCCATGGAAACACTACTTATTTGTGGATTATTTCGAAAATGGTAATTCACAATGTTATCAAGCTTTGGAAGTTTAGAACTCGCGAGTAATATACAAAGATTATGTTCACCTGAAAGCTTAAATGCATTAAGCATAAAAGGACAGTGTTTAGCCATATCCATGATTTCTCCTGGATTTTTGGTTTTTATTTCCACTGTTGCAAGATGCAGATCTACTTTTTTAAAGTTAATACCTGGTTGAAATTGGAGAATTCCATTCTTTTCTAACTTTTTAATTCGCATTCCAACAGTTGGTTGCGATCTGTTTATCATTGTGGCGATTTCGGTGTGTGTAAGATTTGGATCTTCTTGAACAAGAGAAATTATTTGCTTATCTATATCATCAAGCTTTAACTTATCGGATATCATAATATTTCATCTTTACTTTTTATAATTTCTTATAAAGTAATAATTTTTGAAATTTATAAAATATTAGGGTGAATTTATAAAAGATTAATCTCCTTAATTTTGAGTTCTTAACAAGATGTAAAAATATTCGAATATTCATTACATTGTATAAAAGAATTAAAAAAAAGTTTTAATTTATTGAGAACTACATTTAGAAATCACATTATTCTGGCATCTCAAGGCCTACCATAGGCATAGCTTCTACTCCAGAGAAGAAGGTATCTACTTTGAATTTCATTCCCTCAATATCAGCATAAAGCAATTGTTGTTCTGTAGCTCTTTTCAATACTTCTTCATATTTCCCTTCTTTGACTTCTGTTACTCCTATGGTTTCAATTTCATCATCTATTATTCGGGCAACCATTCTGACCATGACTTTTTCCAAAGATCTGTCAGGAGGGTATTTCTTGGCTACTTCAGTATATCTTTGACCTACCTCTTTTGCTTTACTAACGGGAAAACGAGTGGTTGATACTATAACTACCATATTTTATAACCTCAATTTATATTTTTAAATTGGATTTAGAACCGATCTTAATAATAAATAGTCATTATTTAAAATTTTACTTTTTCGTCCAGTATTAGCTCAAATCATTGAAAAGGAATATAACTTTACATATTCTAAAAATCAGATAATGGTATTTGTCTCTCAAAATAAATTGTTTTTCCGTTAAAACTTATCTGAACTGCAATAATTTTGATATTTTTGCTTCGTGCTTCACTTAAGATTCTCGAAAATTTAAGATCCATTTCAAAATGAGGCTTAAAGCTTTTAGCTTCATGAAATACTAAAAAGAGAATAATCCCATTATGTTCAATTATTTCTTTTACATGTCTTGCTCCACGTTCAGTAGGAGCATCAGGAAAAAGAGCAATTCCATCCTTAACCAATGTAACGCCTTTCACTTCTAAGGGAATATCATCAAGGAGAAAGTCTATTCTACTCTTTCCAATCTTTACCTCTTTTCTTAATTCTTTTACATTAGAAAATTCTGGTAGAATTTCAAAAACCTTTTGAGCAATTCTTGAATGTAAGGCAGTATCTATGAGAACCCACTCGTCTTTAGCCTTCACTGCTTTAATATAGTATTTCAATTTACCATTTGAATGTGTAAATAAAACTTCAGCACCTTCTATAAGTAATTCTTTTAACCTGCCAGGATCATGTATATGAGCAGTTTCAATGCGTCCCTTACATTTGATCTCTCCTATAAATCTATTTGGTCTTGCAATAAATATTCCTTTCATTAAATGTGGAATTTCAAAAAGAGGTATCTTACTGGAACTCATTAATCAATTAACAATTTGTTATTTCTATTATATTAAGACTTAATTTGCTTATAAAATTAAGAGGTTTTATTATAGAATATAACCTTAATAGATAAAAAGAGGTTATTATTGAATAATCATAATGAGTAAAGCAGATGATAAAACCACTATCGAAAGTTATAAATTTCATCATATAGATACCTCAAAATGTAAGTACTGTAAAGAATTTTCATGCGAGGAAGCTTGTTTTAGAGGGATATATGAAGTAATCAATAAAGATTCTACT
>JBHLPW010000008.1:0-18486 GCA_048939015.1 Promethearchaeota archaeon
CCTATAGTTCCAGAAGCCCCTCTGATTAGTACTGTTTGTCCTTTCTGAATATTTGCTTTTCTAAGATAGTGCAATGCTTCAAGTCCACCAGTAGGAACTGCAGCTGCTTCCTCATAACTCATATTATCTGGCTTTATAAGGATAATCCCGTCTTCAGGTAAACATACATACTCAGCATAAGCCCCGAAATTAAAACCTGTAGAAGCAAAAATTGGGTTACCTTTCTTAAATAGCTTTACCCCACTACCTACTGATTCAATTTCTCCAGCTAATTCCTGTCCAAGTATATTATGTTTTTTTCTTGGTCTCCTGAAACCTATTCCAAGGCGCATAAGGAATTTCAACCAGCCAGAGAATTTGAGACTTCGCATCTCACAATCACCCATTGTTACAGTTGTCGCATGTATCTTTACCAGAATTTCATTTTCTTTTGGAGTAGGTTTTGCTACTTCTTTAAGCTGAAGAACATCTGGAGGCCCATATTTAGTGCATATAATGGCTTTTATGAACTCATCACCTATTATCGTTTTTATTAATTATATTTTATCTAAAGTTTATTAATTATAATAACAATCACTGTTTATTCTTCCATAATTATCGCTATTTTTCCTTTGTGGTGGCCCTCTTCAAAATATCGAAAAGCATCAGGAACCTTACTTAAGGGATAGCGTTTATCTATAACAGGGACTACTTTACCAGTTTTAAGTAGATCAAGAATACAACTAACATCTTCTTCTTTGTTAGATCTCCAAGCAGCAATACTCATTTTCTTACTCCCAAATAAAGAAATAAACGGTCCAAGGAATATTACTTGGAGAATTGCCTTCCCAGAGCCTCCCACCATTTTATAAATTCCCTTGGGGTTCAAACAACGCTTATAATCGAAAATTGAATGATGAGCTTGCATATCAAGGATCATATCATATCGTTTTCCACTCTTTGTGAAATCTTCTTGAGTATAATCAATGACATGATCAGCACCAATCGAGTGTAGCATATCTAATTTCTCCGAATTATCTACAGCAGTAACCTCTGCTCCAAAGTATTTAGCAATCTGCACCGCATAAGAACCCATCCCTCCTCCTGCTCCATTAATTAAAACTTTTTGTTCTGGCTTAAACCTTAGAATCTGTTTCTTATTCCGAAGACCTTGAATTGCTGCGACTGCCGATTGAGGTATTGTTGCTGCTTCCTCAAAAGTTAAATTCTCTGGTTTCAGTCTTAAAAATTCCTCAGGAACACATACATACTCAGCGAAGGCACCATGACTTACTAATGAAGTATCCCCAAATACTTCATCACCCTTCTTAAATTGCTTTATATTCTTACCAATTTCATGAACTTTCCCAGCTAAGTCGGTTCCAAGTATCGGGAATCTAGGTTTGCGCATAAAAGGTTGCATTTTGCCTCTCATTATTTCAACGTCCATCGAATTTAGAGAAGATGCATGAATCTTTACCAGCACTTCATTTTCACGAGGAGTAGGTGTCTCGACCTCTTCGAGTTTAAGAACATCTGGAGATCCAAATTTGGGGCATACAATTGCTTTCATGATTACTTTACTACTGTTATTACTACATTTCCTTTCTTATGTCCTTGATCAACATAAGTATGAGCCTCGACAATTTGTTCCATTGGAAATGTTATATCTATAGCTGGTTTTAAATTACCTTCCTCAATAATCTCTTTTAGAAAAATTAAGTCTTCAGTAATTTCCTTTGTCGGAGATTTACTTGTAAGATAAGTTCCATCTTCCTTTAAAGCTCTTTTGCAATGTGAAGAAGAAATCTTACCTACGGCCTCAAAAACTACATCATAAATCGGACCACTATCGGTAAAATCCTCTTTTGTATAATCTATTACTTTATCAGCTCCCAGATTTTTCACCCAATCCAAATGGTTAGTACTGCACACAGCGGTAACTTCAGCCCCAAAATACTTAGCAAGCTGCACTGCAAAGGAACCTAAACTTCCAGAAGCACCATAAATAAGAACCTTTTGACCCTTCTGAATATCTGCCTTTTTAAGTATATATAGTGCAGTCATTGCCCCAATTGGGACGGCAGCGGCTTCCTCATACGATATATTGGCTGGTTTTATTGCAACCACCCCTTGTTTCCATTCTTCAGGTAAACATACATATTCGGCATAAGCACCAAATTTCAATCCTGTGGTAGTTCCAAAAACTTGGTCACCTTTCTTAAATAATGTTACATTCTTTCCAACTTCTTCAACTTCCCCTGCTAACTCATATCCTAATATATTTCTTCTTGGTTTTCTGATACCAAATACTAATCTTGAAGCGAAAGTAAAAAAGTTGGAATCTGGGTGTTTACCGCTTCGAGCAACCATCACCCCAAATGATATTGTTGTTGCATGGACTTTTACCAGTAGTTCATTGTCCTTTGGAGTAGGCTTTTCTATTTCTGTTAGCTTAAGAACTTCTGGAGGTCCATATTTTTCATACACTACTGCTTTCATGATTCTTTTACCACCGTTATTACGACATTTCCCTTTTTATGCCCTTTATCAACATACCTATGAGCTTCAACTATTTGTTCCCATGAATATGTTCTGTCTATAGCAGATTTTAGTTTTCCCTCTTCAACAAGCTCTTTTAGGAGTATAAAATCATCATATTTTATTTGTTTACTATCACCCGAATCCTTATTCACATTCAAATAGATTCCTTTCTCCTTCAACAATTTTTTGCATTTCGAAGGCGAAGCTTTTCCAACGGCATCAAACACAACGTCATATAACTCACCACTTTGAGTAAAATCTTCTTTAGTATAATCAATTACCCTATCAGCACCTAACGATTTCACCATTTCTAAATTAGTGGTACTACAAACTCCAGTGACCTCTGCCCCAAAGTACTTAGCAAGCTGCACCGAAAAGGTACCTACACTTCCAGACGCACCATAGATAAGTACTTTTTGTCCCTTCTGGATATTACCTTTTCTTATTACAGTTAATGCCGTTAACCCCCCACCAGCAACAGGAGCAGCTTCTCCGAAAGTCATATTAGCTGGTTTTGGTGCTACAATCCCATCCTTCGAAAATCTTCCTTTTTCAGTTTCTTCAGGAAAACAAATATACTCAGCGTAACCTCCAAAACGGAATCCTGGAGTCGCAAAAACCTGATCTCCTTTTTTAAACTTTCTTACTTTTTGTCCTATTTCTTCAACTTCCCCTGCTAGCTCGAGTCCTAGTATCTTTACTTTTTTTGGTCCTTTTAACCCGAATGATAATCGTGCGAAAAAAGTTACCAAGGGATTGAATCGAGTAAAACCATTTCGAAAAGTCCAATCGCCTTTTGTGACTGTTGTTGCATGGATCTTAACGAGCACTTCGTTTTCTTTTGGTATAGGTTTTTCAACCTCCATCATCTTCAATACTTCAGGAGGACCATATTTTTCATATACTATAGCTTTCATTTTTTTACTATTTTTTTCCATTTTTTTCACTATTTTGTTTATATTCTATGAGGTATTAATCATTAATTATAGAATTATACTGGTTATGGGAGGATGACAGAATACCAGAGTAGCCATAAACCCAATGTTAGTTCAAAAATTAAAATTAGCAGCCCTCCAATACTCCACAATGCCTTAATATCGGATTTTCTAAGAAATGATCCGCTACCTAAGCCATATATAATGCTAGCAACAATTCCAAACCATCCGAAAAATAGTGGTGCCACACCATAAATAACAAACAGGATTGAATATCCGAACGTACCAATAGAGAAAAAGAGCTGTGCAATTGCAAATCTAAACTTTTTTATCGCAAAAATGCTATTACTTGAATCAATTAACACATCTTTTTCTGCTCCACTAGCACCGGAGTATTTTATTGCTATATTTAGAAATCCCCAATAATTTTTTTTGTCATAAATTTGGATTAAGGCTTCTATTATTCGAGATATACACCAGATACTCCCTATTATAATGTTATATGAACCAAAAGCAATTAACAACGTTAACGCAAGAACAATTATGCCAGTGTGCTCTATAAGAATCATAAATACACCAATTTTGAATTTTGTTGGACTTTTATTAATGAACTTTAGTTGAGCTTCTGCGTCTACATCACCTAATGTTTTATATCCAAAAAGACCACTTGCTATGTTAGTGACTATAATGAATAGAAAGAAAAAACCTGATAGCCAAATTTCGATATTCATAGAGAATCCTCCAATATTTTATATTTAAGATATATAACAGCTTTCATAATTTAATTCACTTATCTTTCTTTAATTTTTTTTGTAATTAATAATGAAATCACTAAGATTATTTGAATATTCTTTTATAAATTCTAAAGCTCCATTTTCCAATCCTAAACCTATGTTATTTTGCTTTAAACATTGAATAAAAAATTAAGTTAACTTATTCACTACCTCGAATCATTTTAACTACAAAAACTATAAGAAATATTGCTCCAATTGTAACACATATAATCGGAATCACCTCAGTAACGATCCCGACAATTAACCCTTCTGGTGTACTAATTGAATCTACAAAATCCTGCCAACTCAAAATATTAGGGTAATACCAACCTAATAGTGGAGGTAGTACAAACATAGTGATTATAAAAATTACAACCAGAATGACTCCAATGCTAAATGCTGTCCATTTTTTCATAATTTTTTGCTTTCCCCCTTTTGATTCATTTAATATAATTTTTTAAAAAAAAAGATAAGATTTACCTATCGTATAACTTTACTCCAATAACATACACTACTAAAGTAATAACGGCAATCACTAGAAGGTCAACCCAAAGATTTACATCTACTAAAGTTCCTCCGTAGAATATACGGTAAATACCTGCAGAAACATAATAACTTGGCATGGCATATCCTATTACTTTTGTTGCTTCACCCATGTAGATGAATGACCCAAATAACTGTTGGGGTACAATAAAGATAAAAGCTAAACCACCAGCAGCTCTAGCATCTTTTGCGATCGTTCCAGTAATCAATCCAAGCCCTACTGAACAGAAACTCATAAATATCATAAAAACAAATACCATAATTACTCCTTCAATAGTAAGTATTGGATGAAAACCCATGAGAAGTGCAGTTATTAATATTATTGCGGTTTGAATAATTGGTATAATTGTATATGATAACATTTGACCGATAATTACTTCACCAGAGGTTATTGGTGTTGTTTTCATTCTTCTTTGCACTCCAGTATCCCGGTCTCCAGTTACAGCTGATGCAAAAGTAAATGTTAATAGTATTCCTGAATAAGCAAATAATCCGGGTACCATGTGTTCAAAAATACTTCTTGGATTCCCATATGCATCAGGTCCCCATTCATAATAATTACCTAAAGCGAATCCTAATATTACTACTAATAATGCTACGAAAAAAAGTGAGATTATTAAGTACATCGGTGTTCTTATTAGTTTCTTCATTTCCATCTTAAAAACCGTTAGAATTCTTTGTCCTTTCATTATTATAAACCCTCCGAAATTCTTCTTCCAGTAATTTTTAAAAAGACTTCTTCCAAACTTTTAACATTGTGTTCTTCCATGAGTTTTTTGGGAGAATCCAATGCTACAAGCTTCCCATAATCAATTATAGCTACTCTATCACAGAGAGCTTCTGCTTCTTCGATATAATGGGTTGTAAGGATAATAGTTCTATTTTCATCTTTTAAAGAACTAATAAACTCCCATGTTTTGCGTCGAACTCGAGGATCCATCCCCACCGTTGGTTCATCTAAGAAAAGAATATTAGGCTCATTTATTAATGCAACTAATAAATTTAATTGTCTTTTCATTCCTCCACTATATTCTTTTGCTTTCCGCTCACTGGCTTCATATAAATCTAATGTCCTTAATAGTTTTTCTACTCGCTTATTTAATTTTTCTTTCGACATCAAATGCATATTCCCGAAATACTCAATATTCTCTCTTCCTGTAAGAAATGGAAAAATGGCTGCTTCTTGTGGGCATACACTAATTAATTCCTTAATCTCGTCAAGATTCTTCCTTACATCATAGCCTCCAATTAGAGCAGTTCCCTCAGTAGGTTTTAATAAACCACATAACATGTTTATTGTTGTAGTCTTTCCAGCTCCATTAGGTCCCAAAAGTCCAAATAACTCACCTTTTTTCACATTAAAGGAAATACTATCAACAGCTTTAACGTCGCCAAAACTTTTTTTCCCAATAAAATGTTTCTTTAAATCCTTAACTTCAATGGCGATTGACTCATCGGATCCAAATTTAGTTTCATTATTTTTTGATTTTATTTCTGACATTTTTTAAAAGCCAATTTTTTTAGGTAATTTTGTAGTATATTTATTTATTTAAGAATTTTTATTATTAATTATAATACAGATTGGGGGCTTAAGAGTAAAGCTTCAGAAGGATTATATCTTTGAATCCTTCAGTTTACAGTTATTTCAGAATTTTTTGGAATTCTGAGCAGTTTTTCCCACGTTTGATATGTAATCAAATTGAGAAATTGTTAAGAATACAATCCCTCTTTAACAATTCCACTTATTGTACACTTTAGTAAAATTCATTGTCAATAGGAGGTGTAACTTATATAATTATTAAAACCTAATTATAATCAATATGTTTAATCAAGTATGTGATTATTATGAAAGAAAATGAAAGTGAAATCATAACAAAAGCATATGAATTTGGTCGGAAATATGAGAGAGAAAATACAGGATGTGCTCAAACCGCGATTGCTGCTATTTTTGACGCTTTAGGAATTTGGAATGAAGACGTATTTAAAGCAGCTAGTGGATTAGCAGATGGTTTAGGTTTAACTGGTGATGGATCTTGTGGTGCTCTTGTTGGGGCATCAATGGTAATAGGTTACCTGTTTGGAAGAGAACGCAAGGATTTTAAGGATATGTATAAACCTTTAAAATCTTACACTCTTGTTAAGGAATTGCATGATGAATACATTAAAAAATATGACTCATGTCGTTGTTTTGATGTTCAAAATAAATTGATGGGAAGAACCTATAATCTATGGGATGATGATGAGAAACAGGAAGCTTTTAATTCGGGTATGGTGGATCATTGCTCAGATTTAGTTGGAAAAATAGCAATGATAGCTATTAAAATTATATTAAATAATGGATATACACCCGATAAATAACAGATTTTGACTTATTTAAAAAAAAGATAATTTTTCTCTTAATAGATAACACTTTATCGACTCTAAACAATAAATCCAATTGTATTATGATATTAAGTAAAAAATTACACTATTATTACAGTTTTTGCTTCAATTCCTGCGCAAATTCTTTAGCACGTTTGAGGTCTTCAGCATTTGGTCTGCCTTTATTCATTCCCCCAAAATATTTCAAGAAACTATTTGTGTTAAAGCCTTTACACTGAAAGTCATCGAGAATCATATATCCCTTGGATTGCAGTTTTTCTCTAAGCTCCGCGTGATCTTTAGTGACTTTGGATTTCCCCGTCAATGCTGCTGTTGAGAATATGAACGCTTTCCTATTATTGACTTGAGATAGTTTATCAGCAAGATCAAATATCGATTTATGGTGTTTTGCACAATATATTCCTGACCCAAAACCTACTAAAATATATTCTTGAAGCTCTTTGGGATTTAATTCCTGTGGCGTTTTTATCTGAGCCCCAAGAACTTCAGCAAAGACTTGAGCCACTTTCTCAGTATTATTATGATGATATGAGTACAAAACTAATATCGATTTCATTGGTAGTTCAACCTCTTATTTAAATCTCTTTCATGATTTTAATAGAATGTTATTAAGTATAAGGTGTAAAGGATAAAAAAAATATAAAAATTGAGGTTTGAAATTTATAGTTTTATTTAAGATTTGTTTTGACTTAGCTTAATAAGTCCTCCAGACAATACACCCAACAATATAGTAAGGCAAATTGCAACGACAAGAAATACCATATTGCCCGGTCCAAGTAATGCATAACCTATCCAAACAACTCCTATCCCTGCACCTAATACCCAGCCAATTACTTCTTTAGTAGTATTTTCTTTATTGCTTAGAGCAAAAAATCCTCCAGATAATGTACCTAACAATATAGTAACTGCTATTGCTATAAAAAGAAACAACATACTACCTGCTCCGAGTATGGCATAACATATCCAAATAATTGCTATGCCTGCACCAGACAATTCTCCAATTAATTTTTTAGTATCATACATATCTCATATACTCCAGAAATTTTTTTTTATTTTCATTTTTGTGTTAATTTTAGTTATTAATCTTATATCTAAAAAAACATTTAATCTGTTTTGGGTTATAACTGTAAAATTATTTATTCATAAATATAATTTCTGCCTTCATTACTTTAATAGTAAAATTTTAATCTTAAGCAAAAATCAGACAACTATGAGTTTATTTCAAATTTTAGCAGTTTGTGGTATGCTTAGTCCAATCATTTATACCGCTATGTGGATAATATGTGGGCATTTAGATTCGAAGTATAATCATATTAGAGATGACATTAGTTCGTTGTTTGCAGTAGGTGCACCTAACAGACGCCTAGCTCAATCATTTGTAATTATAGAAAGCGTGTTATTGTTTGCATTTTTCATAGGATTACATCCTGGGATAAATGATGGGGGTGGTTCAATACTTGGACCTATATTTCTTCTAATAAGTTCAATTTTTGGAATACTTGTCGCTCTGTTTTTCCCTCTTGATGAAGGAGGTGAATTCATAACTTATAAGGGAAAAGGACATATAGCATTTGTGGTTTTAATGGGTATATTTGCAATTGCTGGGATGGTAGCGCTGTGGATTCGTTTACAATTTGTTCCAGGTTGGAGTGATTTTGCTCTGTATTCGCTCATTTCAGCTATATTCTCATTAATTGGTGTGGTGATCTCGAGCATTTTTGCAGCAGGGAAATATAGGGGTATTATTGAAAGAATTATGGTTACACCCTTTCAACTCTTCTACTTTGTTCTAGCTATGATGGTTTTTTTGAATAATTAATTAATTTCCACTTTTTTCAATAGCAAAATAATGTTTTAACTATCACGATAAATCAAAATTTTGACGAATGGATACAGTCTTTATATTTTCCTCATAGAGATCTTGATAAATTGTTTTATGGTTTGAAAAAGGAAATATTAACATTAAGAGACCTTCTAATTAAATAGAATACTTATTTTTAAATACGCTTACCACCATTATTTGAATTAATAAATTTTTAATGAGTATAGGAAATTTATCGAAATAATTTAAAAATATAAGGAAATGGGGATACAGAATGATTAAGAAAAAAACAAAACTAAACCGATTCTTAATTTTATGCACAATTTCAATATTAATTCTTATTGTTAATAATATTTTTACGAGTCAATCCAACCTAGGTTTAATAGAGGGGAGTAATAAGTTAAAAGATGAAAATTTGACTAAAAAATCATTACAACCACTGATAAGTCAACTTCCTGAAGATGTGGGAGGATATAACTCGTTAAATATTGCTAATTTTAAAACTCTAGAGAACGCATCAAGCACTATTTATAAAAGAGATTTTTTAGCAAATGAAAGTAATTATTTCAACATCACTACACCACAAGCTTGGAATGCTTCATCTATGCAGTTTACTGTTGATCCTTATTCTAAAAAACAAATCATTCAAGATCCCAATTTTCAATCAGAATATGAAGGTGGACCTCAATATTGGGATGAAGAAAAAGTAGATAGTGGATTCGGATATTTTAGTCAATATAGTTTAGAAAGTTATCCTTATGGAATAACACATATATATAATTTAAAAGAAAGAGATTATCCAGGATTTTATCAAGGTGACCATGCTTATTGGACGCAGGAATGTATCGATTTAAATCCTGAAGATAAGGATATTAAAAAAGGGAAAATAATACAAGAAAAAGATGAACAAGTTAGAGATTTCGATAATTTCGAAACTGATCCATCCTTTTATAAGGATTTAGATACCCCTTATGGTGGTGAATATGATCCGATCTGGGATGTGGTTGATCTCTATTACGATGAATCGATAACAAGCCTTAGCGTATTGATAGAGCCTAGTCGTACCTCACTAGGTGGTAATCCTTCAGCAGCTTGGTGGTATTACATTATTGCTCCATATGAAATTGATTATGCTCAGATAAAAATAACTTGGAATATTGACGAAGCTTCTTCTTTTGAGGCAGAAGATGAATATGAAGTAATTGCACGAATTAATAATAAATATATTGATGGAAGGAATCCTATTGCTGAGAGTGGAGAAGATATACCATTTAATGGTTCCAGTACAGCTTTAATGGTATATGATAATCCAGAAGTTTCTGGGCATATCCGTCATGGCACAGTATCAAGAACATATAATATAACAGACTTAATTGATGGGCTAATAGGAATAAATAAGTTTGATTTTGGTGTGTGGGCTAAAAATCCTAGTCATTTAGGGGATGAAGATTTAATTCTTGCAAATTTTGAATCAATAGAGATTATGTTTAATACAACAACTAAATATGAGGTTGCTAGTCTAGGTTATAGATATAAATTAATTGATGCTGATGCATCTGGTAGTAATCCATTTTTATTAAGTAATGATGCATCTCTCTTTTTATATCTAAGAGATATGGATACAGACCAAGAAGAGTTAATTAGAGTTCTTCCATTCTCAATTACAACGATAAGCTACAAAGATTTTAGTGATAGTCCGTGGATTAACATGAATTTTAGTATTTCTGATAAGTACCAAGAGTTTTTAAAAGCTGACAGATTAGAGTTTAAAATTGGAGTATATTTTGAAAATGATTTCTATGATAGGAGTAATTACTATCATTTTATTGACAATGTTACATTCAGAATAAACTACGACCAATCTGTAACAAATCCCCAATTAAGAATAAGAGTAGATAACTCTCCTACATGGGAAAATGTGACAAATAGCATATATACAATAAATACCTCTAATTGGTTGAGTGGAGACCCTCACAGTTTTCAATTCACCACATTTAATCTAAGTTATCAAAATAGATTATATCTTAATGTAAAATCAGATTTAGAGCTTAATTATATCAATGATATTTCAAATGGAGCTAAAGCAAGCTATTATATACGAGGAGCAAATTCTTCAAAAGGAATGTGGAACGTTACCTATGATAATACGATTTCATATACTTATCTTTTATTGGAGAATTTCAGTCCATCTTTTAATTTATCATCTTATTCTATATCATTTTTAGACATGCCAGCTTTCGATTTTAAAGGTTCTAATAGTTCTAATTGGGAAATTTTAAACGCAATTTCACCTGACTTAGAGGATTTTTCTTCTAATTTAGTTAGGTACAATTATTCAGAATTTTCTAATAATCAGAGTGCTTTAATTTCAGGAGCTTATAGATTAGGAAATTGGTCAGTTCAAGGAACTCAACCAAATTATATAACTGACTTTGTTCTCAATGCATCAGACACTTATTTAGGACTACCCCAGTACTACACAGATGAGATTGTACAATACAATTTTTCTGTTTTAGAATCCACTAATGGCTACTATTCTATTGCGTTATACAATAGTACTGGGGCTCTTATGAGTGAATTTCCACAACATTTTGCATCTAGTGGATCGACCGTTATAGGAACAATAGATCTTGCTGAAAAGTATGGTGTTGGTCAATATTACCTTTATGTTAAATGGAATGATACTACTTCTTTTCCTGGAAGAGTATTAAGGTTAGGTTCAACCATTCAAAGTTTTGTTATTTTTAATAATTCTTATGCTCAATTTACCAAATTAACTTCTCAAGTTGATTCTGGACTAACTGCGGAATTCGCTCTTAACTATACTACCTATAAAGGTTGGGGTATTCCGGATGCCACCATTTTAGTGTTGGAAAACTCAACAGGAAATTTAAAATTTTGGGGAGTAGCTTGGTCAGGTGCTTATCAAGTTGGAGAGATCACCTATAAAGGAAATGGGAATTATTCTATTCCACTTAAAACAACTTTGACCCCTAATGGAACTTACTCCTTGTTTTTTTACGTTTCAAAATTTCCAAATAAACCCCAAGTTCTTACTACTTCATTAAAGGTAATTGCTGTGAATACATTCGACTTCAACATCACTGAAGGTGCCTACTTAAACAATTCTGAGTGGATTATTAATTCTGATAATGTCCCTTACGTGAATGATACTATAAATAGTGTTATTAGAATTAACTTAACAGATTCTGGAATCCCAATTACAGGAGGCTCAGTTATAGGTCATATCGGAGAATCAGAGAGCTTTTTTGAAGCTCAAGAAATTGGGTATGGATTATATGATTTAACTCTTGACACTACAGGCTTTAATGCAACACAAAAAATTGATAATAAATATATTGAAAATAAAACACTGGAAATCCGATGTAGTGCAGGTGGATACAATCTTCTCCAAGAATATGTTACGATTTTTATAGATAAAATACCAACAACTATCACACTCCAAAATATTGAAAATGTATATGAAGAAGGAATTATTACGGCAAGTTCTATAATGGAAAATCATATAGATTCATCAAATCCCCAACCCAATAATCATGGGAGTTTAAAATATTATATCTTTAATGAGACTTCTGAAAAATTAAACGGATCTTTAGATTTTCTTCTAAATGGTGTATATCAAAAAGATATCTCTTTATCAGGCCTTTCAGCAGGAGAATATAGCATATATATTAATGGAACTGCTTTTAATTGCGAAAATAGTAAAAGCAATGTTATTAATTTTACAATATTAGCACAATTTACTACAAATCTAGAAATAAATGTTCCAGAAACATTAAGAATATCAAAGGAATTCCAAATTAAAACAACATTAAGTTATGCTATAAATGGTACACCGATTCAAGGTCAGACTATCTATCTAAACATCTCAATTGGCCAAGAGGAAAGTTTCCTTGTAACTACTACTACGGATTCTCTAGGAATTAGTACTTATAATTATATAATCTCCTCACAATTTAAAGACCTGAACATTACTATTGAAGCTATTTATCAAGGTCAACAAAAAATAGCTGCTTCACATAATAGTATTACTAAGACAATTTATGGCAAATTACCTATTCAAATGGAAATATATGATTTTCCAAGTGTTATAAGAGTAGGTTACTCTGCAACATACGGTTTAAGAATAAATATAAGTGATAGTGGAGAAACTCTCCAAAACAAAGTGATTCTTTTTTCAGCTTATTATAATGAAGATTTTACTAGCCCCATTATCACCTTTTTACTTTATACGGACGTTGTCGGTCAATGTGAGTACACAATAACAGAAATAGAGGATAAAAATGATAATATCACTGTTTATTTTGAATACCTTGGTTCAACCACTCTATCATATAATATAACATCAAGGATGGATATAATCGTACCAAAATGGAGTTCAAATTTTACTGTTCACCCCTTACCAAGTATAATCCGTCATGGCCAAACTATCGAATTCGATATGTCATTTTCATGTGAAAATACTTCTATTACCTTACAGGATCTACCTGTTCATTTTATTTTTAATTATGAAGGAACAACAGAGATCTATACAACAATAATATCAATAAATAATACTTTGGTTTATTTATATCAAGTTGCTGATTCATTTAATGGTAACTTAAACTGTTCTATTATTTTCGAAGGTACTAACAGAATAGCAGGGGTTTCACTAAATTTCAGTTTAGTTATTAACCCAAAATCAATAGTTCAGCTTTCATTTATAGATACTATACTAACTCAATACATGCAAGGCTCTCACTCCTTTCATATATCAGTTGAAAATGAATTGGGAGAACTGTTAGATGGATTATTAATACGATTTCAAATTATAAATAATAACGGAGAAGAAATCTCTAACTATACTGCTATCTGTGAAAACGGAATTGCTGTAGGATCCTTAGATCTGCCATTAGGTAATAATTATAGGATTCGAGTCCAATTTCTTGCTGAAAGTTACTATGAAGGAGCAATTATAACTTCAGAGAGAATACGTGTAGTAAATGAATTGATTATTTTTTTAGATTATTTGCCATACATATTATTAGCTTTAGGTATTACAGCTGCTACTTTATTTACCGTATATCGGGCTGTCATTGTCCCTAGAAGACGAAGGAGAATTGAATCTTTAAAATTGCTTTATCAAAAGCTATCTGATGTAGAAAATCTTCAGTACTTAATCGTTTTGACTAAAGATGGGGGTGTACCTTGTTATAGTAAAAGCCTAGCAGATGTCCCAATTGATGAAACTCTTGTTTCTGGATTTTTAAGTGCCATATCTACTTTTGGTACAGAGATAGGAAAAAAAATTCAGGAAGGAGAAGGAGGTTTGGAAGAATTATCATACCGACAATTTAAAATTATAATCAATGAAGGAAAATTTATAAGAGTCGCACTACTTCTTTTAAAACGTCCTAGTGAGTCTTTGAAAGTAAAGTTAAGAAATTTTAATAAAATGTTCGAAGAAGTATACGAGAGTGAACTAAAAAGTTTCTCCGGACAAGTTTTTGATGATATTGCTGTTACTAAATTGATTGAAGATGTTTTTGAGGCTGATCTTTTATATCCTCATCAGGTTATTGAAACTAAAGTAGATGGCTATATGAAATCTTCTACATCAAACAATATTGATAAAAAAATTATAATTATTGCACGAGGAGAAGAGTTTGAATCTAATTTTTACTTAAGAGATATAATAAATCATCTTAAAACAAAAGGGATTGAAGAAATCAAATCTTTTGATAGCATACAGAAAATGAAACAGGATAAAATTGTATTTGCTATTAACCCAAGAACTAATTACCTCATTGAAGATTTTAAAAGGTATATAAAACACATGAACTCTAATGATAGAAATGTCCTATTTGCAATTTTCGATGGTAATAATGATATTTTGAGTATCAGAAAGTATATGAAAAAAGCTAATATGTATGTACCCACAGATATTCATCAAATTGTTGAGAAATTGAGAAGATTACATTTGATAGATGAGGTAAATCGGATTAATGAACAAGGTAGTGCAATTGCTACACTGTTAAAATTAATACCAGATTTATAATTTTTATTTAGATAAACAAAATTCTATTCTTTTTTCAATTTTTTATATAATTTAACAACTTGAGTACATCCAGTATTACTGCCATCTTCTGTATTTGCGAAACATCTTCTCTCGGGACTTTTAGTGAATTTTGCACAACCCCAGCACCACATTTTATTAAAAGAAATTGATTTTTTCTTATTTATGGCACGAACTTGTTCACATAATTCTAAAGCTTCATCAAATTCTAATCTAAATTTGCCCATATTCTTTATCACTTTTTACTCTATTTTATTCCATTATTAACTTTTTCCTTTGAATTCCTTTTTCCCGTAAGTAATTAGCTATATACCAACCGAGAAAGCCGCCCATAACTCCCTGAATAATTGAATATGGTATCATAAAATATCCGTGTGTGAGAAAATCATCAACTCCTGGGACTGATAAGCCTTTTTTATAGAAAGTTGCACCCGCTAAAATACTTAATAAGATGATGCTAATTGAAGAGATTAAAGAGGATACTAGAATTGCTTTTCTTTCATTTCTAGCAGGTTTAAGTAACCATAGTGAAAGATCGATAGACAATCCATAACCAACATAGATTAAAGCCCAATATAAAGCACCAAAAGGAGACTTTAAAGTATTCTCAATCTGCCATTCTATTATCAATTCAATAGGAATTCCTATGAGCCCATTTATTCCAAAAAGAAAAGTAGCTGTACCTTTTGTCTTCAAGTTAACTACAAAGAAATAGGTTACCATCATTAGAAAAATCAATACAAAATAAATGTAAATATAACCAATATCTAACCATACTATGTCAAAAAATACAGTAAAAATACCTGTTAAGACAGCTATAAGCATGAAACCGATTATATTCAATCCAAAGGATCGTTTAGTCCAAGGCTTATACCAACCTAAATTTTGACTTTGATTCAAAATAATTAATTCTTTCAACTTTTTTACCTCCATTAATTTTTTTTTAAGTTTGTATGAAAAACAGGATAAAATTTCACAGTTTTTCTTACGTATTGCGAGAAATTTGAAATATTTAAAGTCTGTGGCGATTTCAAACCGAAAAATGGGACATAAGTTTTGAAAAAAATGTACAGTTTCAAAAAAATAATTAAGGAAAATGGACAATAATTTAGTAATACTAAAAAATGAGAACAACCTGAAAATGGACGATAAAGACATCGAAATTCTAAAGATGCTGCTCTTTGATGGAAGAATGACTTATGAATCAATTGCGAAGAAATTTAAATTAAGTCCCTACTTAGTCAAAAAGAGGATTAATAACCTTGTAGATCTGGGAGTAATAATGAAATTTACAACAAATTTAAATTTTTTAATGTTTCAAAAATCAGTATGTTATACACTTGCTGATATAAAGCAAGGTGTTGATCAGCAAGAACTAATTGAACGCATTGGAAAGTTGGATGAGGTTACCGGAGGGGCGATCTCTCTCCAAAATAAGATGCAAATTATACATACATATTCTGATGATTATGAATTCAAAGAAAACCTTGAAAAATTGATGCAATTCGAAGAAATTGAAAGCATTGAAAATTTTATTTTGCTTATTCCTCCCTCTTTAGGCTTTAAAAATGAAAAGTTAACCAAAACTGATTGGAAAATAATTAATGTTATTAAAGATGACTGTAGAAAGACCGATATAGAGATCGCTGATGAAATAGGAGTCTCAACTAAAACAGTTACAAGAAGATTAAAGTATCTAAGGGAAAATAATATAATTCTTTTCATGATTGACCTTGATACAAGTGCTGCTGATTTCCTATCGTACCTCTTAATAGTAAAATTTCAAAAGATTGCGTCTGATTCTTTTAATGAAGTGATAAAAGTAGTAAAAAATTATTTTTATGTTTGGAGAGTTGCTAACGAAGAAGCTTTCATCTTTACCATTTTCATTGATAAATTAAGAGAAATTGATGAACAAGTCAAAGAAATTGAAAAAATTCCATATGTTAAAGAAGTAATCAGTTTTGTACCAACAAAAATGTTCTATTTTGAGAATTGGTTGGATAAATTAATTAAAAGAAATGCAGTCGACTAAGTGTAATTTTGTATCTCGAAATATTTTTCAGAGTCCATAATGTATAAATGAAGTCGATAATTAATATAAGCGACAATATATATTGGGAAATTTGGGTGTTTAAATAAGTGACTATGAAAACCTTTAAAGATTTAATAGAGGAAGTTCATAAAAAGGGTATTTGTCAAGAATGTGGAGGGTGTGTAAGTTTTTGTAATGCTCTTGATAAGGAAATTATTGGATTTAAAACCTCCAGTGGCCCGCCTGAATACATAAATGAAGATCAATGCCTTGAATGTGGTATATGTTATGCAATATGCCCACAAACACATGTATTAGATGATGACCTTAACGAAATTTACAACTTTTCAGATATCTCTTCAATGCCAATTGGTCATTTTAGAAATATTTATATTTGCCAAACAAACGATGAAGAATTTTTAAAATATGGAACTGATGGAGGAGTTGTAAATACATTATTGAACTTTTTGTTAGAAAAGAAAATGATTGACGGTGCGATCGTTGCCAAAACTAAGGCTGCTTTTTCTAGAGAGGCGAATATCGCAAAAAGTAAAGAGGATTTAATTGATTCTTCAGGAGTTAAATTAGATTTACACCATCAAGTAACAGAAATCCAAAAATTCCATACTTATACCAGTTCCATACAAGAATTAAAAAAAGTAAAGTTTGATAAGCTAGCAGTTGTTGGAACTCCATGTCAAATATACACTATTAGATGTATGCAAGATTTGGGTATAATTCCGTCGCAAAATATTGACTTATGTATAGGATTATTTTGCTATGAAAACTTCTTTTTTGATAAAGTGAAAGGAGAACAATTTGAAAAGGACTTTAAGGTTGAATTCGATGATATTGTAAAACTCAATATCAAGGAAGATTTAATTATTAAAGTAAAAGATGGCAAAACAATTCATATTCCCTTTAAAAAACTAAACAATTATATGAGATCGGCATGTAATGCGTGTAATGATTTTACTAATATTTATGCTGATATAAGCTTTGGTGGGTTAGGTTCTCCTGATAAATTTACAACAGTAATTACTCGTACAAAGAAAGGAGATGACATTTTCAACAAGGCACTTAAAACTGAAGTAATAAAATCTGTAAAAATTGAAAAAGATCGGTTAAAAGAAATAAAAGATCTGCTCTCGAAATACTCTAAGCAAAAAATAGTGCGAAAGGAATCTTTTATGAATCAGTAATAAATAAGAGTAAATTTGAAGTTTGAATATTAATTACTTACTATATTTTTTATTCCATTCTGCTTGCTTCTTTGCAGGATCATCTCTCATTTCGCACTTATGATGAATCAAATCTTGATTTTCAAAAGCTTGATCTAATAGATCATCTATATCATCTTCAGGTTCTTTCTTTTTCTTCTCTGACATAATTCTTTT
>JBHLPW010000008.1:18496-97693 GCA_048939015.1 Promethearchaeota archaeon
GATAATGCCCCTTTTTCACATTCATCTATACATGCGCCGCATCCTGCACAGCGATGCTTATTAAAAACTAATTTTCACTTTATTAGAAACATGAATTTTAGATTAATAAAAACTACAATTTTAGATAATTTAGGAGAATCTAATCCTTAAATGTTATTCTTATATTTTATTGCTTATATTATTCAATTACAATTTGAACAGCTTAAAGCTGAAGATATAAAATCCATAAAAGTTGAAAAAGAATGGTTAAAAGAAATTTTATATGAGCTTAACAATTTAAGATATGTCCATATTTACTGTCTTCGTAAATAAATTGAGAAAAAGTTTATTAAATTTAAGCTTCATTTAATTGATAATAAAATCCTTCATTTTTCAGGATTTTCAAAATTCCTTGCCTTCTATAAGTATTGAAGAGCTTCTTTACTTCAGGAGTAGGTATTCCATAATTTTCAGCTATGATTTCAATCATAAACTTAGGAAATTTCTTATAACTCTTTTGTAAAGAGTGAAGAGCTTCCAAAAACCTTTCTGAATAATCAATTTCTGATAAAACCATTCTCCTCAGCTTTAATTATTTGAAAATTATTGGAATTTAATACTTATAATATTCTTAATTCTATTAATAATGTGATGTATCGGATATATAAAGGTTAGCATATAGAAGCAATTAATGTGGTGATAAAGTGTCACATCACATTATTTTAAAAATAAAAACTATTAGAAAACATTAGAAAAACATCAAGGCAAGGTAAAATCGTTGTATTTAATCATCTGCAAACCAATATCGTTTACCTACTTTTATCCAGTTTTCTAATCCCATCTCTTTTATGCTTTGAAAGTTTTTTAAATGAGAATCGCCATACAATTCTTTCTTAACTGCTGTTCTGAGAATTTCACATTTTTCATAACTTTCGCATTCATAACATGCGAAGAATCCCTTTTCACGACAGCACTTTCTAACTTTGCAACTATGCTCATCATCTTCTTTTTCCCTGCAAATCTTTTCACATTTTAGTTCCGTAATGAACTGGAGCATATCATGAAATTTATAATATTCTTTTAGTTTCTCAGTAAATATATTCTTCGCAGTATGTTCAAATTTATATTTAGTAAGTTGTTGATTTAACTTAATGGCTGCATCAGCAATTTCACCTGAATAACCAGCACAATCTCCACAATAAAGCCCACAATATGCAAGTAATTCTTTTTTATCTTTCATTGTTATTCTTTTATAATTATGGGAACTTGAATTATAAACGTTTGCCTATTGAAGTAGGGGTTAATTTGCATATAAAGAAACTTATAAAAATCAATTATCCATGGAACTAAGAATTTTAAATACACATATGAATGTCTTAAAATAAATTATCTGTTTTTAAAAAATTAAATGATCCCTAATTGATTTATTATATAACTCATCCATAAACCTGGTTTTTTAGGAATATCAAAATCTATCCACGCACTTTTCATATAAGATGTGTCTACCTGCCAGTATCCATCAGATTGTTGCTTTCTGTTTAATAGTTTTTTAGCATCTTCACAGCGTTTATCTTCTAATAAGTCATTAGCTTTTAGAAGAGATAATATTTCAATAATGTTTGATCTATAGGTATAAGGATAAAAGTTCAAGATGATGGAATCCTCTATTGGCTTATCTACTGATAATTTTTTGTAAACTCTATGTTGAAGGATATATTCTAAACCTTGAGCAAGTTTAGTATTAAGCTCCTCTGAGCCCCCAAAATACTTCTTATATTCGGTAAGAGTGATCATCGATTTTATGATACTGTAATAACAAGGAACTTTTTTCATACAACCTCCAAACCTAGTATACAGATCCTTTCCAGGCCATGAACATTCTTTACCTCTCTCAACTGATTGATACTTCAATATCCAGTCAATACCAGCATCTATTTTCCGTTTATCTTCATATTGCATCTTTATTAGAATTGTTGTAATCATAGCATTATGGCAAGCGAGTAAATTTTCCTTAGTTCCCTCCAATGAAAAACCCTCTTTAATATAGGACTTATCTACAAGAACTTTAATCCATTCCTGAACTTTTTCATATGTGTTTGTAAAAGGAATTTCTGAAAGTTCTAATAACCGCCATTCAAGAGCTCGGATACCCACAAAAGTAACTGGAGGTCGTTTAGGTGGTTCTAATAGTTTTGAAATAAGCTCTGATTGTTCCAACATTTTCTTTGCTTCTTTTAAAGCTATTTCTTCACCCCTATCATAAGCTTTTTTCAGTGTTAAAGCCGAGTCTTCAGTCATATATTATATCAATCTTTCCTAAATAATGAATTTTCTTGAAAAACCTTTATTTTTATTAATATTAAATAAAACTAATTATAGTTTTTTGTGGATAAATTAAAGAAATAACATTAATAAGGATTCAAAACGATAAAATATAATCTAATATTTCACTAATCATTTAGAGAATGAGTGCTTATGCCGTATGATTTGATAATTGTTGGAGGCGGTCCAGGTGGGGCTACTTCTGCCAAAATTGTGGCAGAACAAGGGTTAAATGTTTTACTCTTAGAAGCTGGGGAGGAAGGGCGGTATAAATGTTGTGCGGGTGGTATTCCTATGAGATGTGAGGATTTTTCTCCTATTCCACATGGAGTTAATGAACGTGTAATTACTGGGGGTGTGTTAGTTACTCCTAAGAAGGAACCGATGGAATTTGAAGCTACAGGAGAGAAAAATAAAGGTTTTTGCATGTTTCGAACTGACTTCGATAAATATTTACTAAATCAAGCCCGTGATGCTGGGGTAGAGGTGAAATATAAGTTCCGAGTAAAGAATGTTCATATTAAGGAGGATAAAGTAAAAGTAATAGGACCGAATGAATATGACTGCAAGTGTATTGTAATTGCTACAGGTATTGGTGGTGCCATTCTTCAGAGGAGTCTTGGAATAGAAGTACCTCCAATGATAAATGCGGTTCAAGCAGAGTTTGCCATACCAGAAACTATCATAGATGAACAATTCGGCAATAAAATTTGGGAGTTCTTTAACACTTCATTGATTGATCATGGAATTGCTTGGGCGTTCCCCAAGCTTAATGCAGTAAGTATTGGTGTATTGGGTAAAGGTGTGAAGAAAACACACTTTGATGCATTCCTCCAGTCTCCTCAGATGAAACAAAAATTAGTTAATGGCGATATGATGACTTTCAGTGGTCGTAAGATTTGGGCAGCGCCTATCCCTGATAAAATGATTAAAAAACCCTATGGTAACCGAGTTATGGTTATTGGGGATGCGTGTGGTACAGCAGACCCTATTTTATATGAAGGAATTTATCAAGCTCGTATGTCAGCTAAGATTGCTGCTGAAGTTTTCTGTAAAGCTTTTGAAGAGGGAGACTTCGGAGAAAAAAGTCTTTCTAGATATAAAAAGCACCTTCTGAAGGAACTCTATAATGAAGAATTGCGATACAGTTATAGATTCCACCGATTATTATTTCATAGTAATCAATTAGAGAACTTAATCGAAGCAACGTATTCTTTAGCACAAGAAGATCCTGATATGCTGGAATCAACAATTGCTTTATTCTCAGGAACTCAAACTAGGAAGCAGATCTGGGAAAGATTAATGTCCAACAAATGGAAACTTATTAAAAATCTAGGTATTTCAAATAGTTTACGTTTAATTCCTTCGTTGCTTCGCGCTTTACGTATATAAATTAAATAACAATAAGTATTTTGAGTATTAATCAAATGAATATTGGTATCTTTTATTTCTCAGCAACAGGAATTACAGAAAAAATTGCAAATCATATCGCTGTGATTTTAAGAAAAGAAGGAAATATCGTAAAACAAAAAAATATTATAACGCCTGAGAGTAGGCGAAATGCTATCGATTTTTTAGAATTTGATGCATGCATCTTCGGATTTCCCGTTTTTGGAGGAAGACCTCCAACTATTGCGGAGGAATGGATGAGCACGTTAGAGGGTAAGAATCTGAAGTGCTCCATGTTTTTTACTTATGGTGCTCGAGATTTGGAATGGGCACATCAAGTAACATATTACTTATTAACAAACGCGAATTTTAAGGTGGTTTTATCAGCAGAATTTATCGGTGCCCATTCATTTAACGTCGGAGAGGGGTGGTCATTAGCAGAAGGTAGACCAAATCGACTAGATTTTGATATTGCTAGGCAGTTTGCCATAGAATCAGTTAAGAGGTTTCATGGAGAGCTTTTATTTAATTTTGATTTATCAAAGTTTGTTTATGAGCCAAGAGAGACAGAAGAGACAGAAGAAACAGATGGACCATTTGCTATTTTTTATCCTTTTCGAGAACAGAGTGAATGTAGTATGTGTTACTTGTGTGAAATCGAATGTCCAGCAGAAGCATTTAATGCGAACTCAGGAGAACCAGATAAAAGTTTATGTATTCAATGTATGCATTGTGTAACAATCTGTCCAGATAAGGTATTACAAATTGGTGATGTTTCTCATATATTCAAGGAATACTTTATAGATAAATGGGGATTAACTGAAGAGGTAGTCAATAAAAAAAGGAGTAGGCTTGTTTTTGGGAAAGATTAAGAAAGTATTAATAGAATTAATTTCATATTAATTTAAAAATATAATAGAAAGAGTAAGACTACAATAAAATGATGACAGATTCGATCCTATTAATGCTCCTTATTATTCTTTTTGGGGCATTTGGATTCTTTTTTATGTTCTTCTTTGAATTTTAAGAGGTAAGTTCCTCTGATTATATCAGAAGGGTTATTTTAATTGATATTTTGCTATATTTAATTATAGTTACACTTCATAAGCCCATTCTCCATTTCGCATAACTGGTTCTATAGTACCATCCTCCAATATACCATCTACATTCATTTCTCCCGAACCAATCATAAAATCAACATGGATCAAACTATCATTACCGCCAGCAGCCATGAATTCTTCCTCTGTTAAATCATCACCATCTTTCAATGACTCTCTATAGGCTTGACCTAATGCGATGTGATTAGAAGCATTTTCATCTATTAAAATATTATAAAAAAGCATCCCCGTCTGTGAAATTGGACAACTATTAGGTACAAGAGCTATTTCACCTAATCTTCGGGCTCCTTCATCAACTTCAATGACTTTAAGTATATGATCATGACCTACTTTTGCTTTTGCTTCAATTATACGCCCTTGAGAAAATTTAAGAATACACTTGTCAACAATTTTTCCTTGAAAGAGAACGGGTCGTGTAGTTTTAACAACCCCATCAACCTTATCTTTATGTGGCATTGTAAAAACTTCTTCAGTAGGTATGTTAGCTGTAAAATCAATTCCTTTTAGTGTTTTTACGCTTCCACCTTTCCAAATATGATTCTGAGGTAAGCCAACTGTCAAATCTGTTTCCGGAGAAGTTAATTTTAAGGCAGTGAACTGTTTCTGATTTAAATAATCGCATCTCTTATGGAGGTTCTCATTATGTTTTTGCCATGCTGAAGTAGGATCTTCTTCATCTATTCTACATATTTTAAATATAACTTCCCATAATTTCTGAATTCTTTCATTTGCAGGAAGATCTGGAAATAATTTATTTGCCCAATCTTTGTTTGGTGTCGATATAATTAACCAGTTCAAAGCGTTTTGAGTAAGAAGATCTAGAACAGGTTTAGCATGTTTAAGATAATTGCGCTGGAATTTTGAAATTAGATTGGTGTCCACATCTTTGAATAAATCAGGTTGTGGATTCATAATATGAAGATTCGCATCTCCAGCTTGAGAAATGTCGAGTCTCGCATCTATTCTCCATTGTGGATATTCCTCAAGCGCCTCCTCAGGACCATATTGAAATCGCATCAACCTTAATTCCAGATCACCCCATACTACATCAACTAATCTAGCCCCCATTTGATACGCTTTCTTGGTAATTATACGTACTAATTGAGCATTTTCAATCGATGTGCCATCGGAATTTGATGATGCCCCACCGATGAGTAACCGCTGCCCTGGTTGTAAATTTAACCCAACTTTTAATATCACGTCAGCATATTTTTCCAATTTTTGCTCAAATTCAGTAGATATTATGTTCAAATCACCTTTATAATTATTTAAAGTTAGTTTGTAATAATTAAAAAGGCTTTAGAACAATAAGACATATTTTTAAAAAAAGAAAAAAATGATGTTAATTCAAATACTTACCATATATACGAACCTATTAACTGCATTAGAATAGCTTGACCAAATACAACGATTAATAATATTCCAAGCTCGGATCGAGAGATTCGATTATAAGATTCTTGAATATAGATCGCTACTGGAATTAATAAGAATGGATAGAGAAACATAGCGGCTCGGGCGGTTTCTCCATGGTCATAAGCACCAAGAGCAAAAATTATTAATAATGTAATAATTGCAGCAGATACTAAGTGATATAATTGAGCAGATGTATCATCTAATAATTTTCTTCTCTTTAATATTCTGAAACCTTGATAGAACAAGACTATCAATATTGGTCCGAAAAACATTAAAATATCCATAATGTTTTTGACTCGAGTGGTAAAGTATTCAAATGGATTGGTAATTAATTTCCAACCTTGAGAAGTTTCTGCTGTCATTGCGGTCAAGAATGAGTTTATGTAATTAAAATTTAATATTAATAGGAGTAATCCATATATTCCTATTATTCCCAAAATAATTGCAATTAAACGCTGAGAATCTTTTAACGTTCCTTTTATTCCTTCTTTACTTAGTAACATATCTCTTTTTAGAGATCCTTTTCTCTTTAGATTAAATATTTCATAAAAACAAAGACAAACTATAATAAACAAAGCCATAAAGGAGATAAAGGAGGCCAAGAAAGCACATAATATACAACCAATAATAGAGATAACTTTCTTTTCATATAAATAGAAATAAATTACCCCAATAATTAATGTAGTTACAATCGCGTAGATATTTGCGAGATAATAGACTTGAATTGCTGGAAGCAAGAGATACACGAAAATCATGTACCTAGGAACCTCTCCTTCAAAAAGTCTCTTGAAAATACCATGTAAAAAATAGGTAGAAAACATTGCTGAAACTACACAAATAGCAATTGCTATAATTCCAGGAGAATTGAATAATAGAAAGAAGATATATATGATTAAAACTGCTCCTGGAGGGTGAGTCCTTGCATGAACAGAAAGAGAATCTTGGAGGGCTTCAAAATCACGTATAAAAGAGATTGGATTTACAATTTGAATTGCATCTGTATAAATTTCACCATTACCACCAATGGTACTGACAATTCCACTCTCCCAACCACTTATTAAGTTGGTGAAAATGATTAATAAGGTTCCAAATAACACGACCAAATAAATATTTAGGTTTCTTGGTCTACTTCTAAAAAAATATTGAATTACGATTAAAAAACTAAGAAAAATAATAGCGAATAATACTACTTCAGAAATAGTGGGCAAAGAAAATGAACCCCAAAATGGCCAAATATTTATTCCACTTCCGTTCAGAGGAGAGATTTGTGAGACCCCAGGAAGAGGCATACCTTCAGGGGGAAGGTCTCCCGTCATAGGGCCTCGAGTTATTGAAGTCAATGATACTATTAAATAATATAATCCAATTATCCCGAGCAATATAAACAATGTATATATAAAGGATTTGATATTACTCCTAGAAAAAATAATCAAATTCTCATTTTGTTTGTGGCTATCATTCTCTTTTTCCATTACATCATGTTCAAATTCCCAATCATCTTTGTTAACCATAAAATCTGTCACCTTTTCTTAAAAAAGTATAATACTATTAAGGAAAATCATAAAATTGTAATTTTTAAATGCTTTCAGACCAATGTTCCCAAAGATTTTTTATAACCATAAGACTATTATTTTCAAGTGAAAAGATTTTCCTTGGTCAAATTTAAACAGGATGCCATCTTCTCAGTACCGTTCAACTAATATTATCATCCAAACAATTTTAGAAGGAATACTAAGAGCATTCAAAGATAAGCGAAATCCTCGAAAAGGAATAATTAAATCACACTTAATTGAATATTGTGGATTAAAAACAAGTACAGCGGATAAATATTTTAAGAGAATGGAAAAAGCAGGTTATATATCATCATATGAAGAAGCTTGGGGAGAACGAGTGAGAATTGTTTACGAGATTACTCCAAAAGGTCATGAAAGATATGAATGGTTCGTAAAAATCAATACAGAATTAGGAGGTTAAAGAATATAATGAAAGATTCGCTTGAAAATAATATTAAACACAATGCAGAAAAGAATAATTTTGAAACAAATTTCTCAAGAATGGAGAGAGGTGGCTTGAATTATATTAAAAATGAAAGAAATTATTTGATACTTAGTGCGCTTGTTCCTATTTATATTATTATTGTCCAATGTATCAATTTAGGATATATTTTTACAGCACCACCGCTTAATCCATTAGATCCTCGACCACCTCCCAATATAATTAACGTATTTACTCCTATCAGTATTTTATTAATTATCTCGTTCTTTGCTTTAGTAAATTTTAGATATCTACTTGTATGGAAAAATAAAGTTAACCTCTATGAGGGGAAAAAAACGGGTAAACAAAAATCATTAACTTCTTTATTCTATGATATTATTCGAAGCATGGAAAAAATTAAGATAATCTTCATTATAGTAAATATAATTAGTATATACTATTTCATGTGGTTCGTTCTATGGGTATTAAGGATAGTGGCACCACTTCATCCGCCACCACCGCTTCATGTTAACATTTTAAATGATTTATCACTATTAGGTTTATTAATTTACTTGATTCTTCAATGGAAGCATTTTATTCAATGGAACAGAAAATTAACGCAATTAAAGCTTTTTGAGCAGAAAATTTATTCTGAAATATGTGAATCATAATACTGAGGATTATAGGTCGATAGCTAAAAAAAATAAAAATTTCTAGCCAAATTTACTGAAATTTATGATATTTTTAAGGTAATCCTGCCTTTTTCTTACATTCCTTAATATGGCGACATTCAGTTTTACGAAATGTATAATGAGGACATGTACAGGTCCATGTATTATCAGAATGTAATTTTACTTGATAGATTTTGCTTGGATCGCTTGAGCTTAGTATCTCCCATTCCTGCTCCTGTACATTAGGTTTTTTTGCCTTTCCTTTTAGTTTATCTTTCATACTTCTTTTTTGTATAATTTTAATGCTAGAGACTCTTTTGAGCATTTTTATTTTCTGAATAGAGTCTAAATTTACTGTGCCTCTACAAGAAATTAACTGTCCTTCCTTAAGCTTAAATTTATTATAAGCGTTATCACTTATTCTTACCAATAATTCATCCAATTCTCTAATATCATCCTGTTTTTCAAGTGGACTTATAAAAACATCCTTTAATGTAGTAAGAAAGTAGGTAGTGGTATGATCTTGCCATTCTTGTTCCTTTTCTTCAAATTTCATTAACTCAGCTTCATGAATAAGTACTCTCTCGTTAATGTATTCATCTAATATAGCATCTTCTGATCCCCCATCTATTAGTCGAAATTCCCCTTCTTCTTTAGGCAGGATTTTAATATTTTTCACTCTCTTCTCAAAATCTTTTGGTAAGGAAGTTAATGTCCAGTCTGACAGATTAAAGTACCCTTGTTGTAAGGAAAAGATAAATCCAATCCAAAAATGATTACAAAATCCCATATTTGCTCCAATTCTACAATCGCAATCCCGTTCAGGATTTTGGATATTCTCAGGAGTTATTGCAATATATGAGGTTGTTTCCCAATTAAATCCTTTAAAAGCTAACTCAACTTCATGCTTCTTAGGATTTACAACTTTAATATTTGTTATTGTTTCTCTTTCTTTATTCTGGATTTTGTTAAAAGCGGTATTAATACTTTCAGCAATTATTTCAGGCTCTTTTTCAATTAACAACTCTTTTTTTTCTTCCTCTGATAATGAATCCAAAATGAAGGTAATTAATTCATCCCGTTTAAATTTAGAAAAACCCTTAATACCGAATTGTCTGCATATTTGCTTCAACTCATCCATATTAAAAGAAAAAAGCAGCATATTCAGGTATTTATCATCCGAAATTGCACGTTTACTTTCTTTTCTAGTAATATTATACCACCATGCGTCTATTATTTATAAAAATTTATTGATTCCTTATTCATGATTAGGAAACTTTATTCCATATGTTTCAGTTAAATTTTTAAACGTATCTAATTCAACTTGGGCTTGTTTGCTAATTTTACCACGCATTACTTTAAGGATAAACCTTGTAAAAGCTGATTTACTGGAACCATTCCACGTCATGGAAATTTTAGTGCCATTAGGAACCTGTTCAAAAATTGTTTCAAGTTCAATATCCATCCCTTGACCAGAGACTTGAGAGAGAATTCTCTTCCCCTCCTCATAAGCTAATAACTTATCCTCTAGGATATAGGGACGTCCTTTCTCTAAGTAATGTAAATGAGCGGTGGCACCAATTTCTCCAAATTCCCCTTTGATAGATTCTACCTTTTCTAAATATCTTGTCCAATGAAGCATGTTTTGAGGATCTATAAAAGCTTTCCATACAATATCTGGAGGTTGGTTAATAATTGTTGATATTTTGAATTTTGCCATTATACTATACTTAAAATATCACTCCTCACATTTGAATTTTAATTGATTCTTAATTATCATTAAAATAACCATTTTTAATAATTTTTTGAGGATTAGATGCATAGCCGTTCTCATCAATTCCTCCGAAATTTTTTATAATTTCACTTGGAATTGGATTATTGCCAATTCTAAGTGTTTTTAACTTACTAAGACATTCAAGTCCTTCTATATTAGTTATTAAATTACCATAAAGGTTAAGACTTATTAAATTAGTGAGTTGATTTAATCCTTTAATTTTTTCAATTCTATTATCCTCGAAGGATAAGACTTCTAATTTGTTCAAGTATTCCAACCCTTTAATTTCTCGTATTTTATTATCCGAAAGAAATAATATCCTCAAATTTTTTAGGTTCTCTAAACCCGTAATTTCTTTTATGTTATTACCATATAAGTTTAATTTCTCTAAATCTACTAATGAGTCTAAATTTGTGATTTTAGAAATGTTATTTTTAAAGAGAAAAAGCTGTTTTAACTTATTTAACTCCTTTAAGCCTTGGATTTGCCTTACGTCATCTATTTCCATATCACCTAAATATAAAGCTCCTTTTTTTACATACACTTTCTTATTTTTGACTTCTACGAACATTTTCATATATAGAGAGGATTTTCATTCATAATATTTAATAGTCTAAGGATTTCTTTAAATCCTATTAAAATTAAATTTAGATTTTGCTATCTGATAAAGATTATTAAACTTCCTCTCTTAGTTTAATTTATTATTTTTAATAATTTTAACACTTATATGAAATCTAAAAGGAGGATTAAAAATGTTTTATGAAGATAAATGCACTCTTTGTGGAGAGTGTTTAATGAAGTGTCCGTATTTAGCATATCCTGAGGAAAAGGCTAAAATTGAGTTTAAAAAATTGATCGATGGTGAGCCAACTCCCGTTACAGCGGATTGTATTACATGTGCTGCTTGTAATATGTTCTGTCCTGAGGGTGCCAATCCATTCGATTTAATCAACGATAGACAGGAGGAGACTGGAACTTTTGAATTGACTAAACAAGCCCAGTTAAATCTTAAGATGGGTACTCGACTGAAATCTAAAGTTATTGAGGGAGAACCGGGAAAGCCTGTCATGAATCTCTGTGTTATGGGAGATTTACATCCTGGAGTTATTGAAGGACAACTCTTTGAGGGATTAACCCTTCTTAAAGGAGCAGACTACTTCTGTTATTTTGGACTGATACATATGGGAACACCAAGTGTAATTAAGGATAATGCTCAAACATTTGTAGATAATCTTGCTAAGACTGGTGCTAAGGAAATTATATGTTATCATGATGATTGCTACGCTATGTTAGCCAACAAAGTTAAAGAATATGGTATAGCCCTACCATTCAAACCGATTCATATAATAGAATATCTTCGAGATTATGTTAAAGAACACCAAAATCAGATAAAAAAACTAGATATGAAAATAGCATTTCAACAACCTTGCGCTTCAAGATATACTTTCGAGAAAGATACAATTTTAGATGAACTCTTCCAATTAATAGGGGTTGATAGAGTAAAAAGAAAATATGACCGAATAAATGCTCTCTGCTGTGGTAACGCCCAAGCAGGTATGGTTAATGTATCTAAAGAAGTAGAAGTGGAATGGAGGATGAAAAATATAATGGATGCGAAGGATGCTGGAGCTGAAGCGATGGTGTTTTTGTGTCCTATGTGTATTTTAGGCCTTAGAGGTAGATCGAAAGCACAAGGATTAGAACCCTACATTCTTAGCAATCTTGTACGCCTAGCATTAGGAGAAGAACTTACTCACGGGGGAGCAGGAAAAGTTTTTGAATAATTTACGTAAAAACTTCAAATTATTTACAAAATTGAGAAGAATAAATATTCTATTTTAATTTCAATATTTCTTCATACATATTGCTGTGATCCAACCTTTGTCATAATTTTCAAATATTTGGATATTGGAATAACCTGCATCTTTCAAAAATTCTCTGTACTCATTAGGAGTATGAATAGGAAAATCGCCTAATTTTGACCAATTTTCAGCTATTTTTCTCTTTTTTTCATTATTACATATATATCCTTCATTGGTTAGTATCAAATGTCCATTTGGTTTAAGAACTCTATATATTTCTTGGAGATCTCTTATTAAGTCTGGCCAAAAGTAGGATGTTTCAAAACCAGTTACTAAATCAAAATAATTATCCTCAAAAGGTAAAGAAGATACAGAACCTTGATTTATTTCAACCGTACCTTTTTCAATAAACTTCTTGTTTACTTTCATACTAATATCAACTGCGGTTTCTGAATAATCAATTCCAAAAATTTTTCCATCTGTAATAGTTTTAGCAAAATGTTTTATATTTCCTCCTCCACCACATCCAATATCAAGAATAGCGTAATTTGGTTCTATTGAAAAGTTTGATAATCCCCATTTTGCTAATTTTGAATGCCCTCTATTCATGCCTCTCGCAATTAATCCTCCCAATTTACCGTTAGGTTTTCTAACTTGATTTACTAAAATTTGTTTAAGATCCACTTTGTTATCTCCTTATCTTATTATTAAAAGTCTATTTAATTTTGGTTTCTATTTTATTCCATATAATAAACCCATTGTTTTCAATTCAGATTTTACTAATTTAGGCATTTCTAACTCATGAACAGTTTCGATAAAATTGACCTGTTGAATCCCCCATTCTTGAATTTGTCCTATTAATTCTTCAGTTATTCCATATTTTCTTTTGTTTTTAAAGGTATCGTGTAAAGAAAATGTACCACCCTTTTTCAAGACACGTAAGGATTCTTTAATAAGTTTTCTTTTATCTTTTGTATCTCTTACTTCATGATATACAAAATTGCTTACAATAGCATCAAATTCATTATCCTCAAATGGTAAATTCGAGGCACTTGCCTTCTGAAACATTATATTATTTGCCACACCTTCATTTTTTGCATTCTCTTCGCATTGTTGTTTAGAATAATTCCATCCTTTTCCCCAATAATCAATTCCATATACATTAGATTCATGATATTTCTTTGCGAGTTGTATTGCTAATGCTCCTGCTCCCGTACCTACGTCAAGAGCTTTTCCTTTGCCGTTCCAAGGCAATTTTTCGATTACTAGATTCCAAATCTTATATTGTATTTCTTTATTATTCAATGAAAAATACCAATAAAGATATAACATATAACTGAAAGGTAAAAGCCATATCCCTGCTAACACCCATAAAATTATTTTTAGAGTAAGTGATAGTGGAAATATAGTGGGAAGTAACAATCCTAAAAATACTACAACAAAGAAGTAGATCATATTTCGAGGGACCCAATTTCCATAATCTATTGATTGCTCCACTTTTTATCACTAAATTATATTTATTTTAGTAATGATAATCTATTATCATATTTAAATTTAGGCATGCCTAATTTGCTTTTTTTAATATCATAAAAATTATGGATTAGTTAGGAAAGCATTAATCTAATATAAGAGATTCTAAATATTTGATAAAATAAAGTATCTTATTTAGATATTGGTTTACAATATTAATATTTTTATATTCAAGATAAATCTTTTTCAAGAATCTTCAATAACAAATCAGTATTAGAACTTTAAATATGAGCGAAATTTACGTCCTTGAGCTTCTATAATACATTCTTTACCTTGAGGATTTATCGTTAAAACAGCTTTATCTATAACCTCAAGTGAAATTCCTTCTTTTGGAAGCACTTCATGAAACCAGTCAATTATGGATTTATAATATCTTTCTACATCATCTCCTTCCAAGTCTGGTGTAAATGTGCCTTCCTTTAAGTCTATTATAATTTCGGATTCAGGAGTATAATGATAAAAGGGATCTACTAAATATCCTTGTGAATCTCCCGACGATTCTCTAATCAATTGGTTTACCACTGACTTTAATCTATTTAACTTCAAATCTACTATACAATTAGTTTTTTTAATAGAATTTATTATTATACTTTATTCTAAATTAAAGCATATTATTTAATTCTATATTTTTTAAATAATAGTTAGACACCTTGTTTTGATTTTGGACCTGAAAATGAAGACTATAGTTCCCTAGCCACCATTTGCCCTTATATACTTAAATATCATTACTCCCATGTTTATTATAATAAATCTGAAGGTGGAACTTATGGAAAAATTCATAAATGAAAAAAATGGATTAATAGAAAGCCAAAAATCATTATATATTAGATTTAAAAGAGTAAATAGGTTATTTAAAATTCATTTCACATCATTAACCATGATATTTCTTTTCTCATTAGCATTTATTATTATTTGGATATATCTAATGATCACTGGACAAGCAACAACAGGTCTTTCTCAAAGATATGGCCTATTTGGAAATATTATCACTATTATCCTAACTGTAGCTCTTGTTATTTTTATCGTTCAGATAGGATTTCAGATTTATATTTTTAGTTTCTTTTTAATTAAAGGAACACGTTGTCTTAGGCAGATTAAAGGTAAAGAAGAAACAAGGACCGCTCTTTACAAAGGAATTGTCCCATATATAACGAATTTTTATACTTTTTTCAAACACTTTTCAAAAGAAAGAACTAATTTAGTTTTATTAGTAAAGACCTTCTTATTCTTTAATTTCTTCTCAGGATTTATCGGCATGATTCTACTTACACGCCTTTTAAATGCCGAATTTATTAATGAACCCTTTTTATTTTACCTGTTTTTATTATTTATTTCAATGTTTATCTTCTGGTTGATTAATTTGATGACTTCATTGAAAATAAGAGGTAAGATCGCCAAATGGGAAAACTTATTCCCTAAGTTAGAAGAGTGGGCTCAAGATTTAGAAAATTTTTCTTCTGAACACACATTTTTTTCTAATGAGAAAGAGCCCATATAATTATCATTTTGGTGATGTTTGAATGAGTTCTTCAAGACGTAGTAAATTCGAAATCTGGGCTGAAGTATTGGAATTTTGCTTAAGAGAAAAGAGAACTCAAACATGGTTATTAAGAGAAACACGGTTAAAAACAAGCGCGATTAAAGAAACTCTACAATTTCTCTTATCTCGCAATTTAATTGAACAATTGAATGATGAGGATATTATTAAATATTGTACTACTGAACGAGGAGAAGAAGTATTAAAACGATTCTATACCTTAGTAAATGACTATTTTGATTTAAATCATAAGAGAAGCAAAAGTAATGAGTAAATTCGATATTAAATTTTACAATGATTAAAAACAAATTATAGGTCATTCAAAATTTCATTGATAACTTTTTTAAAAACCTTATAAGGTTGAGCTCCAATAATAAATCTGTCCTCAATAATGAAAGTAGGGACACCATTTATTCCATATGTTCTTAATTCTTTCAAGGTCTCTCGCAATATATTGGAAGGTTCGTCTGTTTCTAAATAATTTTTTATTTCATCCTTATCTAATCCAACCGATTCAGCAAGATCTAATAAAAAACTTTTGTCTCCGATATCTTTGCCCTCTAACCAATACGCCTCTAGTACTAATTTATGAAATTCTTCAAATTTCCCTTGTTTGCGAGCAAATTCAGAAATGAATAAAGCTAATCGTGAATTTGGTAATTTGTCAGCAAACTTAAGTTGTAGACCATCCTCATCCGCAAGCCGTTTAACATTAGCGAATGCCATCTCTAAATAACCCTTAGGAAAAGGCAACTCGTTAACTTTTGCGCCCTGCTTTGGCGTTTCGGGATGAATCTCAAATGGTCTCCACTCAACATCAAGATTATACTCTTTCTTGAGTTGTTTCATTCGATGATATCCTATATAACAAAATGGACAAATATAATCAGAATACGCAATAATCTTTAACTTTCTTTGATTCATGTGTACGCTTAAAAAGAAAGTATAATCTTAAATAGTTTGTTCAATTGAAAATTAGGAAAAATTTGGCTAAGGTTTATTCTTTAGAAATTTCTAAATTATTAATTAGGTTATATTTTAATATTCAATATTATGATATCAAATAAGATGTGAAAATGAGAAGGATTAATGCCAGATAAAGAACAAAAAATACTTAAGAGTAAAGTGGCAATAGCACGGCATTATTTACCCGTAGAAGAGCGTATAAATAATTTTGAAGAGGTTAATCTAGGATATTTAGATTTAGAGGAAGTAATCAAAGAATGCGAACGTTGCCACCAATGCTTTAGAAATAGCGATCCTGAAATAAAACCCCCTCCTTGTATGAAATATTGCCCTACTCATTGTAATTCTAGAGAAATTATTAGAAATGTGTTAGATAATAAGATCGACGAGGCTCTCAAGATTATTTATAAACATTATCCCTTTCCAAGAAGTGTTGAAAGAGTTTGCCCCGGTTATTGTCAACTTCATTGTACTGCTGGTATAAAAGGAGATCCAATTGAAATTCCGATGATAAAACGATTCTTAGTGGATAATTATGGTCCGCTTGAAGATTACTTTAAATGTAAACCTGACATGGATAAGAAAGTAGCTATTTTAGGTTCTGGACCACTTGGTCTCACGGTTGCATTTTATTTAAGGAAATATGGAATTAAAACGACTATTTTTGAAAAACATGATATAATTGGTGGAATGCTTACCACTGAAATCCCCGAATTTCGATTACCAAGGTCAGTTTTGAATACAGAAATAGAAAACTTAAAACATTGTGGAATTGAAATCATAACGAATAAAAGTATTGATAAGAAATTTAGTATTAACCAAATTTTTCAGTTAGGTTATCATATTATAGTAATAGGTATCGGTGCTCAGAAAGCTAAAATCCTTGAATTTCCAGGAAGAGATACAAAAATTGTTCTACAAGCTCTAAAATTTTTAAAAAGTCATAATCTTCAAGAAAACATACCTAATCTGAAGAATAAGAAAGTAGTCGTAATAGGGGGCGGAAGTACTGCCACAGATGCTGCTAGGGTTGCTAAGCGACTTGGAGCAGATGTATCTATTTTATATCGAAGAGAAAAGGAGCATATGCCTGCTGGTAAAGTTGAAATTAAAGATACAGAAGATGAGGGTATATATATCGAATTTTTAATAGAACCAAAAGAATTTTATTGCTCTGAAGATGAAACTAAAGGAATTATGTGCCAAAAAATAGAACTGGGAGATATAGATGCTACTGGTCGTCCTACTCCGATCCCTATTGAGGATGTAGAAATTAAAGTTGAAGCTGATTATATTATTGAAGCTATTGGTCAAGAAATCGACTTAACTGGATTTGATAAAGATAAATTTAAGTTAACAAGAGCAAATACTTTTATTGTAAATGAAAAGTTCTTCACAAACGTTCCTAGAGTGTTAGCAGGAGGAGATTGCGTGCTTGGATCGAAAAGTGTGGTTGATGCTGTAGCTCATGGAAAATTAATCGCAGATCAAATCTACTTTTTTTTAAAAGATAAGCATTAAAAAAGATTAAGAAAACTATATTAAGAAAAAATAGTAAGTTATAGTATTAACTAGAGAAGATTAGGTCTTACAGATATGTCGGAAAAAGTTTGGTATAAAGCTGCTAAATTGATAGTAAGAGCGAGTGGTAATCCTTTATTTCAAGCCAATAATACATTGGTTGATATCTTAAAAACTCTTCTAACTGAAGAACAAGTTAATTTTTTGCTTAATTTTAGGAAACCGAAGTTGACATTGGAAGAGTTGAAGGAAAAAACCGAAATGAATGAAAATAAATTAATGGAATTGTTAAATTCTTTAATGGATAATGGAATTATAATGGATGTGCCGTTGGAAAATTCTCAGATAATGCAATACTGTCTATTAGCACCTGTAGCAGATACTTTTGAATATTCTCTTATTGGAGAGCGCCCAATTGAGCAAAAGAAGAAATTAGCTCTTCTTTTTGAGAAAATGTTTAAAGAAACAATAGAGTTGGTTCAAACTAATTATGAGGGCTTACAACCGATATTTAAGGAAAGATTGCCTATTTTTGCAAGAATTATTCCGATTGAAAAGGAAATAACCGTTCCGCAGGAAAAAGTATTGCCATTGCATGAAGCTTCTAAAATTATAGATGAACAGGATATTATATGTCTTTCTGAATGCCCTTGTAAACTTGAAAAAGCTCTTTTAGGAGATCCTTGTAAAACCTCTAGTGATAGATTTAGGTGCTTTCATTTTGGAAATATGGGTCGTTACTTTTTAGACCATGGGCTAGGTAAATCTGTATCTAAAGAAGAAGCTAAGAAAATCCTACTAGAAGCTGAAGAAGAAGGGCTTGTTCATAAGACATTTCATGATGATTTTAGTTTCGATAAAAAGGAAAATTCAATTTGTAATTGTTGTAAGTGTTGTTGTATTCTCTTTCAAATGTATTATCGTGGCATTTTATCATTTCATACTATGACATCCTACATTGCGAAAGTAGATGAGAACAAATGTGTAGGTTGCAGTGTTTGTGTGGAAAAATGTCCGATTGAAGCAGTATCTTTAATAAATGATAAAGCTCATAACGACGAAAACAAATGTATAGGTTGTGGAGTTTGTGTTCATCATTGCCCTGAGAATGCTAGGTCTTTAGAACGAACTGAAGAGAGAGAGATATACCTTCCTCCATTAAAAATGAAAGAATAAACATACACTACGTAAAGTTAAGGGTCCATTTATGTTTCTATCTCATTCTTATTTAATGATGTTGATTAATTCTTTGGAGTAAATTCCCACAATTAATATACGTTAAATTAATTAATCATTTAAAATAATCCATATGTAGTTTCCATTTGGATTAATTTTGATGTATTATGTTAGAAAGTAAAAAGAATTCTAAATTTGGCTCCAGTTCCTTATTAACAATTTTAATTTTTATAATAATCATATCCTTATTAGCCTGGATTACATATGGTACATATGAAGGTATTATTGGTAGTTTAGCTTATTTGATCATTGGATTCTTAAACTTTTTTCCATGGATTATTCCATTTGTGGGAATTCCATTGGGTATATTGGATGTATTAGATATCTTTGGCTTTAAAATGTATAACTTCACATTAAATGGCGCCCATTTAAACTCTAGTTGGTTACCTGGTACATGGTTTTTGATTATTTCTATCATTGGGAGCATAATTGATATTTTTTTGATGTATCTTATAATATCATGGTTAATAGGATTAAAATATAAGAAGAAGGAACCAAAATCCAATTTAGCTCTAATAAATTGCAGTATTATTGATGGAAATAGAGAAAGTGAAATAATTCCTAATGGAGTTATCCTAATTAAAAACATTGTAGAAAAAGAAGAACAACCGGGCAAAATTTTCGGAGTTGGCACTGAAAACGAAATTGATATTCCAAAAGATTATAAAAAAGTTGACTTAAAAGGTGCTTATATTCTCCCGGGTTTGATTAACGCGCATTGCCATTTGATGGGAAGCGGAAAGCCTACTAAATTGATGAAATTAAGCGATAATACCATGAAAAAGTTATTTAAAATCCTTGCTACACCATTCGGAAAATTAATTTTATTTAAACTTATGAAAAGAAATTCATTAAATGCCTTACAAAGCGGGGTTACCACAATGCGTTCTATGTCAGACCCGTTATATATCGACTTAAAACTAAGAGATCGAATAAATAATGGCAAAATAATTGGACCAAGATTATTATGTGCTGGTAAAGGAATTTGTATCACGGGAGGCCATGGTTGGATAAATTCTTTCGTAGCAGACTCTATTCCTGAAATTAGACAAGCTGTAAGATGGAATTTACGCATGAGAGTTGACCATATAAAAATCCTTTCTACTGGAGGTGTTATGGATGCGAGAAAAGTAGGAGAAGCTGGACGCCCCCAAATGACTATAGAAGAGATAGAGACTGCATGTTTTGAAGCCCATAGAGGCGGTTTATTAGTTGCAACCCATTGTGAGTCCACGGAAAGGATAAAAGAAGCTTTAGAGGGAGGAGTCGATAGTATAGAACATGCTGCCGAAATTCCTGATGATTTAGTTCCCTTAATTATAAATAATCCTAAAACTTTAAGAGGATATACGGTAATTGTTCCCACCATTTCTGCCGGTATGGGAATGGCTGTTTTGCCCAAAGAAGAGACTAAAATTACGTCAGAAAGCTTTGAAAACGCTCAGATTATTGAAAAAGGAATGATTTCAGCATTACGAAAAGCATATAAGGAAAAAATGAGAATATCGTGTGGTACTGATGCATCTGTTCCCTATTCCGTACAATATGAACTATGGAAGGAATTAAAATATTACTTGAAATATACCGATATGAGTGTACAAGAAGCAATATATTATGCCACATTAGGAAATGCAGAAAACATCGGTATCGATGATATCACGGGGAGTATTGAAACTGGAAAGTTTGCTGACCTAATTGTAGTTCCAGGGAATCCTTTAGAAAAAATTGATTATTTAGGCGAAGTTACAAATGTGATTATCAGAGGAAATCTTATTAAAAATCCTAAAGTTAAAAGAATAAAAAAACTGAAAGAATTTCCCCCAATCGAGATTTAATTTTTTTATATTCTAAGAGATTTTATTCCTTTCCTTTCAAAATAAGAATCCTTTTGAGAAATATAAAGGAAAAAAAAAAGTTATTTCTTAATTCTTCTGATTACAATAACTGTTAATATAATCAACAAACTATATACTACATAATAATTATATCCTGGTATTGGTGGACCTAATGCTGAAATTATTTTGAAATAATCACTCCAATCATATTGACTTGAATTATCTGAATTTATGATTTTTACTCTCCAATCTGTTCCAATCTCAATATTTTCATCAATGGCCCAATGCCAGAAGCCAGTGTTTGAAACATTATAATCACTATACTTCAGAGCATCTCCTTTATATATTTCAATATCCACATTGATAATAATTCCTGTAATTGACCAGGAAATACTGTGGCTAGTTCCTTGTTGCCAAGAATCTGAACTTGTCGGCCTGTTAATTGTTATCGTCCCTGATCCAACATTAATCGAAAAATAGTCACTATATCCATACAAATTTGGATCATTATAATCTGATATTTTAATTCTATAATCTGTTCCCCTATAATTTCCAGTTGGAGATACATAAAAATCGTATTCACCATCATTTACAGCTGATGTGTATGTAATATTTTCTATTAGAGTAGTTCCCTTATATAGCTGAATTTTTACATCTTCAACTGTACCGATACTCGTCCATCTAATACCATAAAAAGCTGAATCCACCCAAATTGAGGAAGAGCTTGGGTATGTGACTGTTATTTCTGCATTCTCAGGATACGTCCAAATGATTTGAGGAGCACTTTCTGGGCTAAAATATCCTTCTCTTGTCAAAATAGGGCTATTATCATCTACATAATCTTCATTTTTTATATAAGCACAGATCGAGATATTATTTCTGCCAGTGATAAAATTTGAGACATCAATCTTATAAATGTCAGTTCGATTTATGAGTAAAGTACTAATTTCAATTCCTTTTGTAGGTTTATTAAGCCAAGTCATTGAAAATTCACCCCATTGCTCCTCTATCAAACAAATTGTTACATTTTTTATCAAAGTAATAAAGCCACAATACAATGAGATTTCTGCTTTCGTAAAGTTGGTTGGTTTATCTGAGAAAGAAAAGTAAAAATACGCCTCAGCATCATATACATGCAAAAATGCTCCCGCTAATGCATAATCTACCGATCCATAATTAGTTGAATTTTCATAAGAATTTACATATGTATCTTTTTCTGCTATTGTAGAAATTGTTTGATCCCTAAGTATCGCTCTTGCAGGAGGAGCAAGAAATGTAAATCCTGCAATAAATAAAACACATATCAAAATTGCAACTGTTATCTTTTTCATTTTAGTTTGCCCTTTTATTAAAATTCACAAATAATCAAATTAAAATTTTAAATAGGTTTTCGCAAAATTACACAATAATGTATAAATTACATTTATGTTCAAATCATATAAATGTTTTACCTAAGACATGAAGATATTAGAAATTTAAACTTTATGTAATTAATAAAATATCAAATCTTATACTCCGTATTTGGCACCAACATATAAAACATCCAGAGTAATTGGTCCAATAACTACAATTTTTTTTCAATTAAACTAGATTTATATTAACCATTAAGGATAAAAAATATAGTTAGAATGATTAATAAGCCTCATCTTTAATTTTGGAGGGTATTTCTTTTACTTGTTGGGCTAATTCCATTGCTATTTTTTCACCTTTTTCAAGTTGTTCTACAGTAGGATAGCCATTGAAAGTAAGTGATTCTAAAATATCCCAATGCATATTTTCAGCTAATTTATCAAAATCTTTCTGTGCTCCCCCACTCCATCCATAAGATCCAAAATAAAGCACTTTTTTATGTATAATGCGCTTTTTCTTTAATAATTCCATGAAATATTTCATAGGGGGAAACATTCCATATTCATATGTTGGTGCTCCTATTATGAGACCTGCAGATTTATAAGCATCTGCAAGAGCGAACGAGGGATCCTCATTAGGTAATCGATGTACCTTTATAGGTATACCTACTTTACTAATCCCTCTTAAAACTGAATTCAACATTACTTCTGTATTACCATACATACTTCCCCAGACAACACAAATCGCTGGTTCCGCGTATTCTTTATTGTAATTAGCAAACCGTTTATACTTCTTTACTATTACATCCGGGGAGCTACGCCAAACTAAACCATGTGAAGGTGCGATCATATTAATTTTTAAATTTGATAATTTTTCAATTGCGTTTAATACATTACCTGAGAATGTAGATATAATATTAGCATAATAACGTAGCATTTCTGCTTCCCAATATGGTTTACTCTCATCTGGGGTTTCATCTTCGAATATACATCCTTGGTGAACCCCAAATGCTCCAAAAGCATCACCAGCAAATAAAATTCCCGAACTCTTTTCATAAGTAACCATTGTTTCTGGCCAATGAACATTAGGAATTTCAACAAATTCTAATTTCTTATTTTTTCCTAAATCAATTACATCGCCAGTTTTAACAGCCTTTAAATTACTTTCAATATGGTAAAATGCTTTTACTAAATCTACTCCTTTCTGAGTTGATATAATTTCTGCGTCTGGAGATAAAGAATTTACTAAATATGTAAATCCGGTATGATCAGGTTCAAGATGGTTTAAAATAATATAATCTATGTCTGATAATTTAATTGAAATCGATTCAAGATTTTTAATTAGGGTTAGAGCCGCTCCGCCCCATTCTCTAACTAATTCAATTATAGCTATTTTGTCACCTTTCACAATATATGAATTTAGAGCTACACCATTAGGAATTGGCCATATACCCTCAAATAAATCCTCTGTATGAACGTTAGCTCCTATCCAATATATGTCATCAGTTAATTTTATAGCAACCATTAATGCTCACATAACTATTTTAAGAACAAAATAAAGTCTATTATCTTTTAATATTCATAAATCAAATTAAATCCTACCCTAATTTATTATTAGGATCACTTAACATTAAAGTGTAGAAGTTTGATTCTGTATAATGGCTTTAAGCTCTTTTACCCGACTTCGTAATGTAACTTCAGTTGTTTTTGCAGCTTTTGCTACTTCTATCTGAGTTTTTTTGAATTCAGTCTTCAAAGCAACCATATATAACACTGCAGCAGCTAAACCTTTAGGATCTTTTCCAATTAAAATTTGCCTATTTTTCTTACTCCTATCAATTATCTTTATAGCTTTCATTTGTAATTCTATTGGTAATCCTAATCTATTGCCAAAAAGAAAAATCAGCTTATTAACTGAAATTGGATGATAATCTAAATGTAAACGTGGGAGTACTTTTTTAACAATCAAACTCAAGGATCGAAATAATGTACGGTGAGGAACCATTGACACATCAGCTACATCGTCAAGTAATTTTGGAAATTCATGAATTCTGATGGCAGCATATATAGAGGCTGCAATGAATCCATCGATTGACCTTCCCATTGTAAGTTTTTGTTTAACTACTTCATTGTATATTTTCCAAGCTGTTTCAGTAATATATTTGGGAATATTAAGTTTTGACGCAAACTGCTTAAATTTCGGTTTAGCTTCCCATAAATTCCTTTCCAAAGAATTTATTAGCGACCTTTGAATTTTTGAGAGCCTTGAAAAAAGTATACCTGATTTCGCATTAATTGTTTGTCCTTTTGAATCAATTCTACCTGTAGGAAGAATAGTTCTTGGACCAAATTCTCTCCACGAGGGCTCCGTCTGTCTTCTATTTTTAACTTCTTCCCCTGTATAAGCTCTACGTTCATTTTTTACAAAAACTTGTCCTAAAATGGTACCACAATTTATACAGATTTTATTTCCACTTTTAACTTTCACACATGGATTATCACAACAATGATCTACTTCTGAACAAATTTCGATTGGGAAAACAGTATGTTCCTTCTTATAAATTTGAATTACTCCCTTAACGGTAATTAAGAATCCTTTTTAGATGGGAAAGATTAGATTGGTTCTTATCCCCAATATTCCCCTAAAAATATAAAGTGAAAAATTTGAGCCTTATATTAAATAAGCTATAAGCATGTAAGACATAATTTTAAGAAGTTAGAAGCAAAATAACATTAATTGAGATTTTTAATGAAAAATCCTAATAATATACAAGGCTTAATAATAATTATGGATACAAAACGAAAAACTTTCTTAAAAGAAGACTATGTTCAAGGATTTCCAGCGTATTGTGGATTTATTGTTGAAAATGTGGGTAATGGTGAATTCCAGTCCCGTCTTGTTATTAAACCTGAACATAGACAAAAAGAGGGTTATGTTCATGCGGGTGTTCTCGCTACAATGGCAGATCATACAGCAGGGTATTCTGCATATACCCTAGTACCCGAAAACATGCGTATTCTCACAATTGAATTCAAAATTAATTATTTGAAACCTGTTAAAGGTGACGAGATTATTTGTAAATCCAAAGTAATTAGCGCAGGAAAGAAAATAATCGTTTCTGAATCTGAAATATACTCTAAATCCGAGAAAAAAGAAGATCTGGTTTCAAAAGCAATGGTAACTCTAATTGCTGTTAATTCATCAAACTAAAATTAATTTGATTTATTATTGTTTTTATACTATTTGCTGAAAATTTAAAATTTTTTATCTCTTCTTCATCAAGTTCAATATTAAGAGTTCCTTGTACACCACTTTTATTTATAATACATGGTAAACTTAAATATAAATCATTAATTCCATAGAAATCTTCAATAAGAGTTGAAACTGGTAGTATTGTATTTTCATCATTAACTATTGCTTTCGAAATTCGAGCTAGTGCTAATCCAATACCATAGGAAGTTTCTCCTTTCCTTTCAATTATCTTATATGCAGATTCTTTTACTTCCTCAAAAATTTTCATGAATATTTTTTGAGAATCTTGAATCTCTTCAATGTTGCACATTTTAGTATATTCTTTAATAAGAGTTCCCCCAATCATAGCACTACTCCATACTGCAAATTCACTATCTCCATGTTCTCCCAAAATGTAACCATGTACATTGCTTGCATTTACCTGACAATGTTTACCTAACAAATAACGAAATCTCGCAGTATCTAATGTTGTTCCTGAACCTAAAACTTCATTTTTGGGTTTTCCTGAGAGTTTATATGTTACGTATGATAAAATATCAACTGGATTTGAAACTATTAAATATATAGCTTCTGGAGCGTATTTCTGTATTTTTGGAATGATCTGTTTAAAAATATTTACATTACTTTTTACCAAATCAAGTCTTGTTTCACCAGGCTCTTGATTTTTACCTGCAGTAATTACAACTATGTCTGACTCTTCAATATCCTCGTAATTCCCGGCAATTATGTCTACGGGATTTGTATACGGTGCTGTGTGAGATAGATCCATAACTTCACCTTCCAATCTCAATTGATTTATATCTACCATAACAATTTCTCTAGCAATCCCTCTTATAACCAGCGCATATGCAAATCGAGTTCCAACGTTTCCACAACCAATTATAGAAATTTTTGGATGTAAACTTAATTTTTTCAAGAAAAATATCACCTATTATATTGGTTATAATCAGATATATAACTATTTTGTTTAAAAAAAATAGAAAATCAATTAATTTGGTAAAAGAGGTATTAATTTTTTTAAATTAGAATATTTTACTGAAGAATTTATCTTTTAAAATATGAAGTTGGAAGATGATTTCATAAATTAATATATAGTAAAATTTTGTAAATATTTCTAAACCTTTAGATATATATATCTAAGATAATCGTATTGATTAGATAAGATTTGAAAAGAGTTCAGATTAATTAATGAATTAAATATGAGGTGAGAATAACTCATTAAAAGTTTTAATTATAAATATTTGATTATTGGAGGAGGAATGACTGCAGATGCAGCTGTTCATAGTATTAGGGAAATTGATGTTGAAGGAACAATTGGATTAATAAGTAATGAAGAATATGCCCCCTATGCGCGTCCTCCATTATCGAAAGGTCTTTGGACAGGAGATGAAGGAATCGAGGATATTGACTTAGAGACATCTAATATGAACCTTGAAATGCATTTTAATCAAAATGTAATAAAGATTGATGCTGAAAATAAAAAAGTTTACGATAATAATAAGAATGAATATAATTACCAAAAATTACTGATTGCTACAGGTGGTACACCTAAAAAACTTCCAAATATTGAAGAAGAAGGAATTATTTATTACCGTACACTGTCAGATTATAATAAATTAAGAGATAGTGTTGAAAAGAACGAAAGATTTGGAATAATTGGAGGAGGATTTATAGGTTCAGAAATTGCAGCTGGGATAAAAATGTATAAGCCAGATGCTGAGGTTACAATGATTTTTCCTGAGAGTGGGATTGGTGCGTTCATTTTTCCTAAAAAATTGAGTGACTATATAAGTGATTATTTTCGAGAGAATGATGTCAAAGTTTTAGCAGGAGAGTTAGTTGTAAAAATTACTAAAGAGGATAAAACTTATTTGGTTGAAACAAAAAGTGGGAAAACATTAAAGTTTGATATGGTCATCGCAGGATTAGGAATTACTCCCAATATTGAACTGGCAAAAGAAGCAGATTTGGAAGTTGAAGATGGAATTGTAGTAAACAAGTACCTTCAGACAAGTAATCCCGACATTTATGCTGCTGGGGATGTAGCAATTTATCATAATCCTTTACTTGGAAAGTATATTCGGATTGAACATGAAGATAATGCTATAAAGATGGGAGAAATTGCTGGTCAAAATATGGTGGGAAAAGAAATAACATTTGATCATCTTTCAATGTTTTACTCTGATTTATTTGAATACGGTTATGAAGCAGTAGGTATTTTAGATTCAAAGTTAGAAATAGTAGAAGATTTAGATGAATCTTTAGAAGAAGGTATTATATATTACTTAGAAAAAGGAAAAGTTCAAGGAGTTCTTTTATGGAATGTTTGGGATAAAGTTGATGAAGCTAGAGAATTAATCGCTGAACAAGGACCATTTTCATCCAAAGATTTAAAGGGTCGTATAAATATTCTGGCTATTCATTAAAATTATTATTAATAATAATTACAAATTATTGGAGGGTATTAATCATGAAAAGGTTCGAAAAATATCTTAAGAATTGGAAAGAAAATAGTTCTGATCTTGATGAGGAGGAATATAGAATATCTGAAGGATGTTGTTTATTTCATAACAGAAGTGAATTAAGTAATTTCGACGATATAAATGATGACAATAGCTAAAATATTATTTAAAACCTTTTTTTATAGTTTTCAAATTTTTTGGGATTAATTATGCGATATGTAGAATTAGGAAAAACGGGAGAAAAGATAGCAGTTTTAGGACAAGGTCTTTGGGGTACATCGAGGTTAAAAGGCTTTTTTAAAGGTCGAAATTATTACGAGAATATTAAATCTGCTTTGAGATATGGTATTGAATTAGGAATGACACATATTGATACAGCAGAATTTTATGGGATGGGTAAAGCAGAGAAAGTATTAGGAGAAATTATTAAAGATTATGATAGAGATGATTTGTTTATCACATCTAAACTCTTTCCTATTCATTTTAGAAAAAATACTATGAAAAAGGCAGCTAATAAGAGTTTAAAAAGATTAGGAATTGACTATTTAGACCTCTATTTAATTCATTGGCCTTCAAAATTTATATCGATTTCAAAGGAAATGAATGTTCTTGAAACTTTAGTAAAAGAAGGAAAGACTAGATATATTGGAGTGAGTAATTTTAGTGTTAAACAATTTCAAAAAGCTCAGGAATCTCTTAAAAAGGAAGAACTAGTTAATAATCAACTTCATATTAATATAACTAATCAAAAACACATTCATAACTCTCTTTCTTATTATCAAAAAAATAGAATCACTGTAACAGCATATAGTCCACTTGGTCATAAAGGTTATACAAGATTAAGAGGCAAAATAAGAGAAGAGTTAGAAAAAGTCGCATTAAAATATAATGCTACAATACAACAGATAGCAATTGCATGGTTAATTAATCATGATAACGTAATAACAATACCTAAGGCATTTAATAGAGATCATGTCTTAGATAATGTAAAAGCAATAGATATCCCTCTATTGAAAGCAGATGTACAAAGTATAAATAGGTTAGGAGGATTTTAATAAGTTTTATAAGTAATCCTTTTAATCCTTGACGTTTAATATTTATTATGGAAATCGAAGATATCTCTAAAAGTGAAAAAGAGGCTTTGGTAGACCTAAAGAGACATATCTCTGGAGATATATCCGATATTGATTTTAAAATTGAGAATAGGCATATTATCGAGATGCAATTTCCTCCAGAAGGTGTATCAGAATATTCTTGCCGAAGAGAGGTAAATCTATATGAACTTCCAGAATCTATACGTAATTTGAAATGGCTTCAAGTTTTGGATATTTCAGATAATGAATTAGAGGAGCTCCCCGAGACCATCGGAAGTTTACCTTCTCTCCGTGTATTAAACCTAGATGAAAATCCTATTAGTTCCTTTCCAGAATCAATAGGTAATTTAACATCACTCCAAGAATTATCATTAATCCATCAACATGTGTTAAAATATAGTAGTAAAAGGTTAAGGAAGCTACCGGAATCTATTGGAAATCTTAAATCACTATTAAAACTATCTTTATGGGAAAATAAAATAACTTTACTTCCTGAGTCGTTTGGAAAGCTTAAAAATCTTGAAGAGTTAGAATTAAGTTTTAATAAGATAAGTAGACTCCCTAAGACATTTGGAAACCTTGAATCGCTTCGTGCATTTTTATTTAGGGCAAACAAATTAAAGATTCTACCTGATTCATTTAGTAATTTAAGAAAGCTCCAACAATTAGACATCTCTTATAATCAATTAAAAGAAATACCTGAGTGGTTTGGTAAACTTGAATCATTGACAATATTAGATATTGAACAAAATAATTTAACTCAACTTCCAGAGTCCATATTGAATTTATCAAACTTAAAAAGTATAAATGCTGGTGTAGGGAATTCGTTTGATGAGTCTTCCACTGTTATTTTGAATAAGATAAAATATCGGCACTCCTGATTTGTTTTGGTTTCATTTACTACATTATTATCCAATATAACAAACAAATATAAAATTAAGGCTGAATTAAGATAATATCATCTAATTTATATATAAAACAATAAATAACTCGTAATCATGAAATTTAAAAAAAAAATTAACAAATATACAATATTTTTAAGCTTAGTTATTGGCGTTCTTCTGTTCCAATCTATCTTCATATACTCATTTATAATAATTGAAAGTGAAGAAAATGTTGAGAAGCAGAAGCTAAAAAACTCAGATTTCTGGGTTTTACCATATAGAATTCATATTGATAACAATTGGTCAGATACAGCATCCGCTTATGATTGGTGTTCGGGTCTTGGAACACCACAGACACCATATAAAATTGAGAATGTAACAATAGACGCTCAGAATTCAGGCAGTTGCATCTATATTCTGAATACAAATGATCATTTTATCATCCAAAATTGTACATTAATAAATTCTGAAGCATCACCACACGGGGCAATAAGGCTATATTTTGTTAGTAATGGTAAGATTATAGATAACAATATTACAAAGAACAATGGTCGAGCAGTTAGTTTATATGTTGGGAATAATATACTCGTTGAAGATAATAATATTGTGAATAATGGCTATGGAGTTACACTCTCATATTCCAATGGAAATGAAATTATTAAAAATGATATACAAGATAGTAATCTTTATGGTATTTATCTCTATGATGCTGATAATAATGTAGTGATGGAGAATGAAGTTGTACATAACGGATATTATGCAGGAGGATATCATGGAATCTATATTACTGAAAGTTCAGCACCTACAGACTGCCTTAATAATACGGTTAAACATAATAATGTACAAAATAACAGAAAAAGTGGAATATACATTAATTCGTGTGACAATAATACGATATTTGGAAATTCTGTTGAAAATAACCTTGAATATGGTATTTACTTCTATGATAGCGATGATATTATAATAATCGGAAATAAAATTAACGATAATGGATATGGTTGTATAGCAAATCAATCGAGTGTCAATTATAAAGATGAATGGAATGTGTGTAATGATGTTATTGATCCCTTTACAATTGATGAGACAGGAGGTGGAGATTTCACCTGGGCTCAGGTTTCTCAATTTGCTTGGGTTGATGGAAGTGGTAGTTATTCTGATCCTTATATGTTAGCAGATCTTTCCATAGATGCTCAATCAAGCGGATCTTGTATTGTAATTGATACTTCATTTAACAAACATTTTGTTATTAGTGGCTGTACCGTCGTAAATGGTCAAGCTTCAGGAGGAAATGCAGGAATTAGGTTGAACGATGTTCAGGATGGAACTATCACTTTAAATACCATTATGAACAACTATATTGGCATTTACTTAGATCATGCTGAAAATGTTACAGTTAGTGATAATGATCTATATGACAATTTGGGACAAGGTATTATCTTATATCAGAGTCCACAGAATTATATTCTCGACAACGACCAATACGGGAGTATATACTATGGTTTACTAGTTAATACGTTTAGCAATAATAATACAATTAAAGGCAATGTTTTCCGAAACAATACAGGAGCTACGGGACATGGAGATGGAATACGAGTTTTGGACAGTGATGATAACAGGTTCATTGATAATACTCTTATCAATAATGATCGGGGAATCAAAATTGAAGATGATTCACATAATAACACTATAACACAAAATACTATTCAAAATAATACAGATTATGGTGCGTTGGTCATAGCTAATACTCGAGTGTGCCGTGATAATTTATTTTATCTAAACGATTTTAACAATCCATTAGGATTAAATGCATATGATAATGGAACCGATACTAATTGGGACAATGGCGCAACTGGAAATATTTGGAATGATTATAGCGGTGTCGATGCTAATGATGACGGATTTGGTGATACACCATATGTACTTCCAGGCATTGGGGGTGGGCAAGACAATCTACCAATTTTTGACGATGGTGATAGTATTGCACCTGTTGTTACAATTCTCGCTCCAATAGACAATTCGAGATATAACATTACTGCACCATCATATCAGATAAGTATAGTTGAAGATAATCTCGATTCTTACTGGTATATTATATCATGGGACAGTGGAGAATCACCGGCATTTACAGCTAGTTTGTCAGGAACAGTAGATCAAGCCTTATGGGACTCTTTACCTTTAGGTAATTATACTCTGACCGTATATGCTAATGATACAGCGGGAAATATAGGCTCAGATAGCGTGACCATTATTATAGAAGGTTTACCATCTGGTTCCCCTGCAATTCCATTCGGATCTTTCTATCTCATTATAAGCCTTGTAAGTGTGGCGATAATACTGATTTCTATAAATTATAAACTTAGGAAGAAGTTTTAAATTCTATTAATTTATACCATTTTTTTTATATTCTTTATTTTATTAATATCTCCATATCTCAGAAATCTATATAATTACACCCAATAACAAAATCATTATAAAAATAATAATGTTATTTGAGATAGTATTGTAGTTTTTAGTCATTTTTTGTTTATTTTTATTGTTTTTGAAAAAAAAAATATTATGAAGTAATTGGCTAAAATGAAGATCTCCTTCATTCTAGCCAATTAATTGTGTTTCTGAACATTGGAAGGGATTTTAATGTCACTTGAATTTTAAAATAAATCAACTAATCATATTCTAACTTATTATAATATTACATTGGATTAAATGCAATAGAGAGTTATATAAATCATGCAGATCAAATGGTTTTGATTTAAATTTTATAGCTCCTGCAGCTAATGCAGATTCTTCTATTTTGTTATCTGCACTCATCAATAAAATTTTTACTTGCTTATCTATTCTTAAAATTTCTTTTGCTGTTTCAATTCCATTTTTAAATGGCATTTTATAATCCATTATGATTATATCTGGCTTATATTCAAAATTTTTGTATTTTTTAATTGCTTCTATGCCATCTTTAGCAGAATCGATGATATTAAACCCTTTAAATTCTAAAAATTGCGTACATAATTTTAAGAGAGATTCATCATCATCAACCATAAATATTTTATATATTTCTAATCACCTTTTTTTATTATAAAATTCCAAAAAAATGGAGTATTAGTTTAAACTTCTATTTCTATCAATAGAGTCTTCAATTCTTCAGCTAGACTTTCTAATTTATGAGAAGTTGCGGTTACCTGTTGCATTGACGCAGTTTGCTGTTCAGAACTGGTACTAATTCCTTGCATTGATTCAAAAGTAAAATGTATTTTGTTTATAATTGCATCAACTTTTTTACTACTGTTATAAGAAGCTTTTTTAGATTCTTCTGATAACTTTCGAACTTCATCTGCTACAACAGCAAATCCTCTTCCATGCTCACCAGCTCTACCAGCTTCAATTCTTGCATTTAAAGATAAGAGGTTGGTTTTCTCTGCCACATCGTTGACTAAGTCCATAACAATTCTAATTTCTTCTGAAGATTTCATTACATCTTCTGTATTTCTAGCAACTTCTAGAGTTGTTAAAGAAATTTCTTCAGCAGAAGCATTTACTTCACTTGCATTGGCTGCTAATTCTGAAGCAATATTAGCAACATCGGTGCTAGCTGCTGATGCTGAATTCAACACCTTTTTTAAGCTTTCATTTATAAATAATATCCTATTTTCAATAAGAACTACTAAGCCCGTAACCATCATCATTATAAAGGAAGTGAGTGTAAGTAATGTGTAAATCTCTTGAATAAGAATCCCAAAAACGTCTAAAGCGATTATTAAAGGAATTGGACACAAAGAAATAAGTAAGAATGCATGTGTTGGTGTTTTCTTTTCTTTATAAATTCGAAAAAGCATTATAAAGCACAAAATAAACAATAGTGCAACAAAAAGAAATATATAAATCATTATTAGAATAACTGAGGTAATAACTATTACAACTCCAATTATTTTATTTGAACCAGAAATTGAATGTCTTCCAAGAAATATTTGGTAATATTCTTTTAAGATAACTGTGAATATTGAAATAGTGGCAGTTATTTGAAAAACAATTGAAAATAGTATTAAAAGTTCATTGTAATAGCTAGCTGTATTAAAAACAGTTCCTAGATAATATGAGAAATAAGCTACAACCCAACCCACTAAATCTTTACGTCTTATACAAACAAGTGCAAAAACACAAAATGATACAGATGCGAAACCAATCAAAGAAAACTCCATAGTGATATAATTCAATACCTTTTCTACCATTTTTTTCATCTATTTTTAATATTTTTTTGAAAATCGATAATTTTTGACATCATTAATTTTAATTTTTGAACAAAAATTTTTTCTTAATTATATTGTTTTAATTTTCATATTTAAATATTTGTGATTTTCGGTTTCCGAAGGATCAGAGAAAAAACCTAAAATCCTTAAATGAAATCAATTTCCAATATTGTAGAATTCATTTTGTAAGTTTTTGAAATAAAAAAATTTCAAGATCCGAAAAAATTAAATAGACATTTAGAGATATTAATACTAATGATTAAGAAAAATGAATATCCTGTTCAAAGTTCTTTAAGTTCTCTTAAAGACCTTAGCATTGGAGATATCGCAAATCTTTCAATGCTGCAAATAATTATATTACAAATTCTAAAGCAATATAAGAAACCTATAATAAGACATACATTATATCAAGAGATAAAGGACTTCATATCGGGGATAAAAAGAAATCAAGTCGGCACTCAGGAACTATTCGCAGAAAGTTTCCAGAAGAAAAAAATTTCTCGGCTTTCTACATCGACCTTTTATAGTAATCTTAATTTTCTTGAGCAACAGGGGTTTTTGGCGTTTAACAGAAATAAGAAAGGAAAAATCGATACTGTGAAAACATCCCCCTTAACCAATGTAGTAATTAATTTTCTAAGTGAATATTTCTTATTGAATCTAATTAAGGATCGTGAATTTGATATTTTAGCTTGTGAAAAAATTATTGAGAAAATTGAATCTTACCAACTTGAGAGCAAAAACACTGTCTTTTCAGTATGGTCTCACGAAAATATAGAACTTACTCTTATAAACTTCTTATTAAAAAAGTTTAATAGTGTATATTTTTTATCTTCAGAAATAACAACAGAAAAGCTTGTTGAAATTAATTTAAAGGATATTAATTTTACTAAAATAAGTGGGGGTTTAATTAGAGAGCCTGATAATGCATTTGATTATACATTTATTCAAGGTTATAATGAAAATATGGATTTCTATGGACTAACTCAAGTAGAAATTTTAAAAGAATTAGTAAGAGTTACCAAACCTGGAGGGATCATCTTCTTATTTATTAGAACTTCCTTATCAAAAACAAAACATTCTTTAGTTGATAAAGTCATTACAAACAAAATAATTACCTTATATAATAATTACATATTAAAGAACGGAAAAGCACTAACCAAAAGTCAATTAAAAGATATATTAATTAATGCGGGTTTCGAAAAATACCAAATTTTTGAAGAACAAGGTGCTTTGATTGGTATAGGAGAAGTTCAAAAATGAAGTATTATATAATTTAAAAATTAATTATATGATAGGATAGTTAGAAAAGAGGTCATGAATTATACTTTTTAGTCAAATAGCTATACTCATCTTCGTACATAGTATTATTGTGTTTTTTATTATAACATTAATTATACTCATTATTAAAGTTCTTTTAAGAAATCCAAAGAGTCGATTAAATCAAATTTTTTCACTTTTTATGATATTAATTGCGTTGAATTATGTATTTGGTTTGATCTTATCTTATTCTTATCAAAGAGGATTTATATCATCTAGTTTTGTAATAGCTTTTAACATTTTATTAGAAATTATGATCATTTTTTCGGTAGGAATTATATTTTTATATGTTTCAATGCTTTATCGACCAAAAGTAATGTTAAAAAACACAAATCAAATCTTATTCTTTGTAACTTTTGGAATATTAATGTTAGTCTTGTTCTTTATCCCTAACGGAGTACAACTCGAAGTGGGAACTGATTATTCTACTAATTTACCCTATTTCACTTATAGTCTTATAATTTTGATTCTGTTATTTATTAGTTCCAATATCATGTCTATTAAAATTTTTAATCGGCTTAATAATTCGATTTTGAGAAAAAAATATAAATTTTTTTGGATTGGAATAATTTTGATTTTTTTTCACCCACTATTGTTAACTATTATTAGATTCATTAATAGTCCAATTTTGGAATTGATATTATTTATAGTTGCTTTATTTTTACTCTTTGGAGTGCTATTTATATATTATGGTTTGGGAGTCAATATTAAAGACGCTTAATAATTCGTAAATCATAAAAAACATATAGTCAGAAGCTAAACAATCGTAGACCCTTTTTTCTATTAAAAATTAAGTAAAATTAGGAAAATGGAAAAAAAAAAGACTAAAAAGAGAAATTAATAAATCTAGTAACTATATGATTTAAATTTAAATATTATCCAAACTAAAATGTTGGTTAAAAATGAAAACTGACAATGATAATATAAAAGGCATTTTACAGATACTTCAAGAGGGATATACCAAGAGAGATCCAAAATACATAGATACTTTCATGCAAATATACTCCTCAAAAGATTCTTCATTGATAATTGGTACTGGACAAGGGGGAGATTTTCGAGGTTTTGAGAAAGCAAAAGAGCTTTTTCTATGGGATTGGAAATATTGGGGTGATGTCACGTTTGACATCGAAACCACAGATATTCAAGTTAATGGAAATATGGCTTGGGTCTTTATATTTGCTGGTCTTAACTTAAAGCATAGTGAAAAATACTTAAATGAACTTGCTCTTAATAGGATTAAAAGTACCCTCGAAAATGAAAAAACTTCAGAGAACGCAAAAATCGCAGATATTTTAAGATTAAGTTCCCTAAATTTCGTCGAAAAGGTTAAAGGTGAAGAATTTATTTGTCCCTTAAGAGTTACTGTAGTTCTTACCAAAGAAAAAGAGAACTGGTTCATAAATCATATGCACTTCTCGAATCCAATTGGTTTATTTAACTCCTTTCCCAGAAAAGAAGAAATCTGAAAATTTTTTTATTCAAAGTTAGTGTTTACATATTATTCCTTAGAAGAATCTTAAAATTATTTTCAAAAAATTATTTCCTTTAATCTTGGAAATAAAGAAATAGCATTTTGTTGGACAATTTTCATAAGGTCTTCTCTTTCAAAATTATAATTTTGAAGACCTTCATTCATTAGTTTTACAACCCTTTCGGGCAAAAATGGATAATCACTCCCATATAATACTTGTGTTGGTTCAACTAAACTCAGCAGAGAATTTAATGTATAGGGGGTTGCTGACACAGCAGTATCATAATAAAAGCGTTTCAACTGGTTAATTATCTTTTTATTTCCAAAAGTAATTCTCCAAGTTATAAAGGGAACTGTTCCTCCTCCATGTGAAAAGACAAAACTTATATCCGGAAAGCGTTTCGTTGCTCCTCTATGTATAAGATTAACAATTGCCCTCGTGGTATCAAAAACGAATTCTAAAACTGCGGGCTTTATTATCATGGGTAATGTATCTAAAGGAGGCACACTTGGATGTACATAAACCACAGCTTTCCTGCGGTTTAACTCATAAAAAAGATCATCATAATGGGCATCTCCGATATAAATACCTCCAAAATTTGTAAGTAATACCACCCCATCTAACTCTAAGGTATCTAGGGCATACTCCAATTCAACTATGGAAGCCTCTATATCTGGTAGGGGTAAAATGGCAAACGCACCAAAGCGATTTGGGTATTTATTCACTATATAAGCAGAGATTTCGTTACATTTGCGTGCTAGCTTTTGAGTGAAATCATTATCTCCAAAAAAAATACCTGGTGCAGAAATTGAATTAATTGCTATAGCTATCCCTTGCCTATCCATAAAAGCAAGAGTGTTTTCAATATCCCATTGAGGGAATGGTTCACCAACAGCATTTTTAATGCCTACTGAAGCTAAAGCAGTAAGATATTCTTTAGGTACAATATGATGGTGAACGTCAATTTTCCGAGAGTTTATTGACATATTAATTTTTGAAATATGTAATTATTTTTTTCATACATTTATTTGAACTTGGAATATATTTAAGACCACATAATATTGATACGTTAAATAGAATTATATGTTTTGCACCAATTTTGGCATAATTTTCAATTTGACCAATCACTTCATCAGGAGTACCATTTAAGTAAAAATCATAACACATTTTACTAGGGATCTTTTCAAGTATTTGCAGCAATGAGTCTTTATCGTAATGTGTAGGAATAAATTCTAAAGTTCCATCAATATTTTCTCCAAGAGGATGTGATAACCCATATGGCTTGAAATCTTCATGATATAACGGAATTAGGTTATTTTTTGTAATTGGATTTTTGAGCATTTTATCGACTTCTTCCTTATCCTCATCAGTGATAACTCCCAAAATAATTGCAGGAGTAATCCTATTCATACTTCTATCTGTTTTCTGTGTGTAATTTCGAAGGATCCTCAGTTTCTCCTTATAAACTTCAGGTTTTAAAAATATAGGCAACCAACCATCACCTAATCTGCCAGTTATATCTAGCATTCTATTACCACGAGCTGCAATCCATATTGGGGGAAAGGATCCTTTCTTAAAAGGATTTAATCTGAGGAGAGCATTCTCTAACTTCCAAATTTTTCCATCATAATTTATTTGCTCATCACTTTCCCATAATTTTCTAATGATTGTAACGGCTTCTTCTAATCTAGTTACTGGTTTATCCCACTTAATCCCGTAGGGAACAGTATTTTCTTTTTCACCTGTTCCTATCCCCAATATTGCCCTCCCCCTGGATATTTCATCTAAAGTCAGAAAAGTTTGCGCAAGTACCGCAGGATTCCTTCTAAAGGGTTCAGTTACTCCTGTCCCTAGGTAAATTTTTTTGGTATTCAAGGCAGCTACAGTCATCATAGCAACAACATCATATATTAAATGGGGACTGGGATAAACAGTAGCAAGATCAGTAATATCTGGAGTCCATATTGATTCTGGTATCCAATTTAAGATATGATCGGCAAAAAATATGGAATCATATCCCTCTTTTTCATACATTTTAACTGTATTGATATTACTTTTGAAAGGTGGTATAAATGTTCCTTCTCTCCCTATCTTAAGATCGCTAATGTCCATAATATCAAATTTTATAATTCTTTAAATTGGATTATAATATTTTTTCAACAATATCGACCACCCGGTAACCACTTTCAACAGAACCAGGAGTTCCTATAAGACCTGGAGCGATACATGAATCTCCTACGTTAAATAAATTAGGTATCGGCGTTTCTATTGGCATACCATAACCAAGCCAAGTTCGACCTTCAGGCCACTCATTGATAATGCCACATGCTCTCATTTTTAAAATACGACCATGCTTTTCGAAATCTGGAAAAAATTCTTTAAGATCACTCTTAACCTGTTGCATTTCATATTTTATATCCATAGGATGGAGGGTTGATTCTGACTTAGCTGAAGTGTAAAAAAGATGTTGTCCCGGGGGAACAAGCTCAGGACAAATATTGCTAATAGGGATGACAGTTTTAATTCTTCGTGATCCCATTATTATTTCTAACCCATCATGTATTCCTTCCAAGCATAGTGGTTTATTGCTTGTGACTAGAACTAGTAAACAAGGGCTTGGTCGGAGTTTTAAACGCATCTTTTCAAGATATTCATTATTAAAATTTTCTTTTCCTGCCAGACTTACCGTTGATTTAACCCCTGTATTACTTATAACCATCTTGCATTTTATTTCAATTTGTTTTCCTGCTTTTTCAACAATTACACTTGTAGCTTTTCCCTCTTTGACAACTATTTTCCTTGCAGGAGAATTAGTCCATACAGCTCCGGTTTTCTCAACTATTTTAGCAAGTTTTTCTGCTAGGCTGAGGTTTCCGTCAGGTGATACATAGAATTTAGTCATTTCTTGGAAAAGGAAAAATTGTGTCACAGGTAGTTCCCAAGAATGAGCCATCATCAATCCTGTACAGAGAGTATCAAAAGCATCGTGCACTTTTTCATTCTCAGTATATTGGAGAAGCCAATCTCGCACAGTTATAATTTCTTGTTGATTTAATCCACGCATTTTTTTATAATACCCACGCATAATCTTACGTAATTCGACAGGTTTCACTGGCCGTTTCTTCTTTTCAGCATCTTTTTTTTCAAGCTTGTCTATTATATCAAGCACTTTTGGTACTCCTATTTCAGCTGGGATTTCATATCTTTCACCGTCAATTCTATAATAAACATTTGTTATTGGTCTTAAGGTGTCAGTCCTGATTCCCATTTCCTCAAGCAATTTTATAACCCACCCATCTGGGATAAGAATTGCACCAGTGGGTAATTTGAAACCTTCATACTCAAAAGTTGAAAATCTTCCTCCTATACGGTTTCTACTCTCCACTACAAGAATTTTAAATCCCTTACGTGAAAGGAGACTTGCTGCAGTTAATCCACCCAAACCTGATCCAATGATCACTATATCATAATCAATCATAGTATCTAAACTAATTTTTAGATATTAATGATAATTAGCATTTAAGAAATAATAAAAGTTTAGACAATACCAATTATAATAAATTAATGGATACTAACTTTTGGATATAAAAATATTTCTTAGATTTCTAGAGATTTTTTAATATGCGTATCTTAAATATTATCAGTAATAAAGAGAGAATTATATTAATGGTATCTAAACGCAATAAATATATAATTGGTTTAGTTGTTCTCATAGTGATTAGTGTTATTATGGCATTGATCGCGTCGAATATAATCGCTTTTAATGTGTGTGGAACTGAAGATCCTATTTGTACTTCTCGAATAATTTTTCAATGGTTTTTTCCTGCAATGGTGCTTTCGTTTCTTGCACTTGCTGGATGTTTAGGTCTTGCGCTCTTAATACAAGCCTAAAATTAGAAGCTTATTCCTTGAGATCTGGTAAAATCGCATTATACTCTCGAATTCCAAGGGGATCATCAAAATTGAACATTCTTAATAAGAAAATAAGAAAAAATTTGTGATAATTAAGATTTTTTAATATTTCTCTTAAGAATAATAGTTAAAACCGAAATTATACCAATTAGAAGAAATATATCAAACCCGGGTATAATACTTTGACCACAATTATTATTAGAGAAGATATTCCCTTCACAATCGAACTCATTGATACATTTCCAATTATCGAGTAAAATATTATTTGAAATATTATTATAGTTACTTAGACGTAAATGCATTCCATAATAATCATTATTGTTTGCTGTATTTTTAGAAATCACATTGTAATCGCTGAGTCCTAAAAATATGCCATCCTCACTGTTTTCATTTGCTGAATTCTCAGATACATTATTGTAATGACTGTGGTCTAATTTTATTCCATAACCGTGATTCTTGTCTGCAAGATTATTATAAATGGTATTATTATTGCTGTAAAATAATGAAATTCCTGTATTGGTATGTGAAACATTTAAATTTGATATTATAGAATCATTACAATTAACCAGTACTACTTGTCCAGCATTTGTGAAATTTTGTGCGTGTAGAGAAATTACACCTGTATAATAGTAGAGAATTCCTTGATTCACTTGATTCAGAGTATCAATTTCATGTGAAATTAAACTAGCTATTGATGAATAAAAAAATTCTATTCCACATTCATCCATCAAATTCCCAGAGATAGTATGATTAACCGAATGTTGCAAAAATATCCCTACATCATTATCCACTATTTTACAATTTGAAATAGTGTTGTTTTCGCAAGCATCTATATATATTCCATAAAAATTATTGTTATAAATAGTGTTTTCAATAATACTATTATTTTCACAATGGTCTAGACTTAATCCATTAAAGTTATAATTTAAAAAATTATTCGAAATTGTAATATTATAGCTATAGTCTAAGTATATCCCTCTTAAATTACCATTTGAACAATTATTATTTATTAGTTGAGCATTTCTTACATGTGATAAGTGAATTCCTGCATATTCATATAAATATCCTGAATTATAAACAGTACAGTTTTCAATTTTAAAATACTCTTCAGAATTTTCGATTAGGATACAGTCACCTTGGCCCCCACTATCTATTATCAAATCCTCTATGAGATAAGGATTAAAATACGTACCTGCTCCAGTGCAGATTCCTGCTGCTAGGGCATCAGTCCAGTTGTTATCAATATGTATTCTTTCGGATACTTTAGACATTGTTAATTGCTTATTATTTAAAACATAGTGGGTATCATCTGTACTTATATTTCCAATTCTCAGGTTAGAACTGATATTTAGCAGATATAAAGTTGCGAAAGTAGTGCAGATTCCTAAAGTTATTATTATAAAAATTTGATATTTAAATCTAAATTTCATATAGATTCCACCATTGCATTAAAGTATGGTTTCTACTTAATTAGCTATAAGAGAAATCACCTATAAAAATGTTCACCCCATATATGAAGAAATATTCTTAACATTTCTGTAATGTTAATAAAAAAATAAATTTGTTATTAGCAGATAATTTATTTATACTAAGTTTTTGTAATTTTTTGCTATACACCTAATATGATGATGGTTTGTGCCACAGCATCCCCCAAGAATTTGCATTTTAAAAGTTAAGAATAATTTAATCATTTTTTTAGCCCACGTTTTTGGATTTTCAGATAACGCTTTATTTATTATGTTCAACTCCTCAGGACTCTTCGTTGAACCATTTCCTTGCAATCCTTTAAGTCGTGTTTGAACTAATTCTGTATTATTAGGCTCAGTATTGATCGCACTTAGACAAGTAGTAGGATGTACACAATTAACCATATATAAAATTGGTTTTGGTGCAACTGAATTATCAATAGTCGAAATTGCCTTATAAAGAGATGTACCATCAAGTATAGTTCCGTCTGGACGAATAACAAAACTTATTATATACTCACAGCCAGATTCTGCCATCGCTTTGGCTATACCGAGTGCCTCTGAAAAAGCAGGTAATGTGCTAGCTAATAGAAAGTCTACTCCAGCACTATTTAACTCTTTTACTTGGACCTGATGAAAGTGATATGCCTCTTCACTTGATAATGCTTCTTTAGGATTATACGCATCTCCTTTACATCCCATCAATCCTCCTATCAAGGATGTTGCACCTTTAAGGCTAAAGTGCCTTCTTATCTGATCTAAAAAATTGAAACAGTCAACATTCACATCCTTATCTTTGTACTCTGCTAATTCAATACGTTCTGGATTAGTACGCCAAGTGGGTGTTAGATTGAGAATTGGTATCTCATATTTATATGCTATAGACATATATTGGCTATAAATTTTTTTGAGAATATTCCTGCCTTTAACATCATATACCATAGAGGCATTTTGAATGAAAGGATTTAATTTATATTTGAATTCGTGTTTTATTCTTTCGATTACAGGTCCTTCAGCTAGTACTAATGGATTTTCTAGAATTATATCCTTTAATGACATCTTCGAATCAAAATCTCTAAAATATTTCAACATTTGTTATCTAAGTATAATAAAATTATCGTAATACAATTTAAGCCTCGGGTAATAGAATTACAAAAGAATCTCCTTCGACCCATATTTTTCCATTGTAATTATTTAATACTCGTTCGACTAAAAGAAATCCTAAAATTATTTCTTTAATTTTACTGTCCTTTTCTCTCTCTTTTTGGAATATCAATTCTTTTCCTATATTTAAAATTTCTTTCTGATAATCAATAATTTTTACCTTTACATAATTCATGTCATCAATTTGATTTCTAACGATAATAATTTTAATTTCAATTGTTGGATTTTTATTATATCTAATGGAACTGATAAGGATATTCACAAAAACATCTATTAAAAATTTATCAGCTTTTACAAAAAGATCTTCAAATGGGTGTTCGACAGTTATTCTAATTGTTTTATTGGAATAGCTGTTTGTAATAAATTCTTTAACATCATCAATTACATCATATAAATTTACAGGCTCAATTATGACATTTGTTTCACTAATCATAGTTAATTTTTGGATTATATATATTAGAAGTTGACCATTTATGCATTGATCTTTAATAGAATCCAATATTTTTCTTTTAGGACTTAAGATAATTTGATGATCCTGCTCGTTATATTCATCTACCGATCCTTGAATGTTCTTAATTATAGAACTTATATCTTTTATGAATAATTCTTTATAAAAATACTCTCTATCTAATTCTTGGTGCATATATTCTTCACTTATGCGTAAGTTTTCTTCAGCTGACATACGGAGCATCACATTTTTAAAAATCTCTGAAATTATGGTTAAAATTTCTAAATTCTCTTCGATCCAATAATTATGATCTGATATATTATCAAAACAGACTATTGCTTCTAAAATCCCATTGATTTTTATTGAAAATGTTAGAAAGTTGTTCACTTTGTGATTCGTAAGAAAGTACTTTAAATTAACAGCTTCTCTAGGAAGCTCATCTACGTTTTTTACATAAAAATAATCAAATTCTTTAAATTTCTCTATTAACCATGGAAAATTATTAATGTCTATACTTTCGGGTAAATTTAATTGGGGAAGAATTAACTTGCGAGACCAGGTATAATTTCCTTTAGTGAAACTAAAATTAATATTAAATATGTAAAGATATGCTCGTGTTGCTTTAATGAATTCACCGAGTTCTTTAAGTGAATCAATTATAGCTTCTTCAAATTTATGTATACCAACAAATCTAGAAATAATTTCAGCAATGATTGCTTTTAGTCTAGAAATTTTCTTTAGTTCCTCCTCTAACTTCTTCTGCTCTGTGATATTCTGACAAATAATTTGATAAAATGTCTCATCACCAATATCGACTAAAGATGATTGCAGATTTACCCAAATTAAATCACCATTTTTCTTATAAAGCTTAATTTCTAATGGAGAGAAAATTTTATCTCGTTCTTGCCTTTTCAGTCTTTCGAGAACATCCATTAGATTATCTTTGTGTATTAATGAAAGATCTACAAATTTCCTTCCCATTAATTCATCTCTTGTATATTCTAGTGTTTCCTCTAAAACAGGATTAAAATCAACTAAATATCCCGCAGAGTCAATCAAAAGAATAGAAAAGGGTGAATCTTCAAAAAGATGACGGTATTTTATTTCAGAATGCTTTAACTTGACTTCTGCTTCTATTCTCTCGCTAATATTCCTAATAATATATTGAATTAAGATTTGTCCACCCATCTGTACTTCGTTAAAACTAATTTCCACAGGAATTAAATTACCAGAACTATCAATAACCTCTAATCTTAAGGGAAATGGATAATTAACCTGATCGAATACTTCCTCATTAAAATCGATATCAATTATATCACTTAATATTTGGCTTGAATGCAATCCAATAAAATCTTCAAATGGCCGTTGAAATAAAATCTCAGCCTCCTTATTAGCATCCATTATTATTCCGGAGTTCTTATCAATAATTAAAATGGCATCTCGAGCGGCTTTAAATAATGTCTCATAATGTAATTCAGCTATTTTAAGAGCTTCAATTGCAGGTCGATATAGATCAATTTGATTATTTATTGTATTATGAATAATTTTAAGGATATAATTTATTTGATCTTTATTTAAATAGTTCTTTTTTATTTCATCAAGATACTGAAGTATAGTGGAACTAAATTGGTTGATTATATTTTTAGGAATCTTTTCATTATAATAAATTATTAAAGATAATGGTAATATCCCACCTCTAATACTCTCATTTGAAACATAATCGAAATAGATTGCTGCATTTGAATTTAAGTGAGGGAATGGAAGAATTACAAAAGTTGGCTTAAACTCATCTCCTCCAAAAATAAATTGCGATATTGAGAAACTTTTAACAGATATCAATTCTGGATCATCAAATGCATCTTTGGGATAAACAGCTTCTACTTTAAGACCAAGATTTTCATCCCAATGACTAAAAATTATGCTAACTTCACTTCTGGGTGTATAATGATCAATTCTTTCTGCAATTTTTAGCGAAAGCCAATTAAAAGCCTCATCAATATTTATGTTTTTAATCCCGCTTGTCAGATATGATTTCATTGGTCTCCTTGTGAGTTTCTTAACACCCATAGCTTCATCTAATTCATTTATATCTGGTTGTTTTAAATCAATTTTATTGTAAAGAATAAGAAGGGGCAGTTCCCATAATTCTGGTATCCCTGCAATTTCATGCAATAATTCACGCGCAAATGAAAATTTAATTCTATCAGTTACATCTAAAACAAAAATTAATCCATCTTGATTTTTAAGATAAGGCTTCCACAGTTGTTTTGCTTTATATTTTCCAGGAATATCATATGTTAACAACGATACATTATTAACTAAAATTCTAGAAATGTCCACATTTATTGTTGGAAATGTTGTTTTTGATACTGATTTCCTTCGCGTTTTAATTATTGTAGATTTTCCTGCCATCGTTAGACCGAAAATTAATATTTTTGCCTCCTTTTGTTCAAATATAATTTCTTGCTCAGGAAAAGATGTATGAAAGGTTTCGAGTAATATTCTTATCTCCTCGAGCTTTGCAGAATCTCCGTTATAAATTCTAGAGTTCACATAAAACCCTTTAAATGCATCTTTGATTTTTTTGAACTCTTCGACAAATCCTTCTAAAAACTCTTCAACTAAAGCAGAATTAATTTTGGATTTACCATCAATAACTAATGAGATTAAAAGGCGCTCCTCTTTCGTTCTTGAATATTCACTTGGAATTTTGAAAATTAAATTAGCGGTTTTAAAAGTTCCAAATGTATGTTTAAAAAATCCTTTTTCATAGAGATCTATTAACAATGGTACTTGTTTAATATCATCTCTTTGAATAGTTTCAGGCATTTTTAAAAAAATATATGGAGGAAAATATGGATTCCGATGACTTAAAACTAACATTCTCAAATTAAAACAACCTCTTTTCACTTATATTAAATTAAGCCAAATGACTACATAAATTAAGTTTTTTGAAAAAGATTAATGCGTATATTATCTATTCTAATGTAATTCTAATGTATATATTAAAGTTGTTAATTTTAGAGCATAGAACTTAACTTAGATAATAATAAAAATTCGAGTAAAAAAATGTTTCAAATTTAGAATTTTTAGAAAAAGTTTTGATTAAATAATTGTTTTCACAACCACCCTCTCTTAATTGTAGCAAACACTTATAAAAAAAATAATCTTACTAAATTTTAATCCATGAATATAATTCATGATACACGAATCTTCTAAGGAATTAATAAATATAATAGAGGAAAGTACTTATGGAATTTGTAGAAATTGCTAATGATGTATATGCCTGCTTGCAGGAAGATAGAGGGTTAGGATGGAATAATGGTGGCTTCGTGAATCTTGATGGAGGGTTAGTTATTGATACATATTATGATTTGAACCTAACAAGAGAGATGATTGAGTTTTATAAAACTGTATCACCTTCTGGGACTCATCCAAGAAGACTTGTAAATACTCATCACAATGGTGATCATACTTGGGGTAATCAGTTATTTAAAGATGGTGAGATTATTGCCCATCGTCTTTGTGCTAAAGCAATGGAAAAAGAAAGAAAAGGTCATTATCCAGGGATATTCAATATGTGGATACAAAAACCTGAAACTACTCCACCTGAAATGAAACAATTTGCTGCAGCTTTAAGTCAGTTTGACATTTCGGAAATTGAAATTACACTCCCGAATCACTTAATCGAAGATAAATTAGACCTTGAACTTGAAGGATATCCCTGCCAACTTATCTATGTAGGTCCAGCACACACTCCAGGAGATTTAATCGTCTATCTCCCCGAACATAAAGTTATATTTGCTGGTGATATTGTCTTTTGTGAATGCACTCCAATAGGTTGGGAAGGAATCCACAATAAATGGATTGAAGCACTAGATCTCCTCGTATCTCTTAAGCCCGAGGTAATTGTTCCAGGACATGGACCTCTCTGTGGTATTGATGAAGCAAAAGAATTAAAGTCTTATTTTGAGTTTGTATATTCGGAGGCTAAGCGGTTCTATGATGAAGGACTCGATCCACTCGAAGCATCGAAAAAGATCAATCTTGGACCTTATGCTGACTGGACTGAGCCCGAGCGCTTATACTTTAATGTATTTAGAGCCTATAGAGAGTTCAAGATGGAAAAATCTTGGAAAGCCCCTCTTAAAGCCTCTGATCTCTTCGGTAATTGTATTGAATTACGAAAATACTGGGATAGTCTCTAATATAATCTAATATAGAAACTTTAATTAAAATCAGACGCTGAATATACCTTTAGTATTGTTAACACATAAATGTACTAAAAGTAAATAAAATAGAAATTGTATAAATCTTGAGAATATTTGCTAAATCTCCAAAATTCCATCCCACGCCTTTCTTTCTTTTTCGAACAATTTATTAGCTGTTTTAATTTCATTTCCGAATATAAGTGTAGTTCTGCTTTTGCTATCATAAGTAGGCCAATTCGGAATACCCTCATGATTCGGGGTTCCATTATGAGCAAATGACAGCCATGCATCCATCATATTTTCGCATAATTTTTCTGTATTAGATGCATTACCTACTAAAGCTTTCATTCCGGGGTCTTTAAAAGTATTAAATACAAACGGAAGTTCAAGAGCATGACAAGCACCAAACATTCCATCACTTATAGAAGTCTCCCAAGTAAATAGATAGTTATAAGTATTTGGTTGATATTTAGACTGTACTTCAAGAATTTGCAGTGTTGCAACTCGAAACATTAGATCAGTAACAATTGCATCCAACAATTCCTTTGGTTCAATTGACAATAATCCTGTTCGTGCTTCTTTATAAGCATCAATGAGATTTCGAGCATTCTCAGAATTTATTCCCATCATACCTAAATAAAGCATTATAGCTTTTTCATGACGAATTTTTCTTGTTAGAGGATTCAATGAAGTAAGAAGTTTGGCTTCATGAAGATTAGTTCCCATCATTAAATCAATATTTTTACATTTACCCTCCTTGAATACTGTTAAAGGATGCACAGGAATTGTCTCACCATCGATTACTGGTCTAAAAGGTAGTGCGCCTGTCTTTGTGATTTCATTTTGAGCTTTTATTATATCTTCAGGTGCGATTTCACGTAATGCATTGATATCTCTATTCTTTATCCCTAATGCTTTCATTAAATCTTTAGTAGGTTTTTTTGTATCTTTTGGATCAATAAAAGGCATACTCTGTGCTATAATTCGGCGATATAAACCATCAGCAGCAGGCATCGCTGTTAAAGTAATAACAGAGTGAGCACCTGCAGACTCTCCAAAAATCGTAATATTACCTGGATCACCTCCAAATTTAGCAATATTATCATTAACCCATTTTAATGCTAAAATCTGATCTAGCATACCCATATTGGCAGTGACACCAGGAATGTAAAGATAACCAAAAGCGCCCAATCGGTAATTTATCGTTACTACCACAACATCTCCACGTAAAGCTAAGTGGGTTCCATCATATGCAGGAGATCTACCTCCACCAAAAAGGAATCCCCCTCCATGTAGCCAAAACATCACTGGCTTTTTCTTATTATCAATGGCCGGAGTCCATATATTAAGTGTTAAACAATCTTCACTTTCAGGTTGAAGTTTCCCAGTTACATCTTCCAATGCGGTATATCCTTGAAAAGCACAAGGTCCAAATTCAGTAGTTTCTAACACTCCATCCCAAGGCTTTTTAGCTTGTGGAGGACTAAATCGTAGATCGCCTATGGGGGCCTCGGCAAAGGGAATACCTTTAAAAATGTGCAAACCATCTTCAGTATACCCTTTTATTTTTCCACAATTTATTTCTACAACTGTCATAATTAAATGTAAAATTGTAATAAATATAAAAAATATTTTGATTTTAGAAGAAAGGAAGTTCATTTGTGTAAATAACAACTTAATAATAATAAAAAAAATCCATAAATCGGTTAAAGAGCCAAGAAACAAATCATAAACGATTTATTTTTCCATTTTTCATTATGTATTTTTCTGTCAATAATTTTGGATTCTTGGCCATGGTCTTCATGACCTGCTTATTAAGATTTTCAGTATTCTCTAAAATATTAAGTGGAGGTTTTTCCCCTATTGCCATTTGAGCTAATTCAGTAATATAGTATGAATTAATTTTCTTTTCTGTAGCATGTCTAGATAATGTTGCAAGACAACCAGTGCAGATATGAGCTATTATATCCGCATTTACAACTTCTGCTTCCAAAATCCTCTTCTTTGCTATTTCTGTTGACAACGTTCTGTTTCTTATCATAAGAGGCGCTCCACAACAGAGAGATTTCTCTCTATTGTGTTTCATCTCTACAACTTCTGCACCAATAATTTCAAGAAATTCCCTCGGGCCATCATATATTTTTTTATCTAGCATTCTCCAAGGACATGGATCTTGAAATGTAATTCTTTGATCTATCTTATTTTTGATTTTTAACTTATCTTCATGGTACATTTCAATAAAATAGTCAATAATAGTTTGACCTTCCACTTTAAATCCATCGATAACTGAAGGATAAATGCCTTTAATCATAATATCACATCCGGGGCAGAATGTGATAAGTTTTTCTGCACCTATCGCTTTAAATTTCTCTTGTAATTCTAATCCTTTGATCCTTGCTTCATCTTTACCAAAATAAGAATGAGTATAGCCACCACAACAATACTTCATTCCACCTATTAACGGTAAGTCTTCCAGTAAACTGGTTTTCGTCAAATCCGGAAAACAGTAGGGAATACCGCATCCAACATAAAACATCTTACTATTTTTTGGAGGATTTTCGTATTCATTTAAACCTCGTTGTTTTTCCTCTGTGTCAATTTCTAAAGCTATTGACATTAAATTATGAGGAATCTCTTCAGTTATAAGTCCTACACATCTAACGCCATTCTCACGATAATCTTTTAATCGTATTTCTCTAATAAGTGAATATGGATTTGACCCCGTGGGACAAATCACATTACAGTAAGAACAACTGGCACAATTATTCATTATTTTTCGTGAAGTTCTCGTTTCAATCATTTTAGAAATCTCTTTTTTAGCCCTTTCTATCGGTAAATGCAAAAATGGACACTGTTCAAGACATGTACCACACTGCTGACAAGTTTCTTCATTATACATTTTAATAATCTCCAAGATTTTGAAACTAAATTTTTCGAGTTTATATTATTAAAAAATGTGATCACTTAATAAAAAATATAAACACACTATTACTTAATAAAAGTTGATTCTATGAAAGAAGAATATAAAATTTTCATAAATAAAGTACCAGTATTAAGGAATAAAGCGAAAGCTATTCTAACTATATTCTATATTCTGAGTTTGATTTTATTAATGGTTCTTTATTTTTATTATATTGATCCAATCACATGGTTTATGCCAATTATTACTCAAACACTAATGGTTATAATCGTAATTATCATTTCATATATCCATTTTAATAAAGTAGACGATTATAGAAAAAAATATGGAATGCTAGCTTATCAACCATATTTTTATCGTTACATTATCCCATACATAGTATCTTGGTATGCTCTTTTTTATCATCCCCTTTTTATTAGCCATACGCCCCTATTTCCCTTTTTTGTATCCATTTTTATAGCCATTGTCTTATTTGTAATTTTGATCTTTATTACTTTACATATTGAGCGCGCAGGATTTAAACTAATTACTCATGGAATGGACATTTATACTGTTTTTCCTGAAGAAACTACTGTCATCCGGGGAGAGATATATGGTTTTATTCGCCACCCTCTCTATCTAACACTCACCGTTGGATGTTTTGCTTTATCATTTGTCGCTAATAACATCATCGCTATATCAGCGGCAATAATTCAATTGATTCCTAGTATTATTGTTGGAAAGATGGAAGATAAAGGTCTAATTAAGAGGGATGGAGAAGCTCATTTAGAGTATATTAATTCTACTGCACTTTTATTTCCATTTAAGAGGATTTTAGGATTTCTTAAACTTTTGTTCTTCTTTAAATAAACTTTCTTTCTTTTTCAAATATTTTTTATTTAGAGATTAGCAGTTTTAGATTTAATCTTATCAAATTTTTTATTTCTATTGGTATACAAAAGTTTAAATTCATTATCATTGTATTCTAAGCTTAACTTTTATTTTAATTAATAAGGTTCTTTAGCAAAAATTGATGATTAAAAAATGTCCAAATTTAAGATTAAAGAGTCAATGATCCATGGCAATATCGAGCCTGGATTTGAAGAAGTAAAGGAGGAATTTATTAATAATTTTAAAAAAGGAGAAGAAGTAGGGGCTGCGTGTACTGCTTACTATAAAGGTAAGAAGGTTGTAGATTTATGGGGCGGGTATCGCGATGCAAAATCCCGCAGTCCGTGGAAGGAAGATACTTTAGTTCTTGTTTTTTCCACAACTAAAGGAATTTCTGGATTAGCTTGTGCCCTTGCACATACAAAGGGATATTTTGAATATGATGAAAAAGTCTCAAAATATTGGCCAAATTTTGCTGAGAATGGTAAAGAAAATATTACAATAAGACAATTACTTTCACATAAAGCAGGATTATGTGCAATAGATGAACCTTTAAATTTAGAAACTTTAGGTGATCCTGATAAGATGGAGTCTGCAATTGCTAAACAAAAACCATTATGGGAACCTGGAAAATTACATGGATATCATGGTATTACGCTTGGATGGTATGAGAGCGAGTTAATTAGAAGAACTGATCCCCAACATCGGACAATTGGCCAATTCTTTCGAGATGAGATTGCAAAACCTCTAGGATTAGAAATTTATATAGGATTACCAGATAATATACCAGATGATCGAATAGCGAATATCTATGCTCCAATGTACCGACTTCGAATGATTTTTAACACTAAAAAACTTCCTAAAGAATTTGTAAAAGCATTTCTTAAAAAAGGTACTATAACAAATAGAACTTTTGCTAATCCTAAACTCCTGCAAACGGTTAAAAGCTATAATCAGCGTGAATTGCGTAAGATAGAATTGCCCGCTGCAAATGGGATAGTCCAAGTAAGAGATGTCGCAAAATTATATGGCTTTTTCGCAACTGGTGGAAAAGAATTAAACATTAAACAGGAAACTTTGAACGCTCTTATGGAACCAGCCGCTGTTCCAGATTTAGGCCCGTTAGACCAAGTACTTCACCTTAATTCACGTTTCTCTTTAGGATTTTTAAAGCCTTCACCAGATTTTTCTTTTGGTTCAGATGAAAATGCCTTTGGAACCCCTGGAGCTGGTGGATCCTTTGCATATGCTGATCCTACCAATCAGGTTGGATTTTGTTATGCCATGAATAAGTCAGGATTTTATTTGGTTGGGGACCCCCGTGAGAAAGTTTTGTCCGATACGTTATTTACATGTATTAAAAATTTATAATTTCTTTTTTTATATCATAATTCTTTATCATTCAAGTGTTAATATTGGGGATGAAAATTTAATAGAGGGAAATGGGTTGTATTTTGAAGAAATCCATATATCCTCTCTTTTTATAGAGACTCCAATAATACCAAGTTATCCGCTCCCCATACTGTTCTCTATTATTGCTTTTTCATCAATAATAATCATTTTTAGATATAATCGTGTAAGAACTGAAACTTGAAAAAATTTCTGAATTATAATAGAAAAACTTTGATAATAATCGTTGTTATTTACTTACAATTCTATCCTTGTACTAATTTGATTCCGAATTCTCTGCACTTTGGAAGGTCTTCATTTGTTATAGGCCCTTTTGAGGGTCCTGTACCTTCAACTTTTATAGATAATCCTGGACTTGCTTTTTTTAAATCTGGTATCAATTCACCCATCTGTTCCTCCATCTTTTTAACCGCTTTTTCAAAATCAGCTGTGATGTAGGTATCAAATACAGCATAAGAATTTATTTTTAATTGAGATTTTGGAAGTTTATTGATAAATTTCTTTATTGAGCCTATATGACGACCGAAATGATTCGGTGATCCTATTAAAATTAAATCATAGGAAGCTTCTTTTTTAAGATTTACATCTTTTACATTATTAACCATTACTTCATTTCCTTCAACAGAATTGATTCCTTCTGCAATTAATTTGGCTACTTCTTCAGTATTTCCATACTTTGTAGCATAAACTATTAAAACTTTCACTTTAATACACCTCTTTTATTTGGATTTAATATCAAAATTAAACATTTAATAAAATATTTTTTAATAGAATCCACGATTTCAAATAAAATCATATTAATTTACTATTTTTTCCCATTTTAAGATAAAATACTATAAATGAGCTAACTTATTACAATTTATTAGATATAAATTTAAAAATCAATCTAAGTGTTAAAACTTAATGAAAGTACTTTTACTGAATGGAACGCTCAAGAAAGATTCGGATATTGATGAATTATATTCCTCAATACTAGAAGAACTTGAAAAAAAAGGATTCGAAACGGAGTCAATCATATTAAGAGAGACTAGTGTAGCAGCATGTCAAGGTTGTTTTGATTGCTGGGTAAAAAGCCCTGGAGAATGCAGAACAGATGATTACGGTCGAGAAATAGCGAAAAAAATGGTTCAGAGTGATTTGATTGTTCATTTTACACCGATCACTTTCGGGGGATATTCTTCTGAACTGAAAAAAGTTATAGATAGGTTTATCCCAACTATCTTACCCTTCTTTTTGAAGAGGGATGGAGAGACGCATCATGAGCATCGCTATGCACGCAGAGCTTCAATTATTGCTGTTGGCTTTTTAGAAGAAGCGGATAATGAGAAAGAATTGACATTTAAAGAATTAATCTATCGTAATTCAATTAATATGGGTACCCCAATTCACGAAGCAATTGTATACATTAAAAACCAAGATAAATCCGATTTTACAGACAACTTTAACACAATTTTACAAAAAATTGAGATGATTACATGAAACTAGATAAAAAAGCGCTTCTTTTGGTAGGGAGCCCAAAAGGTGAGAAAAGTACATCAGCGTCTTTAGGAGATTATTTAATCTTAAAATTAAAAAAATTTGGGATGAGTAGCCAAAAATTGTTCATTCATAGGCTTGTTAATCGAGAAGAAAAATTACAGGAGCTTTTTCATATGATTGAAAAGGTAGATTGGATAATTCTCACGTTTCCATTATACGTAGATAGCTTGCCAGCTCCCGTGATAAAAGCAATGGAATTAATTCAAGAAAATAGAACATATCGAGAAAATAAAAATTCCCCAAATTTGATAACAATAGCAAATAGTGGGTTCCCTGAAGCATCCCAAAATTACACAGCTCTGAAAATTTGTAAAATTTTCTCTCAAGATTGTGAATTTACATGGAAAGGTGGAGTTGCGGTTGGAGGGGGTGGTGCAATCAACGGTGCTCCTCTATTAGAAAAAGGAGGAATGGTTAGGAATGTTATTAAGGGTTTAGATATAATTGCTGAAGCCTTAAATGATGATAAGGAAATCCCTCAAGAAGCCGTTGACCTATTAGCGAAAAAGTTTATACCAACGTCTCTATATAGAAAATTTGGTAATCTTGGTTGGCGAGCCCAAGCGAAAAAGTATGGTGTAAAACAAAAAATTAGAGATACACCTTATAGCTTAAAGGATTGATTGCATTCAAAAAAATTGGTAGAATATTGTAGATAAGTTCCGTTTGATTCCAAAAATCATTAATTTATAAATGGAATTGCTAAATTCATAAAATAGTACATATCCTCGACACAAGAATAATCTTCTGAGCATCTTCTTCCATTATATTCTTCCCCACCAATTGATTCAAAATTTTCATTTTCCATTATTTTTTACCTCCTATTTTTCTAAATACTTAACAGTATAACAGACATTTTTAAAGTTCGGGTAATATTTAATGGAAAAAAAGAACAAAAAAGATCTAAGATATAAGTGAAAAATAGAAAACTCTTACAAAATTAAATTTTCTTAGACCTAGCAAAAAACACTAAGTGTGTTCATATGAAAATGATAAGATTCTTAGAAAAACAAATGCGTAAAAGAGTATTCAGATCAATGAAAGATTACGTAGAAGAAGGGCAAGAAACCATTAAAGCTTTACCAGAATCTCCAGAATTTGGATTTTTTACATGGTTTAGAATTTTTCGTGAGAATAATATTGAAATAAAGTATAAGATAGCTATTCGGGCTATGCCTTATGCTATAAGGGCTATCTTAGGCATTCGAAAATCATTCAAAAGCCTTAAACGCAATCCAAAAACCTCCCGGACTTCAATAACTCCAGAAGAGATACATGAATTTGAAGAATATGCAAAATCCATAGGTGTGGATAAGATTGGATATATAAAACTTACACCTGAGCTTATACTTGAACATCAAGAACTCCTATATGATAACGTGATTGTTTTCATAAAGGAAATGGATAAAGATCTTATGGCTCTCGCACCCCATAAAAAGACTATGGTGATGATAATGAAAACATATTATCAGATGGGTAAACAAGCTAACAAACTGTCCAAATTTTTACGCAAAAAAGGGTTTAGTGTCCATGCTGGACCTGCTCTCGCAGGATTATCTTTATATCCAGTTCTTGCCCAAAGAGCAAATTTGGGAGCAATTGGGAGACATGGCTTAGTAATTACACCTGAATTTGGTCCTAGACAACGAATCGCTGTGATCTATACAAATATTACCAATTTGCCTGTGGCACAGTCTAATACTTATGGGTGGATTTCGGATTTTTGTAAAACTTGCGTGAGTTGTATGGAAGCATGCCCTACAAATGCTATATATGAAACACCAATTCAAAAAGCGCATGGAAGATTAACCCATATTGATGTCGGAGAATGTGCGAAGGGATTCCTTACCTACGGTTGTAGCATTTGCATAAAAGAATGCACATTTAATAAAATCCCTTACGATAAGATCAAGAAGATAGCTAAACGAGTTTAAATTTAATTCAATTTGAAAAAAAAAAATAAAATATTTATTATTTCTTACTCTGTTTGCGTATCACAACTATAAAAAAGATTACAAACAGCACTGATGAGATTTTATGAATTGCATATAAAATTTCATAAATTATTCCTTCGAGTAAAATTGCTGACGCCCCACCAGTGAATAAGGAAATTATCAATAAAATAATGATAATCAACATCCAGTTTGAGTCATTTCTCATTGAATAGCTACCTCATATATTATTGACTTTTGATCAATATCATATCTGACAACTTTACATGCGGATGATGGTAATGTACTGCATATTCAACGACTTTTCCATAAATTGAATTATTAGGACACCAAGTGAAGCACGCAAAGCAATTTTCACAATGATTTTGCCAGACTGGTCGACTATTAACCAATTTTATATTATTAACTGGACAGATTTGAACACAAATACCGCATCCATTACAGTTCTTGTTGTACCGAAAGCTTTTATCTGAAAGTAGAATCATTTCTTTAAACGGAATATTATTCGATTCTGATAGACTTTTATATCGCTTGTTAAAAACAGGCTTTATAAGTAAACGGAGGAGTGGAGCGTATATTAGTTTAGTCAATCTTTTACGTGTTTCCAGTTTCCCTCGTTTTCTTTGATTTATATAATTAGATATGTATTCTAACTTGATTTTCCACTTAGATAATAATTTTTTATGCCTTGCTTCTGCTTTTGATCTGTTTTCATCTTTAAAATCCTTCCTAAGGAAGATTTTTTTTAACTTTTCTCCAAGTAATGGTGCATTATTATAGGTCTTTACAGAAAATCCACCTGCTAAAATACCACCACGAGACTTTATGACCTTGGCTACTCTTTCCATAGTAGTTCCAGGCATTCCACTATGAGTACATACTGCAAATACATACTGTGAACTTCTAATCTTTATTTTATTGAGAAATCGTTCAACGATAAGAGGGATACCACTATTCAAATTCGTAGCAAAATAAACAGGAAAGACTATTCCTACGATATCTCCCTTGATTTCAATAGATTTTTTGCTTATAAGTGGTGCTATCGGAATTAGTTTTGCCCTTAACTTTTCTGCCATATCACTCGCAACTACTAATGAATTTCCTGTACCTGTAAAATAGTATATTTCTATATTCATTTCATTTTCCCCCTATTTTTGAAACCTATTTTTCTTTACCATATCAAGAATGAATTTGATATGATCAGAAAGCTTCGTGTTAAGTGTGTCAATTACATCATTATAGTTAGACTCATCATAATTAAGGATAAATCCTTCGAAAAATAGGTAGATACAATAATTAAAGAATTCATGTGCTAATACTTTAGCATCATATTCTATGATATACCCAATATCCATCATTTTTTGGAAGACACTGGTCCAAAGTACATAGGATGGCTCTATAAATTGGTTTTTAAAAAAATCTAAGAATTTATCATTTTGGTATAATTCAATCCACATTAGTCGTAATATTTTACGAAGGGTAGGGGCTTTTAATTGTTCTATCATTGGTCGTATTGCATTATCTAAAAGAATTTCAGGTTCATATTTTTCCAGCAGCTGATCTAAGGGTACTGGTGTTGAGCTAGATTTAGTTTCTTCTATAAGATAGCTAATGATGGAATCCATGATATCCTCTTTTCCTTTATAATGGCTATAGATTGAGCTTTCGTGAATATTAACTAGACGGGCTATATCCCGTACTGAAACAGCATTATACCCTTTTAGTGAAAATAAGTCAATTGCTACGTCTCGAATCTTTTCTTTAGTGCCTTTTGTTTCTTCTTCTGTTCCTTTTTTCCTTGGTTCCTTTACCATATCCTTCACTTTTTCCATTTTCGTTTTGATGAAACGAAAGTATTTCGTATCTAATAATTTAAAATTAATTTAAGTATTTAAACTTAACCAACAAACGTTTGTTTGGTAATATAGAAATGATGATTGTATACCATACGTTAGCCTAAGTTCTGTCTATTCTTTCCTAGCTATACCAATATATGAGGAACTGCACCGATGAGAGAGTATAATAATCCATATGATAAGATAAAGTAAATTTCTAAATGAATTTAATCCTGTATAAAATAAATATATCAATTTCAAAAAAGAATATAAAAAAAAAGGGTGAATATTTATCTAATAGTAGCCAATTAATTGTAAATTTTGAAATTCAATTGATGTTCATTCTCAACAGTAACAGTTCTTATTACCGAGTTAAATTTCACTTCTCACTTACTATCTATTCATAAATTCGGAACTGTAAGTCCCCCATTGAAGGCTTTCTTTAATTTTTTAATATCAAATTTTTTCATTGGTAAGAAGGCTTGCGTCAACCGATCAATTTGTTGACGAGTCCCAATTTCCATCATTTCATCCATAATAGTTGGGAAGACCTGCCAAGAAACATTAAATTTATCTTTTAACCATCCACACTGTTCAGCTTCGGGTACTGCAGACAACTTATCCCAATAATAATCAATCTCTTCTTGATTTTTACAGGGTATAAGGAGTGAGATCGCCTCGTTAAAGCTAAAATCGTGCCTACGAGCGCTATCCATTACAGCTATCCAATTACCTTCAATCATAATGTCTGCGAACATTATTGTTCCCTCTTTATCAGGCTCCATACCTTTTGTATAGCGTGAAATTTGCCCTATCTTTGAATCCTTAAAAACAGAAAGATAAAAGTTGATTGCTTCTTCTGCCTTTCCGCTCATTTCGCCTACAAACATGAGCGAGGGAACGATGAATGATCTGTCTTCTCCTTCAGGATCGGAAAGGATGAGTTGCCAAGATACTCCAAATTTGTCTTCTATCCACCCATACCTCTCACTGAAAGGATATTTATCAAGTGCCATTAAGATTTTTCCACCTTTTTTAAATTCATTCCACATGGTATATAAACTCTCTTTAGCATTTTTGTCTCTAGAGGGATCAAAATTTAGGATAAATGAAATAGACGGATTAATCTTAAACACTGGTCCACCATTGATGGCCATAAATGGATGTCCAGAAAGCTCAAAGGAGACAATATCAGCATCTCCAGAGGGTGTATCATGAAGTGTAGTAATATTTGTTATTTTTGAGTTAGGGAATACAGATATATAAAATTCTGCTGCTTCTTTTGCTTCTTTATCAAACCATAGATGTGGCGATATTTTTTTCATTAAAATTCCTCCTACTTCAATTATCTAATTAATTTAAAAATGGTATTTTAATCTATTCTTAATAATTGTTAATCAATTTTCAAAGGAGAGGTATATAAATTTTGTTTAATTTGACTTTTTTTTATAGAATAAAAAATTGAAAAGTTTACTTTGAAAAAAATTTCCGAGGATTTATATTCAAGTAAAATCTGTGATTTTTTTACGCCCATTTGCTGATTCAAGTTGCAGCAACTTTCTCTTTATTTTGATTCCCCCACCATATCCTGTTAATGAGCCATTAGAACCGATTATCCTGTGACAGGGAATCATTATGGCAATAGAGTTTTGTCCATTTGCATTAGCAACTGCTCGTACTGCCGTAGGTCTTCCAAGTCTTTTAGCAATTTCTAGATATGAAGCGGTCTTTCCAAATTTTATTTGTAATAATTCATTCCAGACTTTTACTTGAAATGGACTACCACGAATATCTAAAGGGACTGTGAAAACCTTTAAATTTCCATGTAAATACTTTTCTAGTTCATTTTCAGCTAATTCTATAAATTGAGATGTTCCATAGGTTACTGAGTCTCCATAGTATTTATTCATTCGTTTAAGGATACGTGGAAAACTTTTTCTATATTTAAAATCGAGTAAACATAATCCTTTTTCAGAGGATCCAAATACCATGACCCCAATCGGGGTTTTTAGTTCTTTAAAGATTAGATTTCCTTTTTTCAAACTAAATGTCTCTATGTTGTTTCTTAAATGCTATTATGTTTAACAATAAAATAAATTTTCTGATTATCATACTATTAAAAAAGATTACTTGACAATCTTCAAATTTTATAAGAAAAATAAAAAAAAGAAAAAGTTTAGACTTTTTCCTTAGGAAACTTTCGTTATCGCAAAAAAGGTATATTCTTCTCCACTATGAATGTCTTTTGATAAATAATTTGGATTATATTGGTATAATTTAATAGTAAGTGAATCCCCCTGGGTAAAATTATTAATATCTGATAGAGAGACGCCAAGAACATTAGAATATGCACTCGAAGTACAAGCCCCGCAACAGATTTCGATATCATTTTGTAATTTAGTATTACTATTATTTTTTATGGAATTTGGCTAAACAAGTCTAGGAAAAATCTACCTTTATGTCTATAATTGATGAATATCGTTATAAAAGATAAAGGCATATCTTCATATTAAAGTAATATTTCTAAATTAACTAAAAAGTGTATATAATGCGAAGAATTAGAACTTTCTTGATTATATTTTATATCTTTTCTATCTTAATCATACCTGGTTTTATAGTAACAAGTACTTTTAACAATCCTAGTACATTCTTTACCAAAAATTTTTCTCAAAATCAAAAGATTCACAATGGTATTTATAACGCGTACGATGTATGTGTAAGTGGAGATTACATTTATGTAGCGAATGCTAATACAGGTCTAGTAATAATAAACATCTCAGACCCAAAGAATCCAAAAAGTCTAATTTCTAAAGCTACAACAGGAGTTGCACTTGGAGTTGAAGTTAGTGGTAATTATGCTTTTGTTGCAACAGGGAATACTGGTTTAGCAATCATCGATATTTCCGACCCCTTAAATCCAGGTGATCCTGAATACTCAGACACGAATGATTATTCTCAACGACTGTTTATAAGTGGAGACTATGCTTATTTAGCAGATGAACTTTCAGGTTTAGCGGTGATTGACATTTCCGATCCAACAAATCCAGGAATACCCGTCTATGAAAATACAACTGATAGAGCTCGTGATGTATATGTTAGTGGAGATTATGCTTATGTAGCTGCTGGTGACTCTGGTTTAGCAGTGATTGATATTTCTGATCCGACCAATCCAGAATTAATCACTTATGAAGACACTATAGGAGAAGCTAGAAGCGTATATGTAAGTGGAGATTTCGCATATTTGGCAATCGGCGCTGAAGGCTTAGCCATTATTAATATTACTGATCCTACTAATCCTGGAACCCCTGTTTATAGATACTTAACTGAATGGGCAAATGATATTGAAATTTATGGAGATCATGCTTATATAGCAGATGGGGATGCCGGGTTAGCAATTGTGGATATTACTGACCCAAATAATCCCGGAATGCCTTCTTACAAAGACACAGAAGGTAGTGCATGGGGAATTTGCATTGATGGGAATTATGCTTACATTGCAGATCGGCTTTCTGGTTTAGCGGTTATCGAGATATCTGTACCTATAAATCCAAAACCCCCTATTTACCGAGATACCTCTAATTGGGCTGTCGATATTGATGTTGATGGTGATTATGCTTATCTTTCCACGAGTAGCTTGGGTTTGATGGTAGTTAATATTTCAAATCCAAAAAATCCGGGAATACCTGTCTATAATGTTACCACGGGTGCTGGTTGGGGCATTCATATCGAAGGAGATTACGCTTATATTGCTGATGGATATTCAGGATTAGCAGTTATTGATATATCTGATCCCAAACATCCTGGTCCAGCATATTATAGTCCTACATCAGGAAATGCACGCGCAGTTGATATAAGTGGAGACTGTGCTTATATGGCAGTTGGGGATTTTGGCATGGCAATTTTAAATATTTCTGATCCCACTAATCCAGAAGTCATTACTTATGAAGACACTGATGGATACGCACGGGGTATCTATGTTGATGGAAATTACGCCTTTATTGCTGATGAAAGTTATGGTTTAGCCATAATTGACATTTCTGATCCATCTAATCCCGGATTACCAGTATATGCAGATACAGATGGAACTTCCCGAAGTGTATTTGTGAGTGGAGATTTTGCCTATGTAGCTGATGATCCTACGGGTTTAGCGGTTGTCAATATTTCTGATCCAACCAATCCAGAAACACTTGTGTATGAAGATACATTAGGAAATGCTAGGGATATTTATGTAAGCGGTGATTATGCTTTTATTGCAGATCAAAACAATGGGTTAGCGGTAATTGATATTTCTGATCCTTTAAATCCTGGAACACCTATTTATAAAGATACGACGGGAGTTTCTTATGGAATATGCGTGGAAGGAGATTTTGCATATATTGCTGATTATGCTTCTGGTCTAGCCGTCATCCAGGTTCGAAAAAGGGTGGATTATGCAGAACCTGTAATTTTGGACTCTCCTACTGATTTGACTGTTGAATATGGATACACAGGACAAACATTATCTTGGACTGCAGAAGATATTAATGCAAGCACTTACACTATTGAGCTAGTCGGAACAGGTTTCGTTGTAAACTCTACAGCATGGTATAACAATACTCCAATGGTACATAATATCCCTGATGGATTTACTCCTGGATCCTATACCTATATAATCAACATAACGGATGTCTCCGGTAATTATATTACAGATAGTGTTATCTTTGAAGTCGAAGATATAACTGATCCAATCATCACCTTTAGTTCAAACGACATATCGATTCAAGTTGGATACAGCAATATAAACCTTTCATGGATCGCGACAGACTTATTTCCAGATACCTATACAATTGAGTTAGTAGGATCTGGGATTGTAGTAGGACCCCTATCATGGACAGATGGCAGCCTCATCTCTTATTACATCCCTACTGATCTCGAATCTGGTGTCTACGAATTTATTATTACCGTAACCGATGAAAGTGGGAACTCTGCGACTAGCACGGTGATAGTAACAATTACAGGTACATCAGGAGGAACGATCCCGTTTGGAAATCTTTTTGTCTTCTTCACGATTTTAAGCATTATTAGCTTGATTGTCTTGAGAAGAAAAAAGATTAAGTGTTCGGATCAATGATATCTTAGATATTTATAATCATCTACTCTTTTTTTTCTTATTAACCAGAGTTTTTTTCAAGCTTCTAGTTATTTCTCTCACGTGAGTTAACAATATTAAGTATCAAGATTATAATGCTTAAAAATGTTAGAAACTCAATAGATTGGGAGATCTATTTATTAGGACATTAAAAAAAAAAGAAAATTAATAATTATTATGTAATGTACGGTTCTTTCTATAAACTGATACCAATCCTAACCCACAGACAGTACAAATAATAATTAAGATGTCGTATCCCGCGATCCCTCGAGGTGGAGTTCGCACAATATTGATATTAGTAGTCTCTAAGTATGTTATACCATACTCTAATAATTGAACGGGAATATTATTAGAATAATTTAATACAACACGACTTGGGATATCTTCTAATTGTATGATTATAGATGTAGTACCATTTATCCATTTAGAATCACTAAACTCCAAATTCAAACTACTGTTATAAATTTCAATAGGGATTGGTTGGGAATAACTATAGGGATTAATTCCTTCATTTACATCCTCAATTGTAATATTGATAAATTGAGTATTAGCATTGTAAGTAACATTAACAAAATTATATCTAGGAAGATAAGGATTATCATACCACGGATAGAAAAACCAATCTAAAGATTGACCTGCAGCTATTTCCATCGATTGAATTAAATCTGCATAAGTAGCTATTTCAAAATAAAATTCATGAGTAAAGACTTCTAAACCTTCAAGAAATGTTTCAGTTCCAAGGATACGCCTTAAATTTTCAAGTACAACTGGAGCTTTTCTATAAGCTGTATACCAATAATCATTACCACTACTCAGAGCATCAGGAATCGAAAGGTTAATTCTATTAGGTAGTCCATGATCCAAATTATAATACCATACATAATCCATTAGCCAATATGGACTAAAAAGATTCCAATCAGGATGGAAAAAATCTTTTGCCCACTCCGTAATCCAGCATACAATGCCTTCATCCACAAAGCCCCAATCTATCTCATCAATACCAACTAAATTATAAAACCATTGGTGACCTATTTCGTGCACTATTGTTGTTTCAAGATAAACCCAAGGATTATCTGAGTAATCATACGCTTCAGAAGCATAAACTTGGCATGGATATTCCATACCTCCATAATGAGTATACTCTTCAACGATATTTAATGATTTGTATGGATAATCTCCGAATGTAAGGTTAAATAAGCCCCCCGCTTGTACGCAGTCAAGAGTAAAATTCTCCCACAACCAAGTAGACTTTGGAAAAAAATAAACGGAAACTGTAATGTTACGCTGGGGAACTATTCCGTATTGTCTTACAAAATAACGAGATGCTGAAAATGTTACTTCACGCACAGGTAATTGAGGATTATAGTGATGAATTGTTCTTTCCCCAATAGTAATATTATCTAGTAAATTTCCAGTAGCAGCTACTGTCATATTTTCTGGAACATTAATCATTAAATCATAATAAGCCATATCAAAATAGAAAGGATCTCCCGTAAGAAGATATGGATCAATATTCCAACCATCAAATTCATCATAAACACACGGTTGAGGATAACAATGAGAACATTTAAAAACACGAGTTTCATTATGATCCCATCCATACTCATTTGCTCGAGCAATTCCCCCATCTGGAAGAGTAGTATTAAAAGAAATTATAAATGAAGTTCTACTAGCGGGTTCAAGTACAGAAGTTAGGTTTACCCACATTAATTGAATATTACTGTAAACCTCGAATTGAAGTTGCTCTTTAGGTTCTTCTATGGTGGTTACATTCAAGATCTCCATATATCCAGGTCGTGTATCATATTCCATTCCAGAGGGATAAATGTGAAAGGGAATTTGAGTAAAATTAACTGGATCATTATTATAAAAATCAACAGTTAAATTTCCAGCAACAGTATGCGAATCTTCATCTAAATATAATGATAAATTGTATGAAGAAAATTCATATCCAGTAAAATTACCTTTCTTAAACTGATCATAATTTGATGGCATTATATCTAAATCGAAAGTTTCTAATGTAGTTGGTGTTAATGTCTTATTAATATCAATTACAAACACAAATCCAAGTAATAGTGTTATGCTTATCCCTATAATTAAAAAAAAATTCATATATTTTTGATTAAGTTTCATAATTTAAACTAGCCCATTTTTTTATAGTAGATCTGTATTAACCCTAAGATTTTAACGATATATTAAAGAGTTGTGGACCAGTTTTTGAACATTCAATATCTTGATTGCTTTTGAATTTTTTTTAATTAAGATTCTATTAAACACTTATTTTTAAGTATCAATATTTATTTGCTGGATTTTTTTTATTGAATTATCATATAATATTAGAAAAAGATCTCTGTAAAATTTAATTTGGCTAATTTTTCCTCGCTATTACCATAATATGAGGACTTGCACCTATGAGAGAGGATTCCTTCTCGATTTCTCTTGTAAAAGACAATACTAATTTACTTTTTTCCGAATCATTAAGATACTCTTCTATATTTCCTAATAAATATAAAAAGCCTTCAATTGAAAATAGTTCAACGGATTGGAACCCCGCATCAATATGTTCTTGAATTAATTCATTTGGATGATGAAAAAAAGAGGTTGTGAAGTAATGAGTTATATTCGTAGGATTTCTATGTTGCCCATCAATAAGATCTTGTTTTACTATAGGAATAAACTTTTCATCAAGAATATTGCCGGTTTGGAACCCATCTATTAGAGAGGCATATCTTGATATCCCTGCAGAAAAGATTATTCCTCCAGGTTTTAACACTCTAAAAGCTTCTTTTAATGCCTTTTCTCTCTCTTCTTTTTCAACTAGATGGTATAAAGGTCCAAAAAGTAGAATACCATCCGCAAAATGATTTGGAAATTCCAGTTGACGTGCATCTCCTAATTTTATACTCTTTAATTTGGTTTTTGCTAAGCTATTTTTTTCCTTGGCTTGGGTAATATGAAGAGGCATTATATCAAGTAAATGCACTTCATAGCCAAAATCAGATAATATAAAAGAATAAACTCCCGTTGCACCTCCGATATCCAGAATCACAGCTGGAGATTTCGGGAGGTATCGTTGTAATAGGTCTAATGTACGAATTTTTTCTAATCTATTAGATTCATGTTCCAAACGGTTATCCTCCAGCCCCTTGTTATAATAATTCGTGAATTTTTCATCATTATCCAAAATTATCGACCTTTATCCAGATTGAATTAAATTTAGGTAGGATGAACTTTTATATTAATCTAACTTCAGTTTTATCATTAAAAATTTCCAGTTTTAGTCATGGGACAAATTTAATAATTTTTAAAAAAAAGAGATGATTGTTAGAATATACTGAATTTAATTTTTTTTAGATAAGAAGGTGAAACCATTGTCAGTTGAATATAAAGGCAAAAGATACGATATCGAAAAGAATAAAAAAGGTCAACTCACTCTCAAATTGAGTTTTTTAAAAATTTCTGATATATCTACCATTAGTGGTCTCTACAATCTTAGAGACTTAGAAATATTAGATTTAAGATACAATAATATTGTTGAGATCATGGGGCTTGAAAACCTACCAAATTTACAAGAATTGTATCTCAGCGGAAATAAAATTACTGAAATTAAAGGATTAGAAGCTCTATCAAATTTGAGAAAGTTAAACTTAGTAAAAAATAAAATTACTGAAATTAAAGGGCTTGATAATCTGTCAAATCTACAAGAACTTAACCTCTATGGAAATCAAATAACTGAAATCAAAAACTTAACTCGCCTTAAAAATCTACGCGAATTAAATCTTGCGAAAAATCAAATAACAGAGATTAAAGGACTTGAAGAGCAAGTAAATCTTCAGAAATTAAATTTGAGTTCAAATCAGATTTCCGAAATCAAAGAGCTTAATAGACTCAAGAATCTGGAAGAATTAAATCTCCTGGAAAATCAAATTTATGTAATCAAAGGGTTTGAATCCTTAACGGCTTTAAGTGACCTTTTTCTCGGTGGGAATCCTGTTTGGAAATGGGCCAAAAAACAGTTCGGTGAGGCTTTCCGTATTGATATGATTAAGGATCCTCAAGCACTTGTAGATTATTGTAAAAAAGGAGCGGCAAGTATACAAGATGAAGAAAAAATTATCTCTGCTTATCATCAAAGGCAAAAAAAGTTTCTTTTTTATGCATTAGCAGGAATTCTTATAATGAGTATAGGGCCTTTAATCGCTTCTCAATCAATCTTCGGATGGGTAATCACCGTCGGTGGAGTAATAATGGTTGTAGTTTTCATAAATCTCGCTAAATTACAAAGGGTTTATAGATTATTTTTAGGCTTAATAGGACTGTTTATTATTATATTGGGAGGCATACTTCTTATTATGAGTTTTAGCATCGGATGGTATATATTAATTGATGGAGTTCTTTGGATAATCTTTTGTACAAATCTTTGGGTTATTTTTTTCGCATACCGATCTGGTCGTACAGGTGCAAGAATATAATATCTAGTTAATCTAGCTAGTTATTTTTTAGTAGATTTGGTCTATATAAGTTTATTAAGCAATATTTCACTTTTTTATAATATGAAAATACAAATAATGACTGATACTTGGTATGGAAATGGAAAATTATTAGCCGAAGCTCTTAAGGAAGAGTTTTCCAATGAAATTAAAGTCAATATTGCTGATGTCAAGGATGTCTCTCCTAAAAAAATTGCTGAAGATGCCCCAAATGTAATTATTTTAGGAGGAGCAATACGAATGTTTAGAGGAGCCCCAAAACCTAAGAAATGGTTAAAACAACTGAATAAGATACTGGAAAAATCAGGTCATAAAATTCAATATGGGACTGGTTTTTTAACCCACTCAATGCCAACCAATAAAGTTCAAGGATATGCGAAAAGATATCGAAATAAAATAGAAAACGCATCAATGGTTGAAGCCACCTATGCTGAAATGTTAACAGCACGAGTTGAAAGTTCAAAGGGGCCAATCTATTCTGAAGAAATGGAAAAAGCGAGAGAGTATATTAAAGAATTCATCAATTGGATTCAAAAGTAATAAAAAAAATTTAAGGGGATTCTAGCAATCATCTCTCATTATTTTTAAAAATAAATTCAAAAAACTACGACAAGACCGCCTAAAATATGACAAACAATGCCCCAACAAATTGTATCAGTCCGTACTGGAATCCACTTCAGAAAAGACATTCATCCCGAATTTGATATACATTTAAAATATTGAAAACTAAAAAGAATTTGAGCTAGTTAATCAACTCCCATTCCAAATTCAGTATTTTCCTTAAAAAATCAGATTTGATTTATAAAATAAAATTTAGAATATGTTATTACCTAAAATTTTACATTGAATAAGGAGCAAACTGAATAGAATATAAACCTAATTCTTTTAATTGCTATTAATTTTTTTGTTCTATGAAAGAGAGAAATAAATATCAAAATCTTAAACCTCTTTGGATTTCTGTTTTTGTTGACATTCTTGGCTTTAGTATTATTCTCCCATTTCTACCATTTTTCATTGCTGAATTCAATGTTTCCCCAGCAATTATAGGCTTTTTATTAAGTTCAAATGCCATATTTGGATTTTTCTTTGGACCAGTACTAAGTAAATTGAGCGATAAATATGGTAGAAAGCCGATGATGCTAATCTCTTTAGCAGGAACTTTTGTAGGCTTTATAATTTTAATTGCTTCCAACAATATTATAGTACTATTAATTTCGAGAATCACTGATGGTGTTTTTAGTGGTCAATTCCCAATAGCAAAAGCGATCATCGGAGATGTAGTGTCTCCTGAAGATCGTCCAAAACAAATGACTAATATTGGAATAACTTTCGGCTTAGCTTTCTTAATAGGACCAGCAATAGGGGGAGTATTATCCTCTTACGGCTTTATAGGACCTGGAGTTCTTGCAACATTATTGACTGGATTCTCACTTGTCTATACATCAATTTATTTGAAGGAAAGTCTACCAAGCAAGTTAGAAGGTGCTCAATTGCTAGAAGGTTTGTCAGAAATTCCGGAAATAGTTATAAAATCATCATCCATTTGGAAAAATAATAAAACTTTGATTCTTGTTATACAATATGGATTTCTAGCAATCACTGGAGGAATTCTTCAGACAACCTTCAGCCTTTTCGCTGGAATTCGTCTTGGTCTCGAACCTTTCGTAGTAGGAATTCTATTAACACTCTTAGGTGTATATCAAATACTATTCAGACTATTAGTGTTCAATCGGCTGAGAAATAGAATTGGAGACCCAAACACTGCACTTATAGGCTTAGGGACTTATATAATCACATATCTGTTTTTTGCATTTGTCACCCAAGCATGGGAGTTGATTATTCTTCTGTTCTTCCTAAGTTTTGCAGGATCTACATCGCAAGGAATAATCACTGGCTTTACAAGCCGATCTGTTGACAAACGTAATCAGGGCAAAATAATGGGAATCACAACTGGAATAGACAATATAGGACAGATTATCGGCCCTATAATAGGAGGGATTCTACTCTCTTTCAGCGGAAGTTTACCATACGCATTAGTTCTAAGCCTTTTAAGCGTCATACCGTTCATTATCGGATTTCAGGTCTTAAAATTTGGGTATGACAATAGGAAACAAGTTACTACCGAGCTAGTATCCAGAGAAGTTATAAAACCAGAAATAGTTAAATAAATTATTTTATTATTTTAAGATTTAGCTACTTTTTAGCGGAAGATTTAAGTTTCTCAATAGGTATTTTCATTAAAGAATCGATTAGATCAGAAACACACTCAGCTGTAGAATGTAGTTGCCCCATATCAACCTTATCGAGAGTATCTTCTGCCGTTAACAAGTAATAAGGAGACCGAATCCAATGAATAACATCAATATCAGCTTGCGTACTAAAATGACCCGCTTCTCCTATAGGAGGAGTTGCGAAAAAATTGTCAGGAATTAACATCATTTTCTCAATATTATGATCTCGACAAGCTTTAATAACTGGAGCAACCAAATATTCATTCCGCGATATAAAGGTCGCTCCAAGGGCTAAACTATCTGTAAATGTGAAATTATGAGTCTTAGTATCCTCTTCGACTTCCTTTGCACACATATGCTCTAAGTTTAAATCTACTAAAACATCCTTTAATATCGTATCCTTATATTTGCGCGCAAATGCTTCTGCACCTATCCCGCCATAAAGATGACCTGCCGATAAGCAAAAGAGTAGGCTTCTTGGTCGTAATTCTTGTGGAATTTTAGCCCATGTCTGTAATTGAGTTAGAACCATTGCTACGCCTGTCCCATCTTCCGTTGCCCCTTCAAACGCCGAATCATGATGGGTTGAGATCATTATCATTTCCTCTGATTTTCCAGGCAGAATCCCCCAGATGTTATGTGCGTGACTTGGTTCTTTAGTTCCTTCAAGGATAAGTGTTCCTTGTACATTGTTTTTTATAACTAAATCTCTAACCTTTATACCATCATATTTCCCTACATATAATGCAGGTATTGGTTTCATTGCTCCATCATATGGTCCCCAATGAGTATTAACATTTGAGGGGTAGTCTCGCAAGATTAATACTAAACCTAACGCCCCCCGATCAAATGCACGCCAGTATACAGAGTCCTCCCTTCTCTTTCCTCCAAGAGCCTGGGGAGGAAAATTAGATAAAGCAAATGTTAAGATGAGTTCATATTCATCATCAATAACATGGTTAGGATCAGAAACGTAAAACAATTTTGCCAATTTAATTAATTTTCCGAGTGGTAAGGTTGGAAACTCAATATCAGCAACAACTATCTTATCCTTGACATTTTTCTTTTTAAAATCCTTTTCGGCTCCAGTACCAACATACACTAAAGGAGCGGTTATTCCTTTTTTATCTGTAAATCCTGTATTAAGAACATAAAAGCATGGTATCTCAATCGGTTCATTTCCGTTTTGAATCATCAGTTTCCAATTATTAGCACTCCAATCTATCAACTCCAGACGTTCCTTTTTAACCGTGTCTAAGCCATATTCTTTACACTTAGTAAATAAAAAATCTTCGATTTCATGAGCATATTCGGTTCCAATTCTACGATGCGGAGGTTTACAAATTTGTTCTAAAATTTGCTGAATCTCCTCAGATGCAGGAATATCCATTTTCAAATCAGAATCTTTCATATTTGCAATTATTTCTTCGGCTTTTCTGCGAATTTTTTTCATCTTGGGAATCAATTTTAATAAATTTAGTATAAATTTCCTCCTTGATAAACGAAACTCTGTAACTTCCTCCGAGATTTCTTGACTTTCATTCATAAACAAATATTTTCTTTCAATATATTTAAAATTTCTTTCACTTTGTGAACAAAAAAATAAAAATTACATGCTATGAGGAAAGCTATATTAACTTCAAAAAAAAATACTAAATTAAGAATGCCTGAATCTTTTTATCTTTAATTTTAAGGTGAGAGTGAGATTTCAATAACTGAGAAGCTGGAAATCTTTCCAAAAAAATGTGTTGGATGTTTAACCTGTCAACTGGCATGTTCTTTTACTTTTACCGATAGATTTAATCCATCCGCGGCGAGAATCCTCGTTGAATGGTCCCCCGAGGGAAGCAAGATTGAATTCACTAAAGAATGTACCAATTGTGGGATCTGCGCAAGGTATTGTTTTTACGGGTGTCTAAAACTCAAGGAGGAGGATTAAATGGACATTGGAGGCTATAGTGGAGAAATATTACATGTAGATTTAACTGAAAGGAAATTTAAAAAAGAAAAGATAAACCTGGATGCCGCCACAAATTTCTTAGGTGGCTTAGGTTACAATACGAAACTTATGTACGACTTAATGGAACCGGGGGTTGATCCCCTGTCGCCAGAAAACATCTTGATATTGGGTACGGGCGTATTGGTAGGAACATTTGCTCCTGGAGTATCACGAATTTTTGCCACGACCAAATTACCAATTAACAATAGAATAGGTTGGTGTGGTGGGGGAGGCATGCGATTTGGATGCATGCTCAAAAATTCAGGGTTCGATCATGTCGTGATTCGGGGTGCTTCTGAGAACCCTGTGTTTCTCAAAATTTTTGATAATGACATCGAGCTCTGCGATGCGACTTCGCTCTGGGGGAAAGGCATAGATGAAACGACCCAGAAATTACGTGATGAATTTGGGAACTCAACGGGAGTTATTAGCATAGGACAGGCTGGAGAGAGCCTCGTGAAATATTCTATGGCGTTTGTCGATCAAGGATCGTCTTTTGGTAGGGGTGGTGTGGCTGCTGTACTTGGGTCAAAGAATTTGAAAGCGGTCATCTCAAAGGGTACAAAAGGCGTGGCAGTTGTTCATAAGAAACGCTTCAAGAAGATATGTGATGATCTTTATAGTAGGATTCGAAACTATCCGTTACTTCGGGAATGGCAGAAATTTGGCTTGTTAATGAGCTTACCCTTCTTACCTAAAGATGTATATCAGGACAAGCTCTTTAAAGCGAGAATGGCGTGTATTGGATGTCCAATTGGTGACAAAGACATGCTTGAAATCAAAACTGGGAAATATAAAGGTTATAAAACCGTCTGTAGTTCAGCAGTGAATTCCTTTATCGTAAATTATTATGGATTCAGGGATTATAAAGAGTGTGTGAAAATTCTGGGAATGTTAGATGATTACGGAATAGATGCGTGTGAATTTTTTGCCATATTGGAGTTTGCTAAAAAATTACATAAAAAAGGTTTTTTGGATGATTATCCGAACGTTAACTTCGAATATACATATGAAAATGTGGCAGAATGGATGCAAAAAATCGCATACAGGGAAGAACTGGGAGATATTTTTGCGGAAGGGATTAGTGCCATCGTTGAAGAGTTTGGTGAGGAAACGCGAAAGTTCTCTCCAGCAACGAGCAGGAATTTGTCCACATATATCAGTCCCAGGGGTCCGTTACCGTGGAAACTCATGGGAACGATGGAATTCGGTCAAATGATCGGACTTCGAGGCCCTCATGCCGCCCCTGGAGGATCACCGACATATTTTGCACACCGACCATTAGATAGATTCCCTCGCTTGATGCAGAAATTCGGTGTCCCCGACGATGCCATGGAAAAAATACTCCCGAACATGACGGAATTACGAGTGGGAAGGCTCATAAAATACTCTTATGATAACTTCATGGTACTCGCATCATTGGGAATCTGCGCACGCGCCCAAATTAATAGATTTTATTATGCTGGTCTCTATCCCGATCTATATTCTACCGCGACTGGAATCGAGTTATCTAAACAAGAAATTCTAAGGGCAGGTGAAAGAATTTACAACCTGATGAAGTTGGCAAACATTAGAGAGGGTCACGCTACAAGAGACAAAATTCCTGACCAGTGGTTAGAAATACCTCGGTTTAAAGAATACGTGGGAGAAAAAGTCAGTGTGACACGAGAAATGTTAGATGATATGCTTGATGACTATTACGATGAGAGGGGCTGGAGTAAAACGGGCATCCCTACACGAGAAAAACTCGAAGAACTCGGTTTGATAAGTGAATTAGATGTTATACTTAATTTAATCTAAACTCTTTTTTTTCTTAAATCATAGCATAGTTTTATTAAAGTATTTATTTCTTCAATTTGCTCCTTTCTGGTTATAACAACTTTATAAATATTATTTGCTAGATTTAATTTGTTGGGGAGCCGTTCTATTTGAAATTGTTCGAACTTTTCGAGATTTGGTTCAAATTCTCCAAACCTTAGAAATAATATGATTTCGTTGTTTTTTGATCTAATCTTCATTGAGGCAAATTCTGTGTCTTGTTTAAATCCAATAGCACAATGTTGATGATAATATACTTCTGTAATATCCTTCCCTAAAGCAAGGATCTTTTCTCTTAAAGTTAATATAAACACTTTAAATTCCAAAGGTTTATCAGTTCCGTCTATTTTGGTCAATAATTCATTTTGGCCATTTAAATTTCTATGAAAAGATTCAAGATCTCCATTCTTTATACTCTCCTTTGAAATGAAGGTTAAACATTCTACTTTTTTATCAAGCGATATTTTTTCATCATCCAAAGAGATATCTATGATTAACCGTTCTGAAACCGTTCCCCTTTTGAAGGTTTCAAATATTTGATACCGATTACCATTCGTTAATACACAAAACGTAATATTATCCTCATACGCATAATTAGTGGCTTGAACTTGAAATTTCTGCGTTAATTTGCTGCTTAAAGGTTTTGCCTCCAGATAAATTTGCGTCCCATTAAACTTGAGAATATAATCTATAAACTTCCCGCTGGTTGTTTTGCTATTTCGTGAGATCTCGTTTACATCAAAGATATTCCAGCCTAACTCCTGCAACATGGGATCAATTAGGATGCCCCTGGTATCCTCTTCATTTAGATTTTGGGACTTTAGAGCGGCAATTCTCTCACACAGCGACAATAGACGTTTTTTATCTAAAGGCACTCTAAGTGGGACAAATAAATTCAGCCTTAAAAATGTGAAGGATGGAGAATTTTAGATTTTCTAATAAACATGAAAAACTATAAATTTCCTCATCTAACTGTCATTTCGTTACAGTTTAGTCATTTTTGAAAAATCTTGTTTTTTCCAAGAAGACATATTCTACTAAGATAAGAAGAATAGTAATAATAGCCATATAAAAACCACTTAAGAATATCAAATTAAATGAAAAAGATGTAATAGTCGTTGGGGGGATTTCAAATCTAAGTAATGTTAAAATTGGAGAGATAACGCTCCCAACTAAACCAATGGACATTAAGATGATACTAATCAAATCCAAGTTGTCTCTTAGTTTAGATCGTTTTTGTCTTTTGAAATACCCAAAGTTTAGTATAAATCCAACAATATAAATTATGATAAATAGGTAAAAGATGATAAAATTATACCCAATCCCATACCCCGAGCCACTAATACGAGATGGAAAAGGGATTACACCAAGGTAAAAATTATGGGTTAAGATTTCTGTGGGATTAGAAACTACTCCTGAAATTCCTAACCTTCCAAATCCTAAAATAAAACTTAGAGTACCGAAAATCAAAATTAAAATTTTAGCCATTATATTACATTTCCTTGAATCTATACTTACCAACTCCTTAGATTTAGATAGTCTCAGATTAGTTATAATATCAGATTATATATGTTATAATTTAGACTTATCCTCAAATATAAAATCATCAATACACAAGTTGAATATATTACTGCCAACTATAGTACGATCAACCTTTATTTCTTCTTGAGATCTCGTTGACATCAAAGATATTCCAGCTTAACGCTTGGAACTAAGGATCAATTAAGATACCCCTCTTTTATTCAAATCTTGAGTAGTAATAACTTCATGTCCATCCATAAAAACCGTCGTAACAACGTTGTCAAAGTATATTTTTTTACCTCTTAACATTACATAGAAAAATGATTACTATATTCTTTCATTATTACTAAATGGTTAGTTCTTATTAGATTACATCTGTTTATGACTGAAGAAATAAAATATTTATTATATAAGAACTAAAATGTTCGAAATATATTAAAAACTAAAAAACTAAATTAGCCTGGAATCATAATAAACTATTATAGTCCTTCCCAAAAAAGATATCTGTGAATGTAATTTTGCTTGTCTTACTTTTTTTGACATAAAACCCCGTACCAATCTCTTCACCTACTGCCAGTTTTAGATTATTTAAAAGTTTTTCATATTTTTTCTCAAATATCTGACATGCTCTTGTTCTGAAAAATCCGCAGTAATCATTTTTATCTTGAATAATGTCCTTTAAGGGGTACTCGAGCCATTTTTCCCAGCTAAAAGGGATGCTGAAAATCATGAAATTAGTCCCTAATGGTATTCCATTCGCGTCAAGTGGACCTTCCTCAAAATAATTAAACAACCTTAATTTCAGCTTGATTTTTCCCATGTGTAACATTTCAGTTTTAAAAAATTTCTTGAAGTCGTCCGAGGGTTCAAGTTTAATATATATCGAACCCCTGCTAGAAAGAGTTGGATCATACTTAAAGTCCCATAATTGCCCTTCAGAGGTTTCTATATTCATCGGACTATGGGAACCAATGAAAGAAGGATGAATTACGCCCCATTTATTAATATCCTCGATAAGCTCAGCCATGTCGGCATTATTAAGTTGACAATCGGGACGCTTGAAATACACGCAAAAAACACGATCTCCTTCTGTCTCTGAAGCTTTATTTCGCATACTAATCCAATTTATTGGTACTTTTGCTGGTTTAAAAAGGCACTCTTGGATAACTTTTAATGTCTCCTTCCATTCATCCTCTTTTTTCATTCGCACCTCTTCAAACTCGGTTTCGTTTAAAATTTCTTCTGCAACATCTATTATTTTCGTTGAGCATTGGTTATAAAGCCATTCCATCTGGTAATCTGAATTATTATTGCATAGAAAATCAACCATGTTTCCCGGAAAATTGATAAAAAGGTCTTTCCAATCTTTTATGTTCTTGTAATCATTCTTCTTTATCATACTAATGAACCTAAAGGCTTGGATGGGGCACTTATACCATAACTGATAGTGGGGACTCTCATTCCATAGATAAAATTTATGAATTTCAAGTTCTTTTAAATTTATTAAATTTGCCAATCCTTCAATATCGAGGTATTTTTTTACAATACTTCCAATTCCCAACCGTTCTAATGAAATAAGCGCTTCAAGCCCCTCAATCCTCTCGATGGATGTACCTCCCAGCTGTAAAGTCTTTAGTTTGGAAAGGTATTGGAGGTTTTGTATTTTTGAGATTTGTTGGTTCAAATCCAAGTTCAGAGTTTCTAAATTGTTTAGCTGATCTAAGTTTTCAATACGCTCAATCTTGTTATTCCGCAAATATAGCTTATTTAGATTGCATAAATGATCAATATTTTCAATTTTATTTATCTCGTTATCCGATAAGTATAGGTTCGTTAGATTCGACAAGTGATTTAAGTTTTCTATTTTTTTTATTTTATTTTTAGAAAGGTCTAATAATCTGAGATTATGTAATTCCTCCAGTCCAAGGATTTTTGAGATGTTATTTTCTGAAATATCAAGACTTTCCAATTTTTTTAGACCATCAAGATTTTTTATCTCATTAATTTGATTATATCTCAGATTTAGCGAACAGAGATTTTCAAGGTGTTCAATTCCCTTGATTTCTGTAATATTGTTATAACTCAAATCAAGAGTCCTAAGGTTAGTAAGAGATTCTAAATCCGTTATTTCATTAATTTTATTGTTACTAAGTTCTAATTCTTCAAGTTCAGTACATTCACTCAATCCTTTCAATTCGGAAATAGACTTCACGTTCAATTTTGAAAAGTTAAAACCTCTATTGCCGGATGTAAATTGATAAAATTTTCCATTATATATCACTTTATGTTTCTTTTTCATTATTAGATTAAGAAATTACATTTTTGTTTAAAATATTGAAATTAATTATAATGTAATAATATTACCATTGTGTAATTAGGTGGAATTCTAATAATAACTGTTATATCACACTAAAAAAGTATAAAGGAAATTAAAGATCAATTATCCATTACGAAATTTGATCAAAAAAAGCCGTCTTTATCCAATTGGGAGTTACATAACTCATCACACTTTTGGATGTATGGATTTTTTCGGTCTACATGAAAGATTTCAACCTTTTCATATTTATTACAGAGCTGGTACACTTCACTACACATTTCTGAAAGATGAGGGTAATTGATCTTCCACTTTCGATTAATTTGCTGGACAGCTAAATTACTGTCTGAGAACACTTGAATGTGACCTCTATGGAACTTCTCAGCTGCTTTTAATGCGTTAATTATTGCTTGATACTCTGCGGTGTTATTGGTGGCAGTACCTATATACCCCGAACCTTGGTGGATTATGGTATCATTATGAACAAACAGAAAGGCATAGGCAGCAGGACCAGGATTACCTCTCGCCGCACCATCAGTATAAATCTTGAGAATATCTCCCTTTTTAATTTGAATTCTACTCATATTTGATCACTATATTGTCTATAAACCAATCTTATAATAAGAAATCATTGTTTGATTACACTTTTTTCATTTAAAAGTAATAGGAATATAGTTTTTTATTATTTTTTAACAATTTTTCTTTATTTTGATATCATTTAGCAAATCATTGATTTCGCGATTAAATACTAGTTTTTCATATAATTCTGTGAAGATGAGGATCACAATAGTAGTAATCAAAATCATTAGCCAATCTATCGGTTCAAG